>JBIQLW010000007.1:0-130992 GCA_044463945.1 Bradyrhizobiaceae bacterium | reverse complement strand
CGCGGACGATGACGCCTCGTTTCCGGTCAGATGGCACAACGACGAAACCTACGCCTTCACCGGGCCGAGCCCATTGAAGTGGCCGCGCCGTTGCAGCCAGATCATCAGGAGCAGGCTCGGGATCGCCACCAGCACGCTGACCACGAAGAACAGCGGCCACCCGGTGGCGGCGGCGACGTAGCCCGCGCCGGATGACAGATAGATGCGCCCGACCGAGGCCAGCGCGGTGAGCAGCGCGTATTGCGTGGCGGTGTGCAGCGGGTTGTTGCACAGCGCCGACAGATAAGCGACGAAGATCACCGTGCCGATCGCGCCGGTGAACTGCTCGACGGTGACCGCGACCGCCAGCGCCCATTGCTGCGGCCCGATCAGCGCCAGCCAACTGAAGGTGAGGTTCGAGATCGCCTGCAACAGCCCGCCGATCCACAGGCAGGCGATCAGCGGGCAGGCACGGGCAAGGAAGCCGCCGGCGAACCCGCCGATCAGCGTCGCGGCGAGGCCCAGCCCTTTGACGATGATGGCGTAGTCGTTGCGGGTGAAGCCGACATCGATGATGAACGGCACCGTCATCGCGCCTGCGAAGGCGTCGGTGAACTTGAACAGCATGACGAAAACGAGGACGGCGATCGCATCGCGGCGCTTGAGGAACTCGACGAAGGCGCCGGTCGCGGCGTCGATCACCCGTTGCAGCGACGGCGTGCGGCCTGTCGCCGCCTCGGTGCGGGTGGAGCCCTCCGGCTCGCGCGCCACCAGCACGGTGACGATGCCGATCAGCACCAGCGCCGCCATCACCGCGAAGCTCGCCATCCAGGCGTGCAGGCGCGGCAGGCCGAGGTGCTCGAAGCCGGTGACCAGAAACAGCGCGCCGGCGGTGGAGGCCACCATGCCGATGCGGTAGGCCGCCACATAGGACGCCATGCCGGCGGCCTGCTCGCTCTCATCCAGGCTTTCGACGCGGAAGGCATCGACCACGATGTCCTGCGTCGCGGACGCGGTCGCGACCAGCAGCGCGCCGAGCGCGACGAAGAACGGCGAGCGCGCCGGATCGGTCAGCGCCAGCCCGAGGATCGCGGCGATCAAGAGCAGTTGAGTGAAGATCAGCCAGCCGCGGCGGCGGCCGAACAGTTTTGTCAGCAGCGGCAGCCGCAGGCCGTCGACCAGCGGCGCCCACAGGAATTTCAGCGTGTAGGGCGTGCCGACCAGCGTGAACAGGCCGATGGTGCCGAGGCTGACGCCGCTCTCGCTGACCCACACCAGCAGCGTCGAGCCCGACAGCGCCAGCGGCAGTCCCGACGAGAAGCCGAGGAACATCACCACCAGAACGCGCGGTTGCAGATAGACCAGCCACGCCGTCCACAGCCGCGCCCGCCACGACGCAGGTGCGAGCGCGGGCGAGGGCGGCGGCGACGATGCGGCGTCCGGTACGGTCATGCGCCCCCTAAGGCATGGTGGGATGAGGTTCCCGCGATGGCAACACGAAAACCCGTCATACTCCGCGAAGGCGGAGTATCCAGTACTTCACGTCGGGTCGAATTTCCCATGCGCCCACACAGATGACTGGATCGCCTGCTTTCGCGGACGATGACGCCTCGTTTTCGGTTCGCCCCGCCCCGCCGCCTTGCGCGGCGTCAGGCGATCTCGAACGCCGCCTCGATCTCGACGCTGATGCCCATCGGCAGCGAGCCCATGCCGACCGCCGAGCGGGTGTGGCGGCCGGCCTCGCCGAACACCGCGACGAACAGGTCGGAACAGCCGTTGATGACCTTGGGATGGTCCTTGAAGTCGTCGGTGGCGTTGACCATGCCAAACACCTTCAGCACGTGGACGACGCGGCCGAGGTCGCCGAGCGCGGCGTGGACCTGCGCCAGCAGGTTGAGACCGGTGATGCGGGCGTCGTCGTACGCCTGTTCGGCGCTGCGGTCGCGCCCCACCTTGCCGGTGCGCAGCTTGCCCTCGCTGTCGAACGGCCCCTGTCCCGACACCAGCAGCTGCGAGCCGCGAATCAGCCACGGCACGTAATTGGCCTGCGCCGGAAGCGCTTTCGGCAGGCTCAGGCCGAGTTCGGTAAGGCGGTCGTAAGGCGTTGTCATCGCGGGATTATTCTCCTGCCTGAAGCTCGCGGGGCGCGGCCGCCGGCGGTTCCGACGCCCGCGGCGTCGCCATCGTAGCATCGGCGGTCGCGAAATCGAGGTCCTCGATCCGCGCCGCGCGCTTGCCGATCTTGCCGGCGGAAATCAGCACCTGCCGCACGTCCTCGCTGACCTGATCGAAATGGCCGCCGAGCCGGCTGACGCGCTCGCGCAGCCGCTCGACGTCGCCCATCATGTGCATCACCTCGGTGCGCACCTGATCGGCGGCGTCGCGCATCCGCGCGTCCTTGACGATCTGCTGCATCACCTGGATCGCCAGCATCAGCAGCGAGGGCGACACCAGCACCACGCGGGCGCGATAGGCTTTCTGCACGATGTCGTCGAAACCGTCGTGAATCTCCGCATAGACCGATTCCGAGGGCACGAACATCAGCGCGGTGTCCTGGGTTTCGCCAGGAACCAGATACTTCTCGGCGATGTCGGTGACGTGCTTCATCACATCCTGCCGCAGCCGCTGCGCGGCCGCCTTGCGCGCCTCGTCGGAGCGCGCGTCGTGCAATTCCGTGACGGCTTCCAGCGGGAACTTGGCGTCGATGCACAACGGCCGCGCGTCCGGCAGGAACACCACGCAGTCCGGCCGCTTGCCGGTGGAAAGCGTGTGCTGGAACGCGTAAGCGCCGGACGGCAGCCCGTCGCGCACGATGGCTTCCATGCGCGCCTGACCGAACGCGCCGCGCGATTGCTTGTTGGCCAGCACGTCGCGCAGCGTCGTCACCTGCGAGGTCAGTTCGGTGAGGTTCTTGTGGGCGTTGTCGATGATGCCGAGCCGCTCGTGCAGCGCGCGCAGGCTGTCGACGGTGTGGCGCGTGGTCTGTTCCATCGATTGCCCGACCCGCTGCGTCACCGAATCCAGCCGCTCGCTGACCGCGCGCGCCATCTCGGCCTGCCGCCCCGCCAGCGCCTGTCCCATGGCGTCGACCCGGCCCGCCGCCTGGTTCTGCATCTGCAACAGTTCGCCGAGCCGTTCCTCCAGTTCGTCGGCGCGGATCGCCTGCGCCATCAGCGAGGCGGCGCGGACCCGGCCGGTGCGCTCGACCACGACGACGATGGCGAGCAGCAGCGCCACCGCGACGCCGGCCAGCACCACCAGCGCCGTTCCGGTGTCGACGGTCAGATCGCCGATGGTGAAAAGGACCCCGTTCATCGTTTTCCAGCCTAGCCGATTCGCCGTATGAAGAACGAATATGGAACATTTTGCATGAACGCCGGGTTTATGGCGATGGTTAACGAGGTCCGACCCCGGCGCGGCTCGCGTCCTGCGCCCGTCATCGCGTGCATTGACCGCGACGGGGCCGGGGCTTACATCGCCCCCATGGCCATTCGTGAAATCATCGTGCTGCCCGACAGGCAGTTGCGGCTCGTCTCCAAACCGATCGAGAAGGTGTCGCCGGACGTCCGCAAGCTCGCCGACGACATGCTGGAAACCATGTACGACGCGCCGGGCATCGGGCTCGCGGCGATCCAGATCGCCGAGCCGGTGCGGCTCGTCACCATGGATATCTCCAAGCGCGAGAAGGGCGAGGAGGGCGGCGACGCCAAGCCGAACCCGCGCGTCTTCATCAATCCGGAAATCGTCGCGGCGTCCGAGGAGCGCTCGGTCTACGAGGAAGGCTGCTTGTCGATCCCCGAATATTACGAGGAGGTCGAGCGGCCGGCGCGGGTGCGCGTGCGCTATCTCGATCTCGACGGCAAGCTGCGCGAGGAGGACGCCGAGGGGCTGTTCGCCACCTGCATCCAGCACGAGATCGATCACCTGAACGGCGTGCTGTTCGTCGATTACCTGTCTAAGCTCAAACGCGACCGCGTCATCAAGAAGTTCACCAAGGCGGCGAAGCTGGCGGCGAAGTAGTCGCCGCCAGCCGCGCCCGCGACACATCGGCCCCCGACCCATGCCGCTGCGACTGATCTTCATGGGCACGCCGGATTTCGCGGTGCCCACGCTTCTGGAACTGGCGGCGCATGGCCACGACATCGTCGCGGTTTATACGCGCGCGCCAAAACCCGCCGGGCGCGGCATGGCGCTGCAACCAAGCCCGGTGGAGCGCGAGGCGCGGCGGCTCGGCATTCCCGTATTGACGCCGGCGACGCTGAAGACGCCGGAGGCGCTGGCGCAGTTTCAGGCGCACGAGGCCGACGCCGCGGTGGTGGTGGCCTACGGCATGATCCTGCCGCAGGCCGTTCTCGATGCCCCAAAGCTCGGCTGCTTCAACCTGCACGCCTCGCTGCTGCCGCGCTGGCGCGGCGCGGCCCCGATCAACCGCGCGATCATGGCGGGCGACGCCGAGAGCGGTGTGATGGTGATGAAAATGGACGCCGGCCTCGACACCGGCGACGTCGCGATAGTCGAGCGGATCGCGCTCACCGACGCGATGACCGCCGCCGACCTGCACGACGCGCTGGCGCGGCTCGGCGCGGATCTGATGGTCCGCGCGATCGGCGCGCTGGAGCGCGGCGGGTTGCGACTCATGAAGCAGAGCGAGCAGGGCGTCACCTACGCCGCCAAGATCGACAAGGCGGAAGCGCGGATCGACTGGACCAGGCCGGCGCGCGCGGTGCTGCGGCACATCCACGGGCTGTCGCCGTTTCCCGGCGCGTGGACCGAAGCGCCGCAGGGCGGCGGCGCGGCGCGCCTCAAGATTCTGCGCTGCGAACTGGCGTCGGGCGCGGGCGCGCCCGGCGCGTTGCTGGACGATCGCCTGACGGTTGCCTGCGGCGAGGGCGCGATCCGCCTCATCGAGGTGCAGCGCGCCGGCAAGGCGCCGATGAAAGCCGCCGACTTCCTGCGCGGCACGCCGCTTGCGCCGCCGCTGCGGTTCGTCTGATGCCGCGCTACCGGCTCATCATCGAATATGACGGCGCGCCGTTCTGCGGCTGGCAGATTCAGGACAACGGCCGCTCGGTTCAGGGCGCGCTTGAGGACGCGGTAGCGGCGATCAACGGCGCGCCCGCTCGCGTCCACGGCGCGGGGCGTACCGATGCCGGCGTTCACGCGCTGGCGCAGGTGGCGCATGTCGATATCGTCAAGACGCTGCCGCCGGGCCGCTTGCGCGACGGCCTCAACGCGCATCTGCGGCCGCTGCCGATCGGCGTGCTGGCGGCGGACGTGGTGGCGGACACATTCGAGGCGCGGTTCTCCGCGATCCGCCGGCACTACCGCTATCGCATCGTCAACCGCCGCGCCAATCTGGCGCTCGACATCGGCAAGGCGTGGCGGGTGCCGCGCCCGCTCGACGCCGATGCGATGCACGCGGCCGCGCAGCGCCTGCTCGGCAAGCACGACTTCACAACGTTTCGCGACAGCGAATGTCAGGCGAAGTCGCCGTTGAAGACGCTCGACCAACTCGACGTCGCGCGGCACGGTGAGGCGGTCGAGATCGTCACCTCCGCGCGCTCGTTCCTGCACAGCCAGGTGCGTTCGATGGTCGGTTCGCTGGTGTGGGTCGGCGAGGGCCGCTGGAGCGCCGACGATCTCACGCGCGCGCTCGAAGCCCGCGACCGCCGCGCCTGCGGCCCCATCGCGCCGCCGGACGGGCTCTATCTGGTGCGGGTGGATTACGAGTGAGCGGATTGCGGCTGAAGCGTCGCCGCTCGTCTTGATCGGCCGATGGATCTCTGAATATCCGACCTGAAACGCGGCGTCATCGTCCGCGAAGGCGGACGATCCAGTAATCCGTGCGAGCGCATGGGAAATTTGATCCCACACGGCATACTGGATACTCCGCCTTCGCGGAGTATGACGGCTTTTCGTGCCGTAAATCCGTGCGCAAAAATCCGTGCGCAAACGAATTTCCGATCGGGCTCCGAGGATCGGGTCATGAGTGACAGGCATTTCTACGTCTACATTCTTGCAAGCAAGATTGGCGGCACATTTTACACTGGTGTCACCAATGATCTTGTCCGGCGAATCTGGGAGCATCGCGAGAGCGTCGTCGAGGGCTTCACGCAGAAGTATGGCGTTCACAGACTGGTCTATTTCGAGCAGTTCGACGATATGGAGAACGCCATTCGTCGCGAGAAGCGCTTGAAGAAATGGAATCGGAGCTGGAAAATCCGGCTGATCGAGGAAAACAACCCGAACTGGGACGATCTGTATCCCGGAATCGCATCCCCATAAGCGCCGTCATGCCCGCGCAGGCGGGCATCCAGTATTCCGCGACGCGAGTGTTGTTGATGGAGTGGCAGCCGGTGAGTACTGGATCGTCCGCCTTCGCGGACGATGACTGAGAGTCAGGTTGCCACTTCCCTTATCGCCGCCCAGAACAGCTCCTGCCCGTCGGCGACGTTGGCGGTCCAGTGTTCGGCGGCGAAGTCGTTGGCGTCGTCGGTGATGAACTTGAAGGCGCGCCACGGAATGCCGTGGCGCTGGCAGACATGGGCGATGGCGTACAATTCCATATCGACAATATCGACGCCCTTCGCCACCAGCCACGGGTCGGTGGTGGTAACGAAGCTGTCGCCGGTGCCGCAGACGACGCCTTCCCGGCCCGACGACAGCCGGTCCAGCTCGGGGCCGAACGGCGTGCGGCCGCGCGGCGCCAGCGGCTCGGCGATCATGTCGCGCTGGATGACGTGGCCGACCTCGACCAGCCCGCGCAACGACTCGTTGATCTTGCCGGCGGTGCCGTAATTGACGACAAGCTGCGGCCGCAGCACCAACAGCGCCAGCGTCGCCGCGCTCGCGGCGTTGACCTTGCCGACGCCGGTATAGATCACCTCGACGCCTTCGGGCGCCCGCGCCTTGGCGAGTTCGTCGTCGATCGCGGTGAGGACGAGCACCTTGCCGCTCATGCGAAGTAGCGCTCCAGGATGCCGCGATAGATTTGCGTCAGCGTTTCGAGATCGCTGACCGGGGTGCGCTCGTCGATCTGGTGCATGGTCTGGCCGACCAGCCCGAACTCGATCACCGGGCAATAGCGGGTGATGAAGCGTGCATCCGAGGTGCCGCCGCCGGTGTTGAGGTCGGGCGTGCGCCCGGTCGCCTCCCGGATCGCGGCGACCACAAGATCGGTGAACGGACCCGGCTGCGTCAGGAACACGTCGGCGTTGGACGGCTCCCAGTCGATGCGGGCGCGGATGCGGTTGCCGCTCGCCTTCGCCAGCCGCGCCTCGACCAGCGCGCGCAGCGACGCCTGCGTGTGATGGTCGTTATAGCGGATGTTGAATTTCGCCGTGGCCCGCGCCGGAATCACGTTATACGTGGCGTTGCCGACATCGACCGAGGTGAATTCGAGATTCGACGCCTGGAAATGCGCGCTGCCGGTGTCGAGCGGCTCGCCGTCGAGCGCGACGATCAGCGCGGCGACATCGGGGATCGGGTTCGATGCGCGGTGCGGATAGGCGACGTGGCCCTGCACGCCCTCGACGATCAGCGTGCCGGACAGCGAGCCGCGCCGGCCGACCTTGATGCAGTCGCCCATCGCCTCGACATTGCTCGGTTCGCCGAGCACGCAATGGTCGAATGTCTCGCCGCGCGCATCCAGCCACTGCATCAGCTTGACGGTGCCGTTGACGGCGCTGGCTTCCTCGTCGCCGGTGATGATGAAGGAGATCGAGCCGCCCTTCGGCGGCTTGCCGCCATGCGCTTCGAGATAGGCCAGCGTCGCGGCGACGCTTGCGGCGATGCCGCCCTTCATGTCCACCGCGCCGCGCCCGTAGAGGAAGCCGTCCCTGACGTCGCCGGAAAACGCGCCGTGGCTCCATGCGGCCTCGTCGCCGGGCGGCACCACGTCGGTATGTCCCGCGAAAGAGAGGTGCGGCGCGCCGCTGCCGATCCGCGCATAAAGGTTGTCGATATCGGCCGCGCCCGGCTCGCTGAAGGTGACGCGATGCACGTCGAAGCCGGCGGCCTTCAGCCGCGTTTCCAGCACGCCGAGCGCGCCGGCGTCCGCCGGCGTCACCGACGGGCAGCGGATCAGGTCGCGGGCGATCGTGAGCGCGTCGTTTTCCATCGCCGGCTCGTTGTCAGTCGCGAAGCAGTTCGTTGATGCCGGTCTTGGAGCGGGTGCGCGCGTCGACGCGCTTCATGATGACCGCGCAGGCGGTGGAAGGGCCGGGTTGGCCGTTCTTCAGCGGCTTGCCCGGCAGCGCGCCGGGCACCACCACGGCATATTCCGGCACCTCGCCGACGAAGACCTCGCCGGTCTCGCGATCGACGATCTTGGTGGACGCGCCGAGGAACACGCCCATCGCCAGCACCGCGCCCTTGCGCACGATGACGCCTTCGGCCACCTCCGAGCGCGCGCCGATGAAGCAGTCGTCCTCGACGATCACCGGGCCGGCCTGCAACGGCTCCAGCACGCCGCCGATGCCGACGCCGCCGGAGATATGCACGCGCTTGCCGATCTGGGCGCAGGAGCCGACCGTGGACCAGGTATCGACCATGGTGCCCTCATCGACATACGCGCCGAGGTTGACGAAGGACGGCATCAGCACGACGTTCCTGGCGATGAAGGCGGAGCGGCGGACGATCGCGCCCGGCACGGCGCGGAAGCCGGCGTCGCGGAAACGGTTCTCGCCCCAGCCCTCGAACTTCGAGGGCACCTTGTCCCACCACGACGCGCCGCCCGGCCCGCCGGGGATCGGGCTCATGTCGTTGAGCCGGAACGACAGCAGCACCGCCTTCTTCAGCCACTGGTTGACGGTCCACTTGCCGTCCGCGCCGCGCTCGGCCACCCGCGCCTCGCCCTTGTCGAGCAGGTCGAGCGCGTGATCGACCGCCTCGCGCACCTCGCCTCTGGTCGCGGCGGTGACAGTGTCGCGCGCCTCAAAAGCGCCGTTGACGGTGGATTCGAGCGAGGCGAGCGACATGGGGATTCCTTGGGCTTTCGGATGTCCGGGTTCGGACGCTTTTGTCCGGATTCAGCGGGAGAGAGTCAAGCGCGGCTCAGCGCAGGGTGAGCTTCGCGAGGAAGCCGGCAAGGTCGTCGGTGACGTGATCGACATGGGGCGCGTCGCGGCCCTCCGTCTCCCAGTCCTCGCGCACCACTTCCCGGGTGCCGTCGGGCACCACCAGCACCGTGGTCATGCCGAGGTCGTAAGGCACCACGAGATTGCGCGCCAGATCCTCGAACATCGCGGAGCGCGCCGGATCGACCGCGTGGCGTTCGAGGAAGCGCCGATAGGTGCCCGGCGCGGGTTTCGGCTCGAACTCGGCGGCGACGATGTCGAACACCGCGTCGAAATGATCCGGGAAACCGAGTCGCGCCAAAACCTTGCCGGCGTGGTCGGTCGAGCCGTTGGTGAGGATCAGCTTGCGGCCGGGAAGCGCCGCGATCGCCTCCCCCATCGCCGGGTTGGGCGACAGCGGCGAATGGTCGATCTCGTGGACAAACTTAAGGAAATCGTCGGCGGAAATGCCGTGCTCGGACATCATGCCGCGCATCGTGGTGCCGAAGCGCTTGTAATAGTCCTTCTGGATGCGGAAGGCTTCCTCGGGCGCGACCTTCAGCGTCATCGCCACGTAGTCGCGGATCCGCGCATCCACCTGCTGCCACAGGTTGACGTGATGCGGATACAGGGTGTTGTCGAGGTCGAAAACCCAGGTATCGACGTGGCCGAAGGTTCTGGCGGTGGACGGCGCGGCGGTCATTTGTGGATCAGCGTGCCGGTGCCCTGATTGGTGAACAGTTCGAGCAGCACCGCGTGCGAGGTCTTGCCGTCGATGATGACGACGCCCTCGACGCCCTGCTCCAGCGCGTAGATGCAGGTTTCGACCTTGGGGATCATGCCGCCGGAAATGGTGCCGTCGGCGATCAGCTTGCGCGCGTCCTTCACCGACAGTTCCGGGATCAGCGTCTTCGACTTGTCGAGCACGCCCGGCACGTCGGTCAGCAGCAGCAGCCGCTTGGCCTTCAGCGCCCCGGCCACCGCACCGGCGAAGGTGTCGGCGTTGACGTTGAAGGTCTGGCCGCTACCGGATGTCGCGAGCGGCGCCAGCACCGGGATCAGTTCGTGGCCGATCAACTGGTTGAGCAGCGTGAGATCGACCTTTTCCGGCTCGCCGACGAAGCCGAGATCGATCACCTTCTCGATGTGGGAGTCGGGATCGACCATGTTGCGCGTTGCTTTTGAGGCGGTGACCATGTTGCCGTCCTTGCCGCACAGGCCGACCGCCTTGCCGCCGGCCTCGTTGATGTAGCCGACGAGCTGCTTGTTGATCGAGCCGGCCAGCACCATTTCGACGATCTCGATGGTGGCGGCGTCGGTGATGCGCAGGCCCGCGGCGAACTCCGACTTGATGCCGAGCCGTTGCAGCATGGTGGCGATCTGCGGGCCGCCGCCATGGACCACCACCGGATTGATCGCGGTCTGCTCCAGGAGCACGATGTCGCGCGCGAAGGCTTTGGCGAGGTGTTCCGCGCCCATGGCGTGGCCGCCGTATTTGATGACGATGGTTTCGTCGTCGTATTGCTGCATATGCGGCAGCGCTTCCGACAGGATGCGCGCCTGATCGCTGGGCGTGATTTCGGAAACGGTCGGGGCGGGCTGGGTCATCGGGCAGGCTCTCGGGACAAGGCTCGTGCGGGCAAAGGTTGGCATTGGCTAGCATTTCGCCGCGGCGGCGTCATGACAAAATCCGTGCCGCCGAAGCAGGGGAGGGTATCATCCCTTGCGCGGCCATAGCGCCGCGACCGCCAGCAACAGCCAACTCAGCATCAGCACGATGCCGCCGCTCGGCGCGGCGCGCGGAAACAGGCCGTGCCCGGCGAAGACGCGCAGCACCAGGTCGCCGGCGAACAGGCTGGCGCCGAGCACGAAGCCGGCGGCGGCGATCAGGCCCGGCACCGGCAGCACGAGGCCACGCTCGGCCAGCGCCGCGGCGCCGAGCACGGCCGCGGCGTGGAGCAGCAGCATCAGCGAAGCGGTGGTGAGCCGCGCCGCGTCGGGCAGGTGCGCGCCGGCGGCGGCCAGCGCCACCCCGGCCGTGCCCATCACCCCGGCGCAGACGATCAAAGCGCGTGCGACGTCGGCCGGGCTCATGCGCCGCGCTCCGCCATCAGCCGCATGATCGCGGCGCGCAGCTCCGGCAGTCCCGCGCCGCTGCGCGACGACGTCGCCAGCACCTGCGGGAACGCCGCCGGATGTTTTTTCAGCGCCTCGCGCGTGGCTTCGATCCGCGCCGCGAGGTCGGCGGGCTTGATCTGGTCGGCCTTGGTGAGCACGATCTGATAGCTGACGGCGGCGCGGTCGAGCGTCTTCAGAATGTCGGTATCGACCTCCTTGAGGCCGTGGCGCGAGTCGATCAGCACGTAGATGCGCGCCAGATTGCTGCGGCCCTGCAAAAACTGATGGATCAGCGCGGTCCATGACGCGATCCTGGTCTTCGACGCCTGCGCGTAGCCGTAGCCCGGCATGTCGACCAGCCGCAGCCCGCAGGTCTTCGGTCCCTCGAAGAAGATCAGTTCCTGGGTGCGGCCCGGCGTGTGCGAGGTGCGGGCCAGCGCGTTGCGGCCGGTCAGCGCGTTGATGAGGCTCGACTTGCCGACGTTGGAGCGCCCGGCGAACGCGATCTCGACGCCTTCCATCGGCGGCAGCGTCTCGATCGAGGGCGCGGCCCAGATGAAGCGCCAGTCGCCGGCGAACACCTTGCGGCCGGCTTCGATCAGATCGCTGTCGCCTCTGGTTTCGGTGTCGTCGTTCATGGGGTGGTGATCCGGGGGCGGTTATGTCGGGCTGCTTATCGGGACGCCGCACCCGTGTGCGCAATCGGCCTGATATGAAGCGTGGGCTGTTTGGGCTGTTGTCTTGGAAGTCTCACCGGGAATTCGTTCTCCGGGGGAATCTGCAATACGAAAGCCGTCATACTCCGCGAAAGCGGAGTATCCAGTCTTCCATAGCGGATCAGGTTTCCCACGCACGCCTCTCGAATACTGGATCGTCCGCTTTCGCGGACGATGACGCCTCGTTTGCTCATCGGGCTAACGGCCGCGCAACGCCGCTACGTCGCTTTCTTGCCGGCGAAGGTCGCCTTGAGGTTGTCGAACAGTTCGACCTTCACCCCGTTGCGGCGCATGATGTAGCCCTGCTGCAAGACCGACAGCAGGTTGTTCCACGCCCAGTAGATCACGAGTCCCGCCGGGAACGACGCCAGCATGAAGGTGAAGATCACCGGCATCCAGTCGAAGATCATCTTCTGGGTCGGGTCCGGCGGCGTCGGGTTGAGCTTCATTTGGAACCACATGGTGATGCCCATGATGATCGGCCACAGGCCCAGCATCAGATAGGGGCCGATCACCGGCAGGTGCGTGGGATCGAAGCTCAACAGCCCGAACAGGTTGAACAGGTTGGTGGGATCGTGCGCGGACAGGTCCTTGATCCAGCCGAAGAACGGCGCGTGACGCATTTCGATGGTGACGAACAGCACCTTGTAGAGCGAGAAGAACACCGGAATCTGCAAGGCGATGGGAAGACAGCCGGCGACCGGATTGATCTTCTCCTTTTTGTAGATTTCCATCATCTCCTGCTGCTGCTTCATCCGGTCGTCGGGATAACGCTCCTTCAGCGCGGCAAGCTGCGGCTGCACCGCCTTCATCTTCGCCATCGAGGCGTAGGACTTGTTGGCGAGCGGGAAGAACACCAGCTTGACCAGCACCGTCACCAGCAGGATGGCGACGCCGAAATTGCCGAACAGGTGGAAGAAGAAGTCGAGGATCAGGAACATCGGCTTGGTGATGAAGTAGAACCATCCCCAGTCGATCAAGAGGTCGAAGTGATTGAGCCCGAGCTGCTTGTTGTAGCCGCCGAGACCCTCGATCGGGAAATTGAGGCCGACCACCCTGGCTTCCTTGGCGCCGGCGAACAGCCGCGTGCTGGTGGTGCCGGTTGCGCCCGGCGCGATGGTCTGCGGGTTTTCCAGATAGTCGGTCTGGTAGGTCTGGATATTGCCGAGCGGCTGCGAGGAGAAGCGCGCTTGCAGCGCGGCGGTGGTTTCCGGCAGCAGCGCCGCCGCCCAGTATTTGTCGGTGATGCCGAGCCAGCCGTTGGTGACCTTGAAGTTGACCGCCTTGGCTTCGCTGATCTTCTTGTAGCTGTATTCCTGAAGGCCCTGATCGCCGAGATAGCCGACCAGTCCCTCGTGAAGGATGTAGTAGCCCGAGACGTGCGGGGTGCCGTGACGCGAAATCAGCGCGAACGGATAGAGCGTGACCGGCCCGCCGCCGGCGTTGACGACCTCGTCCTTGATCGAGAACAGATACTGATCGTCGATGGTGATGGTGCGGCGGAAGGTCAGTCCTTCGCCGTTGTCCCAGGTCAGCGTCACCGGATGATCGGGCGTCAGGTTGCCGCTGCCGTCCTGCCGCCACGCGGTGTTCTGATCGGGCACCTTCACCGTCGAGCCGCTGGCGGCGACCCAGCCGAACTCCGCGTAATAGGGCTCGGCGCTGCCGGATGGCGAGAACAGCACGATGGCCGGCGATTGCGGGTCGACGGTCTCGCGATACTTCACCAGCGCGAGATCGTCGATGCGCGCGCCCTTCAGGGCGATGCTGCCGGTGAGGCGCGGCGTCTCGATCTTGATGCGGGGGGAGGCGGCGATGGCGGCGTCGCGGCTGACGGGAGCGGTCGCGGACGGCTGGCTGACGGTCGGCGCGGTGCCGGCCGGTGATTCCGCCGGCGTGGTGGCGCCGGGCGTGGTCTTGGCCGCGCTCTTGGCCAGTTCGCTCTGCGCCTGCTCGGCGGCGCGCTGCTTTTCCATCTGCGGGATATTGAAGAAGTACTGCCAGCCGATCAGCACCAGGCCGGACAGGATGATGGCGAGGATGGTGTTGCGGTTGTCGGTCATCGGTCGGGTCCCGTCATCCTGTTCGGGGCGCAATGGAACGGCTGGTGTGATCCGTCGATTGCAGGGATGGTCACGAACGTTCCGGCGATGGCCGGTCGAGGCGGCGAAGGGCCAGATGCAAATCCTCAAGCATCGCGGCGAAGGCGCGGTGCAGGGCGCTGCGGCGGCCGACCAGCACATAATCACTGTGCGGCCGCATGGCCATGATATCGACGCGCTTCACCAATTCGCGAAGCCTGCGGCGAACGCGGTTGCGTTCGGTCGCGGTGCCGACTTTCCTTGAAACGGTGAAGCCGATCCGTACCGGCCCGTCATCGGCGCGCGGGCGTCGCTGCACGACAAAGGCCGGGCTTGCGGCTTTCGCCCCGCCGGCAACGGCGAGAAAGTCCACCCGCCGTTTCAATCGTTCCATGACAGGGCCTCGCGAAGGCCCGCTCAGGCGCTCAGGCGCTTCCGTCCCCGGGCGCGGCGGGCGGCGAGGACCTTGCGGCCGCCGGTGGTCGCCAGCCGCGCGCGAAATCCGTGACGGCGCTTGCGCACCAGTTTGCTGGGTTGATAAGTCCGCTTCACGGGTCTGTTCTCCGCTGACCGGGCAATTCGCCGAGAAAAAATTGAGGTCGGTCCGCAACTTCTGGCCCATCAGAGCCGGTTGCGGCCCTGCATGGCGAGCCGCGCCCGGTGAACCGGGCCATCGCGGACAATTGGCGCGGCTTATACGGGAGCGGCCTGTTTTCGTCAACGTTTGCCTGCATGGTTCGAGCCGGGCGGCGCCTGGCGAAAATCGCGGCACGAAAGCCGTGCATTGCGCCTTGCGCGCGTGCCTTTCGCGGGCCCCGCATGGAACCCGATTCACCGGATTTTCTCAGGGCGGGGGGCAGTATAGGATGGCGGATCAGTCATTTGACCCGATCCCGGGCCGGATCCATATGAGCGACATGACACCTCCTCCGGTGGATATCGTGCCGCAGGCCAGCGAGCGGCTTCAGCCGGCCACCTCGCGGGTGGTGCCGCGGGGCCGGCTGGGGCTTTCCGGCAAGCTGCTGCTGTTGACGATTCCGCTGGTGATGATCGCGGAAGTGCTGATCTACGTGCCGGCGATCGCCAATTTCCGCATGAACCGCCTCAACGACCGCATCGCCGCCGCCAACACCGCGGCGCTGGTGCTCGACGCCGCGCCGAGCGGCATGGTGCCGGAATCGCTGGCGCGGCAGATTCTCAACAGCATCGGCGCCCGCGCGGTGGCGATCAAGATGGGGCAGCAGCGCCGCCTGCTCGCCAGCGCCGATCTGCCCTCGGCGGTCGATCACGACGTCGATATGCGCGACATGACCGCCTGGGACGCCATCGTCGGCGCGTTCGAGACCATGCTGGACAGCGGCAGCGAGACCATCCGCGTCATCGGGCCGGCGCCGGGCGGCGCTCAGTTCATCGAGGTGGTGATCGACGAACTGCCGCTGCGGCGGGCGATGTACCGCTTCTCCGGCAACCTGTTGCTGTTCTCGTTCGGCATCGCGATCCTGACCGCCGCGCTGGTCTATTTCGCCCTGCATTTCCTGTTCGTGCGGCCGATGCGGCGGCTGACGGCGAACCTCGTCGGCTTCCACCGCAACCCGGAGAGTTCCGCCAGCATCATCGTGCCCTCCGACCGCGGCGACGAGATCGGGGTCGCGGAGCGCGAACTCTCCGACATGCAGCGCGATCTGGTGTCGATGCTGCACCAGAAAAGCCGGCTCGCCGCACTGGGGCTGGCGGTGTCGAAGATCAATCACGACCTGCGCAACCTGCTGGCCTCCTCGCAACTGATATCCGACCAGCTCGCCGGCGTGCCGGACCCGCGCGTGCAGCGCTTCGCTCCCAAACTGATGCGTTCGCTGGAGCGCGCCATCGCGCTGTGCCAGTCCACCTTGTCCTACGGTCGCGCCCAGGAGGCCGCGCCGGACCGGCGTATGGTCGCGGTCGAGCCGATCGTCAACGAGGTGCGGGAATCGGCGGGGCTGGGATCGCAGCCGACCGGGCCGCTCGCGATCGGCTGGATCAACGCCATCGAGCGCGGGTTGATGATCGACGCCGATCCCGACCAGCTCTTTCGCGTGCTGCTGAATCTGGTGAGGAACGCCAAGCAGGCGCTGGAGAGCCGGCCGGAATCCGACACCGGCGCCGCGCAGATCCGCATCACCGGCCGCCGCGAGGGGACCGTGACGGTGATCGAGGTGTCCGACACCGGCCCGGGCGTGCCGCAGAAGGCGCGCAGCCACCTGTTCGAGGCGTTCCAGGCGTCCGACCGCGCCGGCGGGACCGGCCTCGGCCTCGTCATCGCCGCCGAGCTGGTGCAGGCCCATGGCGGCGACATCCATCTGGTGGACGGCACCATCGGGGCGACGTTCCGCATCGCCATTCCCGACCGTCCGGTCGAACTGGCGACGCTGCGCGGCGAGCGCATCCGCGCCTGACCCGGCGCGCGCCGGCCGCCACCAAATGGCCGCAAGCGCTCCAAAATTGCCACAGGATTCCCGAAGCCCATGCCGGGCGGTACGTAAAATGGGTGCGCCGCGGCAGAAGACCTTGCCAAGCCAATCCGGAGCCGGTAGCTATGGCCCGCTTCCGCGACGCCCTCGGCCGACCGGAACGCATTTGCAGCCGGTTTGCAGGCTCCGCCTGCAAGACTCGCATCCTGCGCGCCCGTAGCTCAGCTGGATAGAGCACCAGACTACGAATCTGGGGGTCAGAGGTTCGAATCCTTTCGGGCGCGCCATCTTCAATTGTTTTCGTTGATGTTTTTTGCGCCCGCAGGGCGGCGTTACCGAGTGTTACCATAAGCGTTACCGTAAGGCGGGCGCTGTCTTCTTGAGTGCAGTGGCGATGTCGATCAGCGCTTGTCGCCTGACAATCCTCACCTGAAACAGGCAGTGATCGGAATACTGGTCCAACAGGTCGGAAATCTCGGTGCCTCTTCCGATCGACGTTCCCTCCGGACCAAACACAACAACAGCACTGTGCCCGCGATCATCAAGCCAGCGCAGGATCGCAAAGCGCGGAAGCCTGTCGATCTTCTTGTTGTTCGTCGGAATCGCGTCGAGCAGCTGAAGCGCCGTCTCAGCGAGCCGCCGGGAGCCAAAACGTTGCTGCCACTCCGGTGATGGACTCACACGATCGGGTGGCGGGATATCCATCGGAAGCTCCGCGATCCGTTGCGCCAGGCTTTCTTCCAGTGTCTTCGTGCGGCGCGTCCGACTGCTGATCGGAACGAGCTTCGCGAACCGCGTCAGGACATCGACCGAGTCCTTCGCAAAGGTGCTGCCAGCGCTCGCGATCACCAACCGTGATGCATCAAGGGGCGTCATTGCGGCGGCCGCCCGCCCGTAACCCTTGAAGGATATCTCGCCGGCCGCCCTGATGGTTTTCAGATGCAGCTGAGCGCTTTCTCGCGTGATTCCGAGTGCGTCGGCAACGACGTCTGCCAGAGCAATGGACGTGAGCATCAGGATATTCCCGGACGAGAATCATTAACTATCGGCAGTCTGCCATTCAGTGGACCTATTGTCATTTTGAATATTCAGTGGCATATTTGGTCCACTGGAGAGGATGATGGCCAAAGGTCTGGAATATCGCGTGATCGGTGCGGCGAGGGTCGTGGTCCCGACGCCGCTCTATGTCGACGATACGCTACTGGCCCAGATAGTTCTTGGAGAGGAGGCGCGCCACTGGCCCAGCGTTCGTCGCATCTTCGAGCGACAGGGCATGCCGTCGTCGCGCTCCACCGTGCATGGACTCTACTACGTGCCCGCCATCCTGAAGTTTCTCGACCGGCGGGAAGGGCTCGCGGCCTCTGATGAGGATTATCCCGATGATGGCCCGGATAATTTCGGGCCGCGATGAGGCGAAGAAGTCGAAGCGGAAAGCTCGTCATCGCAGGGAGGGAGGTGTCTATCAATGCGCCGGGGCTCAAGCAGATCAAGCGCACAGATCGGATTGACCTCTACTGGGTGAAAGATGAGGCGCCGCTGTTCGCCGATTATCGGCCAGCAACGGTGCGGATCCATGTCGACATGTCGGACCCGCAAGCGTTGGAGAAGATCGAAAAGATCTGCCGGCACGAACAGGATGCGATGTTGTTGTGGCTCGACGACGCATCCCGCAACGACAAGGAGCGGCTCAAGCCGAAATTCAATGGGACATTCGGCAGTCTCTGCGACCTCTATGAAAGCGATGACGAGAGCGGATTTGCCGACCTGCAGGAGAATACCAAACTATCCTACCAGGATTCGCTGAAGATCATTCGTAACGACATTGGCCTGCGCCGGATTGATCGTGTCGCCCCCAAGTATTTTCGAACGTGCTACCGCGCCTGGAGAATGCCTGCGCAAGAGGGCGGCGAGGAGCGAGTGAGACGAGCGTACGGAGCCATCGGACAGATCAAGATATTGCTCGGATACGGTGTCGAAGCCAATCATTTCCCCATTCATTGCGAGCGTCTGCTGAAGGCGATGTCAAAGATGCGCTTCGCAAAGAATCCGCCTCGCGGCGTAACCATGACCTTCGAACAGGCAAAGTCGATTGTAGCCGCGGCTTTGGAGGTTGAAGATACGTCGACTGCCATCGTGCAGGCCCTTCAATACGAATGCTTTCTTCGCCAGATAGACATCATTGGTAAATGGAGGGTCGAGCCAAATACCTATGTTCTCAAGCCAGGCGAGATCCGCCGGGGCAAGAAGGTGTGGCACGGCATGACCATCGGCATGATCATCAACGATGAAAAACTGCTCCGCGTCAGGACGTCGAAGACGGCTCAGTTCGTCGCCCATTCGATTGAAAAGTGCGAACTGGTCATGTTGTGTCTTGAGAAGCTGGGGCCGGTGGAGTTGGATCAACCGGTTGCGTGCCGCGCGGATGGATTCCCTTGGGCGGATCATCGGGACTTTGGCAAGCATTGGCGCACCTACGCGAATAAGGTGGAAGTCCCTAAAAACGTTTGGAATATGGATAATCGAGCTTCCGGCATCACCGAAGCAACCGCTGCAGGAGCGGCGCATGACGACCTCGCAAATGGCGCGGCCCACGCGAGCAAGAGCACCACGCGGAAAATCTACATGCGGGGTGCGAAGGAGATTTCGGAGCGCGTCCAATCAGCGCGTCAAGAATCACGAAGGCTCAAGACTGGCCTCACTGCAAATGATAGGGGCTCGTGAAGTGCTAATCTTGGTTTATGGAGGGGGAGAGTCCCTCCCTCTCCGCCAGAGCTTTCAGACAGAGAAGAAGTCCAACAAAATCAAGCGTTTCTCGGAGTGCCGATTTTGGACGGTGTAGCACCAGGGTGTAGCACCCAGGGGAGCACCGCGATGTCTCAATCTGCCATCATTGGGACGCTGGCGGCAACATCGAATCCTTGAAATGGTCAACGCGCCGGCGCAGGTTGCTGCAATGAGCCTGGATCACGAAGATCGATGTGCAGAGACGGAGAGACTCGATCGTGCCAGGGTTCGGCTGGTCCAATATCGTCGGCGTCTCGGATTACCCGAACCGGACGACAAGACAATTGAGGCAGTGCGCGAGCTCGCGCAGATGGATGAGATAGACGTCCAGGTCGAGCCTCGGCTTTAAAAAACTTACACCTGGCCCATGCGGATTTAAGATTCCAACACCTAGTTTAGGATTTCTGCACCTCCGGCCGCGGCGTCACGCGCCGCCCGCGCAGATAACCTTTCGACGACTTCGCGTAGAGTGTCGTCAATTCGTTCTCGAGCAGGGCATTAGCCACGATCAGCGCCCGCACGGCGGCGACCGGATCACCGCCGCATGCTTCGATCGCCTGGCCGACGGCGGCTTCCAGTTCGGCGGCTCGATGAACCCGCACAAATTTTGCGTTGGTTCATCGACAGCCTGTTCGGCAGCGGCGACGTGGCTCTTCATCTTATGTCGTCCTGTGAGACAAAATCGCTTCGTATGTCGGCCAATGCGACAGGCTGCAGGTTTCGGGCGTGCCTTATGTCGCCGCGCAGATTCCGACGGTTGAACTCTATTGTTCTCTATTTGTTCTGCTTTGGCAACAGGCGCTGCCAAATTTGACGGAGAGAGGCGATGGCAGGACGACGTCCCGCCGAATGGCGGTTCCCAAGTGAAAAACAACAGAAGGCCGAAGCAACTGCACGACGTCTCCGTGCTCAGGCACCGAGTCCGACGGATGAGGAATGCTGGTGGGCCTCGGTACTGGCAGATCCGCGCGCCGCGACGACCCGGCCGAGCCCATCCAGGAGGCTCGGTGAAATTCAAAGCGATCAGCTACGCATCTCGTGCTCACGGTGTCCGAAAGCATCGAGATCCAGCGCCGCGACGCGATCGATCGATATGGCGCCGGCGCGACATGGCGCGAGGTCGGTGGGCGGCTGCTCGACGACGCCTGCGAAATTCGTACCGGCCGGCACGAAGAGGACGGATGCTGGCCTGACTTCGGTCGGTGGTGACGACGGATGTCGCCGAAAACTGCAGCGGCCGCTGCCGGACGGCGCGCTTCAGATCGCGGCGCGCGGTGTCATGAATGATGGCGCGGAGCCGGTGGTCTGAATTCTGAGCAATCGCCGTCTGCCTAGATCCCAATTGCCAATTCGAATGCGACGCTCCGTTCGCCGGTGTTGTCCCTGATGGATATATAGGCCGTTTTGAGCATGTTGCGGTCGACGCCATGACGTTCTGCGAACGAGATGACGAGCGCCGGCCGCACATCGGTGAATAACGTCGCTAGGTGGACGCGCCAATCGACATCAATAGTGAGAATAGCAGCCACGAGTTGTTCAGCCGACACCTGACGCATGTACGGGGCATTGACTGTGCCGAGAACCAATGAATCGGCATCTGCACCTGCTTGCTCATAGTTGAGCTCAAGGTCCTCTCTGTCTTCTGATAATGCCTTTCCGAACGCACGACGGCGTTTCTCCTTCGCAGATTCAGGATCGCTCATCGCACTCCCTCTTCCTGCTGCCATATCGTTCCCGAGCGCAGGGCGGCGGTACAGCGAGGGCACCAGTCGATCCAATGCGTCCCACGGGCGGGCAATGTGACCGGATACTTGACCCGGTCGGGAACGACGGGGCCACAATACGGGCATGTGATCTGCTCGGATTGAGGTCCATTCATCACCTTGCTCCCCGGAACCGGAACGTTGGCATCGGTCTGACCTTCAGTGTGTGTCTGCACGGCTTGTTGTCGTCTTCACCGTACACGGCGTCGCAATCGCGACAAACGATGCGATCGAAACGCATATGCCATTGGTGTCGTGGTGATCGATTGGCCGGGGTCAAGGCGGTCGATTCTCCTGCGGATGCTTCAGAGGTCTGTCGCGTCCTTAAGCCACGCGAACATCGTCATGAGCGGTCGGCTGTCGCTGATGTGTGCACGCTGACAGCGGAAAAAGGCTCTGCCGAGCCTGACAACCGATCCTTCCATATAATATGTGCCTGGCTCCCAATCAGGCGGAGTAGGTGACCAGGCCGGCACGGCCTCTCCAATTGCTGCTATCGCGGATGCAGGCGCAGCTATACTTGCCGCGATGCCAACGGCACTGGCGAGCACTTGGCGTCGAGAGAGATCGCTACGCATCATCATCTCCAATCCAAAGCGCCAAAACGGCGCGTCGCGGAATCATCCGCGCGATCTCTGCAATCTCCAACAGCTTATTTGTTGACAGGCATTCGCGTCCGTAATGCTCGAGTAATGCCGCATGATGTCCGTAATATTCGAATAAGACCGCATCGGTGTCAGTGAAATTCGATTAGCGCCGCCCTGATCGGCAACAGAGGGGAAGCTAAACTGACTTAGCTTCACATTACCTAGCCTCCCAGAAATCGTACCTTCTCGGACTCCTCGTCGTCATAGAGCCATAGAAAAGCGATCGACGTCAGAGCGTAATCTTGGTGCGGACTGACATACAGGATGTCGCCGTATCGCTTCTCCAGGCGATCGATGGTTTGGCAGAAGATCGATTTTCCATCCGCGCTCCACGACCAATTCAGAGCGTCGACCTGCCGCACGTCAGGATCGATCTGGTCGGCCTTCGGAGACCAGCCAGTCTCCAGTCGATCGCGCAAGATCATGATGGCAAGTGATGTCATCTTGTTGGCCACTTCCACAGCTTGTAGGTCGCCAGCGAGCGCCGATCCGCCTTGTCGACGTTCAATACGCGGCCGCGATCTGTTGCAGTGTGGAGGCAGGATTCGCAGATGTTGATCTCCAGCCAACCGGCGCGGCCGCCTTCGTCGAAGATTGACGACGGCCAATGGCCATGACACTCGAACGCAAGACCTCCGACCGGCTGATTGTTGCCCGCCGAAGCGTCTTCGAGCGCGCGGCCACACAGGATGCATGGTGCAAGCGTCGTGCTGCTCATGACGGCCCCTCTGCGGGCTGGTCGAGGAGATAGATACGCGACATCGTGCGTGCGAGCCGACGGTGTGTGTTGATCCACAAAAGTGCTGATGTTGTTATAGGTCCATCATCCAACTTTGGGTGGCGTGTGACGTGACCAACCAATCGCAGCTCTTGGACGCGTGAGTACGGGCACTCGTGCACCACGGCCGTCCAATCGGAGAGCCGCGGCGCAGTTGCCAGCACGATTCCGGACGGCATTTCTCCGCGCAAATACGCATTGAAACTGTCGTTCAAACTCTTATCGCCAGCCATCAGTGCCTCATTGCGCAGAGATCGCGAGCCCCGAGCGTGGCCTCAACTAGACGCTTCAGCTTCCGCACCGAGAAACGCTCTTTGGCCCACGCGCGTCCGATCACAGCGAGTTCATCTGGCGCCAGCGGTGGGTCGTTCTCGCGAAACTCGTCGTCGTCCGCTAGATCACGCATCACCTGCGAGGCGAGTGACGGCAGGTGGTCCAATGTCGGCGACGGGACGCGGATGATACGGAATCTGTCGCGTAGAGGTCCTGGCAACGGACCGAGATCGTTCGCCGTCGCGATGAAATTTACATTCGACAGATCGAGCTGAGCGTCGATGCCTGCATCGCGATAGCGCGCTGATGTTTCGCGCTCCAAAAGTGGCGTCATGGCGTTCCAGAGATTGCCGTTATGTTGCGACGTGCCGGCTTTTTCCAGCTCGTCCACCATGACGATCGGATTAGCCTGCTGCGCCATCAAAATGGCGCGCGCAGGCACGCTCGGTTGTGCGCTCGACCAGCCCTTCGGTGTCCCGCCGAACATTCCATCCATCGCGCTGGCGGCATCAAATCGGTACACAAAGGCTTGTATCGTCTCAGCAAAACGACGCACCAAACGCGATTTTCCAGAGCCTGGCGGTCCAACCAGTAACGCCGGCTGCATACGCAGCGGCTCTCCCTCCCGCAGATCGCGCGTCAGGAGGGTGACGGCATGCTGGGCATGCGGAAATTCACGCTGCAAAAAATCGCGGACGTCAGATACATCGCGCGCGACGACGAGACGAACCGGCTGGTCGCGCATTTCTTTCCACGCCGCCGGCAGGCCGCGCTCGACGGCGTTGGCGCCGCGCATGACGACGACTGATGGTCCTCCGTGCAGCTTCATCATTTTCTTCCTCATGATCGGCGCTGCGCTCGAATCGTGCGACTCGTCGTCATTGTCGTCGGGCAACGAGGGGAACGCTGTTGCAAGAAATGCGATGCGAAAAATCGAAGGAGGCCGATTATCGATCTTCGCGAACGCGCCGGCCGTTGCGTGCCACCAAATCGCTTCAAGATCGCGCGCTTCTTCCGCGCGCGCATCGGTCTTGAATTCAGTCTGGCGGATCGTCCACGACAGAGCCGGCATCACTTCGATGAATGATGCTGGCACGCGAGGATCGCAGGTCAACATTCGCCACGCGAGCGCAAGCAGACCGCTTTCTTCGTTGCCTTCCAGCGTCAGCCGGTCGACGAAAGCGCTGATCATCGAGTGCATCACGTCTCGGCCCAACGTCAGATCGAGTAAGCGGTCCGGGAGGCGCTTTAAATGTGTCTGCGTCAGCTTGACCGCGAGAGCGTGAGCCGCGTCCCACCTCGCGCACAGCAGCAACTGTACTGGGGCCGGGAGGGTGGAGCAGTCGCTCATCGCCGGTCTCCGTCTCGCTTCTGCTCAGGGCGCGGTAGTGCCGGCGGCGGAGCGGATTCAGCGCGGTCTTCGAGGACCGTCTGGAGCCAATAAATTTCGATGGCTTCCGAATCTTTGCGTTCAGTGCTACTCATTTCCGTGTACCAAGATGCCATCATTATGGAGTTCTTGTTACAACAAAAAGGTCTCAAAAGGTCAAGGGCCGACGCTGATCATGGTTAAGAAAGCGACACCGAAAAAGTCTGGGAAAAATCCGGGTGGTCGTCCGCCGCGTGATCCGGACACACTTCGAACTGAGCGACTGGTGTTGCGGATTCATCCGGACTTGATGAGGTGCTTGACGGCGCTGGCGAACGACAGCGGCCTTACGCGGAGCATGTTGGTCGAGCGCGCCCTCGTCTCGTTTGTCAATCTGTCAGCCGGCAACCCGATTATCGACAGCATGGGCCGCCTACTCCACGCGGGAGAGCGGCAGGGGCACGCGCTCGGTACGACGGAGAGTTTTGAGCAGATATGGCGTGGCGTCGCTGCTGCTCCGACGGTCACCCCGCGCCCGGGCGGATTCCCGCGCTGGGTGCCGCCGGCCCGCGTTCAGTATCCGCCGGATCACAGTGCAGATGATGGACCTGACAATGACGAGCAGCATTATCCCTCGACACCTCCACCGAAGTGGCGGAAGAAATGAATTGTTCTGGTCATGCTGATGTCTGGAGAGAGGATCGCAGAGTTGTTGACTCGTTTTGAGGCGCCATCGCGAACACGGAGATCGAGGGCGGCTGCGTATTGCAGACGACTGTGGATCTGATGGACCTTTGGATCAGCGGCGAGATCGATGACGACGAATTGATTGAAAGCGGGCTGCAGATGTTCGGTGGCGATGGGGTTTGACCGATAAGGAAGGTTATCGGTCAAAACCCCTTCATGGACAGACCGTTCCGACCACCCAAGATACCCGCTAAGGGAAGCTAAGTCGCTCATCTCGCCAATCGCAGTGTACGTGAGGATCAAGTTACCCTGCGATTGGTCGCCCCCAATGATGGCAAAACGACACGTGAAATCAGCGAGTTAGCGACGTTTTTGTCGTTGACACTCGCGGCGAGCAGCTCAACGATGACCGGATCGCCAAAGGATCCGCTCGTTGACCTCGCTGCTGCTCACATCCACCGCCGATATCAGCCGCTTCACGGCTGCGGGTCCGTCTTTCCGCGTGTCTCCTGACTCAGGATTGACGCGCGCGATGATCGCCGCGCAGGCTTGTCGCGCTGCCGGCAACACCAATGTGACGGTCTTTAGTCGGTTGGCGAAAAGGCTCTCCACGATGGAGACCTTCGACGCGGAGGCGATGGCTAGGACGAAGGAATGGACTCCTGGCGAAAAACTCACGGCCGACCACATTGAGAGCGACGCGCCGCTCTTCGTGAACATTAGAGACTGGAAGCCAGGTCCGAAGACATTCATCCATGTGCCGGTTATCACATATCGCCGCGGAACGAGAATCCAGGTCATCACCGGGCCAGTTGAGCCAACGGTTCCGCACACAAGTGAGGCTACCCATGCTGGCTGGGTGCGATGGCTTGACGGCTCAGCGGCGGCAAAGGTAGCTGCGATCGAGGCTGCAAAGCAGCGGACCGCGGCCATGAAGGCGTTTTTCAAAAGGCGCGACGACGATCGAGAGGCAGAGTACCAGGCACGTTGCGACCGCGCTGAAGAGGCAGGGAGACCTTATCCAAAGCGGCCAAAGCGCCGCACGATTCCAGCCGACAAACTATGTTTCATCAAGGATCAAGAACTGGTCCAGATGATTCTTCAAAAAGACTTCGCTGAGCAGAAAAAGAAGCGATTTCGGAAATTCAAGCACAAGAGCTCTCTTCCATTTGCGGGTCGCGTCTACGCGCCGTACAGCGACGAATATGTGCGCGAAGACGGATCCACTGCACCTGCGGTCAGGTCATGGTTGGGTCCGATCACGTTCAAGCTTTTCCGCAGCGCACTGCCGAAATCAGACATCCACTACGGCAACGACAAGACAGTCGAATACTCATCGGTCGGCCATCCGCATCTCTTCGTACTCGACTCCTCACACGTCGTGCTAGACAAGACGCGCCGGTGCGCGTTCATTGTCGACCTCGATGGCTGGTGGCCAACCTTGCACGCACTCCGCAAGGCGTTGCGGCGCCTCCTGCCACGCGAATTTATGCCGAACGCGATCACCTATCGTGGTGCAGAGGACGGACGTGGTGGCGTCGAGAATCCGCACCTCGTCTGGTTTCTGCCGCCCGGCTCCCGCGTGATTAAGACCGCCACGGTCAAAGATCGCAAAAACTACGCGCAGCAGCGTAAGCTGCATGAGATGATTCAAAAAGCCATCGTCAGCCATTTAATTCCGCTCGGCGCGGACCCAGGTCATACGAATGTCGATAAGACCAAAAACATGTTGGCGTACGGTTGGTCCGTCGAGGTCTGCGACGACTACTTTCAGACGATGGATGAGTGGCGGACGTTTCTGCCGACGATCACACCAAACCTCGCCGAGATGAAGGCCCGCGCCGTGATGTACCGCGCGGCGAAGGACAGCGAGATCGAGGCTGAAGAGTCCATGGCGACCTGGAACGATGGGAAGGCCTTCCGCACGCTCGAAATCGCAGCGGCACGCCGGCGCCAGGATCCCGCCTTCCTCGCCGCCGTGAGCCGCCAGACCAACGCCGCTTTCGTCGACTGGCTATATAACGACGTCGCCGGCGTCGTCGTCAAGCGGCTCTTATCGATATACGGTGATACAAGAGCGGTGCGTTCGGTCATCCGCGCGCAGCGCCAGTTCGTGCTCGAACTAAACATGACGCCGTCGAAGCTCGCCCAATGGTGCGAGCGCGGTCGAGATAGAGATGACAACCGGGCCCTCCTGTCCGACCTCGGGCTGGAGACGCTTTCGTCTACTGCGACCAAGGAAGAGCGCAAGGCCCGCGCGCTGCTCCTCAAATATTGGGCACGGAAGCGCACGCAGGAGCGCAAAGAATCGATCAATCGTGGCTTGATCCAGCAGGAGATCATCAGTCGCCTGGCCGCTGGCATCCCCGTCGTGAAGTCCGAGGTCGTGAAGGCCCTTGTCAAAGCCGGAATTGTAGGCCGATCAACAGCTTACAACCACTTCGATTTCGTTTTCGAAATTGTCCAGCGGACTGGAAGATATCAAGGTAGCGACCTTCTTCCTTCTTCTTGCCAGTCATCTATTCCGGTCGTCGGTCATCATGATGACGTTGCCGGTCAAGGCTCATCTGATCATCAGAGTCGTAATTCGACGGTTGAATCCATCGATCCGGCCAATCACCCGCCTAAATCATCATTGAAGCTCGCTGAGCCTGTCGCCCCGCCGTGGGTCGTGGACAAAGATTCATTCGTTACTTGGCAGGAAGCTTGCCGGCTCAGCGAGCAATGGGCTATCGATGTCGCCGCCTGGCGTAGCTCAAAGCGCCGTCGACAACGAGACGACGGCGTTGACCTGGCTAACGATCCTGAATTCCGGGCGATGGTCCTGCAACGTTCGTCATGGGGACAATATCGACTCCATTGAAGCGAGGCGCTGGCGCGGTCATCGTACCTGCTGTCTTAGATGACATCGCCACTACGAATTCAGGTTAGTCACGGCCATTCAAATCTCATTCTCATTCTCATTGTGTCTTGCCGATCCTGTAATCAGAATCCTTGCGACCGGAGATAGAGACATGAAAAGTTCAGCGAGATCCATTGATGTCGACCGTATCGTATCTCAAATCGACGAGACCCGTATTGCGGAGCATTACCGGTCACCGGATCGCCCTGACTCGAAAATCGTAAAACCTCGTCGTCGACAAGACCCGGCAATAGGGAGAGCGAAAGCTCGGCTCCGGACAGCGAGCTATCGCAACAGACTCGATCAGCGCGGAGCACCGTCTACCAGCACGATCGGCATGGCCTTGGTCATGGCCTTGGTGACTGCCAAAAGGTCATTGTTGACCGATTCAGATCGAGACCTGATCGGTCGGGCTTTGTCGGACCTCGAGGCACGTGGATTCGACTTGCGGGAGGTCTTGCACTCGTTACGCCGCCTGCGCCGTCGCCTTGTCGATCGCCCGGAGGACGCGGACAGCGATTGCCCGGTCAGCAAGATGATCTGATCTGGTCGTTCCCCGGCATGTTCACTGGAATGTGAAAAAATTTCTTGACCCGGTGTTGCCACCTGCAGACGTCAGCTCAAATCTAGAATCGCCGGGAGAGAGTGGATCCTTTTAACTGCCTCCCCACCCGCAGCCCCCAGCGAGGGCTTTCTCGTTGCCTGATAATCGCACTGATAATTGCGCAGCGTTACGCGTAACACCGCGCAAATGTTGGAGACAGTCGCAAAACCTTCAGCGAAGACCGGTCTACAAAGCGTCGATCATGCTAGGGGAGCGGCATGATCGGTGGGCGGCGCAACTGCGACAGTCGCCCTCCGATCAGTGGGCTATCTTATCGCGCTCGAGCACGACAGCCGGATGGCATTGTTCGCGCATTGTGCTGCGCTCACGTGGTCGGTGACCGAGTCATGGATGCGGAATCGCGACGTGCCGGCATCTGTGGACCAACTGGTCGAAGCTGTCGATCTCAATGTGTGCGAATACTGGACGCCGAGAGCACGATCCTATTTCGGACGAACCCCCAACGCGCTGATTCCCGCGGCCAATCGGGACGCGGCCGGACCGGACGTAGCGGAGCGCCTGACCGGCATGAATAAGGCGGCGACGGCCGAGGCGGCGGAACGGCTAGTGACAGGAACGGGCTGGCTGCCCGGTCTCTCACCACTGTCGAGTGAGAGCTCCGCCGTCGCGTCGGATGCGGCAATCGCGACCGCGCGGCCATCGATGGTCGCCGAGTGAGTTGTCGAAGTGGCGGAGCGTCTGGCGTCCTGCCACTTCAAACTCCCGGCGGGACGGGGAGCGTGCCGCCGCATCCACAATCCATGAAAGATCGACAGAAATCCTATGACTCTCGCAGCCCGGATTCTACAAAATTCGACGAGACGTTTTAACGTATATGATGCGCTTTAGCGAATAAAATGAAGAGATACAACAATCCGGCCATAAGGGGGCGCGTTTTCTCTAATCTGAATTACTTGTTACAGGCTGTCGTTCAGAAAGCTTCTGATTGAATTTAGACTCCGATTAGGCAGGCGCTCACCAACGAGGAGCACCTGCCGCCTTGGTCTTACTAACCCGATAAGCGGTCAGTAATCCCAAAAGATCGGGACCCAACGGAAGGCGTCGCCATCCACCGCCACCCGTCCGACAGACGGGAACGGAAGGTGAGTGGCCACCAACATCTCTCCAGACTGGGCCAGTTCCTGTAAGAGATTAACCCGAACGCGAGCGGCCTCCTCGGGGTCATGTTCAAAGCCGTTATGCCAGTCCGGATTGTCGAAGCCGACCGCGAAGACTGCATCCCCGGCGAACGTCAGTGCTTCGCCGCCGGAAGCTACACGGACCACGCTGTGCCCGGGGGTATGCCCACCGGTGCGACGGACAACGACTCCCGGCGCAACCTCGTGTTCCTGATCGAACTGACGTAGATGGTTGTGATACTCTTTCGTGAAACGCTTTGCGGTCGCCCTAAGCGCGTCAGGAAAGCCTTGCGGCATGGCAGTATGGGAGAAATCGGGTGACTCCCAGAATTTGACCTCGGCGGCCGCGACATGGATTTGCAGATCCGGACGCAACCGATCCTTGACGCCTTCGACCAGCAGTCCCCCGACATGATCCATATGCATGTGGGTCAGAATCACGTCGGTCACCGACGCAAGATCGATACCGGCGGATTCCAGCCGCTTGATCAACTGTCCGGCCCGCGGCAAGTGCAAGTCCGGGTCGGCTCCCAGTCCGGCGTCGATCAGAATGGTCTTGCCGCCGCTGCGCACCACGACAACGTTCAGCGCCCAATCGAACGCATCCGGCGGCAGGAACATGTCATTCATCCAGGCCGCGCGAATGGCTGGGTCGGCGTTGTGCCCCAGCATTTTCGTCGGCAGCGGCAGGACGCCGTCGCTGACCACCAGTACGTCAATGTCGCCGACTTTCACTGCGTAGCGTGACGGGACCAACTCGTCAGGCGTCGATTCGGTGAGATGTGATTTATTGTGAATGTTCATGTTGATCTCCTGCTGATCGCCGCCTTAAGCGCGGCGTCCATGACGCTATGTTTAAGCGCGGTTGCAATCGATTGGATCAAGGATCAGGGTGAGCCATACGGTCGTATAGGTCTTGACCTTCCGATAGTGTGATTGGCTTGGGCGTATACAAATCAGGACAAGCCCAGTCCGCCATCGATCGCGATCACCTGTCCGGTCATCCAGCCTGCTTCCGGATCGACAAGCCGAACAATCCAACTCGCGATATCGTCGGGAATGCCACGCCGACCGAGAGGGATCTGAGCGCGCTCCTGCTCCTTGAGTGATGCCGCCTCCTCCGGGGACAGACCCATCATTCCCGTCAGTGCACCCGATTCTGTAGGTCCGGCCGCGACCGCGTTGACCCTGATGCCCACCGGAGCCAGTTCCAGCGCCCAACAGCGGGTGAGATGTTCAAGCGCCGCTTTGCTCGCGGCATAGTGTGACAGTGCGGCCGCTGGCTTGTGGCCGAACGTGCTTGAAACGTTGACAATAGTCCCGCGCGTCTTTTCCAGATGAGGAAGAGCCGCCGATGCAAGAAGGCTGGGGCCGATGACATTCACCGAGAAGATATCGGTGATGCGCTCGACAGTTACCTCGGCCAACGGCAGGATCGCGCCTGCTCCAGCGTTGTTGATCAACACATCCAGTCGCCCCCATCTGTCGATTGCTTCCGCGATGGTGCGTCCGACGTCGACCGACGACGACACATCGGCGACGAGTCCAACAATGTTGGTGTGTTCGGCCGCAGCCGTATGGATCGGCGACGGCCGTCGCCCGGTGATCAGAACCTTGTCGCCCTGCGTGGCGAACCGCAAGGCCGCTGCACGGCCGATTCCGGAACTACCTCCCGTGACGATAACGACTCGTTGATCCTGCATTACCGATTTCCTTTCGATTATGTGAGGTCTTTAGAAGTTTCTACAGTCGCTGAAGGCTTTACCCGGCGGCGGGACAGCCCGACCTTGACGGCGACCATTGCCGGAGCGGCCACGACGAAAAGCAACGCAATGGCGATAAAGGCTGTGTCGAAGGCCATCACATTGGATTGGTGAACGACGGCCCGGCCTAGAAGGCTCATCGAGGCGTGGCCCGCTTCCACGGCATCCATTCCTCTGAATGAAAGCATCGAAGCCGTCGCCTTCAGCCGTCCGGTGACTGTGGAATTCCCCGCGACAATGTACGTTCCGAGAACTGCGGCATTGAACGCCACATGATGATTGATCATCGTCTGTAGCGCCGCAACGCCAAGCAAGCCGCCGATCTGTCGCCCCGCATTGAAGAGCCCGATGCCTGCACCGAGACTACGTTGCGAGAGATCGTTGAATGCTATCAACGTTATCGAGAGGAATAAAAAGCCAAGGCCCACGCCGCGCAGAAGAATTGCCTGCATCATGTCATCGGCGCCGCTTTCGCTCGTCGAGTTAGAAAGCATCCACATCGAGATCATGACCATCACGATTCCGAATGGCACGGTTGCAATCGGTGGAGCGCGATGGGCCTGCATGAAATAAGCCGCGATCAACAGCGAGCCAACGAACAATCCACCGCTCGGTAATAGGAGCAGGCCAGCGTCGGTGGGCGTAAACGAGAGAACCGATACGGCGAAGGCCGGAATCAGGAACGCGCTCCCGAACAATGCGGCACCCGCAACAAAACTAACAATGAAAGCAAAGGAGAAATCTTTCGAGGCGAACAAGGCGAAATTGAGCAGTCCAGTGCCTCTTACTAATATTTGCTGAGCGAGAAACATCGCTGACGTGGTCACACCGAGCATCGTCAGCCACCGGATGCGCGGCTCTTCGAACCAATCCCATCTAGCGCCTTGGTTGAGGACGTAGGTTAGACAGAAAAGCACAACCGAAATCAGGCCGATTCCAATCCAATCGAATGGACGCCTTTCGAGCGAGGCAAGAGCAGGAGCGTTCGCAAGCATGAACAAGCCGGAGGCCACGAACGCAAGTGGAATGACGCTGAGAAAGATCCACGTCCAGGATTGGCTGTCGATGAACCAACCCTGAAAAGCCGGAGCCAGTGTCGCGGGGGCGACGACCGCTCCCATGGCGAACAAGGCTTGGAGAATTGGCTGGCGGGCCCGTGAATATGCAAGGAATATCACGGCCTGCCCAACGACGAGCAAAAGGCCGCCCGATAAGCCTTGAACGGTTCGTACCGCAATCAGCAGAGCCAGATGGGTGGTGACGGCGGCGATGCCACTTGCCGCGCCCATCGCGAGCGCTGCGCCGACCATCAGGACCCGGGGCTCGATGCGGCTCATCAGCCACGGGGCGACCATGAACGCGATCATCTTCGATGCCGTGTAGCCGACATCGAGCCACGCAAACTCATCCGGCGTTGCGTGGACATCGCCGAGCATGTCATTGCGCCCAAGCGACAGGACGGTGCTGGCGATGGCCTCCGTTAGGCTGGCGAGAACGATGCCGCCGACAAGAAGAGGAGCCGCCGTGGTTCCGAGGCGACCGGGTCCGGCGTCATCGTTTACGGCCATAATCAGCGTCCCGAACCGATTGCGACACGAGCGGACAGGCCGGGTACGAGGCGGTCGGGAAGGGGTTTGCGGGCAAACCGGATCTTGACCGGCACGCGTTGAACGACACGGACAAAGTTTCCAGTGGCGTTGTCGACGGGAAGCAAACTAAAGGCGGATCCGCTACCCGGTGCGAAGCTATCGACGACCCCTTCGAGCATCTCATCCGGATAGCCATCGATTGTGATACGGGCTTGTTGGCCGACTTGAATGTGCCGGACCTGGGTTTCCTTGAAGTTCGCGACAATCCACACATCGTTGACCGGGACGATGTCGAGCAGGGACGAGCCAGGTGCGACAAGCTGGCCCATGCGTACGTGGCGGTTTCCGATGATCCCGGACACTGGTGCGTGTACGATCGTGTTATCCAAATCGATCTGTGCGATCTGCCGGGCGGCTTCAGCCTGGGCAATCGCGGCGACGGCAGCCTCACGCTGTGCGGCATAGACGGTAAGGCGTAGACGTTGCGAGTCGAGCGTCGCGGATGCGGCCGATACAGCGGCCTCGGCTTGCAATCGCTTTGTATCGGCTTCATCGACCTGGGCTTGACTGACGGCGTTGCTGCGAATGAGATGGCGGCGGCGGTCGGACGCTTTGATGGCCAAGCCGAATGCGGCTTCCGAGGACCCCCTTAGAGCCTCAGCCTGCCGAATAAGTGCATGTTGAAGTTTCGTCTCCGCATCGACATTGGTGAGGCGAGCCTTGGCGGCTTCCAGATTAGCCACGGCTTGTGCAAGTTTTGCACGATAGTCCCGGTCATCGATCCGGAACAGAATGTCGCCTGCCTGGACGGGCTGGTTGTCCTCGATCGCGACCATCGTGACGTATCCCGTTACTTTTGGTGCGACTGAGGTTATATCCCCGCGGACATATGCGTTGTCGGTGGACGTCTCACCGTTCAGGTCGAACCAAACCCATCCGATGACAAAAGCCACAGCACACAAGCACAGGACCAGGCCTATCCTGCGTTGATTGCGCGATGTTTGGTGTTTCATCGATGCTCGTCTCGGGCTGACAAGTTGACCCAGCGATCGCCGTGGTGAGCGCGATCTGCCGTCAGTTGTCGTGAGTATCGTTCCGGATCGGTGAGAAAGGGCGCCCCTCTTGCGAAACGCGCGCCTCCTCATGCGGGGTCGCTTATAGATCGGTGACCCGTTCGGGATCAGCCGATGCCAGCGCAACGGCGCGCTCCGCCTTGGGCGGATAGATCCAAACGGTGTTAATCTCCTGCTTGGTCTTCTTCGCCACGTCGCCGACCATTTCGACCTTCCGATCCCAGCCGCGGGTGAACAGCGCGCCCGCCTCACCGAGATCGAGGCAGGTGACGTAAGCCTTCTGGTGGTATGACTTTGTCGGTAGGCTCAGCAATTCAGCAGCGGCGTTGTAACCCGCGAAAGCACCCATCCGCGTGGCATGCTGACACGACATCAGCGCGTAGTTTCCATCGTCGTCACAGTTTGCGCGCGCAGCATCTCCTGTGGCAAAAACGTCGGTAATGCCAGAGACACGAAGATTTCGATCAACCAGCAATCGCCCGAGATTGTCGCGTTCCGCAGGCACTTTCTGGGTCAGTGGCGCCGCGCGCATCCCGGCGGCCCAGATGACGGTTTCCGCCTCGATGTGTTCGCCGCTCGACAATGTCACGCCGGATTTATCGAGCGAGGTGACACCCGTTCCTAACCGGGTCTCCACGCCGAGTTTATCCAGGGCTTCCACAATGATGGGCCGCGGGCCTGCGCCCATGTCCGGAGCGATCGCCTCGTTCCGGTTCACGATGACGACGCGAGGCTTGGCATTCTCACCGAGGATCTTACGAAGCCGTGCGGGGATTTCCGTTGCGGCCTCGATCCCAGTAAATCCGCCGCCTGCTACGACTACCGTATCGCGGCCGTTTGTTGCCGGGCGATTGACGAGATCGTGTAGATGTCGATCGAGTGCGACGGCATCGTCAAACTGATCCACACTGAAGCCAAACTCGGAAAGCCCTGGAATGTTCGGGCGAAATAAGCGACTTCCGCTCGCTATCACCAAACGATCATAGGATAGACTCTTCAACCCACCATCGGCGGCCACGACTTGAACGGTACGGGCCTTGGTATCGATTGCGTCGGCGAGACCCTGCACATATTCGACGTCGATGGCCCTAAGGAGATCGTGCAAAGGCGCCGTCATGTTTTCCGGGTACGATTCGTAGAGCCTTGGACGCACCACCAAGGTTGGCTTTGGCGCCACTAGAATGATCTCCAACGTTGTGGCTGAAACGTGCTGAAGGTCGCGCAGGCGCGCCGAGGAAAGAGCCGCATACATGCCAGCGAAGCCGGCTCCAATGATAAGAAGTCGCATGAGATGTTTCTCTTATGTCTGGATGTTCCGATGTGCCACTACGGCACTTAGGTGGTGACGAAGGACAGCAACTCGGAATTGATGGTGTCGGCATGGGTCGTGCACATGCCGTGTGGCAGATGCGGGAGAACCTTCAGCGTGCTGTTCTTCAGCAACTTTGCCGACAAAAGCGCGGAATTGGCGATGGGCACGATCTGATCGTCGTCGCCATGGAGGACCAGCGTCGGGACAGAGATGTCTTTGAGGTCTTGGGTAAAATCGGTTTCTGAGAACGCCTTGATGCCGTCGTGATGGGCATTGGCGGCGCCCATCATACCCTGACGCCACCAGTTCCAGATGACGGGCTGGGACGCTTTCACACCGGGTCGGTTGAATCCGTAGAACGGACCGCTCGCGAAATCGAGGTAGAATTGTGCGCGGTTGGCAGCAAGCTGTTTACGGAGATCGTCGAAGACCTCGATCGGTAGACCTCCCGGATTCGTTGGCGTCTTGAGCATCAATGGCGGAACTGCGCCTATCAACACCAGTTTGGAGACTCGACCCTTGCCGTATCGTGCGACGTAACGCGCCGCTTCTCCGCCACCGGTGGAATGACCGATGTGGATGGCATTACGAAGATCGAGATGCTCAATTACCGCTGCCACGTCGGAAGCGTAGTGATCCATGTCATGGCCATCGCGAACCTGCGATGATCGGCCATGCCCGCGGCGATCGTGGGCGATGACACGGTAACCTTTCCTGACAAAGAAGAGCATCTGATTGTCCCAATCGTCGGAGCTGAGTGGCCAGCCGTGATGAAAGACAATTGGTTGCGCCGTTTTCGGACCCCAGTCTTTGTAGAAGATTTGAACAGCGTCTTGGGTGTTGACCGAGATCATAGGATCGTCTCCTGTTGCCATATGGGTTGACGCCGTGCCGCCCTCGCCAGCAGCTGATGATGAGCGAATGGTCAGCGACGTTGCGTACAGCATCGCGGTTACGAGAATTTTCCTTCGTGAGATGCCTGCAAGCTGTCTAAAGGAATTGCGAGTTACCATTCCGAGCCTCCGTGTTGCGCTGGCCACTGCAGGTATCTGCGTGACAAGGCCTTGGCGATCTGAACCGGTCTGAGGCAGAGGCATCCATCGTTCTCAGCGCTCGGCGCTGGTCGTGCGAATGCCCAACCTCTCTGAACGCCTTCAATGATGGAGGCGTGCTTCGCAAAGCGATATCGCGCGCTGGTATGGTGACGTTGGCTGTACGGGTGGATCGACCTGTTCCTCGGGAGAGGTTGCCTAAGACAACACTGGAGGCCTAGACGCTCACCGGGTAGCTCGTCACGTCGGATGACGTGAAAGACCATGATTCCCGTTAGCTTTGACACACCAACGCGATGCCGCCTCCAATGCTTGCGGATACTTCGTCCGAGACCTTGAACCCGGAATTACAAGCGGTTGTCGGAATGGTTTGGCCATTTCAGACAGCGCACCCTTGCAGAACGCGCAAACTCAGCGGAGAGATTCATGCCCTCGCAAGGAACGGCGATATCCAAGCCATTATGGGAATTCTATAGGACGAATGATGAGCGGATTCGCCCCATTTCTACCAGTGCGCAGGCGAATCGTCGCTCCGCTCTTGAACCAACGCCACGATCGACAGAGGCCGGCCGCAAGACCATAGTTTCGTCTGGCAAGAGTGGACGTGTCCCGGACTGTCGGATTGCGGAGCAAGTCGCGTCCGATGACGGCTACGACGAAATGCTCCTGCAGAATGTCGCGCGGGGCGATGCATCCGCGATGCGCATGATTTTCCTACGTCATCAATATCGGGTGTTTCGTTTCACCCTCCGGCTCGTTCACCGCCACGATCTCGCACAAGATATCGTCAGTCAGGTGTTCCTTGACGTTTGGCGCTTTGCGCATCGGTTCGAGTATCGATCTCGCGTCTCGACATGGGTGCTCTCGATCGCTCGATTCAAGGCGATTAACGCCATCCGTCGGCCGTCGTATCACAATTTGGACGAGTTGGATTTGTCCGAAACCGTGGATACGAGCGACACGCCTCAGATGGCGCTTAATCGGAAGGAAACCAGCAGGATGCTGCGAGCCTGTCTTGCAAAGCTTTCGCCAGCGCATCGCCAGATGTTGAATCTATTCTATTATCAAGACTGTTCGGTTGCCGAGGTCAGTGAAAGGATCGGCATCCCCAAGGCCACGGTGAAAAGTCGGCTGTTCTACGCCCGCAAACACCTCGCCAGGATTCTCGTCAATGCGGGATTTTCAACGGATTTGGCAGAGCCTGACCAGCAGTGACACTAGCTTCATGGGGGGCATAGCGCGGGTTCTGGCAATACATGGATTTCCATAACATACAACGGAAATCGATGGAGGTAGGAAAGGGTCACGATTCGTCGGTGGAATTGCTCGGAAAGGTGGTAAATCGGTTGCTGTCGATCTCATGCCTTGTTTTGTGCTGAAAGCGGCTTTTCATGACAACTGAATTCAATCGGTCTCGTGCCGCCTTGGTTATAGCGGCCATCGCTATCGGATTAACCCTGTCGATGGCGAGCGCATCGCCTGTAGGTCTCATTGCCTCCATCATCGCATTGCAAATTTATGTTGGCCGTCACGCCACCTTGCTGCTCCAGAGCGTCTGGGTATTCGGATTGCTTGTTTGCACTATCGTCGGCTTTCTTGGGGTGGGCGGCGTACGTGATGTCTGGTTCTCCTGGGCGGCGGTGTTTGCGTTGGCCCTCTGTATCGGCGAACTCCTGCAAGCGCGTGGGGCGAATGTCCGAGAAGCCGACGCGAACGAGGCGATGCGGATTATAGGGAGTATGCCAGCCTACACCTGGTCGGCGACGCCCGATGGTCGCGTCACGCACGTAAATGTCGGCGCCTTCCTCTACATGGGGCGTTCTCCTGGGACTCGATCGCTCTTTCACGAGCTGGATGGAGCGGGATGGCGGGACGTCATCCATCCAGAGGACTATGAGCGTGTCCTCGAAACGCGTCGAGCTTCCCTCGTCACCGGTCTTCCTTTTGATGCAGAGTATCGGCTTCGTCGATCGGATGGCGTTTATCGCTGGTTCTGGTCGTTCGGATTGCGAGCTACCGGAGACGACAAGGGCGGCCAGGGCGGCTGGTACGGCACGATGATCGACATCGAAGATAAGAGGCGCGCCGAAGAAACGTTGCGTTATCGCGAACGAGAGTTCTCTCAGTTGGTGAACATGGTTCCTAGTCACCTCTGGCGGCTCAAACCTGATGGAGAGCCCATCTTCTTCAACAAGAGGATGATCGATTTTCTAGGTATGGACATCACGGATTTGGACAAGCCGAATATGAGCCGGCTGGACATGCTCGTGAGCACGATCCATCCCGAGGACGCTGAAAGCTTCAGGTCCGCCCTTGATCGGTCCCTGGTCACAGGTGAACCGTTCTCCATGCGATACCGTCTAAGACATGTTGACGGCGATTTTCGCTGGATGTCGAGCCGTGCAGAGCCGCTGCGCGATCAAAATGGACTAATCTTACAATGGTACGGGCTCTGCCATGATGTGGATGAAGAGGTACGGGCGCAGGCCGCTCTGGGCCAGCGCGAAAGAGAACTCAAGCAACTGATAGATTCAGTTCCGGCACTGATCTGGAGCACGGCGCCAAGCGGAACGCCAACATCAGTTAACAAGAGATTCAGGGAAGTGACGGGTGCGACGCTCGAGGATATCACCGCACCGGATGGATCACCCTCGCTCAGTGTCATCCACCCGGACGATCTCGCGGCGGCTCGACAGGCGGCAAATCACTCCTTCGCCACAGGCGTTCCTTACGTTCAGCAATATCGGCAGTTGCGCTCCGACGGCAGCTATCGCTGGACTGAAACCCGAGCGGAGCCTCTTCGCGACGAGGCGGGAAATATTCTGCAATGGTACGGGGTCAGCGTTGATATCGACGATCTGGTTAAGGCGCAAGAGGCTCTGCAACGGAGTGAACGCAGATACCGCGACCTGTTTCATTACATGCCGATCGGACTGACACAGATCGATGCGGGAAAGCTCATCCCCTTGTTCAAGGAATTGCGAACACAGGGTGTTGCTGACTTGCGACCCTACATCGATGAACATCCTGAATTTTTACAGCGTGCGATTGACGCTCTCGAAGTGGAAGAAGCCAACCGGCATCTCCTCGACATGTTCGGTGCAGAAGATGTAGAGCGCATGCGCGGTTCAATCTCACGTTACTGGCGACCCGGACTTGCCACGATCCGCCGCTCGATAGAGGCTCGCTATCGAGGTGAGGAGGTCTTCCAGGAGGAAACCAAAGTCGCACGAATGGATGGCCGAGTGATCGATGTTCTCTTCACGACGGCTCGTCCCGATGCCGTCGCCGACAAGAGCCTGGTCGGGTTCATTGATATCACGGAGCGAAAGATCGCCGAGGAAGCGTTGCGTGAGCGGGAGCGATTTCTCTGGCAACTAGTTGAAACGTTGCCGGCGATGATTGATTGTGCCGCGCCGAATGGCGAACCCGTCTATCGCAGTCGGCAACTTCGCGAATTCCTCGGATATAATCTGGAAGAATTGGATGGGTCAGGAAAGTCCCGGCTTGGCGGGACGCTCGACGCTGGCGTTCATCCGGACGACCTCGCAGGCGTCAAGGACCAATATGCACATTGCCTGGCGACCGGTGAGCCGTATGCGCGACGACACCGCCTGCGGCGCTCGGACGGCGAATACCGCTGGGTCGAGACCCGGGCTGGTCCAATGCGCGATGCAGACGGCGCTATTGTGCAGTGGAATGTGATCTGCCTGGATATTGACGGCGAAGTTCGGGCACAGGAGGAATTGCGGCTCGCACATGAGAGGCTTGCCCGTGCAAGCCAGGCTGCCAGCCTGGCAGAACTTTCGGCTTCCATCGCGCATGAGGTCAATCAGCCTCTCGCGGCTATCGTTGCCAATTCTCATGCATGCCAGCGCTGGCTGACCGCTGAACCGCCAAACATCGACCGTGCGCACAGGACAGTCGAACGTGTCATTCGAGATGCTAATGGCGCCGCCGATGTGGTCAGTCGTATTCGCGCATTGTTCCGGCAATCCATCGACAAGCGGGACCTCACGGCTGTCGATGACGTGATTGGCGAGGTTTGCGATCTCGTCGCCGAGGAGGCCGCGCGGCGCCGGATTCGCATGACCATTGACGTCGAGGAAGGCATATCATCGGTTCCGCTTGATCGCGTTCAGATTCAGCAGGTTCTGAGTAATCTCATCCGCAATGGGATGGAGGCAATGGAAGGTGTTCCCGGAGACAGGATGATCAGGGTAGCCGCGCGCAGCATCGACCAGATGCTGCAAATCGAGGTCAACGATAGCGGCCCCGGAATTCAGGATCCCGATCGGATGTTCCAGCCATTCTTCACGACGAAAAATTCCGGAATGGGGATGGGACTTGCTATTTGCCGTTCGATTGTCGAGTCCCACGGGGGGAGGTTGTGGGCCGAGAACAACGAATCTCACGGGGCGCGCGTTGTTTTTACGTTGCCGACGGAAGTGAAGGCACCCCTCCAATGACCAAAGACGACCACATTGTCTTCATCGTTGACGACGACATCCGTATCCGGGAAGCTCTGGTAGAATTGCTGGAATCCCATGGCATTCCCGCCATGACATTTGGATCGGCAGGTGACTACGTCAACGCCGATAAGCCGGATATTCCGGCCTGTCTGATTCTTGATGTTGAGCTGCCGGACATCAATGGACTCGATCTTCAGGGACAGATCGCGGAAAGTGATCACCCACCGATCGTGTTCATCACGGGTCATGGAGACATTCCATCCTCGGTGCGCGCCATCAAACGTGGGGCGCTTGATTTCCTGACAAAGCCGTTTAGCGACACCGATGTCATGTCCGCGGTCAATGCAGCGATCGCACAGGACCGTGCTGACCGGGCGGATCGGGCCGACCTATCGGTGCTGCGACGACGCTACGACAGCCTTACCTCAAGAGAGCGCGAGGTTCTGCCTCTGGTAGCGAGCGGATTTCTTAACAAGCAGTCTGCCGCCAAGCTCGGTATCAGCGAAGTGACGCTGCAGGTTCATAGAAGGAAGGTCATGCAGAAGATGGCGGTAACGTCGCTCGCGGACCTCGTGCGCATCGCGGAGCGGCTGGGAATCCAGACTGCTTCCCGTTGCGCAGGAGGAGATCGATTGTGAATACGAAAAGATCCGTTGTGGCGGTAGTGGATGACGATCCGAGGCTGCTCGAATCTCTGGAAGATCTTCTCGAGTCGGCTGGTTATCGCGCGCGTTGTTTCTCGTCGGCACAAGCAATGCTAGACGATGGACTGTCCGACGTCGATGCCTTGATCACCGATATTGGGTTGCCCAATATTGACGGCTTCGAGCTTCGCAATCAGGCGCGTAGCGTGCGCCCCGACCTGCCTGTATTTCTTATTACCGGACGCCACGAAATCGCGGATCAGAGCCGCGCTCAGGGCATTAGCGGATTTTTCCGGAAGCCGTTTGACGGACAGTTGCTGCTGGCGGCTGTCACGGATGCTTTGCATAACGCTCAGAGGGGGAGGGATCATGACAGTTGATCGGCTGCTTCACTCGAAATCGCCCTCGCTTTCGTCGAGCCAAAGGGAGGCGGAGTATCCCTTGGTGATTATCGTCGACGATGATCTTCCAGTTCGGGAAGCGCTGTCGGAATTGGTCGCGTCGGCGGGGTTCGACTCGGTAAGTTTCGCGTCGACTGGTGAATTGCTGGAATCCGATCTACTTGATCGGCCGGGCTGCCTAATTCTCGATGTGCGAATGCCGGGAGCAAGCGGCCTCGACCTGCAGAATCATCTCACGCAAACGGGGAATCCGAAGCCGATAATTTTCCTGACCGGCCATGGCGATATTCCGATGACCGTACAAGCAATGAAGGCTGGAGCCGTCGATTTCCTGACGAAGCCCGTTCGCGATCAAACGCTTCTGGACGCCGTAGCCGCTGGCATTGCCGCCGATGCTTCCCAGCGGCGGAAAACTATCGCCAGGAAATACAATATCGAACGTTTCGAGACATTAACGAAACGCGAGCGAGATGTTTTACATCGCGTGGCAAACGGACGTCTCAACAAGCAGATCGCCTTTGATCTGGGTATTAGTGAGGTTACCGTGAAGATGCATCGAAGCAACGCGATGCGCAAAATGGAGGCGAGGTCGCTCGGTGATCTCGTTCGGATTTGGGAAACGCTTCCTGATCCAGTACGCTCGGGACAGGGACGTTTCTCGACATAGACGGCGGTTAGTTGATGTACTGAGAGGGTTAGCGCCTTCGCGATGCTTCTCCTTCAGCTGGAACGACGGCTAGAAGAAGTAGACGTAGAGCTGTGCCGCCCTCATTGAGGCAACCCATCATACGCGCCGTCCTTCTCAAAACAATGTAAGGTCAATCTGACCTCATCGAAGCCGAACGGCGATGGATGCTTTGGATCGTCGGTATGACGCCGCGTCGTCACGGTGCAAACGATGGTATGTCCCGCCTGCTGAAAATTCCCGACATAGGCGAAAGCCGAATCTTGCGGCCATCGCCACCACGTTGCTCACCACCGGCATCATGCGGCCAGCGCTGGCGCCGAGGGCGATAGCGTCTTGCTCTCAGTTATCACTGGGAACGCGTCGCGCGTATCGACAGCCAGGCAGTTCGTCGGGGCCACTGCCAAGCATCTTGGCCTTCCGCGTCACCTATGGTGCGCCGACTTTATGAATCTGGTCGAGCGGAAGCTCGGCAGACGCGGCACCGGATCACGGCTGGCAATGTCGTTTGCGCGGTATGGTCGTCGCCTATCAGGACCTGCCGTCGGCGCGATCGCCACAATGGGTCGTCGTGGCGGTGGGCATGTCGGCGTCGTTAGCAGTTGGGATGCGACCACGGTCACGATCATCAGCGGCAATCATCTCGGGGCCGTGCGTGAAGTGATCTATCCGCGCCGGCGCATCCGCTCGTACACCATGTGAAGACGGTATTTTGGGGGCCGCGATGCGCGTGAAGATTGGATCTCAGTGGTTTGAGGCCGAACCGGGGCGCCCTCTGATGATCGAGCTCGACGACGGCGACAAGGCGCTGATCCGCCACATGGATCCTCGGTCGCATCAGCTTGCGTACTTCAATGAGCCCGACATGACGGCGGAGCAGAAGCTTGCCTGGATGCGCGAAGGGTAGTTCCTCCGTTCGCGCGGTCTGCAGAGACCTGTGCTGGCGCCGGCACCAAATCGTCTCAAACTGCCATCATTGAACTTTCGAAGGCTGCCTCGTTGCCGCCGGCGGACGGCTGTCTGCGCGCAGCGCCATGGCGTCGACTGATGTGGCGGCCGCGTGGATCCTGGCTTGGCGCCGACGTGCAGACCTTCAGATTTCCGGTGCATATATGGGAAGCTAACTCGCCTTAGCTTCCCACAATCGCACGCTATGTTACCCTGCGATTCGGAGGGGCGTCACATGTGACGGCGTCACGGGTACATGCATTTTCCTGAACGCCCCCGTTACATCCCCACTTTTGTAACGAAGAATTCGAGGTTTTGGATTTTACTCGATTATGCAGCCGCGCCTGCTGGCTTCTTCGACTAAGCGCCTGCAAACAGTCACGTATTTCGCGCGTTTACCTCGCCTTTTCTCGGCTGGCGTTGGGTCGATACGCGGATCGTCGACGTCTCGGGTGTACTCGTAGAGCGGCCCGATCCAGATCTGCCACTTCGTCACCGGCCTGGCGACGATCAGGGCCTTGATGTGATCATCATCGTCGGCACCCAGGCAGGCTGTGATGCGGTAGATCTCGCCGCCCTGGTACGTGACGACATCGCCCCAGGCGCGCCAGCGCGACGGCTCGATCCACCGACGACGCGCAATGATCTTCTCGATCGCCGCGATCTGCTTCTCGGACAACCCGGTCACATCGATGGACGATGCGACCCTGGTTGCGAACGAGGCCGCATAGGCAAGGTCGGCGGCGTGGACCATGGGCTGGTCTTGCATAAAACGCAGCACTGGAGCCACCTTAGCGGTCAGCATCCACGCGTTCGCGCGAGTGACGATCATACCAGCCCTGCGGCGATTTCGGCGATGGCGTCGTGTTCATAGAGATTCAGCTGCGGCGGCAGATAAGCACGTTTGGTCCAGGAGAACGTCGCGCGCGACATCCCACCCCGCGGACCCGGCTCGATTGAAAGGAAGCCGACGTCGGAAAGTGCGCGCACAGCGCGACGGAATTCGTGGTTCTGATTTGAAGCCAATGTTTGTAGGTTGATAACCTGAAAGAACGTCCAGGTCGGCTCGCCGCGATTTGCTACGGGATATTGGTGTTCCATGTGCCAGCCGTCTCTAATGAGACGCATGCATTCCCGATTTAGCGGCATCTGGACGTTACGGTCACAGCGTCTGTACAGACCTGATCGCGACAAGTACGGTCGCAACCCGTCGGCCGCGACCACGCGAGCGATCTTCAGTTCATCTATTCCGCCTCGGTTTTCGATGCGCGCGGTTTCGATGTCCACCTCGAATGACTCGCGGCGATGCGCCTTAGTGCAGGCCGTCAGGGTCGCGACCGGGTCCCACCGACCAGGCGCTATGGCGACGAGCTGGATGGCCGCCTTGGCCACCACAGTCAGCACCAACTCGCTCTGCACCGTGACGGTGCAATGGCGTCGACCGGCGATCCAGACGACGCCGGCGGCGTCGAAGAGGCCGTCGCGATCCGGCTCAGGCTTGCAGTGATGCAACATGTCTAGCTGGTGATCGAGATCAATTGGTGCGCCAATCATTGGGTCAATCGAATGGGATGTCGTCAGGCGTCAGCGTCTTGGCGACCGGTCGCGTCGGCTTCGGCGGCGTTGGCCGTGGGACCGACGGCCGCGCAGGCGCAGAAACAGTTGTCCGCGGTGTCACCAAGGGGGGCCGTGGCATCGCCGGCCTTGGCGGCGTTTGAGCAGCCGCCGGTGCTGGTGGTTTCGGCTGGCGCGGGACAGGTGCACGATGAAGAATTGTCGGCTGAGGGCGCGGTGGCGGTGCGAGCGGAGCGGTGAGAATTCGACGACCCTCTTCGTCGAATTCGACATCGACATCGACATCGTCGATCTGGAGAGACGGCGCTGGAGCGGCCTCGGTCACGACCGGGGAGTCCGCGATCGGTCGTGGCGTCGGTCGATTGATCCTCGGGAATCCACCGGGTCTCATAGCCATCATGCATCCTCCAAAATGTCCGCGAAAGTCGTTTGGACCAGGCGCTCCCATGCCGTCTGCGGTTCTGACGTTCGCCAGTCGTCGCGGGGCACCGGGTCGAGTTTGACCGGCACCTCGATGAGATAGTGCGGACTGACTTCATCTCGAGCGCGCATGACCTCGCGTGCGACGTTGCAGGCGTCTTCTGCGCGCTGGCGCAAGCCGTCAGCATGTTTGTGCAGATGATCGATCAGCGCCTTGTCGAACAGATCTACGTTCTGGAAATCTTCGCGATCGATCAGGCGGCGAAGGTCTGAGCGCTTTACGCGAAACTTTATCGCCGCCGCAGTACGCCAGCGCGAACCGGCGGTGGTGCGAAAAGTCTTTTCGAAACGCTGCCAGATATCGGCGTTCGGCCAGCGCTTTGTCATGATGCGTCATCCCTGGCGACTTCACGTCGGCCACGCTCGAGACCTTGTTCGAACCCTGCCCGCAGCGCGATGATCAGCTGATTGATGTGCTGCTCCGGGAAAGTCGACGAGAAAATCAACCTCGCCTTACCATCGGCATCGTAGATCGTCGCAAACCCGCGGCCCGTTTCGGTGGCGACGACCCGACGCACGCGATAGTCATCGTCGACCACCTTGATCGGATGCCCGGTCACCACGACGCCTTTGCGGTCGGTCTCAACGCGCTTCTGTCGCGAACGAAATTCGATGATGTTTGTCATGATGCACACCTGTAAACTTCTGATTCAGCGCGGCGCTGGCAGATGCGATTCCCCGGCGCCGAGGAGAAAATCGCCTGCGGCCGCCGCAAACCTCACCGAGGCAGATGCGGAGTTTGGCGCCAGGCTGTGCCATCCCAAGCCGCGAAACCTCGGCCTGGACCGCACCGGTGGTGCGGCCGAGCGCCAACGCGATCTTGTCAACATGGATGCGCGGCGACGTGAAGTAGAGCTTCGCGAGTTTCTCGACATCGACCTCTGTCCACGGCTCACCGCTTCGATCAAGCATATCCGAAGGCCTCTGCGGTCTTCGCTTCGTAGATCTGATCGGGGTCACCTCGTCTCCCCTTTCGAACGGATTGACCGGCGGACCTCTTCTGCAAACTTTCTCTCGGTTTTGGCGAGATCACGGGTGCGGCGCTGGCTGGCGATGCGTTCGCGCGCCATCAGCAGCATGAGCTCGTCGTCGAGCTTTCGTGCGGGGCGCTTTCGCCCGCTGAGGTAACGGTAAAGGGTGGATCTGCCGATTCCGAGCCCGCTGGCGATCCGGGCGCGCCAGCGGCCGCCTGGATAGAGCCGCTCAGCGACCCATCTAATCCGGCCGGCCTGCGACGGGGGCACTGCTTCATTGCTGCTCAACGTGACGTCCTCTTGGGAGTTAATAGATCACAATAAGACTTATGAATATAATATGAGACATAAATCGTGCCAAAGGTCAAGCCGCCGCTGGAGGCGCGCCATGGCGGCGACCGATGGCGTTTTGCTCTTGCAGGCTTCGGGTGTTGGATGGCCGACAACCAAAGGAGGCTTCACATGTTGGCTAGGATTATTTCGGCGATCGTCGCCGGCCTGAAGGCGGTGGGCCGCGTGCTCGGCCGTGTCGCAGCAGCACCATTTCATATGCTGGGTGGACTGATCGGTGGTGGCGAGCCGGCCGCGCCGCCGCCACCGACCGCATCCGACGAAGCAGACGACATGCCGCCCCAGCCGCAGGACTTGAAGGGGGCTTACGAGCAGATCGCTTTGGCGGTGATGCAGTGGTGCGTGGACTCTTTAGCGGCCGATGAGCCGGCGCCGACTCCATCGGGGATGTCGCGAGGCGTCTCGAATTGGCTACCAGGGCTCACGCGCGAAGAGTGCATATCGCTCGCGACAGCCGATATTTCGGCTATTGTAGCGCATCTGCGCAGCCACGAGCCGGTGCCCGGGGTTCGCAGCGTTCGGCCTCTCGCCCGTATTGAGTGGCATCCGGAGTCAGCGCCATGGCGAGACCCCGGAAAGCTACTTAGCGTCCTCGTTGACGCAGATACTGAGCCATCTTCAGCCGCAGTTCCAGTTCGCGGATGGTGAAGGCTTGGTCGCGGATCGTCTTCTCGTGACGCGCGATCACGGCGCGCTGAGCGTCAACACGGCGCTGCAGCGAGCGGATCATGTCGTCGCGACATTGGACGACGGCCAGCGCATCTCGCTCGCGGCGCACATTGTTTGCATTGCGCAAGCCGGCGACCAGTGCGCCGGCAATCAAGCTGGCGCCGCCGATGGCGCCAGTCGTGAAGGCTTGATGATCAAAGTTAGTGTGGCTGCCGCCCGTCATGATCCTGACCTTCTGTTCGTGGGATACAATAAGTACCAACTAGTTGTACAATAACTCGACGTGTGTTAATTGATCTTCCTGCCGATGATTACAAATTGATTGATCGGCCGGATTTTTGGAGAGGCAATCCAAGTGCGCATCAATCTGGTCAGTGATTTGCATACAGACATTCGCGACAACGGCGCCTTCGTGCCGCCGGACGTCGACGCAGACGTCACGGTCGTGGCCGGTGATGCGCGAGCCCCGGGCACGCTGGCGCTTCGCAAGATCCGTGAGCTCTATCCTGATCGCAGCCGTCCGCTGCTGTACGTCGCCGGCAATCATGATTTCTATTCGCATCACGATCACAAGCGGCCGGAGCTCAAAACGACGTTCGAGCGCCAGCGCGCCGAGATGCCGGCGGTCGCAGCCTCACTCGGCATTATTTTCCTCGACGACGCCGTCATAGAAATTGACGGAGTCCGGTTCGTCGGCTCGACGCTGTGGACCGATTTCTCTGCGCGGCCTGGTTATCTGTCTTTCTCCGACGCTGTGCGCGAGGCCTCAGGCGCGCGCGGGATGAACGATTACAGGTTGATCAAGACCGGTGCCGGCAGGTCGCGCGACAAGTTGCAGCCACGCGACACCATCAACGCGCATAAAGTGTCGCGCGCGTTCATAGAGCGGGCGCTTGCTGAGAAGTGCGATGGCGACACCGTCGTTATTACTCACCACGCTCCGAGTTATCGATCGCTGCGAAACGGCGGCATGACTTTCGACGACATGGACTGGTGCTACGCGTCGAACCTCGAATCACTGATGCACGGCGACAATGCGCCGAGCCTGTGGCTGCATGGTCATATCCACGCAAATCGAGACTATTCGGTCGGCAATACGCGGATAGTTGCAAATCCGCGCGGATATCCGGCAGCTGCTGGTATGCGCGAGAACCCGGATTTCGATGCAGGCCTCGTCGTCGAGCTCGAACCGCGCCCGACGCTTGGAATGAGGATCTGACAATGGCCACGTTCTTGATCGCAGATACTCACTTCGGCCACGAATCCATCATCCGGCTCTGTAACCGGCCTTTCGCTGACGTCAGCCAGATGAACGAAGCCATGGTCGCGAATTGGAACGCGGTAGTAAAAAATGACGACGACGTCATCGTTCTCGGCGATTTCGCTCATCGCATGGATCCAGAGAAGCTGCGCAAGCTGTTCGACAGCCTCCGCGGTCGGAAGCACCTCGTAATCGGCAACCACGACGACAAGCGCACGCTGGCACTGCCGTGGGCATCGCCATCGCGCGACGTAGTTTACACGTCGATCGACAGCACGAGGGTCGTGCTTTGTCATTACGCTTGGCGGACGTGGCCCGCCATCCGTAAAGGCGCCTTGATGCTTTTCGGCCACCATCACGGCCGTCTGCCTGGCAACCAGCAGAGCGCGGACATCGGCGTCGACGTGATGGGATTCGCACCGGTGAGGCTGAATCAAATCAAGGCGCACATGGCGACGTTGCCGTTCGTGGATCCCGAAGCAGGTGGTGCTGATCTCGAAAACGGGGTGCCGACACCATGAGCTGGTATCACTACTCGAGAAAGCCGATCGCGGCGCTCTACGACGTCAAGCAGGTCGCGCCCCACATGAAACCGCGCGGGCTGTGGTACGCCGCCGGCGATTCCTGGAAGCTTTCGTCAGCTGACTGGAACGACGCTAACGCGTTCGACTACCGATACGAAGTGATCGTATCGCCGCAAGCGCGCATTCTGACAATCAACAGCCAGGAAGAAGCCGAGGAGTTGGCGAGGCGCATCGGAGTGTTCAACACGGTCGATCAATCATTCATCCGCATGCGGTGGATGGACGTGGCGGAAGACTACGACGGTCTGCACCTCGGACTCGAATACGGGCCGAGCAACTGGTGCAGCATCGCGCAATGGCACTACGCCTTCGATGTGATCGGCGGCTGCATCTGGAACGCCGATGTCCTCACGCTAGTCGACTGCGAGACCGGAGAGGCTGTCCATCATGGCGGCGCCGATCCGCGGGAGGCAGAGGCTGAGATTGATCTGCGCCAGTTCAACTTCCGCAGCGTTGGCTTCATCGTCCCCGCGGACGGCGGAGAGCCTCAAGCGGTCGAAATCGAGTCAGTGTCGATTTCCTTCGGCGGCTCTGTTGTCGAGCTCACCCGATGACCGACACCACCGGCACCCAGGCCGAACGCGCCGCCGCCGTGATGGCTACCGCCGCACTGATGGCAGCCAGTCGAGTTCAGACGAACCGGCGCACCACCGGCAAGAACGAGCAGGAAGCGGCCGTGAAGGCTGCGCTGGTCGACCTCGGCTTTACAGAGGTGGCATCACGCACGATCAGCACGATCGCGCATGCTCCGGAACCCGGCGAGTTCTGCGGCGAGAGTGTCCTGGGGACACGAAAGGGCGACATCATCGTCCGACTGTGGGACCACCGCGTTATGCCGATCGAGTGCAAGGTTTCGAACAGCAGCACTAACTCGGTGAAGCGCCTGAACAACGACGCGGCCGTGAAAGCGCAAAGCTGGAAGACCGACTTCGGTCTGCGCCAGGTCGTGCCGTCTGCGGTGCTGGGTGGCGTCTATAAGCTGCACAATCTTCAGGACGCTCAGGAACGTGGGCTGACGATCTTCTGGGCGCACGACCTTAAGCCGCTCACGGATTGGATCGCAGGAACGAAAGTTTAGTTTCCTGGATCTGGGCGCTTCGGCCTCCGCGAGAATGATGTGGAGAAGCGTGGACAACGCATTCCCTCGGATCTCGCCGACTTTCCCTCGCGCTTTCACTCACAGTTTGAGTGAAAGCGCGAGGGGATAGCAGAAAACCCTTATGCCATCGCGATTCGCGAACCCGACATCGATCGATGTCGGTCGATTTGCGGCGAACTTTCCCTCATCGGCGAAGTCTTGGTTAACGGCTAAGGGAAGCTAACTCGCCAAGATGCGCTTGACTCACACTTTCGTGTATCAAAATCTAATACACGGCGTTGACGGTCAGTTAAATACGTATTAGATTCTCGTAGAACGCCAGGCTATCTGCAGGAGAACGCGGGATGATTGTCTTCACAATGGATGCGGTAACGAAAGCCGCCGTGGTCGCGGCTCTTGAGGTCCACGGTGCAGACAACTTGACACTCGTTGGTCTCGGTCGCGTGCGCGCTGAGGATAGCGCGCTCGCCGCTGGCGCTGTTATGTCCGTGTGGCCGGCTGACGATGATGGCAAATTCCGCGTCGCACTTACTGATACCGCTGGCCTGATCGCTTGGCGGGCCTATATGGCCGCGGAGATCGCCGCCGGCCGCGGCAAGCGCATGCACCTTGACCGCTACGGCGATGCGCTCGGTGTCAATTTTTTCACGGACCACCAATACGTAGTTGCTGCGGTAAAGGGGACCGGTTTGCGACCTCTGTCAGGTTCAAGTTGGTCCGATGGGACCCTGTGGGTCGCACGCGATGGTGATGTCGTTGACCCAGGCAGACGATGGGCCAAATCAGCCTGGCGCAGTCGTGCGATTGCCCATGAAAAACTAGCTAATGTCGGACTAGCTTTGGCAGGTCAGCCAACTTGGAAGCCAGTGGCGACGTGTCTGTTCGATGCTCCGGTGGCCGTGGCGCCAACTCCAATCTTGTCCCCCGTCGAAGACGCGGCGATCGCGGAGCTCGCGTGATGGCCAAGAAAGTCACCCGCCGAGATCACGTCGTCGCAGCCGGCAAGCTGCTGTACGGCCAGACGCGCTGGCAAAGTCCGCTGGCCCGTCTGGCTGGCTTGTCCCCGGCGCTGGTGCAAAAGATCAGCGATGGCAGCCGCGAAGTGACCGACGACGTGTACACTAAAGTTGCGCAGGCCCTGCTTGGTGAGATCGAGAATATGCGGAAGGCGACCGACCGCATTGGCGAAATTGCCGCCAGCATGCTGGCAGATCTGGATGGCGAGAAATGATTAGCAAAGAAAATCTGCAGATGATGGCTCGCGAGTACGCGGCCGCGGAGAACGCGCGTTGTTCATCGACGCAGGAGGTGAGCGTGTGGAACTGCTCGCATATGACGTCCCAGCATCAAGATTTCATCCACGACTGTGCGGGTTCGAGGTGTTCGGCCGCATTCGCGATGGCGGCTCATTTGACGAACAGTTGGCGTCCGGTGAATCCCAAAGCCTGGAAGACGCGAAGCGCGATGCGCGCGTTATGGTCGCTCGGCCGCGCGCGTTGTGGACGAAGCTTCCGCCGCCGTGGGAGAAAGCTTAAAGCTTGCAAGGAGGCCTATGCGGCTCGCGTAGTCCGGGCGGCCTTCCGTGTTTCCTTCGCAGCGTTGTCGGCCGCGATCTGCGCACGTGTACGGCGAATCCGTTTGTGAGGTGCTGGCGGCGCGTCAAGCGCGGGAACTTTGAAACGTGGAAACATCGCCATCTGCGCAGCGAGAACCGGCACCTTTCGCTTTCCGTACCGGGATCCGGTCCCGGATTTGCTCTCGTGACCGACCATGTAGTTGACCAGCTCTTCCTTCATTTTCGTTCCGCGACTTAACTCGCGGAAAAGATGTCGCCAGCCGTGGTTCGGCTGCACGTCGGTGACGCGCAGGGATACGCGAATCCACTCTCCGATGCGTTCTCCGACCTTGGCCCACTGCGGGTTTGACTTCCGGCCACCGCGCGCGCGCATCGGTTCGTAGAAGAGGGGCTTGCCGAGATTCCGTCGCTGCTCGACGTACTTCAGGAAACCTTGCTCCTCGAGGTGTTTGTGTACCGGAACGCGTCGCATGACCTTGGATTTGGCCAGTCCTTCCTTGATCACGAAACACTTATGACCTGCAATCTCGACAATATCGGCGGGCCAGAGTGACGTGATCTCGGAAATGCGTGCGCCCGTGTAGGCACAGATCCATGGTACCCACCGCCTGGCTGCGCGCATTTCAGCGCTGATCAGGTGGGACGGCGTCGCGATGGTCGCGGACAGAATGGTCAGGACCTGCTGCTCGTCGAAGCCTCTCTCATCGTCTTCTTTCCATGCCTTGACGCCGTCAACCCTGACACCAGCGAATGGATTGGTCTCGAGCTTCAGTTCGCTGATCATGTGCGAGCAGATCGATCGGAGCGCGGCCAGCCAGACGTCGCGGACGGCCTTCGGTACGATCCCCTGTGCAAGCTTATGGTTTCGCCATTTAACGGCGTCCTGTGGCGTCACACGTGCGAGATCGCGGTGCCCGACGAACGCGATGAACTCGGTGACGACCGGCTTCCACCGCTCTGCTGTCGGCCCGTCCAGGCCGTGCTTGATGTTTGGCCGCGAACAGTAGCTTTCGAAAGCTGCCATGATGTCGACCTTGACGACCCTCAGGTCGGGTAGCTTGTCTCCTGCCAGGGGAGAGTACCTCCCTCTCCGCCACCTAACTGCGACGTGCGAAAACCCCAATAAAACAGGGCATTCCGAGAGTCAGCGGATTCGGATAGTGGAGAACCACGGTGGAGAACCGCGGTAACACTTGAATCAAACTTAGCTTAGATTGCCATCATTCGTCGTTTCATTAAAGCCTTTCAAGGCTGCTTCCTGCATGCAACTCTCCTAGACCCGTTCAGTTTGGTTCGAGGCGGCCTTATTCTGGTGCCTACGGCCGGGGCCTAGACGGTCGCTCGTCGGAAAAGGTCCCGCGTCCATTCGAAGAGCAAAGTCGCATCGCTGAATTCGGGAGCGATCCGTTCCGGGAAGAAGAGAATTTTGAGAAGGTGCGCAAAGACCTCCAAGGCAACGCTGTCGGCCTCTGGTTTCATACGCTCGGACACATCTATTAAGCGAGAGACGATAGGAGGATGCTTGGGGTCACCGCCTATTGGCTCGAAAAGGAGTAGCCAAGCGAATGCGACTCCGACAGAAAGGATTCTAAATTCCCTATTATCCGAAGTTGGTGGTTTGTCGAAAAGCCACCGTGTAGCGAACTGATCGGCTTTCTTTTCTTGGAGCACCATGTCTGCTGGAAGCAAGTCCGTCCTGTGCCGATAGTGCACATGGGCAATCTCGTGCAACAAGATCCAACTGACCGCACCGTAGAAGATTCTATCTATGGCTTCATTTGGATCGCCCGTCGCTTGGGCGTTCGGGCGGTACCTTTGCTTCGGCCAATCGACGTCGTCTTTGCAAAGCTGTTCTGCTAGGGTGAAGCAGTCGTGTCAGCGAGGCTTTCGGGTGTGGCAAATGCTCTAGCAGTGCATGAGGGACGGCAACTCCCAAGCCCATCCCAGTCGATTCGACCCGTTCTCGGTCGATAAGACCCTGTTGGACTATCCGTTCGTCGACACCAGTCCGTCTTGCTAAGTGACTTGCAATTTTTGATAGGGCCGCGAGCTTATTTCTGGCGCGAATATTCAAGTTGATGTCTTCTTCGGTGAGAAATTCAGACAGCTCCACAACTGCCTCCATTTCAACTAGTAAGTCGTGCCCACGGACCCCTGTCGAGAGAGAACCGTCAAACCTGGAGTTGAGAATCCTAGGGGTTACCCGAATGCGCCTAGGTCTTGCGAGCTTCCGGCTAATCGCCCGTTCTAAGCCGTTGTGGCCCCCGACTCTGCGCAGTGTGCTGATCCTGCAGTTCGATTGGTGACTATTGAGTTTGTTCAAGCCCTAAATTGACCTGACAGACGTTGACCCGGTGATCGAGGCTACTGCGGCATCGTTGGTTCCGATTCAGACGTAATGTTTTCGGCGATGACTGCTTGCGGAGTACTATAAGCCAACCGACAGCGCTGCATCTCTGACATCTAACGATTTTGGGATAAGCTTTAGTCTAGTAAATGTGTCAGCTATTTTTTGTTGCTCCGCCAGCGTTGGTGCATCGATCGGACGTGCTCCGAAACGGTCCCGGGCTACCCAACGAGCGACAACATCAGGAGGAATGCCAATCTGCGGGCTTAGTTCTTTTACGTATTGCGTCTGATTGGCTTTGACCCAACTCTCGATCTCGTCGACTGATGACACGGCCGCTTGAAGGACGTCTGAATTTTTCTCAGCAAACTCTCTGGTCGCAATATAGTAGCTGACGTTCGACGCAAGCCCGGTAGCATCGGTAATGGGCCGCGCTTTGAGCTGTAATTCCGCAGCAGCGTAATATGGATCCCAGATCACCCATGCATCGATCGATCCGCGTTCGAACGCCGCGCGTGCGTCGGCAGGCGTAAGATACGCCGGCGTAATGTCTTCGTATGTCAAGCCATTCGATTCGAGGGCCCGCACCAGGAGATAATGAACGTTAGAGCCCTTATTGAGTGCGACACGTTTGCCCTTGAGATCCTTGATTGTCTTAATGGGACTACTCTCTGGTACGATGATTGCTTCGTTTTTTGGGGAACCCGGCTTATAACCGGCGTACACGATCTTTGCACCTGCGGCCTGCGCAAAAATCGGCGGCGCCTCGCCCACACGCCCAAAGTCGGCGGCGCCGATATTCAGGGCCTCAAGAAGTTGAGGTCCGGCTGAGAACTCAGTCCATTCCACCGACCAACCAAACGGCGCGAGCCTCCTTTTCAGCGTGCCACGGCTTTTCAAAAAAAGGAGGCTACCATTTCCCTTCTGAAATGCGACACGCAGCGTTCCGTTAGATGCATGCCCTCTTGCCGTTCCTGCTATTGACGCAGCAGCGATCGCACCCATCGCCACGACGGTTCTACGGCTTACGTCCCCCATCATAGTATCTCCCATTTAAAGCCGCCCTGATGCCAAACCAATCAGTCGATAACCAATTGGCTATCCCTTCAGATGCTCCGGCGGCGACCACTGTCCGGTCGCCTACCATTGTCTATGGCGAGTGATCTGGGCGCAATTTCAAATCAAAGCGTATACTTGGTCGATGTTTCCCCGTTCGTTGGCCGATAGAGGACGCTCGTATCGAGCATCATAGACACAATCCCATCCGTCGCGCCTGCGTGATGCGACTTGCAGCGACTACCGAAATATCGAATGACTCCCTCTCTCATCCAGCTCAATGGCTCTGAAAGTATCAATGGAGGGTCAAACTTTATTCTTGCGAACTGAGGTGGCGACACGCCTGAATCCCCTCAGGTCCGGCAAGTTGGATTCCAGATTTATGGGATCCGCTGTTCATACCTGATCGATTGTTGAGTCTGTTCCCGACGAAGCGGGTGAGGATTATCCAATGCGGCATGAAATAGTCGGGAAAAGATCGGGTGAAGAGCGATACGCCTCTTTATTCGGGATTCAGTATGACACTAATCCGTCAGAGCTCGCCGGCAGCGAACGATATTTCAAACTTAGACTCAAGACGGTAAGATTCTGTCAAGTCGGTTGTTTTCGCACCTGTTACCAAACTAAGATCGATTCGAGGTACCTGATTTGTCGAGCGTTGAGAGGCCGAATGTCATACTTAATGGCAGGGAAATTCACTTCAGCCCGCGCAGTAAGCATATATCGTCAGAATGCGCCCCTTCTCTAACTTCTTTTGGTCGGTTCACGAGTAAGCCACCGCTGATTTTTGATATTCTCGGCACGTTGCATAACTTTGATAGATGCTCTGGCGGCTATTGACCACAACGTTGAGTGTTTGAAAGGGAAGAGGGTGGCAATGACCGATCAAACAGTGACCTCGGCAGGTGCGTTTCGGCGGCTTGACGCGATTGACCGGAAAATCCTGCGGGTTTTGCAGGCGGATGCCTCGCTTTCCGTATCTGAGATCGGTGATCGCGTCGGCCTATCCTCTACACCATGCTGGAAGCGCATCCAGCGTCTGGAGCAAGATGGCGTTATCACAGGCAAGGTCGCGTTAGTCGACCAAGTCAAGATCGGCTTGGGCGTGACAGTCTTTGTTTTGGTGGAGAGCAATGATCATTCCGACGGATGGTTGCAGATGTTCGCGGAGGTCGTGCGTAACATGCCGGAGGTCGTTGAATTCTATCGCATGGCGGGTGATGTCGATTACATGCTCCGTGTCGTCACTACCGACATGAAAAGCTATGACGAGTTGTATCGTCGCCTCATCTCAGAGGTCGCGCTAAAGAACGTCACCTCGCGTTTTGCGATGGAAAAAATTAAATCGGTCACAGCGCTGCCGGTTCCTCCTTACGTACCCGACTAACGGCTATGGCCTAGATGTTCAAACGGGCTGAGACGCTTCGAAGCCTTGTTCGAGAGTCGGTGAATCAGATTGTGTGCTCCAGGCCACCACCCGTAGCCGGATGCAATATTGATGTGCCCCGCCGCACCCATATTTATCAATTCCGAACCCCACGTTTCAGCTAATATTTCTGCGCGATGAAGCGACATTAAGGGGTCGTTGCTGCTTGCGACGACGATACTCGGAAATGGCAATGATGTAGTGGGCACCGGTGCAAAGTTGCGAAGCTGGGGCAGTTCATCGTTCTTTGAATCGACGTCGGCGGGAGCAACCAGCAAGGCTCCGCCGATCTTGACATCGGGCACACGTGCTGCCGCATGGGCGACAAGAATGCAGCCCAGACTATGGGCTACCGCGATTGCGCCGGGGTTGGCCTCGGTGCTCCGTATTAGACGCTCGACCCATCGATCCAGGACTGGTGCGTCCCAATCGTCTTGTTCGACGCGACACGCAGGCGAAGCACGTTCCTGCAAAATTGTCTGCCAGTGACCATCTGGTGAACCGAATAGACCAGGAATGATCAGGATGGCTCTCATGCCGTTGATTCCCCCTAGTAGCCGCAGGGATAAGCTCATTACGACGAGGTCACACGTTGTGACAATTGCTCTATGGCAAGTATTAGATCCTCAAGCGAGCATCTTGGGGAATTCCAAATACTGAGCAATTCGAGATCAATCATTCCGTGTGAAACGCCGATTTGCAGAACATTTTTTGTGGTTGACAGCGAGTCCTCTGGGAATGACCATCGTCGCTCGTGGCGCCAGCCGATCTGCGCTAATGCTAAGATAAACAATGTCTTCCGAAAAGATTCGGCTCGAAGTAGCGCTCACAATATAAGGCCTAGGCGATTGTAGTTGTCATCTGTCATGGCCAATGATCGATCATCGCCTCGGGATGGATTGACATGTCAGGAGGCTCGGTGTGTCAGAATGTGCGTATGTACGTCTGAAAACGCGCGATCCATGCCTCGCTCAATCCCCGACGTCCATTCGAGGGGTATGCAGGAACGTCGAATGCATCGCGGCGCGACAATGATGAGGTGACACGTTGTCGCTGTCGGGAAGATAATTTCACACGATCTGCCTGCCGCATTGCCCGGCTTTCGACCGCGGGAGGGTTCGTGAAAGGTTAATCTTATAGCTCTGAGTGGCGGATTGACTCTTTGATCATCGCGTGGCGATTTCATTTTGTTACGCTTCATTGTGTTGCCGCGGATTTTGATGGAGCAGCTTGCACCGCGTCATCAACGCTAAAGCGCCACGATGGGATTCGTGGGCTCCTTGTCAGATGTGGAGATACCCTTGACCCGCTGTTACTGCTGTCGCTGAACGCGCTCAAAATCCAAATAACTATTTTCGATTCGTATAACCAAACGCGGAGATTGCGCGCGATGGCGCTCGTTCGTCCGCAGGAGAACTCAAATGAAAGCTTCCCAAATTGGCCTTGTACTGGCCGCGGTCTTTGCGGTTGTTACTGTCGCTCCAGCAACAGCGGACGAAGGACCGCTCGTTTCGACCGAGTGGGCTGAGAAAAATCTGAAAAATCCTAAGGTCCGGATTGTCGAGGTCAGCGTCGAACCGGGACAGTTCGAACGCGGACACATTCCCGGTGCGCAAAGCATCGCCTGGCATACCGATCTTGTCGATACGGTCAGCCGTGATATCGCCTCCAAGGCGAAATTCCAGGAACTCGTCAAAAGTCTGGGGATCAATGGCGATTCGACCGTCGTTCTTTACGGTGACAACAACAATTGGTTCGCGGCGTGGGGCGCTTGGGTGTTCGACGTCTATGGCGTCAAGAACGTCAAGTTGCTGGATGGTGGACGCAAAAAGTGGGAAGCCGAAAAGCGGCCGTTGGACAATCGCGTCGAGCGGGCGACTCCTGGCAACCTGACCATCAGCGCGGCAAATCAGAAGCTGCGTGCTCGTCTCCCGGACGTTCTCGCGGCGGTCAACGCCAAGAATTCGGTTATCGTCGATATTCGCTCGGCTGACGAATACAACGGCAAGGTATTCGCCCCGGCTGGCTCGCAGGAATTGTCGATCCGCGCCGGCCATGTGCCCGGCGCCGTCAATGTCACCTGGAGCAAGGCGGTTGCCGCCGACGGCACCTTCAAGTCGAAGGATGAGTTGAAGAAGCTCTATGCCGATGCAGGTATCGATGGGGCCAAGCCGATCATTGTCTATTGCCGCATTGGGGAGCGCTCAAGCCACACATGGTTCCTTCTGAGCAGGATCCTCGGCTATGAAGTTCGCAATTACGATGGTTCGTGGACCGAGTACGGTAACTCGGTGGGCGTTCCTGTCGTCAACGTCGCGGGCACCGTATGGGGCGGCAAGTAACTCATCGTGTAATTGCTTCAATGTCTGATAGCAGAACTGAAACGGTGGCGCCGGCTGATAGGTCGGCGCCACCAATTTTGCGAGAGCTGACGACCGCGCGCGTTGCTGTCGCCGCATCCGTGCTGATCGGTCTCGTCGCGGCCGGCTTTGCCTTGCAGTCCAATGGACAGGACAAGCTGTCACTGTCGCTTGTCTTCGGTGCTCTGTTCGGAATCGTGCTGCAGCGTGCCCGCTTCTGCTTCTTCTGCAATTTCCGCGACTGGTACGATAACGGTGATACTCGTGGCCTCTTCGCGATTCTGGTCGCGCTGGCGTCGGGCATGGCCGGCTATACGCTGGTGTTTGGCGGTTGGCTTCCGGACGCCTTCAGCGGACGACTGCCGCCGACGGCATTCATAGGTCCCGTCAGCGCCGTATTGGTCCTGGCCGGATTCGTTTTCGGAATCGGGGTGTCGTTATCGGGCTCGTGCGTGAGTGCCCATCTGTATCGGTTGGGGGAAGGATCGCCCACCGCGCCTTTCGCATTGATCGGAACCGTACTGGGTTTCATTCTCGGCTTCGCGACATGGAATCCGCTTTATCTCTACGCTGTCTCGACCGCGCCAACCGTCTGGATTCCCGGTCATCTGGGCTATGTCGGCGGGCTTGCCGCCGGCCTTTCGGCGCTTGCCGCCGTCGCGCTTCTTCTCGGTTATCGCGCAAGTAACGTGAGGTCGGCTCCGGTGACCGATGCATGGCGCGCGGTTCTGATCGAACGTTGGCCGGTCTGGGCCGGCGGGCTCGCCATCGGCGCGCTCGGGACCGGCGCCTATCTGCGAGTCGCGCCATTGGGCGTCACAGCGGAAATCGCCGCGCGCGCTCGAGTGACGGCTGATGCGTTCGGGTGGTTGCCAGAGCGGATCGAGGGACTTGATACGTTGCGCGGTTGCGTGGCGATCGTGAGCGAAACCTTGCTCAGCCCGAATGGTGTGTTCGTGATGGCCCTGATCGCCGGATCGTTCGCTGCTGCGCTGCCAGCAGGCCAGTTCAAGCCGATGTGGCCGACAATCAGTCAGGTCGTACGGGGAACCCTCGGCGGGGTCTTGCTGGGATGGGGTGCCATGACGGGACTGGGATGCACGGTGGGGACGCTGTTGTCGGGGATCATGGCGGGCGCGCTGTCTGGTTGGGTCTTTGCAATCGCGGTGTTCGTCGGAGCCGCGTCAACGCTGTGGCTGGGGCGGCGCGCAAGGTTCTTGCAATGACTCGCGGGATCGCTCGTTTCGCGAGCGAACGATACTTCCCGGCATTTCTTGGGGGCCAGAGGTCGGTCTCTATTTGCGGTCTTGCTCCTCTCTCGCTTCGAAATAGATCCGGACAAGGATAGTGAGCAGCGCCACGAGCATCAAAACCGACGATGCCACGAACGCGCCGGTTGGATTGTAGTCCTGATACAGCAATTCGATTTGAAGTGGCAATGTATTGGTCGCGCCCCGAATGTTTCCCGAGACGACCGATACCGCGCCGAATTCGCCGACCACGCGCGCATTGCACAGAATTGCGCCGTAGATCAGCGCCCAGCGGATATTCGGCAACGTCACGCGGAAGAACATGGTTCGCTCCGTTGCGCCGAGGCTGATTGCCGCTTCCTCCTCGTCACGGCCCTGGATCTGCATCAGGGGGATCAAGGTTCGTGCTACGAACGGCGCGGTCACGAACATGCTTGCAAGAAAGATCGCGGGAAGCGCGAACATGATCTTGATGCCGGCGTGTTCCAGCCATGGGCCGAACAGACCTTGCGCTCCGTAGACGAAGAGATAGGCTACGCCCGCGACGATCGGAGAAACGGAATAGGGCAGTTCGATCAGAGTCAGCAGCAGCCTTCGTCCGCGAAATTCGAAACGCGTCACCGTCCAGGCTGCGGCGATTCCGAACAGGACGTTGATGGGAACAACGACCAGCGCCGTCAGCGTCGTCAACCCGATGGCGTGAAGTGTTGCCGGTTCAGTGAGAGCGTGGGCATAGGCCGCCAGGCCGGAGGCGAAAGCGTGATAGATGATGATCGCCAGCGGCGCGACGATCAATATCAGGGTGATCGCGCCGGCGATGCCGAGCAATAGTCTCCGGGTCAGCGGATCCGCGCCGACCGCCGTGGTCGCAATCGGCTTGCGGCCGTGTCGATCGGTCAAGGTCAGTCTCCACGGTTGAGGTAGCGCAGATGCCAGGCTTGTGCTGAATTCGTGAGAAACAGCAGCAACGAGGCGAAGATCAGCATCGTCGTTGCGATGGCGGCGGCCGCCGGGTAGTCGAATTCCTCAAGCCGGATGAATGTCAGCAGCGTCATCACCTCGGTTCGCATCGGCTGATTCCCGGCGATGAAGATGATCGCGCCGAATTCACCGAGACAGCGTGCGAAAGCGAGTGAGCAGCCGGCGAGGTAGGCGGGCAGGATCGCGGGGAAAAGAACCGAACGAAAAATCTGACCGTCGCTGGCGCCCAGCGAACGCGCCGCTTCTTCCTGCTCGAAACCAAGATGCTGGATCACGGGTTGAACGGTGCGGACCACGAATGGGATGCTGGTGAATGACATTGCGACAGCGATGCCGAGCGGCGTATAGGCAACGGTAATCCCAAATTGCGCGAGAAAGCCACCGAGCCAGCCGTTCTGCGCAAACATTGCGGTGAGCGCGAGGCCGGCAACGGCGGTGGGCAACGCAAAAGGGATATCGACGAGGGCGTCAAGCACTCGCTTTCCTGGAAAGGTGTAGCGCGCCAGGACCCATGCAAGCACCAACCCATAGGCGGCATTGAAGGCTGTCGCCAAGGCGGCGGTGAGCAGAGTTAGCCGGATCGACGCGAGTGCGCGTGGACTCGATATGATCGAAATAAAATCCGATACCCCGATCTCGGCGGCCTTCAGAGCAAGCGCGGCCAACGGCAACAGAACGACGAGGCTGAGATACAGCACCGTCGCGCCGAAGGAGAGGCCAAATCCCGGGATGACGTGACGCCGCACCGACTGATCCACATGTCGACCACCTCAGGCCCGCGCCTGAGGGGCATTTTCGTGACTTTCTGGCCGACCAGCATCGGGGCCGAACATCGCATTACGTTATCGGAGTGGCCGGTACAATCAGATGTTACTTTGCCACGAATAACTGATCGAGCTTGCCCCCCGAGGCCAGATGCTCCTTGGTGACTTTTTCCCACCCGCCAAAGGCATCCTCGACCTTGACGAGGCGAACATCCGGGAAATTTTGCTTGAAAGCGGCAACGACCTTGGGATCGTGGACTCGATTGTAATTTTTCGCGAGAATGGTCTGGCCTTCAGGAGAGTAAAGGTACTGGAGATAAGCGGTTGCCGTTGATCGCGATCCGCGCTTGTCGACGACCTTGTCGACCACGGCGACCGGGAATTCCGCCAGCAGGCTGACCGACGGCACGACGACCTTGAACTTCTTCGCCTCGAATTGATCACGGATGCCGTTGGTTTCGGATTCGAACGTGACCAGCACGTCACCGATATCGCGTTCGACGAAGGTTGTCGTGGCGCCACGCCCGCCGGTATCGAAGACCGGCACATTCGCGAAAAGCTTCCGGACGAAATCGTCGGCTTTCTCGTCGCTTCCGTATTTCTCCTTGGCGAAAGCGTAGGCCGCCAGATAAGTGTAGCGGGCATTGCCGGATGTCTTTGGATTCGGGAAGATGACCTTGACGTCCGGACGCACCAGATCGTCCCAATCCTTGATATTCTTCGGATTATCCGCGCGAACCATGAATGCCGGAAGCGAATAGTACGGCGATGAATGGTTCGGCAGGCGCTTTTGCCAATCGGCCGGAATCAATTTGCCGCGATCGTGCAAAATCTGGACGTCGGTCACCTGGTTGAAAGTGACGACGTCCGCCTCAAGCCCCTCGAGCACCGCGCGCGCCTGCCGGGACGAGCCGGCGTGGGACTGGTTGATCGTCAGATCCTTGCCTGTCTTGGCCTTCCAGTCCTTGATGAACGCGTCATTGACCGCGACATAAAGCTCGCGGGCGACATCATAGGAGACATTGAGAAGGGTGCTCGGCTCCTCCGTCTGGGCGAAGGACGGAGCCGCCAGGGCAACCGTAACAAGAGCTGCGGCGATGATGCGGCGCATGCGAAGTAACTCCGGATTCTGCCGCGGTGGAACTGCATATGCGGCGAAGGAACATGCTTCGCAGATTATGGGGCTATTCGGAATTCTAAAGCGGCCGCCGTGTGTAGTTGTTGTTTTCCCGAAGGCGCGATCGCGAAGACGTAATTTTTTGATTGTCAGATCTGCCCGTCGGCGACGCGTCGAGAACGTCGGCGAAGGTCCGATCATTGACGCACTCGACAAGACGCTTCGGCACTTTGCCCGCGGGCGTAAAAGTGGCGAGCATTTTGGCGACTTTGCAATTCGCGCTGCCTAGGTCGCGGAAGTCTAGGAGGGAGTTTCTTCGCGATTGAGTTCTACAAGCATTCCGGATTGACCGAAACGATTTTGTTCGCAGTGCGCCATACGGAGAAGGGTCTTGTCGAAGACAAGGGAGGAAAAGATAGATACTTCCAATGTTGATTGATCAATGACTCATCGATTGAGTTCGGAAATCTTTGGATTATCCTCGAAGTAACAGCTTTGTATTTGGAATGTGGGGCAAGCCATGGCCGAAGAACAATCGTCCGTCAACAATGGTGTCAACGTCGACGCCTTGCTCGCAGCGCGTGAGGCGCTGACCAGCGCGCCAGAAGGCGCTCAGTTCAAATGGCGGGCCGCCTCCGAATGGAAGGGTGGAACGCACACACTCTCCACGGTCGAAGGCTTTTATGGGCTCGGCCAGGAGCAAAAGCGGAAAGCCACATTTACTTTCGACGCCGACCATCCGGAGGTCTTTGCCTCGGAAGACCAGGGCGCGACGCCGGTCGAATATGTGCTCGTGGGTCTCGCAAGCTGCCTGACAGCGGGAATTGCGGCGGTTGCCCAAAATCGTAACATTCAATTGCGTTCGGTTATAGCGACGATCGAAGGCGACATGGACATCCAGGGCATTCTCGGCATCGATAGCGATGTTCGCAACGGCTTTAATGGCATCAAGGTGACTTACAACATCGACGCCGATGCCAAGCAGGAGGACATTGAGGCGCTGGTGGCGCAGTCGCAGAAACGTTCCGCCGTCTATGATATCGTGACGAACCCGACCAATGTTACCGTCGTGGTGAATTGATCCGCTTTTTTGAGTCACGATCGCGCCGTAAAGGAGCGATCCCATTAAAAGAATTACCACAGTTATTATCGGCGCCGGTCACGCCGGCCTCGCGATGAGCTATTTCCTTTCCGCGCACGCAATCGACCATGTCGTGCTGGAGCGTGGTGAGGTCGCTAATTCGTGGCGGACGGAGCGATGGGATTCATTACGGCTTCTCACGCCAAACTGGCAAAGCCGCTTGCCGGGCTATGGCTATTCCGGCTCCGATCCCGATGGATATCGGTCACTGTCCGAAACCATTGATCTCATCACAGGTTACGCAACACGGATAGCAGCGCCGGTACGGTCACGTACCAACGTCTTGTCGGTGAGGCACCGTGGCGACGACTATATCGTCCACACGGATCGGGATGACTGGGTATGCCACACGCTCGTGATCGCGTCCGGAGCCTGCAACACCGCCCGGATCCCCGGTTTTGCGGGCGACCTGCCAGCTTCTTTGGTGCAACTCTCCGCGCAGCAGTATCGCAATCCTGACCAGCTCGAACAGGGGGGCGTTCTGATAGTTGGTGCATCATCCAGTGGGCTGCAGATCGCAAACGAGGTTCACCGCTCCGGACGGGCGGTTGTGCTGTCGGTCGGAGAGCATATCCGCGCGCCCCGTGTTTATCGAGGCAGGGATATCGAGTGGTGGATGGATGCAATTGGGCTTCAGGATGAGCGCTATGATGAAGTCGATGATGTCACTCGGGCGCGCCGCGTCCCGTCATTGCAGCTTGCCGGCACACCGGATCGTTCGACATTGGATCTTAACGCGCTATCCGCGATAGGTGTACGGCTGGTCGGTCGTCTAGCTGGCGTGACCAGCTATGGGAAGCTCCAGTTCGCGGGATCTTTGCGCAACATGTGCGCCTTGTCCGATCTGAAGATGGGACGGTTGCTGGATCGGATCGATGAATGGGCCTCTGCGCATGATCTGGATGATGCTGTAGCGCCGCCAGTTCGGTTGGCGCCAACCTTGGTCGACGGAAATCCGATCTTGGGTCTTCATCCCATCGACGAGGGAATCCGGACAGTTATATGGGCCACGGGATATCGGCCCGATTATTCCTGGTTGCAACTGCCGATATTCGATCGCAAGGGGTTGATCCGCCATGATGGCGGCGTGACCGCCACTTCGGGCGTGTATGTGATGGGTCTTCAATTTCTGCGCCGCCGGAAGTCCGCGCTGATCGATGGTGCGGGCGATGATGCCAGAGAGCTTAGCTCGCATCTCATTGCCTATCTTGATCAGGCCAATGATATATCTGCTCTGGAGCGCGACCTCTTAGTATGACATTGGCAACGACAGACATTGTGGCTGTCGTGAAAAGTGACACTACATTGTTGCCACAGGTCGCGACGGTTATTTCGCCATTTCGTTCAGTACACTGCGTATCGTCTGGATCTCGGTGCCGAATTCTGCTCATTCCCGGTTTTGAATTACCTCTGTGGAGAGTACTCCAGCGGCTACCGCACACGGACCTCCGCAAAATGCCGCTTGGTCGGCGTCATCAGCGCCTTTTGCGCCACCTTCATCTTAATCCCGATTACAATCTACGTGCTGCACCATTTCGAACAGACGGCATCAACAGGCCTCAGTTCGGCGCGCTGGCCGGATACCGTATCTGCAGTGAGCAACCCCTGTGCAGTATGTCATTCGGCCTGCGTTGGACGGTCGCAGGCTCCCGATCCGGCAGCAGATGATGATGACCCGTATTCAAGGTTGCCGATGATGCTGGCATGTCGGTAGGACGATATCAAAATGCGGAATAGGCACCTACGGACGCTCTTGATCCGAGTTTGCGACTCCGGCCAGGGTCTTGTCTGGCTCGGTATAGAGCACGTGCAGTATGGCTCCAACCAAGAGCGAGCGACTCGTTTGCTTCCAATGGTTTCGCTTGTCGAGAGACCCATCCGGATCGACGAGGCTGTCCGCGATGCTCTGGACATCCCGCACCTCCCATTCGACCCGGCGTACTTCGGTCAGTGGATTGTAGGCGGAGGAGTCCGGATTGGTCGGATTGAATAGCAGACCAAGTTGCGGGCGGAATAGAAACCAGCCGGTGACCGGCGATGTAAACCAACTTGACCTTGACGGCTTTGGCCATGGTGAATCTCGAATTGTCAGGATCGGCGACCGGCGAGTCCGTGCCGATCCGCGTTTGGGCCGCAACTAGCCGCGAATGGCCCAAGGTCACGGTTTCCAAGTTCGGAAATCGCGAGCCGGAGCTTTATTCGAAGAACCGGTTTTGCGGTCGTGGCAGTCCAAGATTCTCCCGTAGGGTGTGACCTTCGTATTCGGTGCGGAAAATGCCGCGTTTTTGCAGTTCCGGCACCACCCGGTCGACAAAATCATCGAGGCCTTGCGGCAGGAACGGGAACATGATGTTGAAGCCGTCACAACCCTCGGTTTCCAGCCATTCCTGCATCTTGTCGGCAATGGTTTGCGGGGTGCCGACAAAGGACAGGCCGCCATAGCCGCCGACACGCTCGGCCAGTTGCCGCACCGTCAGCCGGTCGCGCGTCGCGACCTCGACAAGGCGCTGCTGGCCGCTCTTGCTGGCATTGGTCTCCGGGATCGGCGGCAACTGTCCGTCCGGATCGAAGCCGGACGCATCGACGCCGAGAATGACCGAGAGCGAAGCAATAGCGCTGTCGTAATGCACCAGGCTGTCGAGATGCGCGCGCTTGGCGCGCGCCTCCTCATCGGTGTCGCCGACCACGACGAAGGCGCCGGGCAGGATCTTGAGGTGATCGCGATTGCGGCTGAGCTTGTCCATCCGGCCCTTGATGTCGGCGAAGAGCTTTTGCCCGTCGGCGAGACTGCCGCCGGCGGTGAACACCGCTTCGGCGGTCTCTGCCGCAAGCTGTTTGCCGGGTTCGGATGCGCCGGCCTGCACGATCACAGGCCAGCCTTGCACCGGGCGGGCGATATTGAGCGGCCCGCGCACCGACAGATAATTGCCCTTGTGGTCGAGCACATGCATCCTCGCCGGATCGAAATACAGACCCTGTTCGGCGTCGCGCACGAACGCGTCATCTGCGAACGAATCCCACAAGCCGGTGACGACATCGTAGAATTCGCGGGCGCGGCGATAGCGGTCGCCGTGCTCCATATGATCTTCGCGGCCGAAGTTTAGTGCCGCATCGGGGTTCGATGTGGTGACGATATTCCAGCCGGCGCGGCCGCCGCTGATGTGATCGAGCGAGGCGAAGCGGCGGGCGATATGATAGGGCTCATCGAATGTGGTTGAGCCGGTGGCGATCAGGCCGATGTGCTCGGTGATGGCGGCGAGCGCCGACAGCAGCGTGAACGGCTCGAACGATGTCACGGTGTGGCTGCGCTTAAGCGCATCGATCGGCATGTTCAGCACGGCGAGGTGGTCGGCCATGAAGAACGCGTCGAACTTGCCGTGTTCGAGCTTCTGAATGAGGCGCTTGAGATGTGCGAAGTTGAAGTTGGCGTCCGGCCATGCCTCGGGATAGCGCCATGCGCCGGTATGGATACTCACCGGCCGCATGAATGCGCCGAGCTTCAATTGCCGTGTCGCCATCTTTCTTGCCCCGTCAAATCGACCGTGCAGAAAACATGGTGACGATAGGCGGCAAATCCACGCGCGCGCGGCAGAATGGCGTTGTCTTTTCGCCGCGTGGGAGAGATGTTTTTATGCGCGGCCGCCGGATATGGTGGCGTTAGCCCCGGCAGCATGTCCATCTGCATCTTGCCCGAGCACGGCGGGATTTTCCTCGTATACGAGATCAACGATAGTTGATGCCTTCGTGGGCCTTCTAGTCTTTTTTTGGGATTTGTGCCGCGGTTGATTTGGATCAGGCATTCCTTGGGGACGGCCCGCGTCGCAGGTTGAGAAACCTGGGACGAAACACCCCTGTTGCGAATCTCTCAAAGGCTTTCGATAATTACGATCGCGATAATTTCGGTATTGAGCGCATCGGAGACATGGGAAACGTTCGCCAGTTAAGCCGCCTCCACTGATGACAGGCTCGCTGACATCTTGACAGGATGTGTGTATGGCGCATGCTAAGACATGCATTATGGTCGTACTACTTTGTTCTGGAATCGTCCGATCGCAGAAGTTTAGTTTCGGCACGCGGCCATATGCGCCCTGCGTTCCGGGGCACCGGTTCTGCGCGAATTTGCAGGTTCCATCAGGCGTTTTCCATCATCGTCACAGGCGCGCAAGCCGTACTTTTGGTCACGGCTGCGTTTTCCTTGCGGAAAGAAATCACGTGTCGTCATGTCAAAGTCCACCGCCAAACCGCCAATCATTGTTGGGGAGGCTGATCACGAGCGTCTGCTCACTCTGGCAAACAGTGCGCTGGTTCGGTTCCCCGATGTTGCGGAAGAACTTCAGACCGAAATGGAACGTGAACGCGTCGTTCCGGCCAAATCCGTTCCGGCCAATGTCGTGCAAATGGGGTCGCTCGTCGAATTCCGATTCGAGAGCGGTAAACGGGAGCGTGTCAAATTGGTTTTTCCAAGTGAAGCGGACATGGCGTTGGGTAAGATCTCCGTTCTTACGCCGATTGGTGCTGCGCTGATTGGTCTTTCCACGGGGCAGTCGATCGGCTGGCGTAGTCCGGACGGGCGTAGCCGCGAGTTGACTGTCACCGCAGTTGAGCAATCAACGATGGCTACACCCGATGCCACTGCGTCGCGATCCGTCGTGGCCTTCACAACTCGTCCGAGCACGTCCGCACCGGCGGCCAGTGAGCCTTCAGATCCGAACGACGACAACCCTGGGCCTCGAGCGGCATGACCTGCTGTCGCGCATCGTCCTTTGATTTTCGATAAACGACTGGCTATCGCTATATTCCCGGACATTGTGTGGTTGAAATAATAACAATCTGGTCGAGAAGGTAAGTTGCGAGTTGCTCTCAGTGGTTTGGTAGCGCGCGCATTATCGCGGAATATGACGAAGCACGGAAGATAGCGCTGCTAGATTATTCGGGGCACGAACGGCAAGCCGCTGATGGCAATCCTGTATTCGCGCTGAGAGGTGCGTATTTGCATGGGTTCAGGGAAGGCCTGCCGACGCAGTCTTGGGGACGTGCCAGTGACCTTTGATATCATGATCTTTGCCGCGTCTAGGCTGCTTGAACTTTTTTCAGGTTCGAGCGAGAGAGAAGATGAAATAGCGACATGCCGTTTCTAACGCGTTGAATATCGCTCCGTCGCAACATGGGTCAGCCGAACTGCGAGTTCAGCACATTGATTGCGAATGTCCGGGATGGCAATGACTTCCCAAAAGGCTGCGCGCGTCAGTGGGCCTATAGCAAACAGGCGCGGCGATGGGATGCCGCTCCGGTCGATGAGTGCGCAATTATTATCTGTTTCGATACCAATGCCGAGGGGATCGACACGCGCCAAGCCCCGTTCGAGCAGGCAGCGAACCGCTGGATTAGCAGTAGCGCGCGGATCCTTAACCACGCCAGTGCAGTCGACGATCGAGCCAACCTCGATATGATGGAGATTCATCTCGCCGCGGCGGCGATAGGTGACTTTAGCGCCGGAGCTAGTTGGATCCACCCTGATCATCTTTGCTGCCATGAGGGAAATCTTTCCTGCATGAACTGCTTCGGCGATACGTGACTCGACCTCTGGCGCCATACGGTGCCGGTGGATGTCCCACCATGCGCGAGCATGCTCTAGAAAGCTGCGCTTCGACCGCAATGGCAACTCGCGCCAGAGCCGTTGCGTATAAGGTCGCAGACCGTCAATCACACTACGCCAGTCACCGCCTTGGGAAACACATGCATCAATTCGGTCACGAAGCCACCGCAGGAGTGTACTGATGTCGGCGCCGAACGGAACTTCTGTTTCGTCGATCCGCATAGTCATGACATTCTGATGTGGCCTTGCGAGCAGACCTCGACGGGAAATGGCGGTTATCGTCCCACGGTGTCCATCACGTAATAATGAAAGGACGTAGTCAACCATGGTTAGGCCGGTACCGAGAATCAATACGGCGGCATCAGCATCAATCGGGACGCCCAAAAGAGGCGTCCACGGATTCGCGTATCCCCGCTGACCCGTCGTTGTGTCGTGTCCAGTGGCAAGAACGACAAAATCGCCGGCGACACGGCGACCATCATCTAGAGTAACCGATAGACTGTTATGATCTCCGCCGACCCCGATGCAAATACCCCGCAAAATCGAAAGGTTTTGCTCCGACCGATCGAATATCTGTTGTTTGAGCAAGCCAGAGATATAGTCGCCATAGATACGCCGGGGTACGAAACAATAGGGGTCTGGGCACAGCGTCATATGATTATCGCGCGAGATCAGCCAGCGCCAGAAATGATCCGGTTGATCCGGCAACGCACTCATATTGGCGACCCGCACGTTCAGCAGATGATCCGGATTGCTCGTGTGATAGGCAATACCACGACCAATGTCGGGACGTTGCTCTACGAGTGTGATGCGAAACGTGTACGCCCGCTGATGCAGCAATTGATAGGCCAGCAGGACACCGCTTGCGCCTCCACCAACGATTATTACGTGGCATCCGCTGGCGCCTAGCATCTCATTGCTCTGCCGATCGGGACTCGCACAAGGGCCGCCGCGAGATCGCGAACCTAACGATACCTTATCTCCGGTCCAAAGGTTGGGCGTCAGTATGAATCCATGCGTATTTGGTCTGCAAAGCGATTGATCGTCAAGCCGGCCTCGGCCACGCAAGTCAAACAAAATGCTGTGGAACTCGTCTACTTGTTGTTTTGCAACGTGCCGTTCAAGCTGACCGCGCGCTCTTTTCAGTGGTCGAGCCATCCAGTTTGGACGGAAAACCCAGAAATGTCCAAGGCACCGGAACCCACCAGAGGCCTATCACCTGCGAGGAAGAGAGGAGGAGAGCATAGCCGATCTTGGTCGCCTTGCTCCAGTCGACTCTCGAGGTCCCGGATCGTCTGTGCAACAGCGCGGTGGTGATGCCGACCCCAATGGTCGACCCGATCAACGTGTGCGAGCTTGACGCCGGAAGTCCCAGCGACCATGGAAGCCGTTACGAACTCAAAGCCGACGGTGATCAGGCGTGTAATGAATAGCAAAAAAGCGGCAGGTAGGTCGTGACCTTGGCCCCATTGCATCGACGTCGGCATAGATATTGTGGCCACGTACAGCGGAGCCGCCGCAATCGTGCGCATAAAGGCTATCGGCGAGCGTATAGAAGCTGCGATTGAGGTCTGGTCCTTTTCCTCTCGCCGGCTCGATTGCGCCCGCCAACGCCAGTTCGGTCAGACGCCATCCCTTCGTGATTGGAGTGACTGGCATTATTCACGGCGACATGGCGTGCGGATGCCCGGTGGCGACTCGGATTGACATGCGGTGGTCCATGTTTGGCGAGACAATTCGAGTTGATCAAAATAGCCGTACCGTCATGCGAGAGGGACTCGGTTCACGCTGATGTTGGATAGGCGACTGTTCGAAGAAAAATATAGCTGATGTAACCGCCAAATTGTTGGCCGGATTGTTCACGTTGCAACGGCTTTTCGTAGACGGGCTAATAAAAGAAAACCCGCCTCAAACGATAGTTCGAGGCGGGCGAGCAAGTCTCGGGAGGTTAGCCTCTTGAACAGAAGCCTGCGGGCCAGTCTGAAAATTAGCTAGGCATTAAAAATAAGCCCGACGCGCAAACTATGCCATGAACTGACGATGTTGGCATTGCCTCGATTTGGAATGTCGTTGAGAAATTTCCGCTATGTGATCGAGGTAGCACAATTTACGTCCTGACGGCGCCATAGGAATCAGATTTCGGAGCCACAGGCCTTGAGGAGACGCGCTACAAAGCTCGGATTGCTTCGATACGATCGGCGTGATTAGACGGGCTGTTGCTCTTTTGAGGCTGCAAAGCCTTGTCGACAATCTTCCTCACCGCAACAATTGCATGTTCGCGTTTTCCTATGATCTGCCCGGTGGCTTCCCTTTGGGAATCGAAACGAACCGTCCAGCGCCATGTTGCAGGGCGGTCGCCGGAAGACACTTCGTATTCTACGCCACGATAGTCCATGAGGTCTTTACTCCTAACTAGATCGTCGTGAATACTAGACGACAGTCCAAATAATGCCGGTGAATTTGCGGCGTTCGGAAGCACCGTTGGATGACGTATCGCCAGGCTTGAACGCAGTAAATCTTCTAGTTCGCGAGCTGAGCGAGCCACTATACATCCATTGCCTTAAATGGGTTTCCAAAGAATCGAGGCGCTTTAGCACATCTTGCCGGCGACGTCCGAGGTCGCGTTGCGCCCAATCTTCGCGCTGTACTGCTATTTCCTTTCAGTCAGGCTGGGCGTTTAAGAACTGCAATGTCAGTAGAGACGAGCGCCAATTGCGGGACAAGCAACGTTGGCTATGCGGTATTGTCATCGTAGCGATACCGGGTCGCCGGATGTGGAGCCGGGAGGCGGGCGCGGCCGCCTCCGAATAGTTTTTCCCTGAGCGTTCCGCTGGCATAGGCGCTCTTATAGCGGCCACGCCGGGTCAACTCGGGGACGAGCAACTCGACGATATCCTCGAAGCTTTCCGGCGCAACAGTGAAGGCAAGGTTGAGACCGTCTACGCCGGTTTGTTCTATCCAGGCTTCGATTCGGTCAGCCACCTGGTCTGGAGCTCCCACCAACACAGGGCCGATACCGCCTATTCCAACGTGCTCCGCAACCTCACGCACCGTCCAGACGCGATCTGGATCAGCGCGTGTGATGTTGTCCATGGCTGTCCGGCCAGCGTCGTTCTCAACGTGGCGGACCTGTTGGTCGAGTGCATAGATCGAAAAATCAACGCCGGACCAGCCGGACATCAGCGTTAATGCCCCTTCGGCACTTGCGTGGCGCCGATACTCGGAATGTTTCGCTTTGGCGGCGGCTTCCGTTTCGCCCAAAATGACCGTCATCATGCTGAAAATCAGGATGTCCTGCGGCGCGCGGCCGCTCTCTTTCGCCAACGAGCGAATCGCTGTGACTCGTGGAGCAATCACCTTGGCGCTGGGGCCTGAGATAAAGACGCATTCAGCGTGCTCGGCGGCGAACTGACGTCCTCGAGGCGAGGTCCCCGCCTGGTAGAGAACCGGGGTCCGCTGCGGAGATGGTTCGCAAAGATGGATGGCGTCGAGCCGGTAGTTGTTGCCTTGGTGATGAACGCTGTGAATTTTCGCGGGATCCGCGAAAATACCGCTCACCGTATCGCGAAGGACCGCATCGTCCTCCCAGCTTCCCTCCCAGAGCTTGTAGACCAACTCCATGTACTCGTCAGCGATGTCGTAGCGGTCGTCATGAGCTGTCTGACGAGCTTTCCCAGCGGCGCGCGCGGCACTGTCCAAGTAACCCGTCACGATGTTCCAGCCAATTCTCCCTTCAGTCAGATGATCCAGGGTCGATATCCGCCGTGCGAACGGGTAGGGCGGCTCGTAAGACAAGGTGCTGGTAACGCCGAAACCGAGATTCTGAGTGACGGCGGCCATGGCGGAAACCAGCAGCATTGGATCGTTGACGGGAATTTGGGTAGCATTGCGAAGCGCGGCATCGGGGCTCCCGCCGAAGACGTCATAGACGCCGAGCACATCGGCAAGGAACAGGCCGTCGAACCGACCACGCTCCAGCGTGCGGGCGAGATTGATCCAGTATGGCAGGCGGTTGTAGCCGAGTGTGCGGTCCCGCGGATGAGTCCACAGGCCGGGGGACTGATGCGCGATACAATTCATCGCGAATGCGTTTAATCGAATTTCCCTGCTCAAAATCGTCGATCCAGGTTGATCGCTTCCGCCACGGGCAGGCGAGCGATATTACTGATGATGGCAAGGCGGATACGGCCCCGAGAGACAGGCAGCTTCCGTTACCAAGCAAGATTATCAACCGTTTCCAGTTAACGAAACGGCGAACCCTTCCTCGAAATCAGGATGGCGATTGACGGCCTAGAAGAATCCCTTGGCGGGAAGTGGTGTCGCATTGATCGCGAGGTCGCCGATGGCCCGCGCCTTGTGTGCAGCCGGATTGTGAGAGGCGAGCGTGCGCGCATTTCGCCAGTAGCGGTCCAGATTGACAGAGCGCTGGGTCGCCGAGGCGCCGCCCACATCAAATAACAGGCTGCCGCTGCGGATCGTGAGGTCGTCGACCACGATCTTGGCCTGCGCCGCATGTAAAGCCGCCTGCGCCGCAAGCTCCGGAGAAGGCGTTCCCGCATCTCGGGCGTCTGCGTCGGTATCGAGGGCCTCAGCCGCGGCCAGGACTGCGCATTCGCTGGCGAAGGCGTAACTGGATATCTGGCCGACGATTTGCTGTATTAGGGGATCGTCCGTTGGTCGCTCGCTGGGTGCGTAGTAGAAATTGCGCCCACGACGTTTGACGAGCGCAACCGCCTCGTCGACGAGCGCGCGGGCGATTCCAGCGTTGATCGTGGTCAGGAACAACTGCGCGAAGGTGTTGGCATAAGCAATACCATAGCCGGTATCGGCATCGTCGAAGACGACTTCTCCGTCTTCCACGCGGACGTCGCGGAAATGTGTCGTTCCGGTGCCGGTGAGCCGCTGCCCGATGCCGTCCCAGTCGTCGATTCGTTCAACGCCGACGCGAGTCGTCGGGATCAACAGGGCTGCATTGTTCCCTTCGTAGTCGGCGCGCACGAGAATGTAGTCCGCATACAGCGATCCGGTGCTGTAATATTTTGTGCCGTTCAGACGATAGCCGTCACCATCCCTGGTCAGCACCGTATTCAGCCGGACATCGCCAACTTTTGTTGTGCCGAGTTCGGTCGTGGCCAAACCAATGATGGCTCCGTCGACGACCGCCTTTTGCCACTGCTGGCTATACGAATTGAAAGGTGTTCGCACCAGCCGCTCGACCACGCTGAAATGATTTCGCAGAATGTGAGCGACATTCGAGTCGGCCTTGCCAAGGCGGATGACGGCGGCCACAAGCTCACGAATGCTACCGCCGCCGCCGCCCGCGCTTGCGGGAATACGAAATGCGCCGAATCTGGACGATCGAATCAGATCGACGATGTCGAACGGCAATATCCGCTTTTCCTCACGTTCCGCGGCGCCTTCGGCGATATGGTCGAACAAGGCCTGCAGATTGGTGATGTTTGACGTCAAGGACTGCGCCACTTTCAAATCAGGGGGAAGAACCGGGCTGTTCATCTCCAACTCCTGTTACAGCTTGGCGAGGTGGTCGGTTACGATCACTTTCTCGGGGAGAACCTTGCGTTCGGTCAGCCAGTCCGCTGCGAATTGAAGTTCGGTGAGAAATGCCTCATCCGTCACCGGAAGAACCCGATACTGGCGTTTGAGAGCGATGAATTCATCGCGGATTAGATCGCTGTATTTCGTCCTGGATTGAACAAGATGTTCGGTTTCGCTGGTGTGGGTATTGGCCCACTTTGCCTCTTCGGCAAACGCAGCATTGACGGCACGGACGATGTCGGGATTGTCTGCGACGAATTGGCGAGAGGTCACATAGCACGAGAAGTCGATCTGGAACGGCAGATCACGCCCCTCGAGAAAGACGTTATGAGCCCTGTATTCATGGCGGGCGATCTCCACCCCAGGGCTCCACATCGACCATGCATCGACCTTGCCGGATGCCAGAGCGGGTGCGGCATCCGGAGGATTGATATAGACGATATTGACCTTGGACCGGTCGATCTTGTGCTTCTCCAGGGCAGCGATGAGGAGAAATTCACCAAGCCCGGACCGGTTCACAGCGACTGATTTTCCAATCAGGTCCTCGACGCGATCAATTCCAGATCCGTCCTTGGCAATGATCGCGGTCGTCCTTGGATTGTACACGACAAACTGGCTGAAAACGAGCGGTGATCCAGCAATGATCGCGGCCAGTGCCGGCGTCGTTGAGCCGCCGAATCCGAAGTCGGCAGTTCCCCCGACCACAGCCTGCAGTGTCGGCGCATGGTTTGGAAACGGACCAAGCCATTCGACCTTGATGCCCTCCTTGGCAAGTCGCTTGTCGAGCTCACCCCGCTCTTTGGAGATGAGAGTCAGTCCGAAAAAGCCCCATGTCAAACGGACGGTGTCGGTCTTGCGCCCCTTTGATTGAGCCCGTGCACCAACAGGGCCGATCCCCGCGAGCCCAGCGTAGGCGCCGACGCCTGCCGCCGAAGTTTGAATGAAGCGACGTCGCGTGGGACGAGAAAACGAGTCGAACATTTCCATACCTTTGAATATTATGCAGCTCTGACATTGGATTCGACCCCGAGCTCGGATAGTAGCCGCGAGCGGAGAGCCGCCGGATCGGTCGAGGAGGTTTTTTCGATTTCAACGGCAATTGCGCCCTGGCGCATCACCAAAATCCGATCGGCGAGGGCGATCGCCTCATCGACATCATGCGTAACCAACAAAACTCCCGGTTGATGTCGGGCGACCAGTTGTTTGACGAGCTCATGCATCCGAATGCGGGTCAGAGCGTCGAGCGCCGCGAACGGTTCATCCAGCAGCAAAAGCCTGGGTTCCTGCACTAACGCCCGCGCCAAAGCGACGCGCTGGGCCTGGCCGCCTGACAGATTGCGTGGCCAATCCTCCAGGCGATTGCCGAGCCCGACTTCCGTCAAAGCCGAAGCGGCGAGGTCGCGAGCATCGGGACGTTGAAGCCCCAAGGCGACATTGCGCCAAAGCGAATCCCAAGGCAGCAAGCGATGCTCCTGAAAGACTACGGCCGGACGGCCCGAAATCTCGATGCTTCCGCCCTGGGTCGGATCGAGTCCTGCAAGCGCCCGCAACAGCGTGGTCTTTCCGCAGCCGCTTTCACCAAGCAGCGCGACAAACTCGCCACGAACGATGTGCAGGTTGAGGTTGTCGATCACGACTCGGCTACCATATGTCCGCCTCAAACTCGAAACCGATACGGCAAGTGATGGAAGCCGTGTCATCACGCAACTCCGCCGAAGTTGGGATGCCATCGCAACAATCGCCGTTCCAGCAGGCGCGCGATCGAATCCGCCGCAACGCCGATTACGGCGTAAATGACGATGGTGAGGACAACGACGTCGGTGCGCAGAAATTCGCGGGCGTCCATCGCGAGAAATCCGATCCCGGATTGGGCGCCGATCGTTTCCGCGACGACAAGCGCGAGCCACGCCGTCGCCAGTGAGTAGCGGATGCCGGTCAGGATCGAAGGAAGCGCGCCGGGCAGGATGACGCGACGAACCAGTTGCCAAGTCGAGAGGCCCTGAACCCTGCCGAGTTCGAGAAGCTTCGGATCGACCTGACGGATACCGAGCGTCGTGTTGATATAGATCGGAAACGTCACACCCAACGCGACAAGAAAAATCTTTTGACCTTCACCGACCCCGAACCAGACTATCACCAGCGGGAGCACCGCCAGAAACGGAACGGCGCGGATCATCTGGACGGTGCGATCGATCAACGCGTCAGCAAGCTTCGAAAATCCGACGATAATTCCGAGCGTGAACGCCACGCTCCCGCCGATTACGAAACCAGTCGCGGCACGGGCCAGGCTGACACCAAGGTCGTGCAGCAAGGTGCCGTTCAGGGCAAGTTTGATGGCGGTCGCCCCAATCTTGCTTGGTGCGGGCAGAACCTGAGGCGTCACCCAGCCGATGCGCGCGAGCAGCTCCCACACCAGGACGATGATGACCGGTACGATCCAGGATAGCAGGAGCAGGTCGCGCGACGTCGGCCCAGCGACGCGGACCTTGACGCTGGCCGGGGTTTGGGAGCGCTCCAAGGACGGCACCGAACGATCGGAATGCGTCGGCAGTGAAAGAGTATGTTCGATAGTGCTCACGACGACCTCGAATAACGTGGATGACGATCAGGCCGGCTCATGCGCCTGTTGGGGAAGGCCGTTGCCCGCATAGTCGCTCGCGCTTTTGCCAATTCTCGGAAACAGTTCCGATGCGAACCTCCGGATCTCGGGCAGAAGAGGCTGGAATTGCAGCATGAATAACTCGATGCCTGCGCGGTGAAATGCGACAATCCGCTCGGCGACCCGGTCGTAGCTGCCGACAAGTCCGGCGGCTGTTCCGCCGTTGCTGCCGACCCGAGGCGTCTTCGCCATGTTCTGAAACATGACGGCTTTCGGGTCGATGTTGATGCGCTGCTTTGCGCGGATCTCCGCATCCTTCGCGGCGAGGTCCGAGAGGTGCTGGTGATAAGCGTGAGCTTCTGCTTCGGTATCGCGTGCGATAACAAAAGCGGAAAGGCCGAAGCGAAGTGGCGCACCCACGCGCGGCCGTCGGCACAGGTCGGCAATCAACGCGCGGACGTCGTCGAGCGGCTGACCGTTGATGAACCAGACATCCCCATGATCGACAACCAATGATCGAGCTGGCTCGGACTCGCCGCCGACATAGATGCGGGGTCGCTCGCGAAACAGGTCGCGCGGCGTAAGCTTGTAGTCACGGATGGTGAAGTTCTCTCCCTGATGCGAAACGGCCTCACCGCGCAGGAGGCGGGATACGACCGACATCCACTCTCGACCGTAGGCGTAACGATCATCGTGCTCGGCGAAGATAATTCCGGCCTTCTCGAATTCTGCTTTGTTCCAGGCATTGACGAGGTTCAAACCAAAGCGGCCACCGCTGATATTCTCGATCTGTAGCGCCATTTTTGCGAGAACGACGGGATGGAAGAGACGCGGTTTGATGGCCGCGATCAACTCGATGCGGTTGGTGAGCGCGGCCAGCGCCGCGGCCGCTGTCCATGCTTCGAGTTGATCTGATTCCGGCAGATGCGGATTCACGGTGTGCTGCGCGATCAGGATCGAATCAAAACCGAGTTGCTCCGCTTCCAGCACGATATCCCTGTTGTGCTGCCAGGATGCATCGAAAGGCTCTGCTGGATCCTGCAAGGCAGCACGTGGTCCATGAACCGGCGCCCAAACACCAACTCTAAGAGGATCAGACATATTGCGCTTCACTCGACGATGGTTCGATGTCGCCGGATACTCTTATCAGTCAACATCGAATGTCTACTGCCTAAACAGCGCAGTCCGATATTTGCAACGAACCAATCGCGTGATGCTGAATAGTAGTAAAAGTCGCTTGCTTGAATGTCGTTACGAATAAGGATTGTTCGGGTAGAGCCGCGCCCTATTGATGGATTGGTAACAGGCGCGGGGAGAGACATTTGTCCCTGCATGATTGAAGCGGACGATGAACGGTCTTCGTATAAGCCGGCGCATGTAAGATTGAACTATTGGGGTCGCGTCGCGTGGAATGACTTTGCCGCAACATGCCGGCCCATGCGAAATTTATCGTTTTCTTGTGTTGCGGATTGTCGAGGACGCGTGGTTTCGCCAACATATGACGAACTGATTTCTGACGGGGCCAATGAAAGCGGTGAGGTCGTGAAGAATAGCAGTGCCGAGATCGTTGACTTCAAGCCGTATCTGGAGCGTCGCAGACGAGCGTCGGGCTCAGCGTGTGGGCCTGCCTCCGCAAGCCATGTCGATACCATGCCATTTCATCCGTTCATGTGGGCAGCGGTACCCGTTGTCTTCGTTGTGTTTCAACCGGCCTGGATGCTGGGGAAGCATTTTGCCGGTGCCGGAACCGTCAACGCATGAGCAGGTCGAGCGCGAGCCAGATTCTCCATCCAAGCAATGAAGACGGTCTGGATCGCACCGAGCTGTCGGTGATTGTTGGACGGAATCTGAAGCGAATCCGCTTGCGCCAAGGTTTGTCGCTTGAGCGATTGGCCAAGTTGTCCGGCGTCAGCCGAGCCATGCTTGGGCAAATCGAAACTGGCAAGAGCACGCCAACGATCGGCCTGCTTTGGAAGATCGCGACCGCACTCACCGTTCCGTTCGCCAGCCTGATCGCGATTACCGGCTCGGAAAGAATTATTGTCCTTCGGCGCGACGGGGCGAAGTTATTGTCATCCAACCAGGGGCAATTCACCTCCAGAGCCTTGTTTCCGTTCGATAGTGAACGGCGCACTGAGTTTTATGAGCTTCGCTTGGCGTCGCTCTATTGCGAGCATGCCGGGGCCCATGCGCCTGGGACGCGGGAGAATCTGGTTGTCGCCAAAGGCGCTGTCGAAATTGCCGTCGGCTCAGGCCGGCCGGTGACCTTGAGCGAGGGAGACGCTCTTCTGTTCGAGGCGGATGTTCCCCATACTTATCGCAATCTCGGAGCGGACGAAGCTGTGCTTTATCTTGTGATGACTTACGCGCAGACGATCGGATAAAGATCGTTGCGGCCGCGGCATGATTGTCGCGTGCTGGTCCAAAAATTAAGCCAGGGATGACAAAGTCCGCCCTGGCTTAATTTGCATGCAATGTCCGTGATTATGTCATGCGGCCTTGGGAGGCATGACGCACATCATTGCCATACCACCACAGCACATCATCGTCGGCATTCCGGCGTTTGTCATGTTCATCATGTTCTGGCAGCACTGCATGAACATGTCCTTCATGGATGCGTCCATTGGCATCATCTCGCAAGTCATTCCGCTTGCGGTCATGGTGCACTTCATCTGACACATCATCATCGGCATGGCCATCATGCCGTTCATCGGCATCATACCGTTCATTGGCATCATGCCACCCATGGGCATCATGCCATTCATCATCATCGGAGGAGTGCCGCCCATCATGGGCATCATCATCTGCATTGGCTGAGTCATGATTGGTTCCTTCGGAAAGAAATTGTCTCTTGTTATGGATTAGGCGAGTAAATGATCCTCATTAATCCGGCAATGAACGTATGATTGTTCTGTTCGCTTTATTCCAATAAGACGCCGGTCCGTCCAATGCGGCGGCTGTTTGTCTGTGATAACAGCGGATTTTCCGCAATAGCGGCGGCGGCAACAGCGTCATAGGTGGGCTCGATAACAAAAGTGCCCGGCACATCCTCGATGTGCCGGGCACTTTCTCAATTCGATATCGGCAGCCTGCCGGCGGCAGCCAACTGACTGGATCGCGATATCCGATTACGCGACAGGCATTACCACGTCGGCAGGATCGATCCCTGGAATTTCGTCTGGATGAATTCCTTGATCGGTTCGGACCGGTAGATGGAAATGAACTTCTTGATGTCCGGGTCTTCCTTGCGGTCTTCACGCGAGGCAAATACCAGGGTCCATTCCGAATTCTTGGTTTCCGTGATCAGCGCGTCCTTGAACTTCAAGCCTGCCAGGTAGGCATAGTTGTTCGACACGAAGGATGCGTCGAGATCGTTCAGCGAGCGCGGCAGCTGTGCCGCGTCGAGCTCCACGAAAGCAACCTTCCTCGGGTTGTCGATGACATCCTGAACCGTCGCGGCACTTCCGGCCTCCGGCCGCAGCTTGATGACGCCGGCTTCCTGGAAGAGAAACAGCGCACGCGCGGCGTTGGTCGGATCGTTCGGAATGCCAAGCTTGGCGCCTTGCTTCAGCTCGGAAAAGCTCTTCACTTTAGCCGAGAAGATTCCACCCGGAACCACGATCGAGGGATCGAGCGAGACCAGCTTGTAGCCGCGCGCCTTGACCTGATTGGCCAGATACGGTCGATGCTGGAAGTTGTTGAGGTCGATCTCCTTCGCATCAAGTGCGGAGTTCGGCTGATTCCAGTCGGTGAATTCGATGATCTCGGCCTTGAGGCCCTGACTCGCGGCAAGTCGCGCCGTCTCCCGGAGAATATCTCCGTATGGACCAGACGAAACGCCGACCTTGAGAACGCCGCCGGCGGCGAAGGCGCCCGTCGAAACAGTCGCCGCGAAGACCGCCGCGCCAAGAGCAAGTACAGAACGACGAATGAGCATTGTAATCTCCATGAAAACGAGAACGAGAGATGATCGCTACCAGGTAGCGATGTAGGTGCCCTTGAACCGCTTCTCGAGAAATGCCTTCACTGCATCCGAGTGATAAGCCTCGATCAGTTTCTTGACCCAGGGTTTGTCTTTGTCATCCTCCCGAACCGCGATGATGTTCACCCATGGGCCTTTAAGGCTCTCTCGGGCGATAGCGTCCGTGGCTGGATTGAGTCCGGCCTGAACGGCATAGTTGTTATTGATCGAGACCAGATCGACGTCCTGCAGCGAGCGGGGCAATTGCGCGGCATCGAGTTCGATGAAGCGAAGCTTTTTCGGATTGTCGGCGATATCAGCCACCGTGGCTGTCACCGTCTTTCCATCCTTGAGCTTGATCAGGCCGCTTTCCGCAAGGATCAGGAGCCCGCGAGCACCATTGGAGGGATCGTTGGCTATCGCGACTTGAGCGCCCGTCGGGAGATCTTCCAGCTTCTTGTATTTGCGGGAATAGACGCCCTGCGGTGAGGCAATGGTGTTGGCGACCTTGACGATCTTCCAGCCTGTCTTCGAAATCTGGTTCTTGAGGTAAGGCTCGTGCTGAAATGAATTCGCTTCGATGTCCTTCTGCGCCAGAGCCTGGTTGGGTATCACGTAGTCCGTGAATTCAACGACCTTGATATCGAGGCCCCGCTCGGTGGCGACCTTCCGCACGACATCGAGAATCTCGGCATGTGGGCCTGCGGTCACGCCGACACGAAGGGTCTCGGCGAAAGCCGAGGTGGTTGCCAGGAGAGACAGTCCGGCCGCGGCGAGTAAGGAAAGAGAACGCATGGGAAGGCTCCGTTCGTGTGATGATCAATTGCGTCGGGTTCGTTTGTCGAGCCGGCGGGCCAAGGTGTCGCCGGCGGTTTGAACGCCTTGAACCAGTACGATCAGCACGAGCACGACAACCAGCATGACGTCAGGCATGAACCGCTGATATCCGTAACGGATACCCAGATCTCCGAGGCCGCCACCGCCGACAGCGCCGACCATCGCTGAATAGCCAAGCAGGCTGACGAGGGTGAGCGTCAGTGCCAGGGTGATTGCAGGCAGCGCTTCCGGCAACAAGACTTTGCGGACGATTTGGAGCGGCGTGGCGCCGAAAGCGCGCGCGGCCTCGATCAAACCCTGATCGACCTCGCGTACCGCCGCCTCGATAATTCTCGCGATGAAGGGGATCGCAGCCACGGTGAGCGGAACAATGGCGGCCCGAGTGCCGATCGATGTCCCGGCCACCAAGCGCGTAAAAGGTATGATGGCGACGACGAGAATGATGAAGGGCGTCGAGCGGGTCGCATTGACGACCAGGCCAACGATGCGATTGGCGAGCGGTGCGGCGAACAACTCGCCCGAGCCACTGGTGGCGAGGAAAACTCCGAGCGGGACACCGAACACCGTGCCGAGAAGACCCGACAGGCCCACCATCCAAAGTGTGTCCAAGGTCGACCAAGCGATCAACACCAGGATTTCAGTAGACATAACCCAGATGCTCCACGCGGTTGCCGTCCCGCTTCAGATATTCGATGATGGCGTCAAGAAGTGCTGGAGACGCCTTCAAGGTGATGGTGGTCGCGCCCACGATCTGCCCGCCAATCGTCTCGATATGACCGGCGAGAACTTTCGGATCGACCTCGAATTGTCGGGACAGGCGGAAGAGGAGACTTTGACTTGCCTCGCCCCGGAAGGCCACATGCAGAACGGCAGAAGCGTCATCCTTGCGATGCGCTACCAGTCGATCCAGCAACCAATCCGGCGGTCCGTCGCTGGTGGCAACGCTGACAAAACGCCGGGTTACCTCATGCTGTGGTGACGAAAAGAGATCGAACGTCGATCCCTCCTCGACGATCCGTCCACGTTCGATCACCGCGACACGATCAGCAAGAGCTTTGACGACAGCCATTTCGTGGGTGATGAACAGCACCGTCAGGCCAAGCTCGCGATTGATCCGCTTGAGCAGCGAGAGAATCTGCTCCGTCGTCTCGGGGTCGAGAGCTGAGGTCGCCTCATCGGACAGGAGAATATGCGGCTGCGTCGCAAGCGCGCGTGCGATGCCGACGCGCTGCTTTTGGCCACCCGAAAGCTCGGCTGGATAGCGGTTGCGCTTGTCGCCTAGACCGACAAGCTCAAGCAGCGGATCGACGGCCTGCTTGATGGCCTGCCGCGAAGATCCAGCAATCTCCAGCGGCAGCGCGATATTGTCGTAGACCGTTCGCGACGACAGCAGATTGAAATGCTGGAAGATCATCCCGATGTTACGGCGAATAGCCCGGATCCCCGATTCCGGAATCGCGGCAATATCGATGCCGTCGATGATAACGCGTCCGGTGCTTGGTCGCTCCAGCCCGTTGACGAGGCGGATCAAGGTCGATTTGCCGGCGCCGCTACGCCCGATGACGCCGACGATCGAGCCCTTCTCGATGCGCAGATTGACATCAACGAGGGCGTGAACTTCCTTGCTGTCTTTTCGTTCGGGAAAGACCTTCCCGACATTCTCGAGATTTATCTCAAAGGTCGTTGCCGCCGCCTCGGGAGGCGTTGCATCAATACTTCGAGTAGGCCATGGAGCGTTCATGATCGCGTGGTGCCGCTGCGTTTTGTGAGCGTGAAGTTCACTCGATTAGCAGAGCGGCGATCGAACGCAATCCATCGTGCAAACAAAGCAATGATCGAATTGTGTGATGTGAGGCCAGAGCGATAATCTTCTTGGTGATGCGCTTATCTCAGATGGCAATTCTAGTGCGCGCAATCGCCGAAAAGCCGGTCCGCGCGTCATTTTTCCCGTATGGGATTGAGCAGAACCTAGCCGCCAAGGTAAAGCCGTGCGACCTCTGGATCGTCGGCGAGTCGTTTTGCCGGTCCCGCGAGAGCGACCTGTCCGTTCTGGAGTACATAGCCATAGTCAGCGAATGCGAGTGCGTGGTGCGCATTCTGGTCCACGATCAGTATGGTCATTCCATCGGTCTTCCACTGATGAAGGATCCGGTAGATGCGCTCCACAAAGAGTGGCGACAGTCCCATCGATGGCTCGTCGATGCAGAGCAGACGCGGGCGGCGAATCCAGGCCCGGCCCATTGCGAGCATTTGCTGTTCGCCGCCGGAAAGAGTTCCCGCCGGCTGTTTCCATCGCTTGGCGAGGATCGGAAAGTAGTCCGTTACCGCGTCCATATCGCGGCGGATTCGTTCCGCCGGTTCACGGCGTCTAGCGAACGCTCCCATCAAGAGGTTTTCATGTACTGTCATGGCGCCGAATACGCGCCGCCCCTCGGGAATGCTTCCGATTCCGCAATCAATGACTGAATCGGTTGTCCTGCCCGTAATATTCTTGCCGTCGAACAGCACCATGCCGGACCGACAGTGCGTCAGCCCCAGAACCGTCTTGATGGTGCTCGACTTTCCCGACGCGTTTCCGCCGAGCAACGCCACGGCCTGCCCGGACATCACGTTGATGTTCACTCCATAAAGCGCCTGCACCGAACCGTAATAGGCGTCGACCTGAGCCAGCCGCAGCAACTCTCCGCTCATGATGCGATCGCTTCGGCTTGTTCCGTCCGGCCAAGATACGCGGCTATCACGGCTGGATGGGAAAAGGCCCGGAGCGGTATATCATCCATCAGGATTTTGCCCTGGGTCATGATAAGGACGCGTTCACACAAGCTGCGGACGAAAGACAGTTTGTGTTCGATGAGAATCAATGCCATTTCCGGCCGCGCGGCGTGAATGGACGATAGAAGAGTGGCAAGCTCGGCCGTTTCGGTTGGATTCATGCCGGCTGCAGGCTCGTCGAGCAAAAGAAGCCGAGGGTTCGATACCAACGCACGCGCGATGTCGAGACGTCGCCGGTTGGCGTAGGAGAGGGACATCGCCGGTTGGTGACGTCGCGGCCAAAGTCGATCGCCAAAAAGCTTCAGCACTGTTTCCGCGCGATCCTGCTGGACAACGAGCCGGCGACGCCAGAACGGCAGCCCCAAAACCGCCGCGCCATATTCGGTCCACGCCGTGAGCGCGGTTTCGGCCCCTCGCCATCCCAGCAAATCGGGATGAGTGCCGACGGCGACGCTCTCGATCACCGACAACCCCGGAAACACGCGCGATGTCTGAAAAGTTCGCGCGATACCGAGTGCGGCGATAACATCCGGGCGTGCGTGTGTAATGTCACGGCCGGCGAAGTGAATGCTGCCACGATCGGCGTGATCGACGCCACTCATCAACTGCACCAGCGTTGATTTGCCGGCGCCGTTTGGGCCGACGATTGCAACGGTCTCGCCGGGACTGACAGTAAAACTGACGTCGTCGATCGCACGCACGCCCGCGAAGAAGCGGCCAAGTTTCCTGATGTCCAGAACGTGGGGGGTTGAGAAATCCATCATCGCACCCCCAGCACGCCTTGCGGACGAAGCCGCAATGCGAGGAGCAGCATGACGCCGTAAAAGATCATCCGATAATCCTGCAGACTTCGCGAGAATTCTGGAAGCAACGCGAGGCCGGAGCCGGCCAACGCCGCGCCTGATACGTTGCCGAGCCCACCTAGAACGGCTCCCGTCACGAGCGTAATGGAAGTCTGGATTCCGAAACTATCTGGTGTAACGACCGATTGCACGTAAGCGAACAAGCCTCCAGCCAAACCGGCAAGCGCCCCGCTTGTGAAGAATCCGTTCAGGAGATAACGGCGTATTGGAATGCCGGATGCTTCCGCGGCGACGCGATCCTCGCGTATGGCGCGCCATGCGTTTCCGATGGGGGATGCGATCAATCGCTCGGCAAACCAGATGCCCGCAATACTCGCGGCCAGAACAGTCCAGTAGGTTCCCGCGCCGGCATGTTGTGTGGTGTCGATGGGCGCGGGAATTCCCGCGATACCCATCGGACCGCGAGTCAAGTCGATCCAGTTGACAAAAACCAGTACGCCGATCTGGCCGATGGCCAGTGTCGCGAGTGCAACGGTATGACCGGAAACGCGCAGAAGTGTGAGCGCGATCGCAACCGCGACAAAACTCGTCAGCGCTATTGCCAGCAGGAGAACAAAAAAGGAAGGCAGCACGGCGGCCTTTGCAAGGATTGCCGTTGTATAGGCGCCGATTCCGAACAAGGCTCCGTGACCGAGTGACAGGTAGCCGAGAGAACCTGAGACAATGGTGATGCTGACCGTCAACAGTGCGAAGATCAGCCCTATTTCGAGCATGTGGAGAACGTATCCGCCCGGCGCGAACAGAGGGACCAGAGAAAGAAGGACGCCAAGCACAGGCCATCCATACGCGGGCAATATCCATCGCTTTCGCGGGGAACTGGATGCGGTGCTTGCCCCGGATCCCGGTATCGTGCCGCCGCCATCAGCGAGTCTTGAAGTCCCGGCGCCGAACAGTCCCTGAGGGTGCAGCATGAGTGTCAGCCAGAGCGCGCCGTAGGCGATCATATCGCGATAGCCTTCGCCCAGGTATCCGCTGCCCAAGGCCTCGACTACTCCCAGACCGATTCCGCCGACGACGGCTCCGGGAATGCTGGCTGCGCCACCGATGATCGCCGCAGCGAAACCCTTGAGAGCGAAGGAGAGGCCCATCTGCGGGGCGACACTCTGAAAATAGATTGACGTCAATATGCCGGCGATGGCGCCTAGGGCGCCGGCCAACGCGAAGGCGAGGCGTCGCAAACGAAAAACGTTGGCTCCCATCTGCCATGCCGCTTCGGCGTCAAGTGCGGATGCGCGCAAAGCGCGGCCTGTCCACGTCGATCTCAAGAACCAGATCAGTGCGACAGTGGACGCCAGACCGACGGCAGAGACGAGGATATCGCCGCCCGAGATATAAGCCGAGCCGAGTTGCAGCCTCCAGTCCGCGATCGGACTGAGGAATGCCAGAATATCGGCACCCCATATCAATTCGGTGGCTTCGTCGGCGATGACGGCGAGCGCCAATGTTGCCAGCAACATTGCCATCGGGGCCGCGCCTGTGAGGGGACGAAGGATCCATTGCTCGATCACCATCGACAGGAGCGCGGTGGCCAGAACCGAGAGAATAGCGGCCGCATATAGCGGAACGCCTGCTGCCATCAGCGTCCAACTCAGATAGGAGCCAAGCAAGAACAAGGAGCCCTGAGCGAAATTGATGAGATTCGCCACTCCGAAAACCAGCGCAAATCCAAGAGCGATCAGCGCATAGATTTGGCCGATGGCAATGCCGTTCAGAATCTGCGCCAGAAAATTCTGCATGATTGAAGATCAGAAAAGCGGTGCGAGAAATCGTTGAGCCAGAGCTATGTCGGGGTCACGCTTCGGCGGAGGCGCCGGGCTCACCTAATCGCGCTTCGAGTGCGGCGATTTGCGCGTCTTTCCGGGCGATGATCGCTTCGACGTCATCGGCGGGAAGCCGTCTGGTGATATACGCCGTGCAATTCCAGTCGAACAAGGCGACCTTGGCAACGAAATATCTGCCGGCAGGCTCCAACTCGCCCTGATTCTCCAGGTCGTCGGATGGAAGATCGGGCGCTTGTGTCTCGACACTCAGGCGCGCGAGAACCTTGAGACGGCGCCTGGTCGCGTGGTCGATAAAAAACAATGCGACCCGCGCGTCATGCACGATATTGCCTTGCGTGATATACTGCCTGTTCCCCTTGTAGTCGGCGAACCAGAGTTCATCGCCGCGCCGTAGCGCGACAAAACCCGGCGGCCCGCCTTTGTATTGGATGTAAGGCCAGCCGTTGCTGGCGACGGACGCAAGATAGAACTCGTCTCGCTCCCGGATGAATCCGATTTCAAGGGATGTCAGCTGGTTACGATTCTTATCCGCCTCGGATTTCTGAGCGTATTCTTCGAAGGAGCCGAGCTGTTTCTGGACATCGAGAACATCGGGCGTAAAAACATGCTTGAAGAAGGCGTTTGGCACCGAGAAACCTCACTACGGCAGCAGGCGATATTCGCCGTCCTGAATCGTAAGGAGGGTGACCGCCTTGTGAACGACGTCTCCGCGGTCAAATCGAATATCGCCGGTGACACCCGCGAAGGCCGGTCCGGCAGCCAGCGCATCGCGAACCGCAGCTCCAGTCAGCTCCTTCTTGTCGTGCAGCAGGCGACCAATCGCGGCGAGCGTGACGTTGATGGCGTCATAGGCGTGGGCCGCGTGCTCGTCCGGTGGCCGGCCAAATTTTTTCTCATAGGCGCGAACGAAAGCCTGACGCCGAGGATCACCCGCGAAGAACGACGCATAGAGCGTAACGCCATTGGCATCCTTGCCGGCAACCTCGACGAACTTCGGGTTGTTCAGCGGCAACGATCCGGCGACGGGAAGCGCGGAGCCGGCCTGTCGGAGCTGCTTGACGAAAAGCGCACCCTCCGAATAGGGCGTTGCGAGAAATATCGCATCGGACCCGCTGGAAAGAATCTGCGTCACAAGTGGCCTGAAATCTCGCGTGTTGGGAGGAATCGCAACCTTGATGGTGGTTTCGATGCCAGCCTCGCGGAGCCTGGCCTCGGTCACCTTGGCGATATAAATCCCCCAATCGTCTTGATAGTAGGGAATCGCGACACGTTTCGCTTTCAGCCGATCCTTCAGGATTTCGACATGGATCGGGGCCAGACCGTCGAGCGTATTCACGAGGCGGAATTGATAATCGCTATTTCTCGTGAACTCCGGAAGCGTCGACATCGGCGCAAGCTGCGGAACTTTTGCCTGCGTGAAAACTGGAGCGGCCGCGAGCGATGCGGTGCTTGTCAGACTGCCAATCGCTGCAATGACGTGATCCTGCTCGGTCAGCTTTTTCGCAATTGCCGTGGCTTGTTCCGGCGCGTTGCGGTCATCGTCCACGACGAACTCGATCTTGCGTCCCTCCACGCCGCCGCGCGCGGCGAGCTCATCCGCTGCGAGCTCCGCGGCATCGCGAAAGCGCTGCCCCACGGCTGAAAAAGAGCCGGTCAAGGGCGCAAAAACGCCGATGCGAATCGGCGTATCAGCTGCATTTGCAGGCTGCCCGAGAATGCCGCTCAATAGCAACGATCCGATCAGAAGGTGGTGTCTCATGGCTTGTGCGATCCATCCGACTAGTAAGAGTGATTCAATTAAGCTGCCGTCATGTCATGCCGCGGATTGCCGCGGTCCTAATATGCAAAGGGATCGCGCTCACAGAATTCGTCAGGACCCGTGAGGCGTCCATATCTTGAGGAGCGATGCATCTACTTTTTTCGGGAGCAGTTTTTCGGCATAGAACGTGTCAGCGATGTGCTGTTGATCAGAAAGTCCGGTCGGAGTGACGGCTTGCACTTGATACGAACGGTGGCTGATAGCTTCGATAACAAAGGGGACTTCGATCTTCCATAACTCGCTAAGAATTGAGGCAGCGTCTGTCGGATGGGCCTTGACCCATTTTCCCGTCTCGACCAGCTTGTCGAAAATGACGTTCAGAACATCGTGGCGGCGGTTTACGAAATCCGTAGAAGCAAGATAGTAGCGTTTGTAGCTGGCCAGTCCGTTGCTGCCGTCAACGAGTATGCGTGCATCCAGAGTCGCGACAGCGGCCGTCAAATAGGGATCCCAAGCTACCCAGGCATCGACGCTTTTACCGATGAAGGCGGAGCGACCGTCAGCCGGAGCGAGATAGGCAGGCGTGATTTGATCGAAGCCAACTCCGGCCTTGCCGAGCGCCGCCAACAGCAAATAGTGGCTGCCTGCTCCCTTTGTAACGGCGATCCGTTTTCCTTTCAGATCAGCGACGGCTTTGATGGGAGAGGCCTTGCCGACCAGAACGGCCTGAGCCGACGGTGAGGGGGTCTCTTCCGCGTAGTAGGTGATCTGTGCACCGGCAGCCTGCGCGAAGATCGGGACCGTGTCTGCAACATCGCCACTGACGTCGATATTGCCGACATTGACGGCTTCCAGCAGTGGCAATCCGCTGCTGAACTCATGCCAGGAAATGCGCACGTCGAGCGGCGCAAGCGCTTTCTCCAGCCGTCCATTCGCCTTCAAAATGGAAATCAGCGTTGACGATTTCTGATAACCGATCCGCACTTCATCCGAGGCGTGAGCGTTTCCCGTGATCATCGTGCCCACGACCAGGCCAACAAGGCCCGCAAGAAATGAGCGGCGAACCGCCGAGTAACGCGAGGAGGGAGCATTAGAAAGCATCATAAATCGCCCACTGATCTTTGCTTGGGTTGGATGATTAGTTGGCGATGAGACTGCATTTCCCATTGCAGGGCAATTGCAGATAATTCGCGAATTGCTGCAGGATATTCTCAGTTCAGCAGTGGCGAGAGAATTTTCCGTTTGAACGCCATTCACCTGGTCGATGATAGGGACGGCGCCGAGATATTCCCTGTCGTGTGTACGCAACATTTCGGGTTGGCGACGGTTCGTGAAGTAAAATAAGGCGTGGGCAAGGGATCCACTCGGCGTGGCGACTTAGTCGATTTGACGGCGTCTCGTATTTTGTGCTGGCGGGAAAAGGGTAAGACGGCTAAGCGAGGGCGTCTGGGGAAGGCGCACGACCAAAGTGCCATGGCGTGTTTCCGCGAACTCGTCACTGAATTCGCGATAAATGAGTGCATCGCATTCGCTGGCGATCCGGAGGTGTCCTTGTGAGTTATGTTCGTGGCCGGCCGACTGATCCAGGAAGGTTGCAACACCTGCAGAAAATGCTTGCGATCGAATAATCTTCTCAGCGCTCCGACGATTAGCTGCTTCGAAAGCAAGCCTGAGCACAGGCGCCAATTCTAGAACGAATATTGGCTGCATATCGTCTTGACAATTGTGCTTCGCCACAACTCTCTCACAACAGAGTTAGAGATCATCGTTCATTGCGATGGCCGGCGTCCTCAGCGCCCACGCCAATGGATCAGTTTGGTCTCCATCCAGCCGAGCAACGTGTTCAGAGCCAAGCCGATCGTGCCGATAAGTCCAATACCGATGAATACAACCGGGATCTGGAAGAACTGCGCGGCATCGGAGATCATGAATCCCAGCCCGCGTTGGGCCCCCACAAGCTCAGCCGCAACAACAACGGCCCAACTGAGCGCGAGAGCGACCTTAAGTCCGGTAAATATCTGCGGGAGAGCGGTTGGAATGACAACGCGATAGAAGATTTGCGACGCCGTCAGTCCCATTGATTGAGCCGCGCGGAAATAGGCAAACGGAACCCCGGCCGCGCCTGTATGGGCGTTGAGTTGCGTATAGTTGAAAGCGGTAAAGAAGATAAGAACAATCTTGCCGGTTTCTCCGAGGCCGAAGTACAGGACCGACATTGGAATAAAAGCAATCGGCGGAATCGGACGAATGAACGCCATCAATGGCGACGCCAACGCACCGGCGATACGATTATGGCCGGTCAAAAGGCCGAGGGGAATGCCAAGTGCTGCACCGAGAGCAAATCCCGCAAGAGTACGATAGAGGCTTACTGCAATGTGAACGTGCAGCGGTGTCCCTCGATAGCCGCTCTGCAGCAACACCGCCAGATCGTGCAGAATGCCTTGCGGACTGGGCAGATACTCCCGATCAACCCAACCCGTGGATGTAACGAGCGTCCAGACAACGAGGGTCCCGACAACGGAGAGGGTGGAGTACGCCCAAGCCGGCCACGAACTGGCGGGAGATAGCCGGCGCCAGCTTGAGAAGATCCCGCCACCTGTCGCGTCGAAGGCGACGACATCATCCTCTCGGGTCGTTGAAGTCAGAGTCATGGTTTTGTCTGCTCAAGGTAGCGCCGAATATAAGAAGAGTCGATTGACCCATTGATCTGGCTAAGCGTCAGGGGAGCCGGGATGCTGCCAACTTCGTGCAGAATTTCGCCTGCGATGAACAGTTTTCGCGCGAGCCCCCCGTTCTCGTCCACTAACGACCACGGCGTTCCAGGCGTTATCTCTTGCTCGAACGTGGGCAACGCGGACGTCGAGACGCGCTGATACACAGCGGTAGCAACACTCTCGGAGATCGATAAGCGCTTGCTGAGGGCGTTGATCGCCAATGCCGGATTATCTGCGATAAGCTTCAATGCCTTGGCGCGAACTTGGACGAGTTTAAGTCCGAGGTCCGGATGATCCTTGAGAAATTGTGGTCGCGCCCCGTACAGCGACGGGCAAACACCACCTTCGGGCGGGGCATAATCAGCATCCCAATTCACGACCTTGTAGCCTTGTTCCTGCAAGGCATGGGCGTATGGCGCCCAAGCAACTCCGGCATCGATCGATCCGCTTTTGAAGGCGTTGGCATAAAGCGGCGGGGGAACGTTGACGACGTTCAGCGACCGATAGGAAATCCCGGCCTTACGGGCCAGAAGGCCCAGTGCGACTTGCGCGCAAGTCCCCTGAGGGGCGCCGACGGTTTTGGCGCCGGCGATATCACGGTAGCTGGCAACGGGGCTCTGAGAACTGACAATTAGCCCCTCCCCAGCAGACGAATCCGTTTCCCAACCGATGAAGGTAAGAGGGATCTTCTGGCCAAGCGCAAACACCGTCGCGAGGCCTGTCGTGAAGACATCGATGCTTCCGCCCTTCAAACCCGCCAGCAAAGGAGTCCCGGTCGGGAACCAGAAGAATTGCGGATCAAGTCCGACTTCCTTGAACAGCCCTTGATCTATCGCGACGTAGAGAACCGGATAATCAGCTGTCGGAGCGCCCCAATTGAACCTTAACGGAGTATCGTTTTTTTGAGCGATGGCGATCGAGGGCACGACAAGCGCAAGCGTTAAAGGGATAATCATACTCTGCCACAAACGGCGAATACCAGAGCGAAAACCTGAGTTCAGTATCTTCATGACAGATGTGCTCGATATGGGGTGGGATGAAAGGTCGAAAGGCTTGCGGAAAGCTGGACGGCATTCAACAGTTCGCGCTGTAGTTCGACGAACTCAGGGCTCGATATGAAGTTGCGCAATCGAGGTTTTGCGTGACTGACGCTGACCTCGCGAACAATACGTCCGGGGCGCGCGCTCATGACGACGACACGGTCAGAAACGAAGATCGCTTCAGCGACATCATGGGTAATGAAGAATATCGTCGGCTGGTGCAGTTGCCAGAGCTGCAACACGAGTTCCTGCATTTGAATGCGGGTCTGATAGTCCAGGGCGCCGAACGGCTCATCCATCAACAAGGTGCGGGGCTGCGCAACGAGAGCCCGTGCGATCTGCACCCGTTGCTGCATTCCCCCCGAAAGCTGATAGGGATAGTGAAACTCGAATCCGGCGAGGCCAACCTCTGAGATCAATTGATGCGCGCGCGGTTCGAAATCGGCCGGATCCACCCCACGCGATTTGACGCCGAGCGTTATGTTGTCGATAACGTTCAGCCACGGGAAAAGAGCCGCCTGCTGGAAAACGACGGCGCGATCGGGCGCCGGACCGGTCACCGGCTCGCCGTTGATTGAGACTTGCCCTTCCGTGGGCCGCTCGAATCCTGCAATCAGATTGAGCGCGGACGATTTACCGCAACCGGTTGGCCCCAGCACCGAGACGATTTCCGATGGCCGGATGTGGAGCGTCAGATTTGCGAGCGCGAGAGTGCCCACTCCTTGTCGTGCGTGACCATCATATCGTTTGCTGACAGCCTCAAGGATGACCGGTGCGGGCTGCCCTCCGGCCTTCGGTTGGACGATGTTTGCAGTGGCACTCATTCGATAAACGACCTGGCGACGTTGTGAATTGACGAAGAACCTCAGACGGTAGCGGCTCTGAGCCGCGGTTCACCCAGCCACCAAAGTGCAAGCCGGGCGACGGTTGCAGGATCTTCCCGCTGCGGAAAATGTCCGATCCCCGGCAATCCAACTCGCTGATAGGCGCCTTCAAAGAACTGGGCGGCGTCGAGAGAACTGTCCGACAGAATGCACCGATCGTTGTCACCGTGTAGCAGCAGGGTTGGAACCGATATCCGCGGGATTTCAGCCTGCCGCGCATCAATCTCGGTGTAGCGCTCGTCGCCGAGCGTCAGATCCCAGCGATGCCGATAGCCATGCAGCGAAACGTCCGCCCAGTCAGGATTGTCAAAGGCAATTGCCGTCGAGCGAAAGTCGTCTTCACGGAACTTCCACGATGGAGACCATGTCTGCCACAGATAACGACACAACGTCTGTCGATCGGTTCGCAGGGCGGCCTTGCCCTGCGGGGTCGCAAAGAACCATTGATACCAGAACCGATGCGCCTGTTGCAGTGAGAGCGTACCTACTGCTCCATAACCGACAGACAAAGCAACACAGTGCGTGACGCGCGTGGGGAATTGGGCCGATAGAATATATGCGGCGCGCGCCCCCCAATCATGGCCGATGACAGCAAATTCAGAGATCGATAATTGATTCGCAAGCTGTAGGGCGTCGCTCGCGAGTGCCGTCATCTGACCGCTCCTCAACGTCTCATGAGAGAGAAAACGGTTTGGTCCAAATCCCCGCAAATACGGTGCGATAGTCCGCCATCCGGCCGCGTTCATTGTTTCAGCAACAGCGGCCCAGGTGTGCGGCGCATCCGGCCAGCCGTGCAGCAGGATCGCCACAGGGCCGTCGCTTGGCCCTCCCTCGAAATAGTGAAGCTCGAGGAGATCCGTTTTGACGACGCGTGCCCTACGCGTCGTCAATGTGGATTTACTCAATAATTCGGAAGCCTCAAATGCCATAGGGCACGGCGCTCTTGCGATCCGCTCCGCCAACGGACTCCAGCGTGTTTGCCTTGGCCTGGCGGGCGCCGCGCGGGTCGAATGTGACACGTTGGTTGACGCGGCGGTGCGGCCAATAGTCGGCGGCAGCATAATGCTGGGTCGTGCGGTTATCCCACACCGCAATTTCGTGAGCGCGCCAATGGTGGGTATAGATGAATTCCGGTTGCTTGATCCACTGGTAGAGAAAAGCAAGAATGGCCTTGCTCTCGTCGCGAGAAATACCTTCGATATTGCGGGTGAAGGTCTCATTGACGAACAATGCTTCCTTCCCGGAGTCAGGATGAATCTTGGCGATCGGATGCAACACAGGTTTGAAGTTTCGGATCGAGTTGATCAGAACATCCTCTCCGAGATTGGCGAGATAGGTGCGCCAATTGCTGATCTCCCAGGTATGAATGGCATTTAAGCCACGTAAATAGGTTTGCAGACCAGGAGAGAGTGCCGCAAATGCTTTGGTGGTGCTGATCCATGACGTATTGCCGCCGGAGGGGGGCACCTCTGTGATCTGAATAACCGTACCGGCCGGTGGTTCCTGAAGCCACGTGAGATCGCTGTGCCAATGGTCGATGGAAGGTGGGCGCTTCTCATCATTCTCGATGACTTCGATTTGCTCATGGCCCTGTTTACGCGGGAAGTAAGCGCCTTGCGCGACCGGTCCGAATGCCGAGGCGAGTTCAAGATGTTGCGCGGGTGTCAGTTCCTGCGCCGGAAAGGTCAGAACTTCGAAATCAAGAAGCGCTTGATAGAGCTCAGATCGGACCGCGGGAGAGAGTGGCTTGGTTAGATCAACACCTTCGATCCGCGCGGCGAAATTGGGAAGTTGAGGGAGCGGTTTGATGTGATGGTATCGATCGTCAACGCTGACCGTTGAAGTTGCTGACTTCGCCGTCAGGACGTGGCTCATTTTGCAGCTCCATAAGTAGAATTGAAGTGGCGCGAGGTTCGCGATCAGAGAGACCCCGCCTATCAAGCGCAATCGTATCAGCGATGCTGAGCACCACTCGTATGAGCCGTCGAATTGCGGGACGGTCGCGCTCACTAAACTCCGTTTGAGAACAATAATGAGTATACTGATGGCCCCGCAAAAGTGCTTTCAAAGTTTTCTGAAAGAGTGACACGTCCTGCTACGTTATCTGCGTGTGCAGGAATGTTTGCTGTTATCGCAGAGTCGGACGATGTAATGAACTTCGTTCGATGGCGGTTGCTGCCATAGAAGGCCAGTCGCCCGGATGCGTCACGGCCTGATTGACTGTCTTCGGCTTGGCTTGCAGCGCAGCGGTTCGAATATCCTGCCGTCGCAAGTCATGACGAAGAATTCATCTTAGAAACATGGTCCGTGAGAGTAGCAACCATCTTATTTGGTGATTGGCCTTGGCAGGCGCGGAATACGGAACCAATTTAACAGGACTTGGTCTCTTGCCAGTCGAGCGGCGTCGATGTCTGAATCAGAAGGCGGAACTATAGTCCAGCAAGCCATCGTTGTAGGCGTGGGCGCCGAGCAAGGCCTCGGTGCTGCTTTGGCGCGGCGCTTCGCACGCGAAGGCCACCATGTCATCGTCGCCGGTCGGAGCAAAGATAAACTGAGAAAGGTAGCCAGCACGATCGAAGACGAGGGTGGAAGCGCGGAAGCGATCGTTGCCGATGTCACGATCGAAGCGGACGTGATCGCGCTTTTCGATCATTCGGCGAAAAGCGAGCAAGGTGCCCTTGATCTCGTTGTGTTCAACGCTGGTAACAACGTCAGGCACGATATTCGAACGCTGTCTGCCAGCCTTTTTGAGGGTGCATGGCGAACGTCGGCATTGGGCGGGTTCCTGGTGGGCAGGGAAGCAGTCAAGCGTTTGGAGCGCCAGGCGCGAGGCACGCTCATCTTTACCGGCGCGACCGCCAGTCTGCGCGGAAAACCCCCTTTCACCGCCTTTGCTGCGGCGAAGGCCGCGCTTCGCTCGGTCGCGCAATCGTTGGCGCGCGAGTTCGGCCCGCTCGGCGTTCATGTCGCGCATGTAATCATAGACGGCGGCATCAACGGAGAGAAATTGTCGCAGGCCGCGCCGCAAAGGAAAGCCGAGCGTGGCGAGGATGGCCTGCTGGAGATCGACGCCATCGCCGATGTCTATTGGCGCCTTCATCAGCAGCACCGATCGGCGTGGACCCACGAACTCGATCTGCGGCCGTTCAAAGAGCCGTTCTGATCATATAACCGGGAGACGAGCCATGGGACTTCACCAACAAGAAATTAATGCCTTGCCGTTCGTGACGGCAGACGTCAATTATCTGGCGCCATTGGTCGGACGACCGCGAACCTATACTCACGAACCGCCGGTGGGCGAGCCGAAATCAAATGTCGTCCCGGAACCTCATGCCGTGCCGATCTACAATGCCCGTCCGTTGCTGAATCGGATCTCGCTCGACCGCGAAGGGTTCGCCCTGGTGCGTCAGCAGAGCAAGGTCAGGGATTTCTATGACGACGCAGAAGTTGAGCGCGTCTACTATCCCGAAGCCATTTTGCTTCTGAAGCAAGTGACGGGCGCCGATCGGGTCTTCGTATTCGACCACACTGTCCGAAAACGTGTGGAGGGAGCTGCGGATACGCGCAATGGCGGACCGCGGCAGCCGGTTGCCCGGGTCCACGTTGATCATACCGCCACATCGGGACCTCAGCGCGTTCGCGATCTCATTCCGGACGAGTCAGACGACCTGCTGAAGGGGCGTGTCCAAATCATCAATCTGTGGCGACCGATCCGAGGGCCGTTGCGGGATGCGCCACTCGCGGTGTGCGATGGTACGACCGTTCGATCTGAAGAACTGATTCCGTCTGATCTGATTTATCCTCATCGGGTCGGCGAAACGTACTCTGTCAAATACAGTCCGGCGCATCGCTGGTTCTACGTTCCGGAAATGACGGTTGACGAGATTCTGCTGCTGAAGTGTTTCGACTCCGAGACCGACGGTCGCACCCGCTTCGGACCGCATACGGCGTTCGTCGATCCGACGGCGCCGAAGGATGCTCCGTCGCGCGAAAGCATTGAATTGCGAACCCTGGTCTTTCACGAGGCATAAGCATTCTATGGCGGGATTCGGGAGGCAGGATAACTTTGGTCGATTCAATCCAAAGCTCCCTCATGCGTGAAAATCACCCCGGCTCATACGGTCCGATCGGCGCAACGGTTGCTGGGGTGCCCGGCGAGGCGATGGTCCCTCTGCCTCGATTGATTGAGTCGCTACCATTGCCTGAATCATTCGGATAATTGATGCAGAGGTGCAAGGCGCGCCGCCCGCAATGCGACGCGCCTGATATCGTAGGCACACAATCCAGAGAGAATCCTATGATCCGCCGCCCACGACGGCTACAACGACATCCTTGCCGTCGCGAATAGCCTGCTGCAGGAACGGTCGGCCGATCAACTCGCCGCGCTCATCGAAGCGAACATCCTGTGCCACGCCGGTGAAATCAATCGGCTCTCCCTTGCGCACAAGTGGCAGTCCATCCACAGCATTCCATACCTTGGCGCCAGGACCATTCGTGATCACAGGAATCCGCCGGGCGAATTCGGTCGGGCTGGCCGATTTTGCCTTTTCAATCGCCAACGCCAGGACGTTGATTGAATCGTATTGCAGCGAAGCAAACGGAAACACGGTTCCCTCGGGTGCGCCCATGAGTTTCACGAACGCTTTGTATTCCGGTCGGTCGATAGCGCTTGTCGGTTGAACGTGTTCGATGCCTTCGGCCACATCCTTTCCGACGTTCTTGACGAAAGCGCTGCTGCCGTCGACGCCGGCCGCCGCCGCGATTGTCAGCGAATAGATCTTGCCCTTGTACCCGCCACGGTAAATCTCTTTGGCGATGGCCGTGAACTGGCTCACATAGGCCGGCACGAACACTGCTTCCGGACTCGCTGCGAAGACCTTCTCGATTTCGGCGCGATATGAGGGCTGATCGGGTTTGAACTCGACGCTCGACACAACCGTGCCGCCGGCATCCTGAATGGTCTTGGTGAACGACGGAATCATACCCGCGACGAATGGGTTCTGGAGGTGGAGCAGGCCGACCTTCTTGTGTCCGCCACTGAGAACGGCCTTCGCGGCTGGCGCGCCCCAGCTCGACGCCTTGGCCTGGAAGCGCCAGACGAGGCCTTTGGTATCCCCGGCTGTAACCTCGTCAGCCGACCCAAGTACGGTGAGAGCGATATTCTTTTCCAGAATGAGCGGCCGCACGGCCAGGATAGGCGCCGAGCCCCATACGCCGGTAATGGCAATGACGTTATTCACGTCGAGTAACTTCCGCGCCGCCTTCACGGCCGACGATGGATTTGTTTCGTCGTCTTCCACGAACAGCTCGATCTTGCGTCCGCCCAGCAAGCCGCCGGCCTGATTGATCGCTTCCGTCGCGAGCTTCGACGCCTTGACGATGGCTGGACCGTAAGGGCCGCCGCCGCCGGTCAGCGGAGCAAGCACGCCGATCCGAATCGGTCCGCTGCTCTGAGCGGCCGCGATTTGCGGAATGAATGGGAGAGCAGCCAATCCGCCAAGGAGGCCGCGACGGGATATGCTTGGTAACATCTGAATTTCCTCTGTTCGAAATGCGTTCACTCTGCGGCTTCGCGGATGGCGACGCCCTGTTCGATGTCGAGTTGCAATACGTCGTTGAAGCGGTTGAAGGCGCCGCAGAGTGCGGTGCGCCAAGTCAACTCGACAATCTGCGCGTCGGAAAAATTTTGTCGAAGGCGATCGAATATTTCATCGCGTGTTCGATTCCAGTCATTGGTAACCGCGATGGCGTATTCAACGACGAGCTTGTCCAGGTCGTCGAGTTCCGGATGATCCTTGTAGTTCAGAAGATTCTCAGCTCCTTTTTCGGAGACACCCTGAACGGCGAGCTTCGGCGTATGATGGGAGACGCAATAGACGCATCGATTGAGCAGCGATACGGTCACCAGCGCGAGTTCGAGATAGCGCTTGGGCAGAATGGCCTGGTCGGCAAGGTTCACGAGCAACGCCCAGACGTGCTCGAAGATCGGCGGTCGATTGACCATGGCGCCCGCCTGATTCTGAAAAGCTCCATAGGTCAGCATCTTGTCCCAGAGGGGGCGAAGCTGCGTTGGGACATCGGCTCTGGTTTTGATGGGGACACGGGACATCAGAATTCCTCTGTGATTGGGATCACTGCTCGGGAGTAGGGCGCGCCGGTGTGCCGACGCGCAGGCGATATTCCGGGGTCAAGCCGTCCGGTTTGACGATCAGAACCACGATGAGGCCCAGGCCAATGAGGATGAGCCGCAGCGAGGCGGCCTGATAGGCGGCCATCGCCGGAATCAGATCCTTCAGGAATCGTGTTCCTTCAAGAAGAACCATGACGGTGCAGGCGCCGATCAACAGTCCGAGGTTGGCGCCCTTGCCGCCGACGATGACGGCCATGAAGGCATAAACCGTGATAACGCCGACGAACTCCGATGGATCGATGTAGGTGAAGTAATAGGCATGGAGTGCGCCGGCGAGACCAATGACAGCTCCGCCGATAGCAAAGGCTCTGACTCTGAAAGATAGAACGTTTTTCCCGAGAGTGGTCGCGACAACGTCGTCTTCGCGAATCGCGCGCAGCACGCGTCCGAATGGCGATCGAACGATGTACTCCAGGATCAGATAAACGATGAGGACGCTGGAAAGCGAGATCGCGAGGAAAGCAACCTCGTAGGATGTACCTCCGACAAGATCGATGAAGGGACGGGGAATGTCGCGAATGCCGTCAGTTCCGCCGGTCAGCCAGACCTCGTTCATGAGAACAAGGCGAACGCCTTCCGAAAAGGCCAAAGTGGTGACTGCGAGGTAATCCTCGCGCAGCTTGAGCGTGGCGAGCGACACCAATGCCGAAACCGCGGCCGTCACAACGATAGCTGCCGCGGTCGCCGTCACGGGGTCGACACCGGTTTTCGATAAAATGGCCGTCGTGTAGGCTCCGATTCCGTAAAAGCCAGCCAGGCCGAAATTGATCATCCCGGCTTGGCCCCACTGCATGTTGAGCGCCAGACCCAGCAGCGTCGCGAACGAAACGAACGTGAGAATCGCGGTCGCATAAGCGATCATCGGTTGATCCTCGCGGTTCCGAAGATCCCTTGCGGCCTGACCAGCAGGACCGCGATCAGGACGAGGAAACTCACCCCCTGCCGATATGTAGTCGAGACGGCCAGTGCCGACGTTTCCTCGATGAGCCCGATAGCCAATGCGCCGACGACGGCGCCGTAGGGATTGCCGATGCCGCCGACGATTGCCGCGGCGAAGACCGAGACGAGATAGTTCGCGCCCATGAGAGGTTCGACTGTGGCGTCCAGCGCAATCAGGACACCGGCGAAGGCAGCCAGGATCCCCGAGATAACCCATGTCCAGTCGACGGTTCGTTGGAACGAGACGCCCCGGACCTCAGCGAGGCTCGAGTCGTCGGAGATGGCGCGCATGGCGCGCCCCAGCTTCGTGCGTTTCAGAATGAGGGCGACGACGGCCATCGATAGCAGGGATGCGACCGCGATGGTGAGCTGCTCGTGGTTTAGCCGAAGTCCGGAGAAGATGATCGGTCGTGCGACGGGGACGTCGAGAGTTCTGACGTCCGCGCCGAAAACGAAACGCATGACGTTCTCGAGAACGAAGGCCACTCCCATCGAGGCCACTAACAAGGTGATGTGATCGTTGCCGATCCGGCCGTAAACGACGCGTTGGATGAGGACGACGACAAGGGCGAGCCCGATCGCGGCAACGGGAGCAGCTGCCCATATCGTAAATCCTAACGAGACATTCGCGACGTAGGCCAAGTAGGCTCCGGTCGTGATCATCGCGGCAATCGAGAAGTTCGCGAAATTGAGCACGCCATAGGTCAGCGATAGCGCTATCGCCGGGAGCGCGATCAGCAGTCCTGACACGATGCCATTAAGCAGCGCTTGCGCCATGCCTGTCCTCGCTGATGCTGTCCTGCTTCGGATTTCCAAGAAAGAGACGACGAACCGTCGGGTCATCTAGAAAGTCAGCCGCGGGCCATGTCCCCCGCGTCCGCCCGCTTACAAGCAAGATGACCCTGTGCGAGATGCGCACCGCCTCGATCAGATTTTGCTCGATCAACAGAACGGTCAAACCCGATGAGTTGATGGTCTTCACCGCGTCGAGCATCTCGTGTGTATAACGAGGAGACAGTCCGGCGGAGGGTTCATCCAGCAACAGCACGCGAGGCTCGGCAATCAGCGCGCAGCCCATGGCGAGCATTTGTCGCTGGCCTCCGCTGAGAGTTCCTGCGAGATCGCCGAGGCGCGAAGAGAGATCCGGAAAGAGCGCAAACACCTTTTCCGTAGCTGCTGCGTAATTCTTGAGATCGCGTCTGACGAACTCAAATCCGATCCGAAGATTTTCTCCAACGGTCAGGTTACGAAAAACATTTCGTTCCTGCGGAACGTAAGCAAGCCCCGCCGCGGCGCGCTGCGCCGGAGATAGTGAGGTCATGTCCCGGCCGTCGAGCACAACCGAGCCAATGCGGGGTTTCAGAAGACCGGCGACCGTCTTCACCAGTGTCGATTTTCCGGCGCCGTTGGGGCCGGCGATCGTCGTCACCAGGCCGCTTTCGGTGCGGATGCTGATATCGTGAAGAATATCTGCGACGCCGTAACCGGCGGTAACGCCTTCGATGCGAAGGCCGGTCGACTGCTCCGTCATTTTTTCAATCCCAGATAGGCTTCGACGACACGTGTATCGGCGGTGACCTCGTCGAACGATCCCTGGGTGAGAACGACTCCATTGGCCATGACATAAACGTCGTCACAAAGCGCGGACACCACGTCGAGATCATGTTCGACGATAACCACGCCGACGCCGTCCGATGCCAGTGCGCGCACGGCCTCGATGAGAACCTCTTCCATGGCAGGCGCGACCCCAGCCGCCGGCTCGTCCAGCAGAATCAGCACGGGATCGATCATCAACGCGCGCGTCACTTCCAGCAGCTTCTTCTGGCCGCCCGAAAGCGTTGCTGCAGGCGCATCCGCGAGCCGCCACAGATCGACGCGCATGAGAAGCTCGCGCGCTTTCTCGATCGCCTCGGCTTCCTCGTGTCGGCTGAGACGCGGATTGAGAAACAGCTTGAAAAGAGATTCGCCGCTCTGACGTGGCCGCGCCAGGAGCATGTTCTCGAGAACGGTGAGGCGACCAAGATCCCGGGAAATCTGGAAGGTGCGAACCAGTCCGCGCTCGGCCAGGGCGTGAGGCGCGATCGTCGCGATGTCATGATCCAGGAAATGAATGCTGCCGGACGTTGGTTTTTCGACGTGAGATATGAGGTTGAGAAGGGTGGTTTTGCCTGCCCCGTTGGGACCGATAAGGCCGGTAATGCGTCCACCGTACAACGAGATGTCGACGCCGCCGACAGCCTGTAACGTGCCATAAGATTTTGTGATATCGAAAGTCTGCAGCACCGGACCTGACGTCGGAATCGCTTCCTTGGAAAGGAATGTCTCTCGGTTACCATGGATACGCGGAGCACCTTCGCTCACGCGGCTTTCTTGTATCGTCGTCATTCCAAATTTGCCGTTCGACCCGGGTGAGATACCACTGACCAAGGACACCATACGTGCCTTTGCGAGCAATGGAATATTGCGACTCAAAATAAGAACAGCGTGCTCTTGCGCCGAGAATTCAAGAAATGAAATCGCTATGGAGGTTGGATTGGACGATCAATTATCCCGGCGAAGGGACTCTCGTTGAGTGAGACCGAGTTTTTTTGTCGGCGACTCCCGGTTCCGGATCATGATTTCGCTTGCAGATTGCCGCGCAAGGTCGAAGCCCGATAATCATTCTGAACGACATTCAGGCGTTGCAGTTCTGGTACGACTGTGTCGACGAATTCGCTGAACGAGTCGGGGAGAAAGGCAGGAGAAACCACGAACCCATCCGCGTCGCCGGATACGAAAATGTCCGCGAGTTCGTCGGCAATTTGTCGCGGCGTTCCGCAGATTTGAGGAACGAGAACGCCATGGCCGTAACGCCGGCCTATTTCTCGGAGCGTCAGCGATTCATCCTTGGCGATACGCGAAGCCATTGCAATCAGGCTCTGCGTCCCGGAGCTTGGAATTTGGCCGATCGGCAAATCCAAATCGAACTGGCTCAGATCGACGTTGGCATGAGCGGAAAGAGTCGAAAGGCCGACGACAGGATCCACCAGTGCATTGGCTTGATCGCGCTTTTCGATGGCTTCTTCGCGCGTGCGACCGACGAACGGCATGATGGCGGTTAGCGATCTACAGCTGTTTTCGGGACGGCCAAGCCGGACATTCTCATCGCGAATACCGAGGGTCGAACGCCGCATATGATCTCGATTCGGTGAGATATTGAAGATCACCTCCGCCCATTTCGCCGCGAACGAGCGGCCCCGGTCGGATGCGCCGGCTTGAATAATGACCGGGCGCCCTTGTGGCCCTTTGGGGATATTGAGAGGACCGCGCGATTTGAAGTAGGCGCCGTGGTGATTCACGTAGCGAACCTTCTCTGGGTCGGCGTAGATGCCTTTTTCGCGATCGAGCACAAGGGCATCAGGGGCCCAGCTGTCCCAGAGCTCGTAAACCAATTCCATGAACTCATCGGCGCGGTCGTACCGTTGGTCGTGGCCGAGATGACTCTCAATGCCGAAGTTCAACGCCTCGCCGTTATTCATCGATGTCACGACGTTCCAGGCAGCGCGACCGTCTGAGATATGATCGAGAGTCTGGAATTCGCGGGCCAGATGATACGGCTGGTCGTATGTTGTCGATCGCGTGGCGCCGAGCCCGATGTGTTTCGTGGTCGCTGCAAGCGCGCCGAGAATTGGAACGGGGTCCATCCGGGTTGCGTCCTGATCGCCGTGCTTTATCCCGACGTCCTTGTCGTCCTGAAAGCGGTCGGCGATCGAGAGGCGGTCGGCGAAGAAGATGAGGTCGAATCTGCCGCGTTCAAGCGTTCTGGCGATATCGACATAATACTGGAGCGACAAGAATGGAACATCGTGAGCCGGATTGCGCCAAAGGGCATGGCTGTGCGCGACTGGACCAGCAATCAGAAACCCAGCCAGCGTCATTCTTTTCGCCTGAGACATTTTGAACCTTGAATGTGGGAGCGATCTGTTAGAAGCGGTTTGCGACCCAGCCGCGCGTGTCATCGACAATCAATCGTCAACGCTGCTGGCCCCAGCGACGGACGGTCAGTCGCTCTGCTACTCTGAAGACGCCAAGCTCGACGATCAGCCCGATCAGGATAACACTGGCGAGGCCGGCGAACACCTTGTCGGTAAAAAGCTCGTTACGGTTTCTAAAAATAAACCATCCAAGGCCGCCTTGGCCCGAACTAACGCCGAACACCAATTCAGCAGCGATCAGTGTGCGCCAAGCAAACGCCCATCCGATCTTCAGACCCGAAATGATCGACGGTAAGGCCGAAGGAATAAGAATGTGCAAGATATACCTTGGCCCACGCAGTCCGTAGTTCCGGCCGACCAGACGATGGGCTTCCGGCACCGATTGGAAGCCGGTGAGGGCGGCGAGGGCGAACGGCCATGCCACGGAATGAATGAGAACGAAGATCAGGCTGGCTTCGCCAAGGCCGAACCACAGCATTGCAAGCGGCAACAGGGCAATCGCTGGCAATGGATTGAACATCGCCGTCAATGTCACCAGTGCTTCCTGCGTGAAAGAATTCACGGTGGCCAGTGAAACGAACACCAGCGCCAGAGCCACCCCAGCAAAGTATCCTTTCAGAAGCACTCCGAGCGATGTCGCTGCGTAGAGCGCCAGATTGTCCTCCCATAGCGCTCCAACGAAGGCGCGGAAGGTTTGGGTGAAGCTCGGAAGCAGGATCGGATTGGCGGCAAAGGTTGCGGCGATCTGCCAGGCAAGAGCTAAACCGGCGAGGATTATCAGCCGTCGCCAGGCTGAGGATCGCGACATCCGGTGAAGCCGTACGCGTGCGCGCGCCCATGATGTCGTCGTCGCCGACGATAGTGTCGCGGATCGGGTTTCAACCTGATCCGTCATGCGGCCAAATCGCTCTGACCTGGGAATAGGGTTGCGGTGATATCGCCAACCATCGCAGTAAAGCCTGCGGTAGTCCGGTTCGTTACACCGATTCCGCGAGTATCGAAGCTGGCGACGGAACGTCCCGGATGCGCGCTCAGAACGTGAACCTGAGTTCCGATCAGAACTGCCTCTTCAACCGAATGTGTAACGAAAAGGAGTGTAAAGCGAAGATCCTCGGCAAGGACGAGCAAGTCTGCCTGCAACCGGTTGCGCGTCAAGGCGTCAAGCGCAGCGAAAGGCTCATCCATCAGCAGAATGTCGGGTTGCATCGCCAGCGCGCGAGCTATGGCGACACGCTGCTTCATGCCGCCGGATAGCGTGTGAGGAAAGGCATCGATAGCGCGTGTCAGTCCGACCTTCGCCAGTGCGGCTTCGGCGCGCGCGTTCGCCTCGTTGCCGGACAGTCTGCGGGCGACCCGCAAGGGAAAAGTCACGTTGTGACGCACGGTCTTCCAGGGCAGCAACTGGTCGAACTCCTGAAAAACCACGATGCGGTCCGCGCTGGGGCCATTGATCGCTTTTCCGTCGACGAGAATTTGGCCGGAGGCCGCGGGGATGAAGCCCGCGACAGCCTTGAGGATCGATGATTTGCCACATCCGGATGGGCCAAGCAGCACCAGTCGTTCGGTATTATCAATGCGCAGGCTGATGTCTTCGACCGCGCTGACCGTGCCTGCATCCGTCTCGTATCGGAGGCAGAGGTGAATCGTTTCCAGTGCGGGCACAGCGCTATCGCAGATCGGGTTCGACATGACGGATCAACTGCCAGGCTCGCCGTGCAGGTTGTCAAATGTATAGTCCTTCCAACTTGCCGGCTTGTTCTTGATGGCACCGATCCGCGCGAGAAAGGACGCATATTTAAACGTCCCTTTGGGAAGGGTGGTAAAGGCGACGTCAGGATTGTCGATCACTGACTTGATGAAGGCCACATCGAGCTTCGATTTGGCGACCCGGATATAAGTCTCGGCAGCTTCTTGCTTATGCGCCGTGATCCAGCTGTTGGCTTCAACGAGTGCATCCACGAAAGCCTTATAGGTTTTCGGATTGTCGATGCGGAATTTGGTTGTCGCATAGAGCAGAACCGGCGTGATGCGCTGGCCGACGATGTCGTAAGAGCTCAGCACTTTATGAATGTTCGGGTGCTGCAGCGCTTGATCCTGGAACGGTGGATTGGAAAAATGCGCGGTGATCGCCGAGGAGCCGGAAATTAAGGCGGCGGTCGCGTCGGGATGCGGTAACGTCACTGTTTGGTCATCCAGCGTGTTGTATTTATCCGGGCCGAATTCCTTCGCCGCCGCCATCTGCAGCAGACGCGACTGCTGGGAGACGATCACGGCAGGCAGTGCGATCTTGTCTGCCTTGGTGAAGTCCTTCAGCGACTTGATGTTGGGATTGTTGGTGACGAGATAATTCGGCTGTTCGCCGAGCGAGGCGATCACCTTGACGTCTGCGGTTCCCTTGGTGCGGTCCCAAAGCACGATCACAGGCCCAGCGCCCGCCGCTCCGATATCGACTGCACCGGCAAGCAATGCGTCGTTGATGGCTGCGCCGCCGCTCAGTCTGGCCCACTCTACGTCAATATCGATGCCAGCCTGCTTGCCGTGCTTCTCGATCAGCTTTTGGTCGCGCAGCACCATGAGCGGCAGATATGGCGTTCCGAACTGCTCGACGATACGTAGCTTGCCCTCGGCGCGTGCAGAAGGCGCAGTCCCCATGACCATGGTGGCCGCGACCGCCAGCGGAACCAGCATGGCAACGGTGAATTTTTTCATGATCCAGTATCCTGATGCTATGATTCTGACGCTTGCAGTGATGTCGGGGCGAACTCGCCAATCAGCCGCGTGCGCAGCGATGACCGGCCGGGACCAATGCCGAGTTCCGGGAAGACCAGTTCAGCTACCCGGTAAGCTTCCTCGAGGTGCGGGTAGCCGGAACAGATGAAGGTGTTGACGCCAAGCGCTTGATACTCACGAAGCCGTGCGGCGACGATCTTGGGATCGCCGACAAGCGCCGTGCCGGCGCCCTTTCTCACCAGCCCGACTCCAGCCCACAGATTTGGTGAGACCACCAGGCGGTCGCGCCGTCCACCATGGAGCGCCGCCATGCGGCTTTGACCGACGGAATCCATCGCGGCAAACCATTGCTGCGCCTTTGCGATGGCGTCGTCGCTGATGTTTTCGATTAATCGCTCAGCCGCAGCCCAGGCTTCACTCTCGGTTTCTCTGACGATGATATGGATGCGTAGGCCGAAGCGTACTGTTCTTCCGCGGGCTGCGGCCTTGCGCCTGACCGACTCGATCTTCGCGGCTACATCCGCAGGTGGCTCACCCCACGTAAGGTAATGATCGATCTGATCGGCGGCCAGATCCTGCCCGGCGTCTGAGGAGCCTCCGAAATAAAGCGGTGGCCGCGGCTGCTGCAACGGAGCGAAATCGAGCCGGCCGCCGCGGATATCGTAGTAGCGTCCCTGGAAATCGACCGTCTCGCCGGAGAGCAGTTGCCGCCAGATCTGTAGGAACTCGCCCGCCTGGGCATAGCGTTCGTCGTGAGGAATAAAGATGCCGTCGCCGGCGAGCTCGGCAGGATCGCCGCCTACGACGACGTTCAGCAGGAGACGGCCATTGCTGAGACGGTCTAGGGCAGCGGTCTGACGTGCGGCGAAGGTCGGCGAGGTGACCCCCGGGCGAAGGGCGACGAGGAATTTGAGACGTTCGGTGGCGGTCGCAAGTCCCGTCGCGACAATCCAAGAATCCTCGCACCGCTGCCCGGTTGGCAGCAAAACACCGCCAAATCCAAGTCGATCGACGGCCGAGGCAATCTCTCGAAAATAGCGAAAGTCCGGCAGGCGACGACGTTCATCGACACCGAAATAGGCGCCGTCGCCGTGCGTCGGAATGAACCAGAAAATATCAGGCGGGCCCGGATGAGGCGGATGAGACGATGGAAGTGACAAAATGGTCTCCGTCACATTGGAATGGCGACCCGCCGTGGACGTAATGCCGTGAGCGAGACCGTCATCCTCTTCAATTATTCTCGCTCAGGCAATTTCAGAGAATCGAATGAAAGTAGTGAATGTCTTTCGCGGCGTGATCTTGCGGGGAAAAACATTTTAAGGGTTACGAACACAGCGGAGCGCTCCCCGGTCAGCTCGATCGAGATCAATGATCAGAATGTGTCGTCTCGACACCAAAGCTGAAGCGGGCGTCAACATAAACGTGTTGCGCGTTCGAAGATGCGCAGGACAGCCATTCCGTATCATTCGCAATGAGAGCAGACTCATTGTTATTTCTTGGCGACCCTCGACATCGCACGGAATGACCCTGAAATTCGACAGGATGTAATTGGTGCGGCTCGCGCGCCGCTCGGCACATTCGGGCTGGACTGGAGATGGAAATGGTGTCGCTGGCAAAGATCTCTCTTCGCAGGCCAAATCATGACAAGATCGATGAAAGCAGCTTCAAGTACGCCATGCGCCAGCTCGCAGGAGGCGTAACCGTCATCACCGCGGGGAAGGGCGAGACTATCTCCGGAATGACGGTCACATCATTTTCCTCCTTAACGGTCGATCCGCCGTCGGTCATTGTGGCTATCAGTCGATCCGCGTCGTCGTGGCCGCTGATAGAAAGATCCGGTCGATTTGGGGCGAATATCCTGGCGGGGGATCAATTCGAGATCGCCAAGCGCTTTACGTCTCAAAGCGGCTTAAATGGCGCGGAAAGATTTCAGGGTATCCCGTGGAAACCAGCCAAATCCGGAATCCCGCTTCTGGTCAACGCCCTTGTCACGCTGGATTGCAGAGTAGCCCGAGTTATCGAGCATCACACGCATATAGTTGTGATAGGCGACGTGACCGACTTGGATGTCTTTCCGGACAGAAACGGTGGCCTGGCTTACTGGAACGGCCAGTACCACACCGTGGATGGCAATGAGGACGTGCGGATATTGTCCGAAGTCAGCATGCCGACTGCGCGCGCGCTACAGGAATTCTAATAAGCGCGGCTCGAGTTCTTCAGAATATAAAATCTACATGTGTCGCTCACCGGTTTCGGAATCGTGAATATTCGGGATTCGCATGGTGGCTGCTGCAAGTGGGCCGATATCTGAACACAACAATTCGGCTTTCATCGCGCGACTTTCCGAAAAAATGACGCTGACCTTGGGTCACTCGCAGTAGCGCTGTCGTTATTTTCTTCGAGCTATCGACATCTAGAACGTCGATCGACATCATTCCCGAACAGTTCTTGCCGCTGTTGATTTTGGTCTGCCTTTGGACGCGATCAATATTTCCGGACACAAAGCGCAAGTCGGAGACAGGATCATGACCGTACAGACTTCACGTCACTCCAATTTTCTCTGGTTCCTGCCGACGCACGGCGACGGTCGCTATCTCGGTACGGCGACCGGCGGCCGTGAGGTGAATTTCAATTATCTCCGGCAGATAGCGCAGGCGGCTGATCAACTCGGGTATTATGGCGTGTTGCTGCCGACCGGGCGAAGCTGTGAGGATTCCTGGGTGACGGCCGCGGCGGTGGCGCCGTGGACCGAACGGTTGCGCTATCTCGTTGCGGTGCGGCCCGGATTGCAGTCGCCGACGGTCGCCGCGCGGATGACGGCGACGCTCGATCGGATTTCCAATGGCCGGTTGCTGATCAATGTCGTTACCGGTGGTGATCCGATCGAGAACAAGGGTGACGGCATTTTTCTCGATCATGACGAGCGTTATGTCGTGACCCGCGAGTTTCTCGACGTCTATCGCGCGCTATTGGCGGGTGGGACCGTCAATGTCGATGGTAAGCATATTCGCATCGAGGATGGACGGCTGTTGTTTCCGCCCGTCCAGCAGCCGCGCCCGCCGCTCTATTTTGGTGGATCGTCGGATGCGGGCATCGATGTCGCCGTCGATATCGTCGACAAGTATCTGACCTGGGGCGAACCGCCAGCGCAGGTCGCCGACAAGGTAAATCGGGTTCGCGCCGTCGCCGCGGCGCGGGGACGGCAACTCAGCTTCGGTATTCGCCTGCACGTCATCGTCCGCGAGACCGGCGCGGAAGCATGGAACGCCGCCGATGAACTGATTTCGCACGTAACGGACGACACTATCGTTGCTGCCCAGAAGATCTTCTCGCGGATGGACTCGGTTGGGCAGCAGCGCATGGCGGAGTTGCACGGCGGTCGCCGCGACAAGCTCGAGATCAGCCCAAATCTTTGGGCGGGTGTAGGGCTGGTACGTGGCGGCGCCGGCACGGCCTTGGTCGGCGATCCGCAAACCGTCGCCGCTCGAATCAGGGAATATCAGGATATCGGCATCGATACCTTCATTCTGTCGGGTTATCCGCACCTTGAGGAAGCCTATCGGTTCGCCGAACTGGTCTTCCCGCTCCTGTCGCCACGCGTGCAAGACAATTTAAAGGCACGGCGGATCAACAGCGGTCCGTTCGGCGAGACCATCGCCAATGAGAGCGGCCCTGCCGATTTCCAATCCCGAAAGAAAGAGGCGGCGCAGTCATGAGCGTCATCGAATCGATTCCGAATCTGAAGCCGTGGCGGCTCCCCGGCCTGGATGGGCTGACGCAATGGATCGTTCCGATTCTGACCCTCGCCGTGTGGCAGTTCGTCTGCGGGTCCGGCTACGTGCCGTCGCGGGTTCTGCCGGCGCCGATCGACGTGGTTATCGCGGGATGGAAATCGCTGCTCTCCGGCGAACTCATCAACAACATCTGGGTGAGCTTCTGGCGCGCCGCTGTCGGGTTTCTGATCGGCGGTGGAATCGGATTTGCCTTCGGGCTCGCCAACGGGCTATCGCGCCTTAGCGACCAGTTGACCGACACGACCCTTCAGATGATCCGCAACGTGCCGCATCTGGCGCTGATTCCGCTGGTCATCTTGTGGTTCGGCATCGATGAGGCAGCGAAGCTGTTTCTGGTGGCTCTCGGTGTCTTTTTTCCGATCTACCTGAATACGCTGCACGGTATTCGCACGGTCGATCCGCAACTGATCGAAATGGGACGCATCTACGGCATGAGCAATAGCGAACTGTTCCGCCGCATCATCTTTCCGGGGGCGCTGCCGTCGATTTTCGTCGGTGTCAGGTTCGCGCTCGGCATCATGTGGCTGACGCTGATTGTCGCCGAGACCATCGCGGCGTCATCCGGCCTTGGCTACATGGCGATGCAGGCGCGCGAATTCATGCTGATCGACGTCGTGGTGCTCAGCATCCTGATCTACGCCTTGCTGGGCAAGCTCGCGGACAGCGCCTCGCGCGTCCTCGAACGCTTCACCTTGTCCTGGCATCCCGCATTCCAGAAGCATTGAGAGCAACTATGCAGCAATCCCTTCGCGTCCACCCATCGAGTGTTGAATTCGTTCCGCCGGGAGCCATGATCAAACAAGCGCGGATCGCACGGCAAGGGACCGGATTCAAGCCAAACTCAAGGGCGTCCAACGGACTTTCCTTGACGATCCAGGGTTTGCGGAAATCGTTCGGCGATAACGAGGTGCTTGGCGGCATCGATCTGAATATTTCAGCCGGCCAGTTTGTCGCCATCGTCGGACGTAGCGGATGCGGCAAGAGCACATTGCTGCGGCTGATCGCCGGGCTCGAAACCGCGACCGCGGGCAGTATCAGCTTCGGTGAGGAGACGCGCGCGGAAGATATTCGCGTGATGTTTCAGGAGCCGCGCCTGCTGCCGTGGGCGAGCGTCGTGGCAAATGTCGAGGTCGGTTTGGGCCGCGAGCGAGCGTCGGACGATGCGAAAGCGCGTGCCGGGCAGGCGTTGACCGAAGTCGGACTGACCGAGAAACGTGATCAATGGCCCAGCCTGTTGTCCGGCGGACAGAAGCAGCGCGTGGCGCTGGCGCGCGCCCTGGTCAGCCATCCGCGTGTGCTGGCGTTTGACGAGCCGCTCGGCGCGCTCGACGCGCTGACGCGAATCTCGATGCAGCGGTTGCTGGAGCGCGTGTGGAGCGAGCAGGCCTTCACCGCGATATTGGTCACCCACGATGTGTCCGAGGCCATCGCGCTGGCAGATCGCGTGCTGGTGATTGATGAAGGGCGTATCGCGCATGACGTCGAGATCGATATCCCGCGTCCGCGCCGCCATGGATCCGCCGATCTCGCGGCGCTCGAGGGAGAAATTCTGAGTTATCTCCTGTCGGGCAATGAGGACGGATCGGATGCGTGAGTGCGTCGCGAAGGTGCGGTCGACCGGCTCGGTCAAGTACTCACATTCAATTTCATGAAATAGGGGCTCGATCATGATCAGTCGTCGGAGTTTCCAGCTGCTCGCCGCAGGTGTCCTGGTTGGTGGCGGCAGATTCGTCAGTTCGGCCCATGCGCAGGCCAAAACCTTCCGCATCGCATTTCAGAAGGGCGGGGGCAATCTGCTGCTTCTCAAGGAACGCGGAATTCTTGAACAGAAGCTGGCGCCGCTTGGCTGGTCGGTGACATGGACCGAATTCCAGGCCGGCCCGCAACTGCTGGAGTCGCTCAACATCGGCGCAGCCGACTTTGGGCCGGTCGGAGAAGCGCCGCCGATCTTCGCGCAGGCGGCCGGCGCCAACATCGTCTACGCCGGTTATGAGCCCGCTTCGCCGAAGAACGAGGCCATCATCGTCCAGAAAGACAGCCCGATCAAAACCATATCTGATCTCAAGGGGAAGCGCGTCGCGCTCAACAAGGGCTCGAACGTCAATTACCTGATCGTGCGTGCGCTGGAAGCGAACGGGCTGAAGTATAGCGATATCGTGCCAGCCTATCTGGCGCCGGCCGATGCCCGGGCGGCGTTCGAGCGCGGCTCCGTCGACGCGTGGGTGATTTGGGATCCCTATTATGCCGCCGCCGAACTCAGTCTCGGCGCCCGACTGATTGCCGACGGGACCGGCCTTGCGCCGAATGTCGCCTTCTACATCGCCTCGCGTCCTGTCGCCGAGCGTAATCCGGAAGTTCTGAAAGTCGTACTGTCCGCGATCGACGAGATCGATGTCTGGATCGCCGCCAATCGCAAGCAGTTCGCCTCCGAATTGTCACCGAAGATCGGATTGCCGGCCGAGGTCATTGAACGTTCCGTCAACCGCTCGAACCTCGGGGCGGCCCCGATCGACGCGGCGACATTGGAAGGACAGCAGAAGATCGCCGACACGTTCGCGGAACTGAAGCTTATTCCCAAGCCGATCAAAGTCGCCGACGCGGCGTGGAAAGTGGTCGGCAACTAGGCGTCAGGCCGTTCCCTCTCATAAAAATTAGGACAATCACATGACGAAGACGACCTACATCCGCTGGATGGCGGCCATTGCTCTTGTTGCTGGCGTGATGGCTGCTGGTTCGGCCAATGCTGCCGACAAAGTCGTGCGCATTGCTCACCAGAAGCTGAGTACGCTGGCGCTCCTCAAATCGACCGGACACCTCGAGGAGAAGCTGAAAGAGCTCGGATACAAGGTCACGTGGACGGAATTTCCGGCGGGACCGCAACTCCTTGAAGGCCTCAATGTCGGCGCGGTCGACTTTGGTCATGCCGGCGAAGCACCGCCTGTATTCGCGCAAGCCGCCGGCGCAGATCTTCTCTATGTCGGTTATGAGCCGGGTTCACCCGCCAGCGAGGCCATCTTGATCCCTGCCAAGAGCAATCTCGCTTCGGTGGCCCAGCTGAAAGGCAAAAGGGTTGCCTTCAACAAGGGATCCAATGTCCACTATCTGATCGTCCGCGCACTTGAGCGCGCAGGGTTGAGCTATAGTGATATCACGCCGGTCTTTTTGACCCCGGCCGATGCGCGGGCCGCCTTTGTGAGCGGGTCGATCGATGCGTGGGTGATCTGGGAGCCATTCCGTGCGGCGGCTGAAGCGAGCACCGGCGCGCGCACGCTGGAAGATGGCGCCGGCCTCGTCGCCAACCATGAATTCTACCTGGCGTCGAAGAAATTTGCCGAAGCGAACCCGGAGGTCATAAAGGCGATCCTTGCGGCGGTGGCGGAGGAAGGCGCACGGGCCAATAAGAACATTCCGGCGGTGGCCGCGCAGTTCAGTTCATCGGTCGGCATCCCGGCTCCCGTTCTGGAGGTCGCCTTGAAGCGCACGTCGTTTGGAGCCAAGCCGATCGATGCGCAAGTCGCCGCCGATCAGCAGAAGATCGCGGATGCGTTCTTCAAGCTCGGTTTGATTCCGAAAGCCATAAAGATCCGGGACGCGGTCAGGCTAGATTTGGCCAGCAAGTAAACAATCAAATGGCATCGGTGAAATCGTTCATGGCGAGCGCTTCTTTCGCCATGACAGACATGGTCGCTATCGAAATCCATAATTGAGGCGAAACCAAAGCCGAGATGCGGTTCGGATTCCGCACCGTGGCGCGAATGTCGCTGATTTACTGTAAGTATTTCCAGGAACAACAGTCATGAAACTCAAATTTCGCACGCCCCTGGGGTTAATTCTAGCGTTTGGAGTGGCGACCGGCGCATTAGCCGGAGACAAGACGGTCAAAATCGGTGTTCTGAATGACATGTCCGGCCTCTATGCCGATCTCGCGGGTCCGAACTCCGTCGTCGCCGCTCAATTGGCCGTCGAGGATTCCGGACTAACCAAGAAAGGTTGGAAGATCGAGATCGTCAGTGGCGATCACCAGAACAAGCCGGACATCGGCGTCAATATCGTTCGGCAATGGATCGATGTTGATAAAGTCGACGTCGTTGTGGACGTGCCGACATCATCGGTTGCGCTCGCCGTAAACAACATCGTCAAGGAGAAGAACGCGGTCTTCCTCGATACGACGGCGGGGACGTCGGACCTGACCAATAGCCAGTGCTCGCCGAATACGATCCACTGGACCTACGATACTTATACGTTGGCGCACGGGACGGGTGTTGCGCTTACGAAAGCTGGCGGAAAAAGCTGGTTCTTTCTGACCGCTGACTATGCCTTTGGCGCCGCGCTGGAGCGCGACACGACCGTTGCGATCAAGGAGGCGGGGGGCATTGTCGTGGGTAGCGTCAAGCATCCTCTCAACACCTCCGACTTTTCCTCGTTCCTGCTACAGGCTCAGGCGTCGAAAGCCAATGTCATTGGGCTCGCGAATGCCGGCGGCGATACTGTCAACGCCATCAAGCAGGCATCGGAATTTGGAATCGTGAGCGGAGGTCAAAAGCTCGCAGGCCTTCTGATGTTCATTTCGGATATCCATTCACTTGGATTGCCTACCGCTCAAGGATTGAATTTGACCGAGACGTACTATTGGGACCTCAATGATGGGACGCGGGCTTTCGCCAAACGATTTCAGGAACGCGTGAAGAACCATACGATGCCGACGATGCCGCACGCCGGCGTGTATTCGTCACTTCTGCATTATTTCAAGACGCTAGAAGCTCTTGATCGCAATCCGCACGATGGCGTCGCCGTCGTCGCGAAGATGAAATCGCTCCCGACTGACGATCCGCTGTTTGGCAAGGGGAGCATCCAGCCGAACGGCCGCAAAATCCACCCCGCTTATCTGTTTGAGGTGAAAAGCCCGGCTGAATCCAAAGGGCCGTGGGACTATTATAAGTTGATTGCGACGATCCCAGCCGAGCAGGCCTTTACGCCATTGAATAAAAGCACCTGCTCTTTACTTAAGAACTAGTCACCTGGAACTGAAGTTCGTTTCATTATAATCTCCCGCATTCGCCAGGGTGCGGGAGTGCAGTTATGGCCAACGCGGCAGGACGTCCGGTTTCTCCGTTGATCCTCAGCGCGAATGAGCGCGCGTATCTCGAACGGCAGGTCGTCGTCATCGCGTGGCGCGTTCTTTGTCTGAGCGATGCCGCGTCATCCTGCGATGCGCGGATGGCATACCCAGCAAATCCGTTGCGCACGAACTGGGTGTCCATGAGCATACAGTTGGCAAGTGGCGTCGGCGCTTTCTGAAGGGGCGCATCGAAGGGCTCTTGGATGAAGCCCGCCCTGGCAGGCCTCGCACGATTGATGACGATCAGGTCGCTGCAATTATCGAACGCACGCTCCGCTCCACGCCGAGCGACGCCATGCACTGGTCCATCCGTTCGATGGCGACCGCGACCGGCTTTTCACACACGACGATCCGAAGGATTTGGAACGCCTTCGGCTTGCAGCCGCACCGTTCGGAGACATTCAAGCTTTCCAGCGCCCCATTATTTGTCGACAAGGTCCGCGACATCGTCGGTCTTTATCTGTCACCGCCCAATCGGGCCCTGGTGCTCAGTGTCGACGAGAAGAGCCAGATACAAGCGCTTGATCGCGAGCAGCCGGTCCTGCCGAAGATGCCGGGCATTCCGGAACGCTGGACGCATTCCTATATCCGCCACGGCACAACATCGCTGTTCACGGCCCTCGATGTTGCTTCCGGATTTGTGATCGGCAAATGCTACAAGCGCCATCGTGCTGCGGAGTTCCTCGACTTCCTGAAGCAAATCGACGCTCATATTCCCGATGGTCTCGATATCCATATCATTATGGACAACTACGCCACTCACAAAACTGCTGTGATCAATTCCTGGCTGTCGCGACGACCACACTACCATGTGCACTTCACGCCAACATCAGCATCGTGGATCAATCAGGTCGGGCGCTGGTTTGCTGAACTCACCCGCAAGCAGATCCGCCGCGGCGTCCATACTTCGACCAGGCAGTTGGAAAAAGATATCCGCGCCTTCATCGAGCGGCACAATGAAAATCCGAAGCCTTATCGATGGACAAAGTCAACTGACGAAATCCTCGCCTCCGTCAAACGCTTCTACTAGAGAACTCAGCAGACCTTATGCCACGAATTTTAGATTCACCTGACTAGGGTCAGGACTCATTGATCAGAGCCAGAAGATGACAGCGGCAGCGATGCAGATGGCGGACATGAATATGTGCGCGCATCGGTCGTAGCGAGTGTGGATGCGCCGCCAGTCCTTGAGCCTGCCGAACATGTTCTCGCCCTTGGTTCCGAGCAGCTCTTTCGATTGCTGCTCGGATTTGTCGGGAGACACGGCCTTCACCCATTTGTACAGACTATGCGCCGAAACGCCCAGGCGAGCCGCGACTTCTGGCACGCCATAGCCGCGGTCGACGACCTGCCTGACGGCTTCTTCCTTAAACTCCGGGGTAAATCTCTGTGGACTCACAAGCTGCCTCCTATGCTCAAAGGATAGGCCGGGCTTGTCTACGGAAACAGGGGCAGTCCAAACACCTTATGTCGATGCCCGCGAAATCTGCAGCAGGCCAGACTATGCATTCGGACGATTGATTTGCTTTAAAGCGGCTATTCCAGCGTCATGAGGAGGCGAGCGGCAGATAGTGAATCGGCTGTTTCCGAATCTTCCAGCAATCGTTCGAGCAACGGCTGGAGAAGCTTTCGAGCACGTTTGCGTTCGCCCCGGGCGGCCAATAGTGCCGCAAAGTCGGTAGCAGTGCGCAACTCCCATGCCCGGGCGCCCTGACGTCGGCTCAATTCGAGCGACTGGGTGAAGTGGGTTTCTGCCGTGTCATCATGAGGCTGCGCGGTTGCGAGAACGAGGTTGCCTTTCACGCGCAGCAATTCGGGCATGTAACAGAGGTCGCCGTTCATCTCCACCGACTGCATCGTTTCCTTGAGCAAGGCAAAGGCTTCGACAAATCTGTGTGTTTCGGCGAGCCCCTGGATGAGGGCGATGTTGAGCGGTGTGGTGAGGAGTTCATAGGGCAGCGTATGAAGCTCGACAAGAGCGTGCTGCAGGCTCCTCACGCCGCTGTCCGCATCGCCGCGCCGGATGGCGAGCTCTCCACGAAAGCCGCGCCCCACCACCAGATAGGGTCCGAGAGAATGGAGATCGGCAAGCGCAAAAAGACGGTCGATATGCTGGCTCGCGCGATCGAGATCGCCGAGCCATAGAAAGAGCGAAATCGCCCACACCAGCGCGATGGAGATCGTCAACGGATGATCCAGGGCTTCGGCTTCCTTTATTGTCAGGAGCGCACGTTCCACGGCCTGGTCCGGCTGGCCTTGCAGCCAGAGCGCGCGGGCGAGAATTGCGCCTGCCAGAAGCCGCCCGTCAAAGCCCAGATAGTTCGTCGTCGTCTGATCCGAACGGGGCGCGTATCGGAGTCCCGCCTCCAGCGCATTGCGCGCGCGATCGCAGTCTCCGGCGAGGTGGAGCGACATCCCCATCATCGAATGCGCCAACGTCGTCGAGACCAGATCCTTGAGCGTATTGGCGAGGTCGTAACAGCGCTGCGCATGGAGGAGCGCCGTCCGGTAACCGCCGGTGCGCAGATGAAACATCTGCAAAGGGCCGAGGATCTGGATCTGGTCCAGGGCATCGCCATGCTTTTCGGCGATGGCGAAGCTTCGGTTCAGCGCATCGCGGGCGGCTTCCGTTCCACCGCGTGTAAACATCAGGGATACGCCCAGGGCTGCCTGAAGATGCATCTCCTTTCGCCCGCCGAGCCCGGTGTCGTCGAGAGCGCCGATCGCCCGAGCCGTCCAGAGCCGGTCCTCGGTCAGCAGGGACATGGAAATGAAAACAGGAGCTGCGGCGACGGCAAGCCTGATGCCAATGTCCGTATCGCCGCCGGGGCCGAAGCACCAGTTCAGGGCGGCCCGCACGTTGGCGAGGCCTGCAAGGTGCCGCGAGCGTTGCGCGGCGTTGGCCAATCGAGGCCACTCCGATCCTGTTTCTTCCAGCCATCGCAAACAATAGGACGCATGACGCGCGGCGAGGGTGGCAAATTCGCTATCATCGACGCCGATCTGCAGGGCGTAGGCGCGCGTCGTATCGAGCAGCCGATAGCGCATCGTCGCGCCCGTTGGCATCGTCGCGACCATCGACTTGGCAACGAGGCTGTCGATGGCGCCGAATACCAGGGCTTCATCGATAACGTCGTCCGTCACGATCGCAAGCGCGCCATCGATCGAGAAGTCGCCGACAAAGACGGCCAGCCGGCGGAGCACGACGCGTTCAAAGTCCGACAGAAGACTGTAGCTCCAGTCCAGTGTGGCTTGAAGCGTCTTCTGGCGCAGCGGCGCGGTACGCCGGCCCGGCCATAACAGGGAAAATCGCTCGTCGAGAAGGGCGGCGGTCTTTTGCAGCCCGTGGCTTGCGACCCGCCCGGCCGCAAGTTCGATCGCGAGCGGCACGCCATCGAGCTTTCGGCAGATGCCGGTGACGACGGCAGCCTCCGCGTCATCGATATCCAGACGGGCGCCGGTCGCCTCGGCGCGCTCGATGAAAAGGCGCGTGGCGGGATAGCCTTGTGCGGCAGCGACGGTGACGATCGGATCGTCGGGCGGACAGGCCAGCGGCGCGAGCTTGTAGACGTGCTCGCCCTCGACGTGGAAAGGCTCGCGGCTTGTCGCCAGCACATGGGCGTGGGGCACGGCGTTGACGATCCGCGCCGCCAGCGCCGCCGCGGCATCGATGACGTGCTCGCATGTGTCAAGGATCAGGAGCGTTCGCCTGTTGGTCAGGTGCGCGATCAGGCTGGAGACGGCATCGCCGGATGGATTCGACAGTCCCAGCACGGATGTTGCGTTCGTCGCAACGAGGTCCGGATCGTTGAGCGCCCCGAGATCGACGAGATGCACCGCTCCGGCGAACTCCTCGATCAGTTCATGCCCCACCGCAATCGCGACAGTCGTCTTGCCGACGCCGCCCATGCCGGCGATGGTGACGAAGCGCGTCGCCATCAGTTGCGCCGACAGCGCCGCAATGTCATCGCCGCGTCCGACGATGCGGCCGAGACGTCCGGGAAGATTGGCGTGAGGATAATCCGCGACGATGTCGGCTTGCGCGCCGTCATCGACATCGGGATCCGGTCGCGACACCGGCGCCACGAAGCAGTAGCCGCGCCCGGTCAGGGTCGCGATATAGCGTGCGCCGCCGGCGTCGGCGGCCAGCGCTTTCCGCAAGTTCGCGATATGAAAGCGCAGGCTTCCCTCTTCGACATTGACATCCGGCCACACGCGCGCCAGCAGGTCCGCCTTGCTGACCACCTCGTTCGGCCGCGTCGCCAGCGCGACCAGAATATCGAAGGCGCGCGTGCCGAGATCGACAGGCTTGCCTTGCCGGAGCAGAAGCCGTCCCTCCGTGTGCAGGACAAAAGAACCAAATGCTATTTTTTCGCTCATGCGCGCTATTGACCGCCTTGCATCCAATGTTCTGGCCGCCCGATTTATCCGGCCTGCAGGGGCGTGCGGGAACTTCCCGGCCGTTCAGGCAGTGCCGGCGCTTGAAGGACCGCTGCTGGCGAGAGCTAATATCTCATAATAACGCATAACGAGCGATCGGGGCGATCTCCTTCTATGTGTCGAGGCAGCAAATCTGCCGACAAACGGAGAATCGTGATGCCTGTATCCACTCACTCATTGACGAGGCGCGGCGTGCTTGCCGGTATGACGGCCGCGGGAGCTGCCGGTGTCATTCCCGCGCAGGCAGGAGAGGGCGGCGGTGCGGAAGCCATCCGCCGATTCCATGTCGATATTCCCGAAAAAGCGATCGCCGCGCTCCGCCAGCGGCTCGCCGAAACGCGATGGCCCCGCCACGAGACCGTTACCGACACCTCGCAAGGCGTGCAGCTTGCGAAACTCGAAAGCCTCGTTGGGTACTGGAAAAGCGATTATGACTGGCGGAAGATCGAAGCGCGTTTGAATGCGCTGCCGATGTTCATCACGGAAATCGACGGCCTCGACATCCACTTCATTCATGTCCGTTCGCCGCATGCGAACGCGATGCCGATGGTCATGACGCATGGATGGCCCGGCTCGATCCTCGAATTCATGAAAGTCATTGACCCGCTGACGAATCCCACGGCGCATGGCGGTGCTGCCGGGGATGCCTTCCATCTTGTCGTGCCGTCGATCCCAGGTTTCGGATTTTCGGGAAAGCCATCGAAGACGGGCTGGGGCTCGGATCGGATCGGACGCGCATGGGCGAAGCTGATGCAGCGGCTGGGATATGACCGTTACGTGTCGCAGGGCGGCGATTGCGGTTCGGTGATCTCGCATCGCATGGCGCTTCAGAACGTGCCGGGGCTGATCGGCATCCATGTCAATATGCCGGGCACCGTTCCGAAGGAGATCGCGTCCATCCTTACGGCCGGTGGCGCCGCGCCGGACAATCTCACCGGCAAGGAGAGGGCGGCTTTCGACGCGCTCCGCAGCTTCTACAGCGACAGCTCAGGCTACTCGGCGATGATGGTGACGCGGCCGCAGACTATCGGCTACTCGCTGGTGGATTCGCCGGTCGGTCTCGCCGCATGGATTTATGAGAAGTTCGCGCAATGGACCTATAGCGGGGGCGACCCCGAACGGGTCCTGACACGCAACGAGATGCTCGACGACATCTCGCTTTACTGGTTCACGGCGTCAGGTGCCTCGGCCGCGCAGATCTACTGGGAAGACCATTCCAACAATTTCAACGCGGTCGATATCGCGTCGCTTCCGGTGGCGGTGACGGTCTTCCCCGGAGAAATCTACCGCGCGCCGCGAAGCTGGGCGGAGCGCTGCTACCGCAACCTCGTCTACTTTAATGAGGCCGACAACGGCGGGCATTTCGCGGCATGGGAGCAGCCTACGCTCTTTACCCAGGAAGTGCGGGCCGCCTTTCGTACGCTGCGCTGACTGAAGCTCATCTCATAAAGGAACAAAACGATGACCGACGAAACAAAGACACTTTACACCGCCAAGGTCCGCACCACGGGCGGACGGGAAGGCACGTCGCGCAGCGCGGACGGAAAGCTGGACATCAGGCTGTCGACACCCGGCGGCGCGGGCGGAGGCACCAATCCAGAGCAACTCTTCGCCGCTGGATGGTCCGCCTGCTTTGAAGGCGCGATGGCGATTGCGGCGCGCAAGATGAAAGTTGCGCTGCCTGCCGATGTCGCGATCGATGCGGAAGTCGATCTCAACGCTGCCGGCGACAGCTATTTCCTCCGCGCGCGCCTCAACGTGAGCTTGCCGGGCCTCGACCGGGCCACCGCCCAGGTCATCGTGGATACCGCCCACCAGACCTGCCCTTATTCAAAGGCGACGCGCGGCAACATCGATGTCGCCATCAATCTGATCTGACTTTTTTTCTCATGACAGCGCCGCGGGTGTTTCACGCGGCAAAGGAGATTGACGATGGATACGAAGTCGATAAATGACCGGATCGATCAGTCGCGCCGCCGCTTTTTCGGCGTTGCCGCCATGACGGTGGCCGCCGCGCAGTTCGGCATTGCCGGTGCGGCCCGCGCGCAATCAAGGATATCGGAAAAGCTGCTCGCGATGAAACCCGGAACGCACACATCGTTCCGCGCGCTCAAACAGATCGACGCCGGTCCGTTGAACGTCGGCTATGTCGAGGAGGGGCCCGCCGACGGGCCGCCGGTCGTTCTTCTTCATGGCTGGCCTTATGATATTCATAGTTATGTCGATGTCACGCCGCTGCTCGCCCAGGCGGGATACCGGGTTGTCATTCCCTATCTGCGCGGCCATGGCACGACGCGATTTCTTTCGGATGCGACGCCGCGCAATGGCCAGCAGGCCGCGCTCGCGGCCGATATCGTCACCTTTATGGATGCCTTGAAGATCGAGAAGGCCATCGTCGCCGGTTACGACTGGGGCGCGCGAACGGCCGATATCGTCGCCGCGATCTGGCCGGAGCGCTGCAAGGCGCTGGTGTCCGTCAGCGGCTATCTCATCGGCAGTCAGGAAGCGAACCGGATGCCGCTGCCGCCGAAGGCCGAATTGCAGTGGTGGTATCAGTATTACTTCGCCACCGAACGTGGCCGCGCCGGCTACGCGAAATACACGCATGACTTCGCTCGCCTGATCTGGACGCTCGCATCGCCGAAATGGGCGTTCGATGACGCCACGTTCGATCGCTCGGCCGCAGCGTTCGACAATCCGGATCATGTCGCGGTTTCGATCCACAACTATCGCTGGCGTCTCGGCCTCGCCGAGGGTGAGCCGCAATTCGACGATCTGGAGAAGAAACTCGCTGCCTTTCCGGCCATCGGCGTGCCGAGCATCACCCTGGAAGGCGATGCGAACGGCGCCCCGCACCCTGATCCTGCAGCCTATGCCAAAAAATTCACCGGGAAATATGCCCACCGGCTGATCCGCGGCGGCATCGGCCACAATCTGCCGCAGGAGGCGCCGCAGGCATTCGCGCAGGCCGTGATCGATGCCGACAAGTTGTAATGGTCTCGCAGACAGGGCGGTTCGATGAGGTACATTTACCTGCTGCCACTCGCAGTCGTTGTGCTATTGCAGTTCGTTTTTTTGGTGCCGTGGGCGGTGAAAGGTGAAACCGGACGTGAAAACGCCTCGCCGATTTACGACGTCACGATTCCCGAAGGATACCGTCAATGGGAATTGATCGCGCCTGCTCTCGAAGCGGAGCCGCTCGACGAATTGCGCGCAGTGGTCGGAAATAAAATAGCTGTCGATGCCTATCGCGCAGGCACGCTGCCGTTTCCGGACGGAAGCGTGCTCGTCAAGCTCGCTTGGAAGCAGATGCAATCGCCGGAGTTTCCGCCCGCGACCGTTCCCGGACAGGCGACGACGGTTCAGGTCATGGTCAAGAACTCCCGGAAATACACGGCATCGGGCGGCTGGGGCTACGGCCGGTTTATCGGCGGCAAGCCCGTGGACGAGGCGCAGCATGAAACCTGTTTCGCGTGTCACGAGTCCCGCGTGAAGGATCGCGATTACGTCTTCACGCGCTTGGCGCCGTAACCCCGAAGCAGGGTTCGTCGTTTGCCCACGAGGACATAAGTCAGAGAGAGGCTATGACACAACGCTGGCTCATCACAGGATGCTCGCGCGGCATCGGCCGGGCTTTGGCCCATGCCGTGCTCGAAGCCGGTCATCGTCTCATCGCGACCGCGCGGGAACCCGCGCATCTTGCCGATCTGGCGGCACGTTATGGCGACAGGGTCCGTGTGCTTGCGCTCGACGTCACGGATACGGACGAGGCTGAGGCCGCCGTTTGCGCGGCGCACGACCACTTCGGCGGGCTCGATGTCCTGGTCAACAATGCGGGGTACGGCAATGTCGGTTCGGTAGAAGACACCGGACTCGATGAATTTCGAAGGCAGATCGAAACGAATCTGTTCGGCACCATTATCGTGACCAAGGCCGCCATTCCGCTGATGCGCGAACAGCGCCGCGGCCATATCATCCAGTTCTCGTCGGTTGGCGGGCGCATCGGCGCTCCGGGCCGCGCGCCTTATTCGGCTGCGAAGTGGGCGGTCGAAGGGTTTTCGGAATCGCTTGCGCGGGAAATGGCGCTGATCGACGTCAAGGTCTCGATCGTCGAACCCGGAGGCTTCCGTACCGATTTCGCGGGATCGTCGACGTCCCTGAACGAGGGCCGCGCCGAATACGATCAGGTTGTCGGCGCAACCGCGCGATTGCAGCGGGCCTATGACGGACGGCAGCCCGGCGATCCAGCCCGCGCGGCGGCGGCGATCCTGAAGGTTGCCGCGATGGAGCAACCGCCGTTTCGGCTGCCGCTCGGCACCGATGCCGTGACGATCCTCGCGCAGGCGGATCGCGCGCGGCTGGAGGAACTGGAGACGTGGCGAGCGCTGAGTGTATCCACGGATTTTCCGCCGGATGACGGCGCCGCTGCGGATCAGGCGCAGGGTCACTCCGCGACATCGCCTTTCCTGAAGTTGCAGACAACGCGATGAAACCGCATCAGTCAACGTCGCCGAAAGGACATTCTTGATGATGAAGAAGTTTTTAGCCGGACTGGCCATTGCCGGAGCGATGATCGGCGGCGCGCAGGCGCAGACCCAGAAACCCACTATCGTTCTCGTGCATGGTGCGTTCGCGGACGCATCGAGCTGGAACGGCGTCATCAAGATCCTGGAGAAGGATGGCTACCGCGTCGTCGCCGCAGCCAATCCGCTGCGCAGCGTCAGGGGTGACGCCGGCTACATATCGAGCATTGTTTCAAGCATCGGATCGCCCGTCGTGCTCGTCGGCCACTCCTATGGCGGCTCGGTCATCAGCGACGTTTCCAGCGCTGCGAACATCAAGGCGCTGGTTTATGTCGCGGCCTTTGCGCCGGAAGCGGGCGAAACCGCCGCCGGAATGTCGGGCAAGTTTTCCGGCAGCACGCTCGCACCGACGCTGGCGCCGCCCGTGGCGCTGCCGGGCGGCGGGCATGATCTCTACATTCGGCAGGAGAAGTTTCACGATCAGTTCGCCGCGGATGTTTCGAGCGCTGAGGCAAAACTGATGGCGGCGACGCAGCGTCCGATCACCGAGGCGGCGCTCAACGAAGCATCAACCGAGCCGCTCTGGAAGAAAAAGCCAACACGATTCATCTACGGCGGTAAGGACAAGAACATCCCGCCGCAGGCGTCCGCCTTCATGGCTGAGCGTGCAAAGTCACGGGAGACTGTCGTGATCAAGGGGGCCTCCCACGTGGTGATGGTGTCACATCCCGGTTCCGTCGCTAAACTGATTGAGAAGGCGGCCACTGATTGACTTTATCCATCGGCCGACGGGCGATGTAACGATCGCAGTCGGCCGGCAAATCGGGAGAATCCCAGGATGAGTGCAGGCCGCGCGCGCAGCCGGTCCCAAAAACTGGCGGCAGATTTTGCGGTCGCCGTGCTGGCGGTCGTTGCCACCGGCACCGGCGCGGTGGCGTTTCACCGTCTCTCCGGCATCCCGCCATCAGCGTCGCTGTTCCCCTGCGCGGTAATGCTGGTGGCCTGGAGCCGAGGCATAGCGCCGGCTGTTCTCGCGACAGCGCTCGCGATTATAATATTCGATTATTTCTTTCTTGAGCCGCGTTATACGCTGGTGGTTGAGACTCGTGATCTGCCACAACTGGTCTTCTTTGCCGTCGGGGCATTGCTTGTTGCGCTGATGTGTCATTCCGAGCGGACAAGCAAACGCGCGTTGCGAGAGATCAAAGCAAAGTCGTTGGCGACCGAGGCCAGGGTTGCGGAGCTCGATCGCGAACTTGCGCTGCTTGTCAAAAGTTCGGCGTCTTGCGAAGCGTCGCATGCAGAGGACTTGCAATAGCCATCGCCCGGCAAGTGTTTCGATGCGCCTGAAGTCAAGATTTCGACATAGGGGGAGTGAAAGAACCTGGTTCATCCTCAGGTGTTCTATTCCCGCACGTTCCTCAACGGAAGTCCGCTCCATGCCAGCATCGATCACTCTCTCCGACGTAGCGCTCTCTGCGCCCGACGGCCGCTTGTTGTGTTCCGGACTCAATCTGAGTTTCGGGGCGGAGCGTGCCGGACTCGTGGGGCGCAACGGCATCGGCAAAACCACGCTACTGTCGTTGATCGCGGGTCAGCGTGCGCCGCATGCGGGCACCATGTCCATGAGTGGGACAGTTGCGATGCTGCGCCAGAACGTTCGGAGCTCGGCGGGAGAAACGATAGCCGATCTGTTCGGCGCGGGCGCGGCCATCGCCGTCCTGCGTCGCGCGGAGATCGGGGCTGCCACGACGGATGAACTCGCCGCCGTGGACTGGACGCTCGAGACGCGCATTCTTGCCGCGCTGACCCGGCTTGGGCTGGAAGCGCCGCTGGAGACTGACCTCGCTCATTTATCCGGCGGCCAGGTGACGAGAGCGCGTCTTGCGGCCTTGAGGTTCGCCGCGCCGGATTTCCTGCTGCTCGATGAACCGACCAACAATCTCGACCGGGATGGCCGCGCCGCCGTGATCGACCTTCTCGCGGGCTGGCGAAACGGCGCGATCATCGTCAGTCATGATCGTGGATTGCTGGAAGCGATGGATGCTATCGTCGAGCTGACATCGCTGGGCGCCACCCGCTATGGCGGCAACTGGAGCCATTATCGCGAGCGCAGGACTCTCGAACTGACGGCGGCCCGGCACGATCTGGCAACCGCCGAGAAGCAATTGGCCGAGATCGACCGGAAAGAGCAGGGTGCGGCTGAAGACAAGGCGCGCAAGGATGCGCGCGGGCAGCGCAAGCGCGCGAAGGCAGATATGCCGCGTCTTCTTGCCGGCGGCCGCAAGGACCGCAGCGAGGACACGGCCGGCGAGACGGCGCGCCTGGCCGAACGCCGCCGCGCGCAGGCGCTAGAGGCCGCATCATCCGCTCGCGCACGGATCGAGGTGTTGCAACCGATCTCGGTCAAGCTGCCTTCGACGTTGCTCCCGGCCACGAAAGCCGTTCTGGAGGTGGACGGGGTCACTGCGGGATACGACCGCGCGAATCCTGTTCTGCGCGATCTCTCGTTCACGATCACCGGCCCTGAGCGTGTTGCCGTCATCGGGCCCAACGGCTCCGGGAAAACGACGCTGCTGAAACTGATCCGGGGCCGGATGCAGCCGTGGAGCGGACAGGTCTCGCTGAAGGTGGATATGGCGATGCTCGACCAGACCGTCGATCTGCTCGACGCATCGGCTTCCATTCTCGGGAATTTCCGCCGCATCAATCCCGCGGCCTGCGAGAATGCCTGCCGAAGCGCACTTGCCCGTTTCATGTTCAGGGCCGATGCCGCGTTGCAAATTGTATCAGGGCTCAGCGGCGGCCAGTTGTTGCGCGCCGGTCTCGCCTGCGTGCTGGGCGGACCGTCGCTGCCATCGTTATTGATTCTCGATGAGCCGACCAATCATCTCGACATCGCGGCGATCGAAGCCGTCGAGGCGGGGTTGCGCGCCTATGACGGTGCATTGCTTGTCGTCAGCCATGATCATGCATTCCTGGATGCAATCCGGATCTCGCGCAGGCTGGATCTCGCACGTTAACTAACCAAGCAAGCCCTGTCTTCTTCCGTTAGAGAAAGCATAAGTTCAAACATCGAGCGGTCGCTTGCTCTCGAGCAAAAAGCGTAAAATCCTCGACCGAAAAAGTGTGATAACTATATGGATATATGAGTTGGTAGTTCTATTTTGAATGGTGCACGAGATATTCTGCGAACGCACTTCCACCTCAACTTCGTTGGACGATGGCGAGGTGGCAAATCCGAAGTCTCTCGTACGCTCAATGAAACTCATAGAGGCGAAGGCGTGTTATTTCGGCAGCCGAAGCCTTGCCCTTGGTGCTAACGAGGGACGCTTATCGGCTACCTGAAGAAGATTGTTGCGGCGAGGACATCGTATCCGCACACCGTGAGCCGCAGACGGATGACAATCAGCCTCTGGACTGTGGGCGCACTACGACATGCGCAAGGCATAGTTAACCCGAGTGATGCAATTCTGCCGTCGTTCGAATGTCCAGAGCTGCCGTGGAAAGTGTCAATACGCACTTGCCCGCAAATTATGTTCTCGCGCTTCTTTGCCATGATCCATCGTTGTCGCGGTCATCGATGGATCGCGTGACGACGATGTCGCCAGGCTTAAGCGAAGGCAGATGGATTTGCTCGACTTAAGCGCGGAAGCATTCGCCGTTGATCGGGTCATCGAACAGGCAAGGTGCGGTGAAGCTGTCGCAGCGCAACGCGCCGAGGAAGGTCAGCGTGCGCCAGTGGCCATGTGGCGCAAAGCCTCGGATCCGTTGGCCCCTTGTGCCCCAGCGGCGCAGCGGAGCCATGTTAGTCTTGATCCAGGTCTCATCGATCCCGATGCCATCCTCGACCGCATCATCCACAATGCCCATCGAATCATGGCGGATTGGAGAACAGACCGAACTGGTGTCTCTTGGGCTTGCGCGATATGGAGAGCTCCCCGATTCGTGCCGTGAGAGTTTCATGCTGCGCTCATTTCGTGCGATTGCGAGCTAAGACCCTCTCTTCGCGAAATGCCTGATCGGTCCCAAACTGTCCGACGACGGACAGCTTTGGCAGATCATGTGGTGGCGGTGGCCGGGCGACCCGTCTCCGCTGGATGCACATGCGTAGCGTCTATCAGCCTTGACCCTCGCCGGGCGGCGCGGCGTAGCTTCAGGGGCTCAGGCCCAGGACGCAGACCTGCGGGATGCTCTCTTCTTGGCTGCAACAGATATGTAACAAAGCTAGAGTAAGTGATTGATTCTTAATACCCTGACATGGTTTCCTAAACCGTAGGTCGGGGCCTAAAATGAGGTCTGAGTGTTAATCGACGTGCTCCAGGTAACTGTGTCTTCTTAATCCCCTCATTCTAGGTCCATATGATGAGGAGTGGGTGGCTTACGGTAACAGACCTGAGCAATTTCAACGCCCTCGCCCAGACTACGAATCTGGGGGTCAGAGGTTCGAATCCTTTCGGGCGCGCCAGTCAGAATAGAACTGCGAACGCCGAATACCGCCGATTCTACGCTAGAGTCTGTTTCACTTAGATTGAAGCGTATCCTGAGTTTGCGAAGTAGTTGGCCCACTCTTGGTGTCATTCGGCCTGCAATATTGACCCCCTGAGCCGGGGGATCGGCGTCCAAAA
>JBIQLW010000006.1:0-144483 GCA_044463945.1 Bradyrhizobiaceae bacterium | reverse complement strand
TGAATGGTGCCGCCCCATCACGCTCACACGCCCGCCCATGGCACGATGATCATGCGGTGCTCGAAGCCGGTGCGGTAGGCGGTGACGCGAAACACTTTTGCGAGGATGTCGTCGGACAGCGCTTCCGCCGGTGGCCCCTGCGCTACCAGGCGCCCTTCCTGCATCACCATCACCACGTCGGCGTAGCGCGCGGCGAGGCCGAGATCGTGAGTGACGACGATGGCGAGAATGCCGCTGTCGGCGGCGGCGCGCAGGTTCTTCATCACCTCGATCTGGAAACGCGGGTCGAGCGCCGCGGTCGGCTCGTCGGCGAGGATCACCGGCGCTTCCACCGCCAGCACCCGCGCCAGCGCCACGCGGCTGCGCTCGCCGCCGGAAAGCTCGGTGGCGGGGCGATCGCTGAACTGCGTCACGTCGGTCGCCTGCATCGCGCGCTCGACGGCTTCGGCATCGCGCGGCGGCAGCCGTGCCGGATCGGTCGCGCCGTGCGGGTAACGTCCCAGCGCCACGATGTCGCGCGCTGGCAGCGGCCAGTGTACCATGTGGCCCTGGGGCAGATAGCCGAACCGCCTGGCGCGTTCGCGCAGCGACAGCGTGGCGAGGGTCTCGCCGCCGACATGGATCGCGCCGCGCGAAGGCAGAAGCCCGGCGAGCGCGCGCAGCAGCGTGGTCTTGCCGGCGCCGTTCGGCCCAACCAGCGCCACCAGATGCTGGGGCGGCAACGCCAGCGAGATATCGTGCAACACCTCGCGGCCCGCCAGGGTCACGCTCACGCCATGCGCTGTGAGGAAGGCGTCTATCATCCGACGCCTCCACTTAATGCGCGGCGCTCGCGCGCGATCAGGTAGAGGAAGAACGGCACGCCGATTAGCGAGGTCAGCACCCCGACCTTGATGTCGCTGGTGGAAGGGATGATGCGCACGGCGATGTCGGCGGCGGTGAGCAGCGCCGCGCCGGCGAGCGCGCTCGGCACCAGCAGGCGCGCCGGGTCATAGCCGACCAGCGGCCGCATCAGGTGCGGCGCGATCAGACCGATGAAGCCGATGGTGCCGGTCACCGCCACGCCGCCGCCGACACCGAAGGCAACACCGAGAATCACGATCAGCCGCAGCGCGCCAACGTGAACGCCGAGGCTCTGCGCCGTCTCCTCTCCGAGGCTGAGCGCGCGCAGCGCGTTTCGCTGGCTCATCAGGATCACCGCGCCGGCGGCGATGAACGGCAGCGCCAGCGCGACATGGCGGAAGCTGCGGTCCTCCAGCGAACCGAGCAGCCAGAACGCGATCTCAAGCGCCACGAACGGATTGCTGGAGAGGTTCATCGCCAGCGCGGTGGCGGAGCCGGCGAGGCTCGATATCGCAAGCCCGGCGAGAATCAGGATCAGGAGCCCGGCGTTGCGCCCAGCCACCGCCAGCAGCATGAACACCGACAGGAACGCCATCACGATGGCCGCGCCCGGCAGCGCGTAGGAGCGCACGTCGGCCAGCCCCAGCGCGATCACCAGCACCGCGCCGAACGCCGCCGCCTGCGGCGCGCCGAACAGCGACGGCGAGGCCAGCGGATTGCGCAGCAAGCCTTGCAGCGCCGCGCCGGAGAGGCCGAGAATGCCGCCGATGGCGACGGCGAGGATAGCACGTGGCAGGCGGATCTCCTGCACGATGATGCGGTGAACGTCGCTGCCGCCGCCGAACAGCGTCTCAGCCACCTCCAACGGCGACATCCGCACCGGGCCGACGCCGAGCGAAATCAGCGCCAGCAGCACGACCAGCAACGTCATCGCGATGACGGTGCTGGTCCGGTACCGTGTCGCCGCGCCTGCGCTCACCATGTGGCGTGGAAGCCTCCGTAGACCGCGGGCCCGGTGGTGCCGTAGTTCAGCACTTCCTGATAGCGCTCGTTGAAGATGTTCTCGCCGCGCGCGAATACCTTCCAATTATCGTCGATCCTGTACTCGGTGTAGAGATCGACGCGGGTATAGGCGTCGAGCGGGCTGGTTTCATTGGTGCCGCTGAAGCGCTTCGACACCATCAGGATGCGCGGCTCGATCAGCCAGCGATCGGTCGGCGTGATGGCCAGCGCGATGCGGGCGAGGTGGTTCGGCCGCCGCGCCAGCACCAGACCGGTGTCGAGGTCGCGCGACTCCAGATAGGTATAGGCGGTCTTCAGTCGCAGCGTGCCCGGCACGATGCTGATGTCGCTGGCAAGCTCGATGCCCTGGGTCTCGGCGTTGGCGACGTTGATGTATTTGCCGTTGAAGACATTGATCGGGTCGTAGACGTAGTCGATCATATTACTGAATTTGTTGTAGAACCCGGTGAGCGACAGCGTCACCCGGCCGTCGAACAGACTCTGGTCGATGCCGGCGTCGTAGCCAATGCTTTCCTCGGGCTTCAGATTCGGATTGCCGCCATATGGGCCATAAAGCTGATAGAGCGAGGGCGCCTTGGCTCCGGTGCCGGCGCTGGCGCGCAGCTTGGTGCCGGTTTCGGCGATATCGTAAGCTGCCGTCGCGCGCCAGGTCGCGAAGGTTGCGACATCGACCACATCGTCAACACGGCCGCCGAGCGAGACGTTGAACCGCTCGCCGATCGGTAGCTTCCACAGCGCGAAGGCGGAGTTGGTGTCCTGCTTGGCTTCGAGGCTCGACAGACGTGGACCTGGAACGTAGGTATCGGCGATGCCAGCCGTTTCGTGTTGTGTCCGCGCGCCGTAGGTCAGCGTTCCGGCCTGCTGCAAACGAAGCGTGCCCTGATATTCCGCGCCGACGCTGTTGCCGATGTAGTCGGTGATTGACTGATAGGTGTCGCTCGGAAGCTGTGTCGCTCCGTAGGAGATGCTGTTGAAGGAGCGGAGCGTCTGGGTGGCGAAGGTGGAAATGCTCTGGGTCAACATGCCGCCAAGCGAATCGAAGCTGGCCTTGGCCCACACCTGGCGCAGTTGCTGGGTCGCGACCGATGGCGTGTCCGGAAAAGCTCCGAACGCATAGTCGAAGCCGGCCTTGGTGAAAGTGGACGAAATTCCGGCGTCGAAGCGGATGCCGTCGCCGGCGTCGTAACCGATCCGCGCCGATCCTCCAACGCGGTTGATCGGGTCGTTCTCAAGGCGCGGGAATCTGGCCTCGATAGCCGGCACCCGGTAGCCGTAGCTGGAGAAGCCGTCGCTATGGGTAGCGGCGCCGGTGAAGGCGTAGGACCACGGTCCGGTGGCGCCCGCAACCGACGCTGTCGTCGATATCGTGCCGTAGCTGCCGGCTTCGGTGCGGACGTTGAATTGCGCCGGGCCGGTCCCCTTCTTGGTGATGATATTGATGACGCCGCCCATGGCGTCGGACCCGTAAAGGGCACTCTGCGGGCCGCGCAGCACCTCGATGCGGTCGATCATGCCCGGTGCGAGCACCGCGAAGTTAAAGTCGGCCGCAGTCCCTGTCGGATCGTTGACGCGGATGCCGTCGATCAGCACCAGCGTCTGCCCGGTATTGGCGCCGCGCAGCATGACGCCGGTGGTGCCGGCGGGGCCGCCGCTCTGGGTGACAGTGAGGCCAGGCACCGAGCGCAAGGCATCGGTGACCGAGGACGGGTTGCTGGTCGCCAGCGTTTCGCCGCTGATGACGGTGATGGCGCTGCCGGTCGAACTGATCGGCTCCGGCGTACGGTCCGCCGTCACCACGATATCGGGAAGCTGTTCGAGACGTGATTGTGCGTTGGCGCTGCCGCAGGTCGCAGACAGCGCAAGACAAGCTGCCGTACCGGCAGCGTATTTCCGGAAGTTCATTAAGTGCCCCTTTCGCCGACCCACCGTCGAACGTTGTCAAGTTCGTCAGCGGCCGGTCTCCTGGCTCGCGGTCGTGATCCGGCTCCGCCTTCCCGGACCCGCTTCGGGTCCAGTGGCATCGTGGGTCGGATGACCGCCTACAGTTGCGGGGGCAGCCGCGGCATTGGGGATGATCCTGAAAAGGTCCCCGCACCGCATTCCCGTTTCACCTCCTTTGGAAGAAATCCTCGGGAAGCACCGTTGACGAGGGCAAAGAAGCACAGCGCCGAGGCGCACGCAACCGTGATCGCGCGATTTGTGTGTCGGCGGCGCAACAGCGCAATACAGAAATTCCGCTCGGGGGGTGGTATGTGGCGCGGCAGGTGCTCTGAAGGCGTAGCGCCCGGATTACGAGCCCGGCGGCAACTGGATCATAGAGCGCGTCTTGGTCGCGGCGTCATAGACTTGGACCTGCAACATCCGGTAGCGCTGCTTCAGCGCCCGTCCCGCCTCCTCGGCGGCCTCGACGGTGTCGTGATGCGACTTGAAATGACCGTCCACGACCAGCGAATAGCCTTCGGTCGGCGGCTTGTCGGCGCGCACGACCTTGCGTGCCTGCGGTTCTTCCAATTCCAGTTTAGGCTTCTTCATGTCAACTCCGTGAAGGCGATCCGGCGCCCGCCGTGGTGACGGCGACGCGACGGGATCGTCTCGTGATTGATCGACCAGCCATCAGAGACAACGGCCGTCGGGACGCTTTGGATGCATGACGGCGGCGAATAACGCACGGCGCCGGCGAATCTCTGCGCGTTTCCGGATATGCGGGCCTTTTATACCGGCGGCGGCCGGGGCACAAAGGATTTTGCCGCGCCCATGGGCGGCCCTGCGCCGCCGCCGATGGACAGACCGGCGCGCGGAACGTTATAGCGGCTTGGCGCGGATGGGAGTTTCGCCGCAACATGGTTGACGGAGTTGCCAATCCTTCGCGGGAACCGGATGCGGCGCTGCGTACGCTGATCGGGATATCGATCGCGCATTGGGTCAGCCATTTCTACATCCTGGTGTTGCCGATGCTGTTTCCGTTCCTTAAGGAGCGGCTCGGTGTCGGCTTCGTCGAGCTCGGCGTGGCGCTGACAGTGTTCGCGGTGGTGTCGGGGCTGACGCAGGCGCCGATCGGCTATCTGGTCGATCGCGCCGGTGCGCGACGGATTTTGCTGCTTGGCCTTGGGATCGGGGGGCTCTCCCTTATTCTGCTGGCGGCGCACCTGAGCTATGCCAGCCTGATTATCTGCGCGGCGATGCTGGGGCTCGCCAACAGCGCCTATCATCCGGCCGACTATGCGATTCTCGCCGCGCACATGGACGAGACGCGGATGGGGCGGGCGTTTTCGATTCATACCTTTGCCGGCTTTCTCGGCGGCGCGGTGGCGCCGGCGATCGTCGCCGGCCTGCTGATCGCGTTCGGCGGCCGCGGCACGCTGATCGCCGCCGGCGCGATGGGACCGCTGGCGGCGTTGTTGCTGGCGGCTTTGCGGATTCCCGATGCAGGCGCTGTCGCGGCCGTTCCGGCCTCGGGCGCGTCGGGTGCGCCGGCCGCGGTGATGACGCGGGCGATGCTGGTGCTGACGGCGTTCTTCCTGCTGCTGAGCCTGTCGACCTCGGGCATCGGCAGCTTCGGCGTCGTCGCGCTGATGGCCGGCTATGGCAGTTCGCTCTCGGGCGCCAATCTGGCGCTGACCGCGTTTCTTGGCGCGAGCGCGGTCGGCGTGCTGGCCGGCGGCTGGCTGGCCGACCGCACTGCGCGCCACGGACAATTGGCCGCGCTGTGCTTCGCGCTCAACGCGCTCATCGTGCTGGCAGTGGCCCTCACCACGCTGCCGCCGCCGTGGCTGCTGGCGGCGCTCACCATGGCCGGGTTTCTCAGCGGCGTCATCGCGCCCTCGCGCGACATGATGGTGCGTAACGCCGCGCCGCCCGGCGCGGCCGGGCGCGCCTTCGGCATCGTCTCGACCGGTTTCAACATCGGCGGCATCGTCGGGCCGCTGCTGTTCGGCTGGATCATGGATCAGCATATGCCGCACTGGGTATTCGGCGTCTCGGCGCTGTTCATGGGGCTGACGGTATTGCTGGCGCTGGTGCCGGATCGCACGGACGCGCCGGCGGTTCGCGCGGGGCGAACGTGATCGTGCCTTACTGCTGTGCCAGAGCAGATCACCGAGGTCGAATGTTGCTGCGATGCTGAAAGTCGTCGGTCTCACCAAGAGCTATCGCTCTGCACAGGAGCGCGTTGACGTGCTGCGCGGCGTCAGCCTTGAGGTGGCGCGCGGCGAGAGCGTAGCGCTGACCGGCGAATCCGGCAGCGGCAAGAGCACGTTGCTGCACCTGATCGCCGGACTCGACGACGCCGATGGCGGTGAAATCCGGATCGAGGATCGGTGCGTCACCGGATTGCCGGACGCCGTGCGCGCCACGCTGCGCCGCGAGCGCATCGGCCTGATCTTTCAGCAGTTCAATCTGGTGCCGAGCCTCGATGTCGCCGACAATCTCGCGTTTCAGGCGCGGCTTGCCGGGCGGCACGATCCGGCATGGCTGGCCGAACTGACCGCGCGGCTTGGCCTCGACGCCACGCTGAGGCGTTATCCGGAGCAATTGTCCGGCGGGCAGCAGCAGCGCGTCGCCATCGGCCGCGCGCTGGCGGCAAGGCCGGCGCTGCTGCTGGCCGATGAACCGACCGGCAATCTCGACGAGGCGACGGCCGGCGAGGTGGTGCGTCTGTTGTGCGAACTGGTCGCGCGCGCCGGCTGTGCCCTCCTGATGGTGACGCACTCGACGCGCCTTGCCGCGATGCTCGGCCGGCGGCTGCATCTCAGCGGCGGTTACCTGACATGAGACGCGCCGGCTGGGTGCTGGCGACGCTGTTGAGCCACTGGCGGCGGCATCCGATGCAATTCGCCACGCTGCTGGTCGGGCTGGTCGCCGCCACTGCGCTGTGGAGCGGCGTGCAGGCGCTCAACCAGCAGGCTCGCATCAGCTATGACCGCGCCGCCGCGCTGTTCGGCGGGGCGCGCACCGCGATGCTGATCGATCCCGCGCGCGCGACCTTTCCGCAAGCGGCGTTCGTCGATCTGCGCCGTGCCGGCTGGCCGGTATCGCCGGTGCTGGAGGAGCGGGTGAGGATCAACGGGCGCGCCTACCGCCTGATCGGCATCGAGCCGGTGACGCTGCCGCCGCAGGCGGCGTCTGTCGCCGCGCTGGGTGACGGGGACGACCTGCACGCCTTCGTCGCGCCGCCGGGCCGCACGCTGGTCGCACCGGAAACGCTGGCCGATCTCGGCCTCGCCGCGGGCGACGCGCCGCGCCTCAACGAGACAGTCGCACTGCCGCCGCTCGCGGTGCGGCCGCAGCTTGCGCCCGGCGTGCTGTTCGTCGATATCGGCGTGGCGCAGCGCGTGCTCGGCAGGCCGGGCGAAGTTTCGCGATTGCTGGTCGGTGCGCCGGCCCCGGATTCTCGGACGTTGCCGGCGACGGTCGCAGGTGTGGCGTTGCAATGGGTGGCGCCGGACACCGAGAGCGATCTCGCGCGGCTGACCGACAGCTTCCATCTCAACCTCACTGCGTTCGGGCTGTTGTCGTTCCTCGTCGGGCTGTTCATCGTCAATTCGGCGATCGGGCTCGCCTTCGAGCAGCGGTTGCCGACACTGCGGACGTTGCGCGCCTGCGGCGTCTCGGCGCGGCAGTTGAGCGTGGTGGCGACGTTTGAAGTGGTCATGATCGCCCTTCTCGGCGGACTGTTCGGCGTGGTCGGCGGTTATGTCATCGCCGCCGCGCTGTTGCCCGACGTCGCCGCCAGCCTGCGCGGGCTCTACGGCGCTGAGTTGCCCGGCACGCTGTCGCTGCAACCGCGATGGTGGCTCGCCGGCATCGGCATGAGCGTGCTCGGCGCGCTGGCGGCCGCCGCCGCAAGCCTGATGCGGATGGCGCGGTTGCCGGTGCTGGCCGCGGCGCAGCCCCACGCATGGCAACAGGCGCAGCGCCGCTGGCTGATCCGGCAAGGCGTGCTGGCGCTGGTGATGCTGGCGGTCGCGGCTATGGGTCTGTTATTCGGCGATTCGCTGGTCGCCGGCTTCGCCGTGCTGGCGGCGCTGTTGCTGGCGGCGGCGCTGGCGCTGCCGGTGCTGCTCGACGGTACGTTACGCCTCGGCGCGGCGAGCGCGCGCGGCGCGCTGTCCGGCTGGTTCTGGGCCGACAGCCGCCAGCAACTGCCGGGGCTGTCGCTGGCGCTGATGGCGCTTTTGCTGGCGCTGGCGGTGAACGTCGGCGTCGGCACCATGGTGCAGAGCTTTAGCGTCACCTTCACGCGCTGGCTCGACGGCCGCCTGGCCGCCGACGTGTACATCAACGCCGCGAATGAGACGCAGGCTGCCGAAATCCGGCGCTGGCTCGCCGCGCGTACCGATGTCGCCGCTGTGCTGCCGGGCGCGCGCGCCGAGGTGCGGATCGACGGCTTGCCGGTCGAGATCATGGGCCTTGCCGATCACGCGACGGTTCGCCAGCGCTGGCCGCTGCTGCGCAGCGCTACCGACGGCTGGGATCGGCTGCGCGACGGCGCTGCCGCGTTCATCAGCGAGCAACTGGCGCGCCGCATCGGCCTTGATGTTGGAGGCCAACTGCGGGTCGCCGCGCCGGGGGGCGACTGGGTGGTTGAGGTGGCCGGCATCTATGCCGATTACGGCAACCCGAAAGGGCAGTTCGCGGTCAATGTTGATGCGCTCTCGCGGCATTTCCCCGAAGCGCGGCAGACCCGGTTCGGGCTGCTGGTCGCGCCCGGACAAGTTGCCAGCGTGGTGGCGGGTTTACGCGAAAGGTTCCGTCTCGATGACCGCCAGCTTGCCGATCAGGCCGCGGTGCGGGCGGACTCCCAACGCATCTTCAACCGCACCTTCGCGGTGACCGCCGCGCTCAACACCTTCACGCTCGGCGTCGCCGGCATCGCGCTGCTGACCAGCCTCGTCACGCTCGGCGGTTCGCGGTTGCCGCATCTCGCGCCGCTGTGGGCGATCGGCCTGACGCGGCGGCGGCTGGCCGCCATCGAACTGATGAAGACCATGGCGGTGGCGCTTCTCACGGCGCTGCTGGCGCTGCCTCTCGGCCTCGCGGTGGCGTGGTGTCTGATCGCTGTGGTCAACGTCAAGGCGTTCGGCTGGCGGCTGCCGTTCCAGGTGTTCCCGGCCCAGTTGCTGCAACTGCTCGGCGTCGCCATGGTGGCGGCTCTGGCCGCGACACTGTTGCCGGTCGTCCGGCTGGCGCGGATGCAGCCCGCGGTCCTGTTGAAGATGTTCGCCAATGAGCGCTGATCGTCGCCACCGTTTGTCACGCCGCGCCGTCGCCGCCGGCCTCGTCGGGCTGGGGCTTTCCGGGCGTGCGCTGGCGCAGGGACAGGGTTTCGCCGGGCTCGGCGATGAGGCGGTGGGCTTCGCGCCGGTGGTGCCGGGGCGGGCGCTGGCGTTTCCCAAGGATTTCGGCGCGCATCCCGACTTCCGTATCGAGTGGTGGTACGTCACCGCCAATCTGCGCGACGCAAAAGGTGCCGCCTATGGCGCGCAATGGACGCTGTTCCGTCAGGCGATGGCTCCCGGTCCGCAACGTGAAGGCTGGGAGAATCAGCAAGTGTGGATGGGCCACGCCGCGGTGACCAGTGCCGGCGCTCACCGCTTCGCCGAAACGTTTGCGCGCGGCGGCGTCGGGCAGGCGGGCGTCGAGGCCGCGCCGTTCCAGGCGTGGATCGATGGGTGGCGGCTGGCGGCGGCAGACGGCGCGCCGTTCGACGGCCGCGCACTGGCGCCGTTGCAGGTGAGCGCAGCGGGTGCGGGCTTCAGCTACGCGCTGCGGCTCGACGCCGGCCGGCCGGTGGTGTTGCAGGGCGAGGGCGGCTACAGCCGCAAGTCCGAGCGCGGTCAGGCGTCGTATTACTACAGCCAGCCGTTCTTCACGGTGTCAGGACGGATCACACTCGACGGCGCGCCGGTCGAGGTGACGGGTGTGGCTTGGCTCGATCGCGAATGGTCGAGCCAGCCCTTGGCGGCCGACCAGACCGGGTGGGACTGGTTCTCGCTGCATCTCGACAGCGGCGACAAGGCGATGCTGTTCCGGTTGCGACAGAAGGATGGCGGGCACTACTTCGCCGGCAACTGGATCGGTCGCGACGGCCGCTCGACGCCGTTGCCGCCGGACGCCATCGCGATGACTCCGCTTGCGTTCACCGATGTCGGCGGGCGGCGGGTGCCGACGCAATGGCGTGTCGCCATCCCCGCGCATGGCCTCGCGATCGATTGCGCGCCGCTCAATGCGCAAAGCTGGATGGCGACGCGCTTTCCCTATTGGGAAGGGCCGATTGCCCTTCGCGGCAGCCACAGTGGCGTCGGCTATCTGGAGATGACGGGATATTAGGGGATGAACGGCCCTGCGTGTCCCGGACGCGGTGCGGCGTGCAATGCCGCACCGCAGAGCCGGGACCGTATCAGCGGTATCGTTCGTAACGGTCCCGGATCAGCGAAGCGGCGCGACGCTTGCGCCGCATCGCACCCGGGACACGGACGGATCGCGTGGTCCTCTCCTTAAGGAGAGGGTCAGGCGCTCACTTCGTCAGCGGGCAGCCGCTGTCCTTCGCCAACGGATAGGCGGTATCGCCCGGCACCTTGGCGAGCAGCTTGTAGTAGTCCCAGTCGCGCTTGCTTTCCTCGGGCTTCTTGACCTCGAACAGGTAGAGGTCGGACACCATGCGGCCGTTCGCCAGCACCTTGCCGCCGGTCGTGAACGCATCGTTCACCGGCAGTTCCTTCAGCTTCTTGACGACGGCGTCGGAATCCTTGGTGCCGGCGGCCTTCACCGCCTTGAGATAGGACAGCGTGGCGGAATAGGTGCCGGCCTGGATCATGCTCGGCATTCGGTTGGTGCGCTTGTAGAAGCGCTCGGAAAATTCGCGGGTCTTGTCGTTGAGGTCCCAGTAGAAGCTCTCGGTCAGCACCGTGCCCTGCGCCGCTTTGAGGCCGAGGCCGTGGACTTCCGACGCCGTCAGCAGCAGCGCCGCAAGCTTCTGGCCGCCGGCGACGATGCCGAACTCCGCCGCCTGCTTGATGGAGTTGATGGTGTCCGCGCCGGCATTGGCGAGGCCGACCACCTTGGCCTTCGAGCTTTGCGCCTGCAACAGGAAGGAGGAATAGTCGGAGGTGTTGAGCGGGGTCCGCACCGCGCCGAGCACCTTGCCGCCCGAGGCTTTCACGATGTCGCCGGTGTCCTTTTCCAGCGCGTGGCCGAAGGCGTAGTCCACGGTGAGGAAGAACCAGCTATCGCCGCCGGCCTTCACCATCGCGCCGCCGGTGCCGACCGCGAGCGCGTGGGTGTCGAACGCCCAGTGGAATCCGTAAGGCGTGCAGTTGGCACCGGTGACGGCGGAGGAAGCCGCGCCGACCACGATGTCGATCTTCTTCTTCTCCTTGGCGACTTCCTGCACCGCCAGCGCCACCGACGAGGTGGTGAGTTCGGTAATCATGTCGACGCCATCGCTGTCGTACCATTTACGCGCGATGCTGACCGCGAGGTCCGGCTTGTTCTGGTGGTCGGCCGCGACGATCTCGATCTTGTGGCCGAGCACCTCGCCGCCAAAATCCTCGATCGCCATCTTGGCCGCCTCGATCGAGGTCTTGCCGCCGTAGTCGGCGTAGACGCCGGACTGGTCGTTGAGAATGCCGATCTTGACGCCCTGCGCCAGCGCAGGGACCGCGGCGAGCAGGCTGCATGTCGCAACCGCCGCCGACAAAACACCCAATTTTCCGATTCCCGATGCCATATGTTGCCTCCCAGCAAAATCGTTTGGAGCGTGATGTCGCAAAATGTCGTGGCAGCCGCGCTGTGCCGCACCGGCTCCCATATCGCATCGGCTTTAACAAACCCGGCCGCAATAGTCACGGCCGCCGGCCTTCGACCTTCGGCTGGGTCGCGTCCAGGCGATGCGCATTTTTGCGGTAGCAGGGTTGCGCTTGTGCGCCGAGCGGCTGGCCCCAGCTACGCCCCGGTGCTTGCCCGGCAGGCGACGCGACCGGCCTATGGCCAATGATCGGTTCCGAACCTCATTCCGCAAAACGCTGCGCGAGGCCCCTGATCCACGACGAACGCTGCACCGCAGCTCCCGCGATGGCGCCGGAAATACTTCCAGAGCGGAGGATCTGATAGATGGGCGTTCTTTTGGCGCCGAACTGCGTTTTATACGGCTCATCTCCAATCGTGAAATCAAGCTCACGATGGCCAACGCTTATGGCGTGTTTCGCGACCATATCGAAGGTCAAGGAACCGAGCGACTGACTCCTGTACGTGTTATGATCAAATCCGGTGAGAATGATCAGAAGCGAGCCTTTGTGCGAGAGACACATGGCTCCTGCGATGGGCACGCCATCCATCATCACGCTGTAGAGACGGCTCAGCATCGAGCGGGCGCGGATCGCGATGTCGAGATAGAAATCAAAATATATCTGATCCTGTAGCAAGTCTCCGGTTTCGAAGCGTTGTCGGCGATATTCCCGCATCTTCAGAAGTGTTGCTTCGATCGTCGCCACATCGGTCGAACGATGAAACGCCACCTGTCCCTTGCGATGCAATTGTCGAGACTTCTTGTCCAGCTCCTTGCAGTACGACGCTGATAAGTGGCTTGAGCGCCAGGCGGCGGCATCGGAACTGAGCGGCACCGCATAAGCGCCCATCGACATTTCCGAGCAACCCGCCGCACCAAACACCCTCTGTACGGCCGTCGAGGGCAAGCGCAGTTTCCGAATCCGCAACATGTCGAATGGCTTCAGCGCCGCATTGATGCGCTCGCAGACGGAAGGGTCGGCCGCGATCATCTCGATGGCCGCGTCGCTGGCGACAGGCGCCACATAGTCGGACACGCCAAGGTCTGCAAACTCGATCGTGCGCAGCCCGCAATATCGCCGCCGCATCAGCGGGAGCACCATGACGAGACGGCCGCTTGCCGCATCCCGAACGGTCACTATGAGGGGGTCGACCTTTAGTTGCGGAACGAGCTTATGATAAATGGCGTCGAGCCACATCGGATGCTGAAATGCAGTCGCGGACGACTCGGCAAACAGATTTGCATATTCTTCCGACAGGAAGTCGAATCGTGACGTGGCTGCTACCGTGAACCCAGGTAGCTCTCGCGTATCGTTTTTCATTAGGGCCCAGGCTGATCGGATTCGACTGGGTTGAAGAAAAGCGACGACTTGGAAAGCGAGCGTTCGAGCTCTCCGCCATGGCGCGGCGTTATCGTGTTGATGTTCCTTCGCGCCATCCCGCGATAAACGGAGCATTTGAAGTCTATCGCTTGAAGCGAGCCGAGTTGATCGAAGCTATGAAGCCCGTCCATCGATAGCTCGGTTTGACCGTCCCAGGCGGCTATTTGCCGCTCGTCGAATCGCGTCGGCGTCAATTCGGTGATTTCAAACCATACGATGCCGGCACCGTAGGTTCGATCACAATTCTGTGCGGGCCGGAGCAGGCGTCCGCCTTGCCGGATGATGCGACCGGCAGGCCGGGAAAAGCGGCTATCCGACTTCACCGGGTTGGCACGATGCGGCTTCCATTCGCCTTCAAGTGCTTCGCTGTAGAAGATCGATAATTCGTCCTGCGTCGAAGTGCCGAACCGATCGGCGGTCACGAAAAGCCACCAAAGGCTGCCATGAAACAAAATGGTCGCGTCAGAGAAGACGGCCCCGTCCATCAGGACCGTGCTCAGCTCCCATTTCCAGGGAAACTCGGTCGCGCGATAGAGCTCGATGGTCCGGTTTTCACCTGTCTCCGGAATCATCCAGAATTCTCCGTCGTGTTCGAAAACGAACGGATACGAAAGATGATAGGGACGCTTGAGCACCGCCACCGGTGCGGTCGCAAGCCGGCCGTCGATAACCTCGGCGGCTGAGATGAAGCCCCTTTGGTCGGCATAGGGATATTCTTCGACAAACAGAAACGTCCGGCCATTTGCCTGATACAGGAACGGGTCGGCGTAGAATCGACCGCCGTCATCCTGGACGACGTTGAAGGACTGCGCGCCGTCGCGCAGCGCCACCTGCCAATGCTCCTGACGCCGAAATGGCTTCATCAGCAGGTTCGAGGCTTTATGCGCAATCATGCGTAAAATGAATTCAGTCAGGGTCGCGCTTCCCGGCGTCGCAACCGCAGTTGTCTCATCGACAATCCCGCTGTCGGAAGAGGACAATGTGCGATCGATAAGCGACAGGCAACGCGAGAATGAATCCTGTAGCCCGCGCCCGATCAGAAATTTGTCTCCGATCGCCAATCTCGATGCTGCCAGAGTTCTATTCTCGTCCGGGCAATGGACGGAGAGGCACGGAGTCTTCCGCGACAATAATCCCTTGATGAGTGCGTAACTGTCCGAGACGCCGTCATATCGAAGTTCGAGGGCTTCGGAATAAGGTTGAGAGCGCTCGGACAGGTTGATGACGGTCCTGCCAGCAGCGTCTTCCAAATCGGAAACTGGGCGCCAGGCTCCATCGGGAGCGATCGGCTTTGCCAGCTTTCCGCTAGGGAATGCCGATTGCTCCAACTTCAGCCAGAGTTGTGTTGCGCGCCCATATGGTGGCGCACCATCGTCAAGAAACACGGCGATATCGTAGTTGTTCTCGAGATGTCGGAGCAACTGACGGTGCCACTCCCAAAGCCGGTGCCTTGGCAGGATGATGGCAAGGCGCGTTCTATCCTTCACGTGGGACACTCGACGATGCTCGTCGCCGAAAGAGCGCAGCTTCAGGCGCTGAAGCAACGGCTTCCCGCTCATCGGCAACTCTATCGTGCACCAATCCGCGGATATCAAGCCCGACCTCTCATTCTGCGCGGATCTAACGCAGATCCAAAGTCCCGATCGAGTATACGCCGTTGTCGGCGCGGTCGCCTTTGATCTTCAGAATTAAGGTTTATGACCTGACCCGGAGGCAAAACGGCGGTGCGGCCGCAAGCGCGCCTCGCATTGCCGCTTGCCATCATATGGATATCGATGGTCACGCCGACGGCTCCGAGGTTCTTCCCGCGTAAAGCGAGGTGATCGCAATAAGAACCCAGGTTTCCGGACGGCGAAACGGGTCATTACTCATTCCGCCGAGGATCAAACTGAAAATGCTGCCGAGCAGTGCGGCGTTCAGAAAGTTCAATGATGAATCCCGCCGCTGTCGTATCGCCGCCTGCGCGATCCGGAAAATCGCCATGGCCCAAAAGCCATACCATATTACCAGGCCGGGTGCTCCGAGTTCCGCGCCCAGCCGCCCCGCGACATTGAATGTCGGCGGCAGATCGTCGAACATCTCGAACCAGTTGACGACCTCGTAGCTGTCCCAGGCCCACGATGGCAAAACCGGATAGGCGTGAAAGCCGAATTGTCCGAATCCTACGCCAAAGACCGGATTGCTCGCGAAAATCGATAGCTGCGCGCTGAACAATGCCAATCGCGACGTTGTCGAGACATCGCCGGCAGCGAGGGTGGCGTCTACGTTATGCAACGCAAGCCAGGGGACGAACGCGACCGCCGCAAACACGGGGATGGCGGCGACCAGCGCAAGCACGCCGAGCCGCATCCCGCGCATCAGGATCCAGTAGACCAGTTCGGCGAAGATCAGCCCGCCAAGCATCAACAGACCGGTCCGCGAGTTGCTCAGCAACAACATGATAAGACCGAGCAACAGAGGTAAGCCCGCCAGAACAGGCGCGCTGAGCAGCGAATGGTTCCTGGCCCGCACGCGATAAGCGAACAATGCCCACGGACAGGCAAAGCCGCAGAAGTACGAAAGGTCGGGTGCCTCGAAAGCAAGGCTTATCAAGCGGCCGGCGGCGCGTCCTTTCTCGTGCTCCGCCGTATGCAGCAATCCGGTCGATATTTTATAGAGGAACTCGCCCACCGGTGAGAACCACGACAGGACCTCCGGCACGGCAAAAACCGCGCAAGCGATGAGGGCGGCGATCAGCGGATTCACGAATAGCTTCTCAACGTCGCTCACGCGCTGGAACGACATTGCACAGATAATCGCACTCGCAATACCGAAGACCAGAACGGCGGATGACGTCGTGAACTTATTGAAGCCGCTCCGGCCGTGATAAACGGACGTTAGAATTTCCTCGAAATTGACCGCGGCGGTCACAACGAGCCAGGTCAGCAAGCAGGCTGCGAAGACGAAGAGCGGTCGCGGTATCTCAATTTTGTTGAACCGCGTCGCGACCGCAACCAGAATGGCCACCGTGAGAACGTAAACGGTCGCCGATCCTTTCAACTCTCCAAACGCACCGATGCCTGAGAGTCCCGTGATCGGCAGCAATAAGACGGCAAGCCAGACCAGCCGATCGGGCAGAGCGCCTTGCGCTTCCCTTCTCACGCCAGTCGCTGCCGCCCCCATTGACGTCATTGAAGCAATCGCGTCTTGACCGCCACCCCGCGTTCACCGGTACGATCCCAATACGACTGCGAAAGGCGGGCCCATAGCGGCGCCGGCACAAGCAGAGTGATGATCGTACGGACTATTCCGACGTATGCGGGGATGCTCGCCGGCTCGAGGTACTTCAGTTGAATTCGCAGCCGCGACCGCAACTGTGCGCCGCGGTTCTTGCTGCTGATGCTGCTCGAATTTTTCTCATAGATCACGAGGACGTCGTCGAGACAGTCAATGTCTCCCTGCTTGTAAGCGCGCAGCATGAACTCGTAATCTTCGGCGTGCGGATAGTCGGTTGAATACCCGCCGAGCCTCTGAATGCTGGACGTCCGAAAGAAGAATGTCGGATGCTTGAATGCAGCGTTGTCTTTCAGCTTGCGTCCGATCGCCGTCCTGCCGCCGGACGTTCCTTCGAAGAACAGATGATTACCGCGTTCGTCGACGATGTCCGCGAAGGCCCCGAGCAGGTCTATGCCGGGATGCGCGTCCATATGGGCCTGTTGCCGTGCGATGCGATTTGGCGCGCAAATATCGCCGCAATCCATGCGGGCCACAAATTCGTAGCCGTTTCTGACGATGTATTCGAGGCCGTGATTCAAAGCCGCCGTGATGCCTTGATTGCGATCGAGTCGAAGCACCACGATGTTGGCGCGCGGCGCCAGCATCTCGCTGATCGGCCTCCGTGAACCGTCGTCAATAATGACGATATCGGCGCTTTCGGTCTGCGCCAGCAAAGAGTCGACGGTTCGTGCCAGATCGTCACGGGTCGGATTGTAGGCTGGCATCAGAAAGGCGGTTCGTCGCTTCATCTTCTTATGTTGCTCCGTCGCGATATCGCAGTTGTGCGAAATCTCCGTGAGGCGGCCGATCGATGACGAGAAACGTATGGCTTCGTTATCGATATTGTAGGCTCTTATACGTTAAATCCTTCGAAATTTCCGAACGATGCCGACCATGGTGAATCGATGGGACTTGCAGAGGGTTTGTTAACTATCGGGCCTATGCGTCGACGACGCATCGGCATCGTCGCGGTCGCATGTGCTTTGCTTGCGCCGCTATCCGCGATCCAGGCGCAACCAGGGCAGACAGTCGGTCGTGGCCTTTCGGTTCAGTTTACGGACAATTACTTGCATCTGCCGAATTGGCGTGAACGTCTTAACTTCGCGCATACCCTCGGCGCGGCTGTCGTCCGCATCGACCTCAACTGGCCGTGGACCGAGAAAACGCCGGGCCACTATGACTGGTCCCTTTACGATGCCTATGTGGCGGAGTTGGAAAAGCTCCGACTGCGCCCGCTATTTATTCTGAACCGGCCTCATCCGTTGCATGGAGATCCTTATGATGCGCTCGTCGATGGCGTGCGTCGTCAGGGCGCCCGGCCGCCCTCGACGCCTTCGCAGATTGCGGCATTCGCCCGATGGGCTACGGCGGCAGCGCAGCGTTACCGGCGCCTTGATCCGATCTGGGAGGTCTGGAACGAACCTGACCAGGACGGGTTTTGGCCGCCGAAACCCAACCCTTCGAACTACGTCAGGCTCGCCCGCGAAACCTGCGCCGCGATCAAACGGCATGTCCCGAACGCTTTCGTGATCGGCCCCGCCGCAGCTCAGATGCCCACGGTCTGGCACAAAGAAAAGCCACTCATGCAGGCACTTCTGAACGATAAGCAGCTTCTGGCTTGCCTTGATGCGCTCAGCCTGCACACCCATCGTTTCGGGCAACCGCCCGAAACCGTTTCTCGCGATTACGCCGTCCTCCGCAATGACTATCTCGCCGTGTGGCCGGCGGCGATCCCGCGCAAACCGATTGTCGACACCGAATGGGGCGACTCGGTCTATCGGTCCGGAATTTCCGAAGACACTCAGGCGCTTTGGCTGCCTCGCATGTTCCTTGTCAACCTGATGGAGCAGGTCAGGCTGACCAATTGGTACTGTCTGATGGACACCGGAGATAACGACAACGAGATCGAGGACCGTTTCGGGCTGGTCCGATCCGACGGAATCATGCGCTCGTCGTTTCTGGCCTATCAGACCCTGTCACGTGAGATCGGCGGAATGTCCTTGCGCGAGACCATCGCGCGCTTCGATCCGACGACCGCGCGAGGCGTCACGATCTTGCGATTTTGCGACGAAGCAGAGCAGCAATGCAAACTTGTTGTCTGGACTACGGAAACAGACGGAATGCCGCAAAAAATCGTTGTGCCAGGCTGGCGCAGGTCCGGTCCAACGGTTGATTACCTGGGGCGGCGGGATGTCTCACAACCGAACACAAATGGCGTTTTGGAGGTGCTGCCGAAGACCTCCGTGAGCTATATCCCCGTAACTGTAGCACGCTGATACAGCGGCGTTTTTTTGCGCTTGCGCATTCACCTTGTTTTGCTTTTTGCCGTCCGTTGGCGATGCGGAGATGGTAGGTTTCACCGCATACGAATTTCGAATATGCAGCGGGACGGCCTCCAGAATTGCTCCCGCCTTTCAGTCGGTAGCGAGAGCGGTGATGAAAATCCTTCACGTCTGCGAAAGCCTCATCGGCGGCCCAGCCTCGTATCTCGAGGAAATACTGCCGTATCAGGCGCAGCAATTCGGCGCAGGCAATGTCATTGTGCTGGCTCCGGCGGGCCAGCGCGATTCAATTGCAGCGTCGATCGACTGTGTCGTCGAAACCTATCAGCGAACGGGCCGCGATATCCGCTCGATCGTGGCGCTCGCCTTGGCGATCCGGAAAAGTATCAAGCTGCACAATCCCGACATCGTCCATCTTCATAGCAGCTTTGCCGGCGCCATCGGCCGATTGCTCATTCGTGGGTCGCGTTCGCGGCCCCGTATTGTTTATTGCGCTCATTGCTGGGCATTCGATCGTCCCCAGCAGACCATCGTGACCCGCCTCTACGCGATCCTCGAACGCAAGCTCAGCCGCCGCGCCGATGCCATCGTGAACATCTCTCCTCACGAAGTTCAGGTTCTTCGAAGTGCCGGCATCTCGCTCAACAATACCAAGCTTATTGTGAGCGGCATAAAGGACGTGGCGACGCTTTCCGACGCCGATGCGCGGCCACGGGCCGGGCCGATGCGTCTACTGTTCGTCGGGCGGTTCGATTCACAGAAAGGCGTCGACCTTCTGCTGCGCGATTTCACGAGGCTGAAACCCGGCCGCGCAACCCTGAACCTGGTTGGCGCGAAGATTGTCGACAATCGTGATCTGACCATACCTCCTGATGTCAAGCTTCTGGGCTGGGTGCCGCGCACGGCTTTACCGGCGATGTTTGCGGAGTGCGATGCCGTTGTCATGCCGTCGCGCTGGGAAGGGATGCCCCTGCTTGCCATCGAAGTGCTCCGCGCCGGACGCCCGCTGATGTGCAGTAATCACGGGGCCTTTCCGTACTTCATCAAGAACGGCGTCAACGGCGTTTTGATGGATATCAACACGCCCGGCTTCCTCGATCGTGCTCTGACGGTGCTCGAACAGGCTGACCGCCCGGCGATGAACGCGGCAGCACGCGCGACCTACGTGGAGATGTTTCGCGCAGAGCGGATGAACCGCGATTTGGTCGACCTTTACGGCAATCTTGTTGAAAAGGCACGTCAGGCGAAATTGGCGCCGGCAGTTCATCCTGACCAGAAGAATCTGGAACAGATCGCCGGCCGGGGCGGCGTCGGGAAGGCGATACGATGATCGTCCTGCTTCGCTATCTTCAAGACCGGCGTTCCGGCGCGGCACGATGCGCTTGGCCTGCCGCTTTCCGCAAAGGGTAGAATCTTTGCTCGTCGACGTGACATTGGGCGCGGTGCTGAATAGCCGCACATTGACTCCGTTGACGATCATGGGGCTGCGCGGACTCGCGTTGGTCGCAAAGTTCGCACTTACGCTCTTTATCGCAAGGTTCATCGACCTTCATACGTTGGGAATCTACGGCCTCGTTGCCGGCGCCGCGGTGATCTTTTCAATTGTCTCCGGTTTTGGTTTGATCCATGTCGTGAGCCGTAACGCAGTCACGCAGTCGCTCGATGAAGTCACGCGCGTGCTCCGTCTCTACTGGGGCGTCCAGGCTGCGGTTTATGGGCTCATCGGCTTTATCGGCCTCGGGATAAGCATTTATTTCCAGCAGTTTGCTTTCGCTTCAATCGTCCTCACCATCGTGTTTCTCGAACACGTGAACGGCGATTTGTTCGTTCTGCTGAATCATCTTTCGCGGCCGTTCCTGGCGAATGTGCTGATGTTCTTCCGCACCGGCGCATGGATCTGCGTCTATATGGTTCTCGCGTTCATGTTCCCCTCCCTTCGCGATCTGAACATCCTGCTGATGTTCTGGATCGGCGGTGGTTTGCTGGCGATCGCGGGCTTCGCCGTTGCGGCGCGCGATTGGCCATGGCTGCACCCCACGTCGGGGGGAGAGCGTAGGGAGTGGCTCCTGCATCACTTCAAGGCCTCCCGAATCCTGTACGCCAACGACATTGTCAACACGGCGGCGCAGTACGCCGATCGCTATCTCGTCAGTCTGTTCATGGGGCTGGAATTTACCGGCGTCTATGTGCTGTTCTGGTCGATCGGAAACGCCCTGAGCAATCTTGTTGATACCGGCATTATTCAAATATCCGGACCAAAACTGATCAACGCGCATGCGCGTCAAGATCACTCCTATTGGGCCGTCTTCCGGCTACTGCTCGTCCAGGCCGCAGCGATTTCCATCGTGCTGGCGATCGCCACCGGCGTGCTTGTAAAAATTGCCATTCCTTACCTGAACCGCCCTCTGGTGGCGGATTGGATGCCGGTGCTGTGGCTGGTGCTGCTGGGTTTCGTGCTTCGCATGGCCTATGAAGTTCAGGGCACCGTTTTCTACAGCCGCTACAAGGATTCATTTACGCTGTTCAGCGGATTATTCGTCATAGCGCTATCGATTCTCGCCAACGTGATCCTAATTCCTTCTTTCGCTCTCAATGGCGCGGCGAGTGCGATCATTGTCTCCTATGGCGCCGGAATAGTCGCCCGTCATGTCATGATAACGAGTTACATCCGATGACCGCACCAGCCTGTATTCCCGTGTCGCGGCTGGCCGCCGACGAAACGCCGCCCGACATCGCTCTTTTCCTTCCGACGCTTTACAGCGGAGGAGCGGAGCGCGTGCAGATCAATCTGGCAGAATATTTTCTTGGTCAGGGACTCAAGGTCGATCTTGTCGTGTGCAAGTATTTCGGCTCCCTGAAGGATAAGGTGCCGAGCGGCGTCCGGCTGGTCAGCCTTGATGCCTTCAAGGTGATGTTCAGCTTGCCGGCCTATTTGCGCTATCTGCGGACCGCGCGTCCGCCGGTTGTCATAAGTTCGGTCGAAAACGCCAACATCGTCTCGTGTGTCGGGAAGATGACCAGTTCTCATCGCCACCGGCTTGTCGTGCGCCTCGATAACTCGCTGGCCGAGCCGGGGCGGCTGCCGTTGCAGATGCACCGCTGGCCCATGACACTTGCTATCGCATCCACGTTTCACGCCGCCGATGAATTTGTCGCGGTATCGGACGGGTTGAAGGAGCAGCTCGGCCGCTTGCCGGGCCTGAGCAAAAAGCCGATCCACCGCATCTATAACCCGATTATTGACAAGCAATTTGACGCGCGGGCTGGCCTGACACCGACGCTGCCGTCCGCGATCGCGTCGGGAGAACCGTTCGTGCTCGCGGTCGGCCGCTTGCATAAGCAGAAGGGTTACAGGCACCTGATTCCGGCCTTTGCCCGCGTTGTCAGTCAACGGCCTGCGCACCTCGTCATCCTGGGTGAAGGCGCCGACCGCGAGGAATTGCAAAGCCTGGTCGGCTCACTCGGCATCGCCTCGCATGTTCATTTTCTCGGATATGCGTCTAATCCGCTCGCCTACATGCGGCACGCAGCCGTCTTTGTGCTGTCGTCGGTCGCCGAGGGATTCGGCAATGTCATCGTGGAGGCCCTGGCGTGCGGAACACCCGTGGTCAGCACGGATTGCCCTCATGGACCGCGGGAGATCCTGGCTGGCGGTCGCTACGGCACGCTCGTCCCGATCGGCGACGTCGATGCGCTCGCACATGCGATAGCTGCAAGTCTGGACAGTCCCAAGCCAGCCATGTCGAACGAGTTGAAGAAGCACCTTCAGCTCTTTTCGATCGAAGCCATCGGCAGGCAGTATCTCGAAGACCTCGATCTCCTTTCCGGCTCCGCATCGCAACCTGAGCTGACGAAAGCTGCCGTCGCCTGATGGATGCGTTCTTTGGTCGCGCACATGACATATGCTGATCGCGGAACAATGTTTACAACCGACACGCGCAAGAGCGCGCACGTCGCGATTATTGGCGCCGGTCTAAGCGGTTCTCTCGCGGCTATCGTGCTGGCGCGAGCGGGCCACCGGGTCACGCTTGTCGACAAGCATGCGGTCTGCCCGAAACAGTTTCGTGTCGAAAAGATTGCGGGGCGCCAGGTCGACCTCATGTGGGAGCTTGGGGTTTTGGGCCCCATCGCCGCCGAAGCGACATTCTTTCGCGACACGCTCAATGTTCGCGCGGGCCAGATCGTCGATCGCACGCAAGACCCGCATTTTGGTATCCGTTACGAAGACATTGTGCGCATCGTCCGCGCGCAGCTTCCGGCATCCGTCGATCTGGTCATCGACGACGTTCGCGACATTCGGACCGACCCGCGGACGCAACACGTATCTCTGGCGAAACACGGTTCGATCACGCCCGATCTCATCATCCTGGCGACGGGGATGGCGGATTCGCTCCGGCACAAGGTTGGTATCGGCCGCCGGATCATAGCCGAGAAGCAATCGATATCGTTTGGCCTCACGCTCGCACCGAGGAGGGAGTGGACACCGGCATTCCAGGCGCTCACCTATTACGGCGCAGGCGCCTCAAACCGGATCGACTATCTCAGCCTGTTTCCGATCGCTGGGTGCCTGCGTGCGAATCTTTTCACGTTCCTCGATCACGAGGATCCCTGGATTCGCGAATTTCACCGGAATCCGATCGCAGAGCTGTTCAATGCCTTGCCGGGTCTTGCCGATTTCGTTGGCGCGATCGAACCGATCGATCGGGTGGAAAGCTGGGTCATGAATCTTTCCGCTGCCGAAAACGTCGATCAGGACGGCATCGTTCTCATTGGCGATGCGTTTCAGACCTCGTGTCCCGCTGCTGGAACGGGCGTCACCCGGCTGCTGACCGATATCGACAGACTCTGCAATGTCCTTATCCCACGATGGGTCGAGACACCCGGGATGGGCAAGGACAAGATAAGGGATTTCTATTCCGATCCGGTCAAGCAGGCGACTGACAGCGAGGCGCTCCGCATGGCCGGGTATAGACGCTCACTCACGGTTGATCGCAGCCTGCGATGGCGATTTCATCGTTTGCAGCACTTCGCGCGCCGGCGCGTCGCCGATTGTTTCAATCGGGCAGGTATGCGCCCGTCCGCCCTGCCCAGTCATGTAGGCGTCGGCTGATTGGCCGTATCGCGGCATCTCTCGTGTGAATCTTCGGTCGATCCGGGTCGGCGGGATGTCGCGCGGATCAAGCGGCCATCGCATGCGATGGCGGATCGATCGAGACCACTCTGGCCTTGATCTGGCGATGGCGCAACAACTCGACCAGCAGGGAGACGTCGGATGCCTGGTCGTCATGCGATATCTCGAGAAAGATGACTTCATCCGCCATGGCGTAGAGACATAATTCCGATCGCATCGCACCCAATTCGCCGCCATCGATAATAACGCGACCCAATCCTCGCGCCTGACGCAGGGCCGTCTGGAAGGCGCTTCGCATTTGCTGGTTGAGCGGTGCCAAAGCCGCTACGCCGGCTGGTACGATCTTGATCCGCGTCTGCTCGACCGCATGAACAGCCTCGCGAATGGAAGCCCGGCCCGCCAGAATATCGCGAACACCAGGGCTCCGGTTGAACCGCAATCGCGACGATACGGCATTGTTCTTCAGATCGGCGTCGATGACGACGACGTTCTGGCCGCACTCGTCAACAGCACACGCAAGCTCCAATGCGACCAGATTCAACGCTTCGTGATTCCGTGACCGCACCAGCAGAATGGAATGGTCTGCCGGTGCCGCCAGCAGTTCCGCTGTCAGGCGGGATAACTGCTCGCGGCGTCGGACCGCATGAATCTCCGCAGTTTGCGGCAGTGGTTCTTCCGCCTCTCCGGCCCCGGCGCTCGGCTTCGGCGGTGTTCCCTTAACCTGCTCCAAAGCGCCGCGCAGGAACGCCAGCATGATGCCGAGGAAGATGCCGCCGAACAGCGCTCCGGTCATTAAAGGGATCGTCCGCGGCCAGCTCCGTTGTTCGGGAAGGATCGCCCGGGAAATCAGCCTGATATTCGTGTTGTTGATGGCCTGCTCTTCAGTCGCTGCCTTCGCTTTCGCAAGGTAGGTTTCATACACCGCGCGGTCGGAGTTTGCCTTGAGCTCAAGCTCGCGCAGTTGCACCATCGCCTTTTCGTTGGTCTGCGTGAGCGCCTTCAGCGAGTTGAAATGGGCCTGAAGGCTCTGGACGTTGATGCGCTCGCTGGTGGCGACGTTTCGCACGGCCTGAGCAATACGCTTGACCTCGCTCTTGATCGCGGATTGGACGTCCTGCACCTGGGCCCGGGCCTGCTGCAAGGCGGGATGATTGGGGCCGAGGACCCGCGCGAGTTCAACTTCAGCACGCGAAGCGTCGACGGCGCGCGCCCGCAACTGCACGATGGTGTTTGATTGGATGGCCTCGGGCAGGGATTCAAGCGGTGTGCCGCCCGATTCAATTGAATCGACGAGTTTGACGCGCGCCAGCGCCTCGTTCAGCCTTGTTTTGGCATTGTTGAGCTGGGTATTGGCTTCCGTCAGTTCCTGATCGGTGACCAGCCTGTCGCGTGAGCCCACCAGATTGTTGGCCGCCTTGTAGGCGGTAACGGCCTGCTCCGAGCGGCTCACGGCAACGCGCATTCTTTCCAACTGCGACTTGATCGCGTCGGAAAGCCGCCGGTTGAAGTCGGCATTCGCGCTGGCTTGTTCTTCGAGATAAGCGCTGGCAACCGCATTCGCGAGGTCTGCCGCCCGTTGCGGTGCATGGGCCGCGACGGAAATATCGATCACATAGGAGCGCTCGCTCCGTCTGGTTGATGTTGCCAGACGCAAACGGCGCAAGGCGGCCAGACGCGGGTTATCGGCGTCCCCGAATCCGAACATCGCCTTGATGCTCGCGATGATGCTGCCACGTCCGTTGAACTCCGGGTCCTCGGACAGGTTCATTTGATCGACGACCCGTGAAAGCACCTTGCCGGACGTGATGATTTTCAACTGGCTTTCGACAAGGAGAAGGCCGTCTCCCGGCACGCTGTTTTTCTCGCCGGGGTCTTCCTTGGGGGTCGGACGATCGCGCGGGTCGACATAGACTTCGGCAGTGGATGTGTAGGTCGGCTTTGCGACAGCCAGATATCCGGCTCCGAGCACGACACAAGTGATCGCCGTTCCGAAAATCCATGCTTTGTGCCGAGTGAGGATGCCGGCCAGATCACTGAGGCTGACGCTCTTCAAAGTCTGGGCAGGGTCTGCCGCGCCGTCGTCGGCGGTCCTGATGTCCCCCTTTTGTTCAAGCGACATACCGAAAACCCAACTCGCGCGACACAACGCGACCCAAACTGCAATCTTCCGCAAGGTAAAGATCTACGGTTAATTTTGAATTGACGCTGCGGGCTCCGCTTTTGTCGCGGGCCATTGATGAGGGTGCGGGATTGGTTGGCGGTGGGGCCGCGGATCGGGAACGGATCATATCCCGCGTCGTCATGCCCGGACTTGATCCGGGCATCCATCTTTCAGATAGGAGATCCCGCTTTCCGGGGGTTATTTGTTTGGCGGAAACGCTACAACGGTGTCATTGCCGGGCTTGACCCGGCAATCCATCATTTCTGAGGAAGATGGATGCGCGGATCAAGTCCGCGCATGACGCCGACTGATTCCGTCAAAGGCGGGAAGCCTCTAGCGTGGCTTGGGCTGCTGGCGGCGGCGGTCGGCGGCGGGTTGATAGGCGATGCGCGAGTGGTGGGCGCAATAGGGCAGGCCGGGCAGCGACTTGCCGCCGCAGAAGAAGAACTCCGGATTGCTGGGATCGCCGACCGGCCAGTGGCAGGTGCTCTCGTTCAGTTCCAGAAGCGTCAGCCGCTGGCTCATCGGCACCACATTGTCGTGGGCGATCGGATCGGGCTCCATCTCGACCTCGAACGCCTGCGCCAGCGCGGTGTTGCCACGCGCGACCGGGCGCGACACCCGCATCATCTGTGGTGCCGGACGCGCCTTGCGCGGCCGGGGCGCGGCCGACGACGGGGTCTTGGCGCGGCCCGACAGGCCCAGCCGGTGGACTTTACCGATAACCGCATTGCGCGTCACGTTGCCGAGTTCCGCCGCGATCTGGCTGGCGGAGAGGCCGGCTTCCCAGAGCTTCTTCAATTGCTCGACGCGCTCGTCGGACCAGGTCAATACCGTCATCGCACTGTTTCCTTCGTGTCGTGCGGCTGCCACGGGAAGCCGCGCTGGCGACGTCAATTCGCGTAAAATCCCTGCGGTTCGAATCCCTTAGCCCTCGCCGGACGCGATAAGCGTGCCGGACGTCGCCGCTGAAGCCAGGACTTGAGCTTGAATCAGAACTGTCGCACGAGATGTCGTACTCGATAGCGGAAACGCTACAATATGCGGCGACTCAGGCGCAAGAGTCGCGCCCGATGCGTCCACATCTTCCGTAGTCAATCGATAAAATCGGTTTTTTCTGCGACTCGTTGCGGCACGCCGGTTTTGCCGAGACCGGGGCCGTCCATCGCGTGGCGGGCGAAAAGCCGCGCCGGCGGGCCGGCAAGGTTGACAGCGGTCATGGCCGTCCTAGAATAATCGCCATGTGCCGCCTGGAAAGGCGGCACATTTCGTTTCCGGGGCAGGGTTTTTGACGCGGCCGGCGATGCGCCGGGCGCCGCCAGCACCGCCCGCCCCATTCGTTCGATCGGACCTGTCATGACCCAGAGCGCGCCGTCTCATCTGTTGCCTGTCTTCGCCCGTGCAGACGTCGCCTTCACGCGCGGCGAGGGCGCCTGGCTGATCGGGACCGACGGCGAGCGCTATCTCGACTTCACCAGTGGGGTCGCGGTCAACGCGCTCGGCCATGCCCATCCGCATCTGGTGGCGGCATTGCAGGAGCAGGCCGCCAAACTGTGGCACATGTCGAACCTGTTCAAGAGTCCCGACGGCGAACGCCTCGCCGCGCGGCTGTGCGAGCAGAGTTTCGCCGACAAGGTGTTCTTCGCCAATTCCGGCGCGGAGGCGTTGGAGTGCTGCATCAAGGTGACGCGGCGCTATCACGCCATGAAGGGCCATCCCGAACGCTACCGCATCATCACGTTCGAGGGCGCGTTCCACGGTCGCACGCTGGCGACGCTCGCCGCCACCGGCGCCGCGAAATATCTCGAAGGCTTCGGCCCGCCGGTGGACGGCTTCGATCAGGTACCGCTCGGTGACATCGCCGCGGTGAAGAAGGCGCTCGGTCCGAACACCGCCGGCATCCTGATCGAGCCGGTGCAGGGCGAGGGCGGGGTGCGCGCCGCCTCGCACGCCTTCTTCAAGGAACTGCGGCGCCTGTGCGACGAGCACGGCCTGCTGCTGATCTTCGACGAGGTGCAGACCGGGATGGGGCGCACCGGCGAACTGTTCGCCTACAAGCGCCTCGGGATCGAACCCGACGTGATGTCGCTGGCCAAGGCGCTGGGCGGCGGCTTCCCGATCGGCGCGTGCCTCGCCACCGAGGAGGCGGCATCGGGCATGACGCCGGGCTCGCACGGCTCGACCTTCGGCGGCAATCCGCTGGCGGTCGCCGCCGCCAATGCCGTGCTCGACGTGATGCTGAAGCCGGACTTCTTTCCGCACGCGCAGAAGATGTCGCTGCTTCTGAAACAGAAGCTCGCCTCCGTGGTGGATCGTCACCGCGATGTGTTGGCCGAGGTGCGTGGCGAAGGGCTGCTGCTTGGCATCAAGGCGGTGGTGCCGGCTGGCGACCTCATCGCCGCGCTGCGCGACGAAAAACTCCTGACGGTCGGCGCGGGCGACAACGTGGTGCGGTTCCTGCCGCCGCTGATCGTGACTGAGTCCGAACTGGATGAAGCGGTGGCGCGGCTGGAGCGCGCTTGCACGACCCTGTCGGCGGCGGCGAAACTTGAGGCGGCGCGATGAGCGGGACGTTGCGCCACTTTCTCGATCTGACCGAGATTCCGGCCGCCGAACTGCGGACCATTCTCGACGCCGGCAAGACCATCAAGGCCGCGCTCAAGAGCGGCCGCGCCGACAAGCCGCTCGCCGGCAAGACGCTGGCGATGATCTTCGACAAACCCTCGACCCGCACCCGCGTCTCGTTCGATGTCGGGATGCGCCAGCTCGGCGGCGAGACCATCATGCTGACCGGCGCGGAGATGCAGCTCGGGCGCGGCGAGACCATCGCCGACACCGCGCGGGTGCTGTCGCGCTACGTCGATATCATCATGATCCGCATCCTCAATCACGAGGCGCTGCTGGAACTGGCGGCGCACGCCACGGTCCCGGTCGTCAACGGCCTGACGCGGCGCTCGCACCCCTGTCAGGTGATGGCGGACCTGATGACGTTCGAGGAGCATCGCGGCCCGGTCGCGGGCCGCACCGTGGCCTGGACCGGCGATGACAACAACGTGCTGGCCTCCTGGGTCCATGCCGCCGAACGCTTCAAGTTCAAGCTCAACATCGCGACGCCGCCGCAGCTCGCCCCCAACAAGCCGCTGCGCGACTGGATCAAGGCCAACAATGCGCCGATCACCATCGGCACCGATCCGGAAGCCGCAGTGCGCGACGCCGATTGCGTGGTCACCGATACCTGGGTGTCGATGGGCGACAAGGACGGTGAGCACCGTCACAACCTGTTGAAGCCCTATCAGGTCAACAGCCGGCTGATGCGGCTGGCCAAACCCGACGCGCTGTTCATGCACTGCCTGCCGGCGCATCGCGGCGATGAGGTGACCGACGAGGTGATCGACGGCCCGCAATCGGTGGTGTTCGACGAGGCCGAAAACCGCCTGCACGCGCAGAAGGGCGTCTTGGCGTGGTGCCTCCACGCGGTGGAATAGCCGCCGGTCGGTCCAGCATCATGAGGTGCCGTTCCTGTGAGGACACGGATGGCATCCCGCAGGGGGCTTTCGATTCCTGTGTCCCGACCCCAGATAAGGCGCCATGACACAGCCTTTCCTTGATCCGAACATCACGCCTGAAACCACGGCCCGCGCGCCGTCGCCGGTTCCCGTCGATGACGCGGTGCTGCCGTTCGACGTCGACGTACTCGATCTGCGCGGCCGGCTCGCCAGGCTCGGCCCGGCGCTCGACGACCTGTTGGAGAAACACGCCTATCCGGCCCCCGTCGGCAAGCTGCTTGGCGAGGCCGTCGTGCTCACGGTGCTGCTCGGCTCGTCCCTGAAGTTCGACGGCCGCTTCATCCTGCAAACCCAGACCGACGGCCCGGTGTCGCTGATGATCGTCGATTTTCAGGCGCCGGACCGGCTGCGCGCCTATGCCCGCTTCGATGCCGCGCGGCTCGCGGAGGGGCAGGACTCCGCCGCCCTCCTGGGGCGCGGACACCTCGCCATGACCATCGATCAGGGGCCGGACATGAGCCGCTATCAGGGGCTGGTGGCGCTCGACGGCGGCAATCTGGAAGACGCCGCGCACGAATATTTCCTGCGCTCGGAGCAGATTCCCACCCGCGTCCGGATCGCGGTCGGCGAGGAATGGCGCGGCGGGGACGACGGGCCGCGCCATCGCTGGCGCGCCGGCGGCCTGTTGTTGCAGTTCCTGCCCAAGGCGCCGGAGCGGGCGCGGCAGGCCGATCTCCATCCCGGCGACGCACCGGAGGGCAGCGCGCTCCATCAGATCGCCGAGGACGACGCGTGGGTTGAGGGCCAGTCGCTGATCGGCACCGTCGAGGACATCGAACTGATCGATCCCGACCTGTCGGGCGAGCGGCTGCTTTACCGTCTGTTCCATGAGCGCGGCGTGCGGGTGTTCCCGACCCTGCCGGTCCGCGCCAAATGCTCGTGCTCGCGCGAGGCGGTGTCGGGAATGCTGGCGAGCTTCGCACCCGCCGATCGCCCCGACATGGTCAAGGATGGCAAGGTGATGGTGACCTGCGAGTTTTGCAGTTCGGTTTACGAGTTCACCCCGCAGGAAGCGGGCGTGGAGTAATTATCAGCCGCGTCCCGGTTCTGCGGAGCGGCATTTCATGCTGCACCGCGTCCGGGGCAAGGAATAATTTTCAACAGCCCGCAAAAGGTCGAGGAGACTCAGTTCAGCGTCCGCCGGGCCTGCGGGCTATCGAGCGAGAAGGTCGGGATGTCGATCTCGAAAGGCTCGCCGCGGTCGGTCACCATCTGGTAGCGGCCGGTCATGAAGCCGGACGAAGTCGGCAGCGGCACGCCGCTGGTATATTCGAAGCGCTCGCCGGGCGCGAGGATCGGCTGTTCGCCGACCACGCCGGCGCCGCGCACCTCCTGAATACGGCCGGTGGCGTCGGTGATGATCCAGTGGCGGGCGCGCAACTGCACCGTTTCCGGCCCGGAATTGGTGATGACGATGGTGTAGGACCAGAAGTAGCGCGGCTCCGGCGGCGCCTCCGACGAGCGTTCCGGCATGAAGTTCGGCTCGACGGTGACCTCGATCTGGCGGGTGACGGCGCGGTACATGCGAAGCGTCTCTCCAAGCTCGCGCCACCATACCCAAAACCACCCACGGAACCAAATGACCGGGCCGGTGCGACCGCGATTTCAACATAGTTGTCGGCAAGAAGCGCAGCGTCGTCCGGTCCGTTACGTATAATCATCCAAGGGAAAGCCCGTGACCGGGCCGCGACGTTACGGCGGCTTGCGACCGGAGCGTTCGGCGCGCACATCCAGCTTTCACACCCACGGAACAGATGACATCCGTCACCGATCCATCCCCCAGCGCGCCGGCGGCGCGCGCCGCCGAGGACGACAGCGTGAAGGATGACGCCGCGCCCGTGTCTTCGCCGCCCCTGGCGGGCCGCAAGCCTCCCGCCCCCGCGGGAGGCCCGGTGGGCGGCGAGCGCGAACTGCGTCTCGACCTGTTTCGCGGGCTGGCGCTGTGGCTGATCTTCATCGATCACTTGCCGCCCAACCTGTTCACCTGGCTGACGATCCGCAACTACGGCTTCAGCGACGCCACCGAGATTTTCATTTTCATCTCGGGCTATACGGCGGCATTCGTCTACGGCCGCGCCATGACCGAGCGCGGCTTCGTGGTGGCGGGCGCGCGCATCCTCAAGCGCGTCTGGCAGATCTACGTCGCCCACGTCTTTCTGTTCACGATCTTCCTGGCGGAGATTTCCTACGTCGCCACCAGGTTCGAGAACCCGCTCTACACCGAGGAAATGGGCATCCTCGACTTCCTCAAGCAGCCCGACGTCACCATCGTGCAGGCGCTGCTGCTCAAGTTCCGGCCCGTCAACATGGACGTGCTGCCGCTCTACATCGTGCTGATGCTGGTCCTGCCGCCGATCATCTGGCTGATGCAGCGCAAGCCGGATTTGACGCTGGCTCTCTCGGTCGCGGTCTACGCCGCCGCTTGGCAGTTCGGGTTGAACCTGCCGGCCTATCCGAACGGCGTCTGGTTCTTCAACCCGTTCGCCTGGCAGCTTCTGTTCGTGTTCGGGGCGTGGTGCGCACTGGGCGGCGCCCGGCGCATGGCCCCCTTTCTGTCGTCGCCCATCCTGCTCGGCCTCTGCATTGCCTATCTGTTGGCGGCGTTCTTCGTCACGCTGACCTGGCACATGCCGGGGCTTGGCCATTTCGTGCCGAGCGTCATCGAGCAGTGGATGTACCCGATCAACAAGACCGACCTCGACGTGCTGCGGTTCGCGCATTTTCTCGCCGTCGCGGCGGTGACGGTCTATGTCCTGCCGAAGGACTGGCCGGGCCTGCGCTCGCCGTGGCTCAGACCGGCGATCCTGTGCGGCCAGCACTCGCTGGAAATCTTCTGCCTCGGCGTGTTCCTGGCGTTCGCCGGCCATTTCGTGCTGGCCGAGGTGTCCGGCGGTGCGGTGACCCACTTCGTCATCAGCCTCGTCGGAATTGTGGTGATGTCAGCCGCCGCCGCGGTCTTTTCATGGTATAAGCGGGTGGCAGCCAAGGGCGGAAAAGACGCGAAAGCCGACGACAACGCTGACTTGGCGGGAGGAGGATCATGAGGGCCATCGCCGGCCTGGCTGTTCTGGCCTTGCTGTGGAGCACGGCGCTGGCAGCGGGCGAGGATGCGCCGCGGCCCGGCTGCGAGGTCCCGGCCTATCTGCTCACCAGTGACAGTCCGCTGACCGAGGTCGCCGACGCGGTGAAGACCGAGCGGCGCCTCGATATCGTAGTGATCGGCAGCCGCTCGGCCACCGTGGTCGCGCCCGACGGCACCGGCTTCCCCGGCCGCCTGGAAGCGGCGCTGCGCGACCGCCTGCCGTCCGTCCAGGTCAGCGTCAACCTCCAGTTGCAGATCAAGAAGACTGCCGCCGAGGTGGTCGATGGCCTCGACACGATCCTGGCCAACCGGCAGCCGACCTTGGTCATATGGCAGACCGGCACCGTCGATGCTATGCGGGCGGTTGATCCGGACGATTTCCGCACCGCCGTTGACGACGGCGTTGCCGCCTTGCGCAAGCGCGGCGCGGATGTCGTTCTGATGAACCTGCAATATGGTCCGCGCATGGAAACCATGATTACCACCGCGCCCTATCTCGACGTGATGCGCGTGGTCGCCCAGCAGCACGAGGTGCCGCTGTTCGATCGGTTTGCGATCATGCACCACTGGAACGAGACGGGCCGCTTCGATCTGTTCAACACTTCCCGCGGTATCGAACTGGCCAAGCGGGTCCACGACTGTCTCGGCCGCGCGCTGGCGACGTTCGTGATCGATACCGCGCACATCAAGCCAGCGGAGCTGGGGGCGCCGCCTCAATGAGGATGTGGGGTCGTCTGGGCCGGGCCGTCGCCGTGGCGGCGTTGGCGTCCGCGGTGGCGGGAGGCGGCGCGCCGGCGTCGGCGCAGGATGCGCCGCAGGGGGTTGTCCGCGCGGCGGCAAACACCGTCGTTGTCGGTAAACGGACAGCGGCTGACGCCGCCGATATCTTCCGCCGCGCGCCGTGCCTGTCGCCCAAGGGCGTCGGCAGGACGTTGCGCGCGCTTCCCCACGTCGCGGGCAAGCTTGCCGCGCGCAAGCCGGTGACGATTATCGCGTTCGGCTCGTCATCGACCGAGGGCTACGGCTCGACCGCGCCCGAGTTCACCTATCCGAGCCGGCTCGCCGCGCAACTCAGGCGCAAGTATCCCGGCGCGGCCATCACCGTGCTCAACCGCGGCCGCGGCGGCGAGGACACGCCGGAAATGCTGCGGCGGCTGAAGCAGGCGGTGATTGACGAGAAGCCGGATCTGGTGATCTGGCAGGTCGGCACCAACGCGATCCTGCGCAACCTCGACACCGACACCACTATCGCGCAGGTCGAGGACGGCATCTCGCGCATTCAGGCGGCGGGGGCCGACGTTGTGCTGGTCGATCCGCAATACGTGCCGGCGGTGAACCGCACCGGCGAGCGCGCGAGCCGCATGGTGCGGCTCCTGAGCAGGGTGGCGGGGCAGCGCCATGTCGGCATCTTCCCGCGCTTCGCGGTGATGCGCGAATGGCACCAGAAGCAGGCGCTGGCGTTCGACCGCTTCTCGATCGCCGATGGGTTGCACATGAACGACTGGGGCTATGCCTGCTTCGCGCAGCTTCTGGGTGATGACATCATCCGCTCGGTCGGATCGGTCAAGCTTGGCGTCACCGCGCCGGCGGAGGCGCCAGACTATTCGCCGATGTGAGAGGCGCAAAAAATCCCGACCCTCGCGAGCCGGGATTTTGTTTTGCAGCGGGCGATCGATTGTGATCGCGATCGCGCCGTGTGGTGTTACTTCTTCGCCACCAGCGGGCAGCCGCCCTGATCCATCGGACGGAACGCTTCGTCGGCGGGAATGGTGGCGAGCACCTTGTAGATGTCCCACTCTCCCTTCGACTCCGACGGCTTCTTCACCTGATAGAGATACATGTCGTGAATCGCGCGCCCGTCGGGACGGATCGAGCCCTTGCCGAACAGCGCGTCATCGATCGGCAGTTCCTTCATCTTGGCCATGACCGCGTCGGAATCCTTCGTCTTCGCGGCGGCGACCGCCTTCAGGTAGTGCAGCACGCTGGAATAGACGCCGGCCTGCGCGCTGGTCGGCATCTTGCCGTTGAACTTCTCGGCGAAGCGCTTGGAGAAGGCCCGCGTTGCGTCGGTCTGATCCCAGTAGAACGCTTCGGTCAGCACCAGGCCCTGCGCGGCTTGCAATCCGAGCGCCTTGACGTCGCTGGAGAAGATCAGAAGGCCGGCGAGCGACTGCCCGCTCTGGGTGAGGCCGAACTCCGCGGCCTGCTTGATGGCGTTGATCATGTCGCTGCCGGCATTGGCGAGCGCCACCACCTTGGCCTTGGAGGCTTGCGCGCGCAGCAGGAACGAGGAGAAGTCCGACGAGTTCAGCGGGTGCTTGACGCTGCCGACCACCTTGCCGCCGGCCTTGGTGACGGCTTCCGAGGTGTCGCGTTCGAGCGCAGCGCCGAAGGCGTAGTCGGCGACCAGCAGAAACCAGGTGTCGGCGCCCTGCTTGGTCATGGCCGAGCCGGTGCCGTTGGCGAGCGCCCAGGTGTCGTAGGTCCAGTGGACGGTGTAGGGCGAGCACGCCTTGCCGGTGAGGTCGGAGCTGCCGCCGCCGGACGGAATGAAGATCTTCTTCTTTTCCTTCGTCACTTCCGATACCGCCAGCGCCACCGACGATGTCGTGGTGTCGAGAATGACGTCCACGTTCTCGCGGTCGTACCACTGGCGCGCGATGTTGCTGCCGATGTCGGGCTTGTTCTGATGGTCGGCGCCGATCACCTCGACCTTGATGTCGTTGTTGGTCTTGGCGAAGTCCTCGACCGCGAGCTTGGCGGCGACCACCGAGCCGGGACCGGAAATGTCGGCGTAAAGGCTGGACATGTCGTTCAGCACGCCGAGCTTGACGGAGATGTCCGCCCGCGCCGTGCTGCCGAGCGCCAGCACCGCGGCGGCTGTCATCAGGATTGTCTTGAATTTCATCGAAACGCCTCGTGGATTGCTTGTCGCTTGGCCCGAATTTGCGTGAGCCGGCGCCACCTTAGAGGTTTCGCGCGGCGATTGCGATGCGCAAATCACCGCAACCCACGGGGAAGTCGTGCGTATTTCGTCGTAGGCCGTGCGGCAAGGGCGGTATTACAGCGTGAGTTTGCCCTTGATGCAGATGCTGGTCTCGCCACCGATCCAGATGTCATGGCCATCGCTTTCGATGTAAATGCGGCCCTGCCGTCCAAGCACGGTGCCCTGGCTTGCGATGTAGGCCGCAGGCGCGAGTCCGGCCGGGATCAGCCATTGCGCGAGACCGGCGTTCAGGCTTCCGGTGACCGGGTCCTCGCTGGCGCGAGGCGCGATGAAGGCCCGAGCCTCGAAAGCCGCGTCACGGCCATCTTTCGCGGCGTCCCACGGCGCGACCACGCCGAGCTTGAGATCGTCGAGCGCCGCATAGTCCGGTCGCAATGCCAGCACGTCCGCGCGCGACGCGAGCAGCACCCCGACCCAGCCCGGTCCGTTGTCGATCCACTGCGACGCCTTGATGTCGCTGCGGTGAATTCGAAGGCCGGTCGCTACCTGTTCCAGCAGTTGCTCCTCAACGGCTCCGTCACGCAGCAACGGTGGCGCGGCGAAGGCGAGCCGGTTTGTGTCGCGTTTGATCCGGATGAGGCCGGCGCCGCATTCCTGAACGATATGCGATTGTCGCGGCGTATGGCCGAGGCTGAGCCAGACATGGCAACTGCCAAGCGTCGGGTGTCCGGCCAATGGCAATTCGCCCGACGGCGTGAAAATCCGCAGCCGATAATCCGCCTCTCGTGTTGTCGGCCTGAGCAGAAAAGTCGTCTCGCTCAGATTGGTTCAGTTCGCGAAGGCAGCCATCTTTTCGTCGGGCAGTTCATCGGCCCCGACGACGACTGCAAGGGGATTTCCCTTGAGACGCTCACCGGCGAAAACGTCAACCTGCCTGAAATCAAACGTCGTCATGGCAACCCCTCAGGCATCCCGAAGCGCCGCGTCGATGTCCTCGATCAGGTCGTCGGCGTGTTCGAGGCCGGCCGAAAAGCGCACGAAGCCTTCGCCGATGCCGAGTTCGGCGCGCGCCTCCGGCGTCAGCCGCTGATGCGTGGTGGTGGCGGGATGGGTGACGAGGCTGCGGGCGTCGCCAAGGTTGTTGCTGATGCGCGCGAGCTTGAGCGCGTTGAGGAAGCGGAACGCGGCCGCCTTGCCGCCCTTGACCTCGAAGCCGATCAGCGTCGAGCCGCCGCGCATCTGCTTCTTCACAAGCTCCGCCTGCGGATGATCGGCGCGGCCGGGATAGATCAGCCGCGCGATCTTCGGATGGCCTGCCAGCGCGTCGGCGATGGCTTCGGCGTTGGCGGTCTGCTGCCGCACGCGGATCGCCAGCGTTTCAAGCCCTTTCACCAGCGTCCAGGCGTTGAACGGTGAGATCGACGGCCCGGTCTGGCGCATGAAATTATGGATGTGCTCCTGAATGAAATCGTCCGACGACAGGATGACGCCGCCGAGGCAGCGGCCCTGGCCGTCGATGTGCTTGGTGGCGGAATAGACCACGACGTCGGCGCCGAGCGACAGCGGGCTCTGCCAGATCGGCGTCGCGAACACGTTGTCCACGATCAGCCGCGCGCCGGCGTCGTGGGCGATCGCCGCGATGGCGCCGATGTCGAGCACGTCGAGCGTCGGGTTGGTCGGGCTTTCGAGGAAGCAGGTGCGGGTGTTGGGCCGCATCGCTGCCCGCCATTGCGCGAGATCGAGGCCGTCCACCAGCGTCGATTCGATGCCGTAGCGCGGCAGCAGGTCCTCGACCACGTAGCGGCACGAGCCGAACATCGCTTTCGCCGCGACGACGTGATCGCCGGCGCGCAGGGGCGCCAGCATCGCCGTGGTCACCGCCGCCATGCCGGTGGCGGTGGCGCGCGCGGCCTCGGCGCCCTCCAGTTCGCACATGCGGCACTCGAACATCGAGATGTTGGGATTGGAGAAGCGCGAATAGATGAAGCCGGGGTCCTCGCCCTTGAAGCGCGCCTCGCATTCCTCGGCGGTGTCGTAGACGAAACCTTGCGTGAGATACAGCGCCTCCGCCGTCTCGTTGAACTGCGAGCGCAGCACGCCGGAATGGATCAGCCGGGTTTCCGGGCGATAGGACGAGGCTGTGGGCGTTGCGACGGACATATGATCTCCTTACGGCGGCGTGGCGCGGCCATAAAAAATCCGGCCTTGCGACAAAGACAAAGGCCGGGATCACGTGTCCCCGGCCTGTTTAGCGAGTTATTTAACGTGGCTGCAAGCCGGCCGGCTCAAATCACCACGGGATAAGTGGTGCTGATAGTCCGGCCCGCCCTTTCCGTCAAGCCGCCCATCGGATAACCGATAAGGCTGGTATCGTCCCATTCTGAGGGCGAAATCGAGGATGCGACTGGTGCCGCTGACGCTTGATCCCGATGCCAACGGAATCCTGTCCGACCGCATGATCGCGGCGATGGCCGATGCCGGGTGGATCCGGCCGGAAGTCCCCTTTGTCGAAAGCCAGATCCAGCCCGCGAGCCTTGATCTCCGGCTCGGCAATGTCGCCTACCGGGTGCGGGCCAGTTTCCTGCCGGGACCGGACGCAACCGTGGCCGAGCGCATCGACGAACTGAAACTGCACGAGATCGACCTCACCGACGGCGCGGTGCTGGAAACCAACTGCGTCTACATCGTGCCGCTGTTGGAAAGCCTGGCCCTGCCGCCGGAGGTTGTCGCCGCCGCCAACCCGAAAAGCTCGACCGGCCGGCTCGACGTCTTTACCCGCGTGATCGCCGACGGCACCCGTCGCTTCGACATGATCGGCGCCGGCTATCACGGGCCGCTCTATGCCGAGATCAGTCCCAAGACGTTTCCGATCCTGCTGCGCGAGGGCTCGCGGCTGTCGCAGGTGCGCTTCCGCACCGGTGATGCGGTTCTCTCGACCGACGACCTCGAAGCGCTGCACGCCGAGGAGCGGCTGGTCGATAGCGACGACGCCGATTTCACCGGCGGTCTGGCGCTCAGCGTCGATCTATCCGGCGAGAACGCCAGCGGTTTCGTCGGTTATCGCGCCAAGCGCCACACCGGCGTCGTCGATATCGACCGGCGCGGCGGCTATGCGGTGAACGACTTCTGGGAGCCGATCGCGGCGCGGCCGGACCGCAGCCTGATCCTCGATCCCGGCGAGTTCTACATTCTCGCGTCAAAGGAAGCCGTGCAGGTGCCGCCGGACTACGCCGCCGAGATGGTGCCGTTCGACCCGCTGGTCGGCGAGTTCCGCGTTCACTATGCCGGTTTCTTCGACCCCGGCTTCGGTTATGCCGGCGCCGGCGGCGAAGGGGCACGCGCCGTGCTGGAAGTGCGCTCGCGCGAGGTGCCGTTCATCCTCGAACACGGCCAGATCGTCGGCCGCCTGATCTATGAGCGGATGCTGGCGCGGCCCGACGCGCTTTACGGCCAGCGCATCGGCTCGAATTATCAGGCGCAGGGCCTCAAGCTGTCCAAACATTTCCGGCCGTGAGGCCGGGCGACTTCCGGCTCCACTGGGCCCCGCCGGCCCGCCGGCCGGACTTGTGGCGGGGCTTTGATGGCTTGGTGGCTTCGCGGATGGGGCTTGGCCTGCCGCGCCGTCTCGGCTAAATCAGGGACGGTCGCGGGCGTAGTTCAATGGTAGAACGGCAGCTTCCCAAGCTGCATACGAGGGTTCGATTCCCTTCGCCCGCTCCAGTCGGTGTTCTCTCTTGTATTTCAGCGATTTATGCGACCCTCCGCGGTCGCGCCACCGCAGCGGCTGGCTGCTGGCGGGAAGCGGATGCCGGGTGGAGGCGTCGATACGCGGATCGATGGGATTGTCTCATCACGCTCCTGAAAGCTCCGCGGCACTCCAGGCGCCCGACGAGAGGGCAGCACGCGACGGCGCGAGCGTCGAGCTTGATAGACAGGGAGCGTGTTTTGGGAGCAGCCATCCAGCCGCACATTCACGGTTTCAGTGATGGCGCTTGGGGCATCTCATCATCTTAGACCGGGCCTGTAGATTATCCGCTGCGCGCCAGATCATCGGCGCTCAGAAGCGGGTGCTCGCCGGTGATCGAAATCGATTTCTGGAGGAACGCTGGAATGCAGGAGCTGTTGTCTCGCAACTGAGTTTTCTTGTCCATCGAGACTGACATGCATCGGCATCTGTACAAGCATATGGATTCATTTCAGCAATTTGTACTCTGCGCGTTGGCTGCGATCATACTCGCGGCCTTGATCACGGGAGCCTTGCACGCGCTCCTGAGTTTTCAGGCTGTTGATTGATACAGCCCCTAGAGCTTTCCATGAGTGATGGTCAGATCAAAGCGAGCTGAGGTCCTCAGCTCGCTTTCTCTTTGAATCCAGCATACTCCGGCGGTAAAATCTCCAGTTCGGCGGATCGCTCAACGGACTGCGTTATCGTCACGCTTCAAGCACCGCTACGATTTCAAAGGTGCGCGGATTGACGACAACGATCTGATCCCGAACAAGGAAGAACTGGTAGCCCCGCCAATCCGGATAGACCGTTATAATCTCGGCTGGGAGCGGGTGGAAATGTACGGTTCGTGGAACGCGCGTGCCAACCGAGATATTGAAGTTGACGTTTGTTTCAGGCTGAACGCGCTGCTGATGAATCACGCTCGTTATTCTGGTTCGCTGCTCGCTGGAAAGCTTGGCGCCGGCACCGGCTTGACCTGTGGTCTGCGAGCGGGTTTCAGGATGCCGCGCAGTATCGCCAGTCGTTCCGGTGCCGCGACGCTCCGTGTTCATACGGTCCTTTCCGCGATCATCGCCGGATTCGGAATTCTTCATCCGCTCGCCTTTTGAGCGGTCATCGGTGGATTGACGGCCCTTCGTGTTGTCGGGGCCTTTCGATTTGTCGGAGTGTATACCCGGCGCGTTCTGCGGCGATCCTTTCGAACTTTCGCCGGATTGCGTGGGTTCCTGTCGGGAAGCCGCGCCCTTGGAATCCGGCGATTGGCTTCGGTTCATCTGCGTGGTGCCGGAAGGGCCAGAATCCGAGCGCGGTTGCGCCGGGGGCGAATGCTGCGTGGAAGTTCCGCCAGACGGAGCCTCTTTACTGCCGGGGCTCTGTCCCAAGGCTGCGCTGGTTCCAACCAGCATCGTCAGTATGGCTACAGAGGTCATGAGTCGGTTTCGCATGGGTCTCTCCATCCCTTTGGAATGCTCACCGCCGACAACTGGATAAGACCGGTGTCGTTCCTGTCGAAGCCCGCGGCGCGAGAATGCCGGCGGTCGAGCCCCGATATTGAAACAATTCATCAATGTGATGATTAACACCGGCACGACAGCGTGGGAGAGCGGCTATGCCTGTCCTCAAAGTCTCGGTTGTCACGTCGATCTGGCTCATCGGATTGTTCCTGGCGTTCGCGCCAAGGCCCAATGCGCCAGCTACCGCTAGCATCGAACAGGAATCCAACACTGCCGTGCTGCAACAACTGGCAACCCGAGGGACCAGGTTCCCGCCGGGCGCAACGATGAGCGTGCCAGCTGGTTTCTCCGGCCAGAACTGAATTCGTCCTGGCTGTAGAATCGATCACGCAGTGTGCTCACATCGCGCACCCTGTCTTCGAATTTTTGCTCGATTGGTCGCAGGCGAGGCGCCTGCGACGAGTATCAATTGATGTATCGGACCGATGTGCTTCCGATCATCCCAATCGGCCTCCGCCAAACTCGCTATCAGGAAGGCATTTTCTTCGCTCGTTGCTTCAATGACGATGGATTGTCGCCCGATAGCCCATGAATGAGTCTGGAGGCATCAGGAACGATCTGGAGACGTGGCGATTGGTGGTAATCGATCCTGGAGGTTCATATGACGAGCGCGAGAGATGTCCTTATTGCCGGCCTGCGAAATGCGCATGCGATGGAAGTTCAAGCACGGGAGTTGATGGAACGCCAGGCGGAGCGGCTTGATGACTATCCGGAGGTCCAGTCGAAGGTGCGGCACCATCTGGAAGAGACGAAAAGCCAAATAGATCGATTGGAGGATTGCCTCGATGCTTGCGGTGAAAGCCATTCGACGCTCAAGGATACGACCCAATCGGTGATGGCCAACGCGCAAGCCATGATGCACGCGATGGCGGGAGATGAAATCCTCAAGAATACATTCGCAAATAATGCCTTCGAAAATTTCGAAATTGCGGCGTACAAGTCGCTTCTGGCGCTCGTTTCCGAAGCTGGCGTCGAGCAGGTGCGGCCAGCCCTGGAAGCTTCTCTGAGAGAGGAGCAGGAGATGGCGAAGTGGATCGATGCAAACGTCGAGAACGTCACGCGCGCCTATGTCCGAAATGAACAGCGGGCGGCTGCGTAGTAACCGGCCTGAGACTTGAACCTGAGACTTGAATGATGTCTTCCGTTTCATCGAAAGGAGCCCGGTAACTCGGGCTCCTTATTTTTATTATTCGTTCCACTGAGGCCAGCTTGGAACCTCGCGCCTTCAGCATCGTTCATCGGTAGGTCGCGCTAAGCTTGGTGGACGGATGCCCGGATGAATGTTGCGGGCCACTTTTTATCTCCGTTGGCCTCCTGGACCCGCTTCCGTCGCTCAGATTGCTAAACGTTCTTGGTCTGGAGTTTTCGATGTCAGGAAATCCCCGGCGATCTCCGAGAATAAAGCGCTATTCCGGCCCGGCGGGCGGTTGGGGATCGGCGCAATCGGTCAGCGAAATACTGCTTCGCGAGCATAAGCCATTCGACGGACCTCCGCTGCTGGCCTACCAGAACAAGCCCGAGGGCTACATGTGCGTGAGCTGCGCCTGGGCGAAGCCGGCGAAGACCCATCCGCTTGAGTTCTGTGAGAGCGGCGCGAAAGCGACCGCCTGGGAGGTGACTCATCGGCGCGCCGATCGTGCTTTCTTCGATGCACACACCCTGAGCGCGCTCGAAGGCTGGCGGGATCATGACCTTGAGGAGCAAGGCCGTCTCACCCATCCGATGCGGTGGGATCCGGGTTCCGACAAATATCTACCCGTTTCCTGGGAAGAGGCATTTAAGGAGATCGGAGCAGAGCTGCGTGGATTGGCTCCCGAGCAGGTCGAGTTCTATACCTCTGGCCGCGCCTCCCTTGAGGCGGCCTACATGTATCAACTGTTCGTACGCATCTATGGCAGCAACAACCTGCCCGACTGTTCGAACATGTGTCATGAAAGTTCGTCTGTCGGATTGCCCGAGAGCATAGGCGCGTCGGTGGGGACCGCGACGCTATCGGATTTTCAGAACTGCGACTGCATTTTCTATATCGCCCAGAACGTGGGCACCTCATCACCCCGTATGCTGCATGATCTTCAGGACGCCGTTGAGCGGGGCGTCAAAGCCGTGGTGATAAATCCGCTGCGTGAGCGCGGGTTGGAGCGTTTCGTCAATCCGCAGGCGCCGAGCCAGATGCTCACCGGCCGGGAGACGCCGATTGCATCATCGTATTATCAGGTGAAGAACGGGGGCGACATCGCCGCGCTGTTCGGCGTCTGCAAGGCCCTGATCGAGGCGGATGACATCCGGGCAGCATCTGGCTTCAGGGCGGTGGCTGGCGATGATGACAAGCCGGAGGACCCTTCTGATGCCGCAACCGTGGCGTTCGCGGCCTCCATGGCGGCGGCGGACAAGAAGCACATCCTCGATCACGACTTCATCAAGCAACATACGGCCGGGTTCGATGCGTTCGCGGCGGCGGCGCGGGCTTACGGCTGGAGCGAACTCGAACATGTTTCCGGTCTCACGCGCGACCAGATGATCGAGGCGGCGCGGACCTACGCTCATTCGGAGGCCGTGCTGATGGTTTACGGCATGGGTCTGACCCAGCATGTGATGGGCGTCGATAACGTTCATATGCTTGCCAACCTCGCGCTGCTGCGGGGCAATATCGGAAAACCGGGAGCGAATATCTGCGCTGTGCGAGGGCATTCGAACGTGCAGGGTCAACGCACCGTCGGAATCACCGAGAAGCCCGGACTGGCGCCATTGGACAAGCTGGCGGAGCTCTACGACTTCGAACCGCCCCGCTGGACCGGCCACACGACCGTCGACGCCTGCAAGGCCGTTCTGAATGGCGAGACCAAAGGATTTGTTGGGTTGGGCGGCAACTTTCTTCGAGCCGCTCCTGAAACGGAGGATATGGAGGTCGCCTGGCGAAAACTTCGTTTGACGGTCAATGTTGCCACCAAGCTCAATCGAACCCATCTGATCCACGGTGAGATTGCATATCTTCTTCCCTGTCTCGGCCGGCTTGAGGTGGATGAGCAGGCGACCGGACCGCAGGCGGTCTCGATGGAAAGCTCGGTTGCGCATTTCCACGGTTCACGTGGCCGTGCCAAACCGGCGAGCCCGGAACTTCGATCGGAGCCTGCGATCATCGCCGGGCTGGCGGAAGCCACATTGCAAGGCAAAGGCTCGGTGCCGTGGAAGGAATGGGTGGATGATTACGCCACGATTCGCGATGCCATCGAGCGGACCTATCCGGAGACGTTCAAGGATTTCAACAAGCGGATGTTTCAGCCGGGAGGCTTTCCGCGGCCGTTGCCGGCGCGCGAGCGCAAGTGGGTGACTGCGAACGGCAAGGCTAATTTCATCACGCCGCCGCGCCTGTTTCCGGAATTCCGTGTGCGGGACTCGGAAGCGAATTTGCTGCATCTGACCACGCTGCGCTCGAACGATCAGTTCAACACGACGGTGTATGGCTATAGCGATCGTTTCCGCGGCATTGAAGGCACCCGCCTGGTGGTGTTCATGAACCCGATCGACATTGAGCGGCTTGGGTTTCAGGAAGGCGATGCCGTCAATCTGGTGACCGCCATCGGCGACGGGAAGGAACGATCGATCTCGGGCTTGAGGATCGTCGCCTATAACATCCCCGCCGGTTGTTGCGCCGCGTACTATCCGGAAGCAAATCCGCTTTTTCCCCTCGATCATCATGACGCGGAGGCGAAGACGCCGGGATACAAGCTATTGCCGGTTTACGTGAGGTGGGCCGCCGAACTGGCCAAGGATTGAGCACAAGAATTGAGCAAGAGCAGCGGGAACGTGAGGTAGCGGTGAGGTGACGCAGCGACGAGGCTATCGTCGATCGCTTCAGGTCAGAATTGTTCTGATATCGCTCATCGCCGCCGTCCTCGCAGGCTGCGAGCGCGAGGAGAGGCGGTTGCGACTTGATCCGCCGCTCGCGGCTGCGTTGGATGAACTGCGCCTGATGCCCAACGGAATTGGCGGAACGCCGCCGGAGATTTACTTCGCGCTCGATCAACCCTACCAGAGCAACGCCCATGATCTGAATCAGGGAAAGCGCCTCTATAGCTGGTTTCAATGCGGATCCTGCCACGGCGAGGATGGCCGGGGCGGCAGCGGTCCGTCATTTCTCGATGGCTGGTGGCTTTATGGTCCGGAGACTGTCTCGATCGCGGCATCGATCCGCGATGGCCGTCCATATGGCATGCCACCCTTTCGCCACAAGCTGACCAGCGAGCAGATATGGCAGCTTGCCGGATACGTTCAAACGATTGGAGCCTATTCCGCGAAGGCCGCGACCCCCGGCCGTAATGATGACAAGCAACTCCGGCCGGCAGAGAACCGCGCGCCGGCCGCGATCCTGTTCGATGAAGGACCCGCGCCACGGCACCCCCAGAAGGGGCTGGCGCCGTGAAACCCCTCGCGTTCATTGTGCTCGCGGGCTGTTCGGTCATCCTGCTGGGGTGCGGCGGCGATCAGTCGACGCTCGACGCGCACGGTCCGTCCGCCGTGCATCTGAAGCATCTGATCGTCTGGATCGTCGCGATCTGCTCCGTGATATGGAGCGCCGTCATCGTTATGCTGATCTGGGCGTTGTTTCGGCATCGCGAGGAAGGCCATCGATCGAATGCCGAAACCGAGCGGCGCATGGCATCGGTGGTTGCCGCAAGCGTCGGCATGACCGTGATCGTCATCGCCGGCTTCACCATTGCGAGCTTTCTCACCACCCGCGCGCTCGGTGACCCCGAAGCCGGCGATCTGACGATCAAGGTGAGCGGCGAGCAGTGGTGGTGGAGGATCACCTATCTCCAGCCGGGATCGGGCGCATCGTTTGAAACCGCAAACGAGATTCATATTCCGGTCGGTCGTTCGGTTCGGCTGCAACTCGAAGCCGGCGATGTGATCCATTCCTTCTGGGTGCCGAGCCTCGCCGGAAAGCAGGATCTCATCCCCGGCCGTTCAAACGAACTGACGATCCGGGCGAACCGCGCCGGAATCTATCGCGGCCAATGCGCGGAATTCTGCGGTTTCCAGCATAGTCATATGGCCGTGTTCGTGATTGCCGAATCCGCCGCCGATTTCGACCGATGGTCCGAAGCGCAGAGACGGGCGGCGGCGCCGCCACCTGATCCGGAAGCCGAGGCGGGCAAAGCGGTGTTCAGCGCAAAGCCGTGCGCCGCCTGTCACACGGTGCGGGGCACCGATGCCATCGGGACGAGCGGTCCGGACCTCACGCATATCGCAAGCCGGCGCACCATTGCCGCTGGTCTGTCCGAGACGACGCGCGGCTCGCTGGCGGCATGGACTGCCGATCCGCAGACGCTGAAGCCCGGCAACAATATGCCGATGGTGCCCCTCTCCAGCGATGAGCTGCGTCAGGTTTCCGCCTATCTCGCGAGCCTCAAATGACCGGGGCTGCCCATCCACGCGTTGCAACGGAAACGGCCGCCGGCCACTGCGAGATCGATCGGCAACTTGCGGAAACATGGAAAGCATCCCGCGGGTTGCGCGGGATACTTTCGACCGTCGATCACAAGACCATCGCGCGGCGCTACATCGTCACCGCATTCGTTTTCCTGATGCTCGGCGGCGTGCTGGCGCTGGCGATGCGCATCCAGTTGGCGCAGCCCGAAGCGCGTTTCATCGGTCCCGACCGCTACAACCAGATATTCACCATGCATGGCTCGACCATGATGTTCCTGTTCGCGGTGCCGGTGATGGAAGCGATGGGAGTCTATCTTGTGCCGCTGATGGTGGGGACGCGCAACATCGCGTTTCCGCGGCTGAACGCATTTTCCTATTGGATATTCCTCGCCGGCGGCGCGCTGCTGTGGATTTCCTTCGCGCTGGATATGGGACCCGATGTCGGCTGGTTCGCCTATGTGCCGCTTTCAGGCCCGCAGTACGGGGCCGGGAAGCGAGCCGACATCTGGGCACAGATGATCACATTCACCGAGCTTTCCGCGCTCGCCGTCGCCGTCGAGATTGTCGTCACGGTGTTCAAGCAGCGAGCGCCGGGCATGTCACTCGATCGCATTCCGCTGTTCGTCTGGTCGATGCTGGTCACGTCCTTCGTCATCATTCTGGCGATGCCGGCGATCATGGTCGCCAGCACGTCGCTCATTCTCGATCGTCTGATCGGCACCCATTTCTACAACCCGGCCGAGGGCGGCGATGTGCTGCTGTGGCAGCATCTGTTCTGGTTCTTCGGTCACCCGGAGGTCTACATCATCTTCCTGCCTGCGGTCGGCATGGTGTCGACACTGGTCGCCACGTTCGCGCGCCGGCCGGTGTTCGGCTATCTGGCGCTGGTGGTGGCGCTGATCTCCACGGGCGTGTTGTCGTTCGGGCTCTGGGTTCATCACATGTTCGTGGTGGGTCTGCCGCGTGTCGGAGAAAGTTTCTTCACCGCGTCGAGCATGGCGATCGCGGTGCCGGCGGGCATCCAGATTTTCTGCTGGATCGCGACATTGTGGGACGGGCGCCCGGTGTTCAAGACGCCACTGCTGTTCGTCATCGGCTTCGTTGTTATCTTCGTGCTGGGTGGGCTGACCGGAGTCATGGTCGCTTCGGTGCCGTTCGACACGCAGGTGCATGACACGTATTTCGTGGTCGCGCATTTCCATTATGTTCTGATCGGCGGCACGGTCTTTCCGCTGATTGGCGCAGTCTACTACTGGTTTCCGAAGATCACCGGCCGCCTGATGAGCGAGCGATGCGGGCGCTGGGCCTTCGGCCTGATCTTCGTCGGGTTCAACATGACGTTTTTCCCGATGCACGTTCTCGGGCTCGAAGGAATGCCGCGCCGGATCTATACCTACCAGCCGGAGATGCCATGGGCCGGCCTGAACCTGTTCATCAGCCTGAGCGCGATTATCCTTGCGGCCGGCTTCCTGCTGTTCTTTATCGATGCGGTACGAAGCGCGCGCTCAGGCGAACCTGCCGGTCCCAATCCATGGGGCGCATCGTCGCTGGAATGGGCCACGGCGTCGCCGCCGCCCGCCTATAACTTCCGCTACATTCCCGTCGTCGATTCACGCGATCCGTTGTGGACCTCGCCGGACGAACTCGCTGTCGCCACGGGACTGCGAACGGATCGCCGCGAGCTTGTCGTCAGTACGGTGGTGCAGGCGCAGCCGGAGGCGCGCGAGTCGTCTCCCGGCAATTCGATCTGGCCGTTCTGGGCAGCCATTGCGACCACGATCATGCTGATCGGATCGATCTTCACGCCATGGGCGGTCGTGTGGGGAGCGATCCCCGTCGCGGTCACGTTGATCGGATGGTTCTGGCCGAAAGGAACGCCGGAGGATGAGTCATGAAGGTGCGTCCCGTCGTCGATCTCGCGAATCTGCCGCTGCATGGAATGGCTTCCGCCAGCCCAGGCTGGTGGGGGACGCTGGCCTATATGCTGATCGAGGGGACCGCCTTTGCTCTGGCGCTCGCGGTCTATCTGTATCTCATGAGCGTTGCGGCGCAGTGGCCGCTCAACGCTCCCTTGCCGGATCTCACGGCCGGCACCTTGCTGACGATACTCCTCCTCGCAAGTCTCATTCCCAACGTGATCTTGGCGCGGCTTGCAAAAGCCAAGACGCTATCCAAGGTCCGGATCGGGCTCGTCGTGATGTCGGTGCTTGGAGCATTGCCGCTGATCTTCCGTGCCTATGAATTTCCGGCCATGCAGGTGAAATGGGATGACAATGCCTACGGCTCGGTCGTATGGGCGATTCTCGCGCTCCACACCGCGCATCTCATCACCGATCTGATCGAGACGCTGGTGCTGACGGCCTTGATGTTCTCACGCCACGCCGACAATCCACGTCGCTACGGCGATGTCGAGGACAATACGATGTATTGGAACTTCGTCGTCCTCGCGTGGGTTCCTATCTATCTTTGCATCTATTGGGTGCCGCGCCTGTGAAAACCGCACACTGGAAGAAAAGCGCCGGGCTGATCATGGCGCCGCTGGTCTGGGCGGTGACGACACAACTCGGCCAGATCTTTCCTTATTCCGATTGCGAGACGCAGGCGCCCTCGTTGGCGATTGCCGTAACAGGAGGAATTGCCGTCACGATTGCCGCGCTGATGGTATCAGCGTCTGACAAGCGAACAAGCGAGCGATCCGCTGCTTTCATCAGCCGACTAGGCGTCGGGATCGCGCTGGTCTTCGTATTTGCGCTCGTGTTGCAGGGCATCGCGGCCGTGGTGCTGAACCCGTGCCAGCGCTGATCATCATTGTCTTTGTGCTCGCGGGCGTGCAATGCGCCGAGGCGCATGGCGCTGACGGTCATTCCACTCGTGCGATCTGGACCTTTGATCCATGGATCGTGGTTCCTTTGGGGCTCGCTGGTCTCCTGTATATCGCCGGGTTTCTGAGATTGCAGCAGCGGACGGGCAAGAGCCGAAAGCGCCTGTTGTGGCGCGCCGCCGCTTTCGGCTGCGGCTGGCTTACACTTGTCGGCGCGCTGGTCTCGCCGCTGCATTGGCTCGGCGAGCATCTTTTCACGTTCCACATGATCGAGCATGAGATTCTCATGGCCGTCTCGGCCCCGCTGATCGTCGCGGCGCGACCGATCGGCGTCCTGATGTGGGGATTGCCGCGCGGATTGCGCCGCAGGGCTGCTGCGATCCTGAGAAGCCGAGGCATTCGAACCGGATGGGATTTGGCCAGTCGCGGAGTGCTTGCCACCATTCTTCACGGAATTGCGATATGGGTCTGGCATGTGCCGGTGCTGTTCGATGCTGCCGTGACCGATCCATCGCTGCATCGGCTGCAGCATCTGAGTTTCCTTGCGACCGCGGTTGCGTTCTGGTGGTCGGTGTTGTGGCGCAGCGATCGTGGCGTGGCGGCCTGGCATGTCTTTCTCACCATGTTGCACACCAGCGTCCTCGGCGCGCTGATGACATTCTCGCCGCGCCTTCTCTACGTCGCGCAAACACGCACCGCGGAAGCCTGGGGGCTGACCCCGCTGGAAGACCAGCAACTGGCGGGTGTCGTGATGTGGATTCCGGCCGGCACCATTTATGCGGGAGCGGCGTTGGCCTTGTTTGCGCTATGGATCGCATCTTCGAGCAAGGAGGCGACGCATGTCATTCGTGCGGACGTTTAATAGCCATCCGTTTCCGTATCTCGCGGCGCTGACGTTCGCAGTCGTTGCGGGCTGGCTGGCCGTTGCTATCGCGAACGCGCAGCGGCAGCGCTTCGAAGTCGCGCGCCTCCTGACCCACGGAAATCCGGACGCCGCGCCGCAAATCATGCGACGATATGGGTGTGCCGGCTGTCATACCATCCCCGGCGTTCCGGGAGCCGACGGGCAGGTGGGCGGATCGCTGGCCGGCCTTCGCAAGCGCGTCTATATCGCAGGCGTCGCCAACAACACCGGCGATAATCTCACGCGCTGGATCGTGTCGCCGCAATCTTTTTCCCCTCGCTCGGCAATGCCCGCGACAGGCATCTCGGAAATTGAAGCGCGAGACGTCGCAGCCCATCTGTATGCGCATTGAAGTGGCACCTGAGCGCGGCCCTCATCAGGGGCGTGGAGTGGGACGCGGCGGCAGCGATTTGAGGTAGCGTGCGATCGCCACCCGATCGCTATCAGGCAGCATCGCCGTATTGGTCACGACCTCGGCCATCGACGAGCCGACGCGTCCATGGTCGGGGGTTTCACCTGTCGTCAGCACTCTGACGATATCGGCTTCCGACCAATGGCCGATCCGCGCCGGCGTGATATTGGGAATGAAGCCGGTGCCTTCCGGATCAATCCCGCCGGCAAAGCGGGTCTGCGGCTTGATTGCCCCGAAGATGTTTCGCGATGAATGACATTCCGCGCAATGGCCGATGCTCTCGACCAGATAGCGGCCGCGATCATGGATAGGATCGGCGGATCGGGACACTGTCGATTGCTGTCCCTTATGAAAGAACAGCAGCTTCCAGAATCCGACAAAGCGGCGAATCTGAAACAGAATAAACAACTCGTGGGGCGGAGGACGGCCGGTAACTTTCGGCAACGTGCGAAGGTAGGCCATCAAATCGCGAACGTCTTGCAAGCGCATCCCTGTAAAGCTCGGATAAGGAAAAACGGGATAGTAATGCGTTTGCTGAGGAGAGACGCCGCCGATCAGAGCGTTCGCCAGATCGGCCGTACTCCAGGACCCGATGCCATCTTTTGGGTCGGGCGAAATGTTCGGCACGCGGAACGTTCCATAGGGGGATGCGAGAGCCATTCCGCCGCCCAGCTTAAGCCGATCCGACTGGCCGGGCCGCGCGTGGCAGGACGCGCAATCTCCCAATGCGAAAATGAGGCGTCCGCGATCCGGATCGCCGGGAGTGTCCAAACGGGCGTCATCCGACGAGAACGGCGGAACCGGCCGGGTTATGAACCAGGTTGCCGCTGCAGCGATTCCGCAGAAGCCGATAGCAATTGACAATAGGCGCGGCCAGGCCATGTGCAATTCAACGATGGGAAATGGGACGATCCTGATTAGGAACCCTTGCTGAGCGCTGCCGTTCCCTTCGTCATGCAGTGATGAATCGCATCGTTTGACTGCAATCGCGATCTGAGCGGCACGCCTGCCGCATGAGCTGAGGCGGTATACACGTCGCCCTTCGGAGCATGGGCGCGGCCAGGCGACGGTTAGGAAGCCAACGTTCCATAGGACTGCGGTACGAATGGCGATTTCCAACGCCGGAAGACAATATCAATAGTCCCTGATTGGGTAGCGTTCGATTCAATCCGGACTCGACCAACTCGCGTTGTTATTTTCCCGAGCCGAGTTTGTGCGCTGCCAAGACGGCGGCGGGAAACCGCTCGAACAACGCTGCTGCCAGCAGTTTGCTGCCGCGCGTAGCGCCTGAAAACGTCTCGACGGCATATGCGGATGTATCGATGGTTGCGTCGAACGCTCTGCGTGGCCAATGCTGTCCGCGCTCAGTGATATCTGCAAAACGGCGGCCGACCGCAACGATCACGGCGCGTTTCTCGTATTCCCGTGCATAGGCGATGACATGGTCGCGCTCCGGGCCTTCGACGACGAGCGGCTGATATGTGCCTTTGCTGAAAACCTCGGCAAACGCGCGGCGCGTATCGAGCAGCGCCTTGGTCCAGGCCAGCTTGAGGTGGCCATTCGTCCAGTTTTCGACCAGATGGGTCCAATCGGTTGGCTCGGCCGCATCAAGGCCCGCGCGACGCGCGGCGAAATCGACCGGGCGGCGATTGTCGGGATCGACGAGCGATAAATCCCAGAACTCGGTGCCTTGGTAGAAATCGGGCACGCCCGGCATGGTTGCTTTCAGGGTGGTCTGACTGAGCGAATTGAGCGCACCGAGCAGCGACAGCCGGGTGACGAACGTCGTGATCGAATCCAGAAACTCTCGATTCGTCTCGTCGAGGATATGGTCGAGAAATGTCGTCAAACCGTCATCGTAGGCCGTGTTCGGGTTGAGCCAGCTTGTTTCGAGCTTGCCTTCGCGCGCCGCCTTGATGGCATAGGCTTTGAAACGCTCCGGGAAGGACGAATCGAACGCGATCGGCCAGGAACCGACGAGGCTTTGATACAGCAGATATTCGAAGGCAGGCGAGGGGCTGCGGCCGCCGTGGCAGCTTTGAAGATATGGCCTGTTGATATTCCTCCATTGCCGGACGCAGGTTCGCCATTCGCCGGCGAGTTCGGGAAGCGCGGCCAGGCGCGCCCGTGCATCCTCGCCGCGTTTCGTGTCATGGGTTGCGGTGGCGGTGAGGCCGTGCGGAAATGTCTTCTGCCGCTTCGACAACGCCGCATGAAACGATTTGATGGAGATCCCGTTGCCGACCGGATTTCCTCCCACTTCGTTGAGGGCGAGCAGGCGCGGATAGCGATAGAACGCGGTATCTTCCAGGGATTTGGCCATCAGCGGCCCTGTGAACTGCTGAACCTTGAGCGCGAAGCGGCGGATGCGCGGCCTGCCGGTCGCCGCGCCCTTTATCCGGGCCAGATCCATGGTGAGGACGTCATGCAGAAAGTCGAAGATGCTTTGCTCCGCGCTTAACCAATGTGCACGCGCGCGTGTGATGGTTTCGTCGATCAAGGCGCGATCGGTTGCCGACGGTCCATCGGAATCGATATAGGTTCGATAGACCGGAAAGTGCAGAACATAGAGTTCGAGGGCCTGACGCAGGCTGTCGGCGGAGAAATCACGGGTTGCGTAATGGCCGTTGGCAATGCGGATCAGCAATCTCGTCAACACGGTGAATTCGCTGGCGAGCAGGGTTTCCAGGACGCGCCGTTTCGATGCCAGAAGAACCGGAGGGAAATCGGGCCTGATGCCGGTGGCGCGGTGAAGCGTGCCGTCGAGACTGTCAAGTCCGTTCGCGTCCACAAGAACATGGGTGATCGTGTTCAGCCATTCATATCCCGTGGTGCCACGAACGCCCGCGAAGCGCGGCAGGTCCTCGCCTTCTCCGAGTATTTTTTCGACCACCAGATAAAAGGGCGCCCGCTCATTCGCGAGCGCGGTGCGGATGAGGCGTTGCAGGCGCTGGCAGTATTGCGCGGGATCGCGGAGGCCGTCGATGTGGTCGAGCCGGAGGCCCTGGATTTTATCCTCGGAGATCAATCGCCTGATGAGCCGATGTGTCCTTTCGAAGGTCGCAACGTCCTCGACGCGAAGCCCGGCGAGATCGTTGACGTCGAAGAACCGGCGATAGTTGATATCGCTGGCGGCGAGCCGCCAGTGGGCAAGTTTGTAGTGCTGGCGTTCGAGCAGATGATGCAGGGCCAATGTCTGCGACGGCCGGCCCGGTCCCGCGCGATAGGCCTCAAGGCCCCGATCGATGATCGTTCGTGCCCCCGAGAGATGCGACAGTTCGCTCTTGAGGTGCGGTGCCTGAGAGCGGTTCGGACGCCGCAAGCCCTTGTATCGTGCGGCGATCGTCATCAATTGCTGTCCGATCGCCGTATCGGTCGCGCCGGCCTCGCCCACGATCACGCTCAGGATCTCGCTGTAGCGCTCGGGCGCGATCGGCAGCCGGTGTTCGAAGTACCACGCCGAGAAACTGCCTGTCGCGGCATCGAAGCGAAGCTGAATATCGCCCCGTTCCAGCGCCTCTCCATAGGACGTGCCGAGGATCGGCAGCAACAGCCCGCCGCGCGCGCGGAAAGGCAACAGATTCCAGTCGATGTCGAACGAGGATGCAAAGGGAGACGAACGGCCCCATTCGAGGACGTCGAGCCACCAGGGATTGTCGGCGAAATGCACGCCCATGTGGTTGGGAACGAAATCGAGGATCAATCCGAGATTCTCGCGCTTCAGCGCTGCATTGAGTCGTTCGAACCCTTGTTCGCCGCCGAGTTCGGGATTGATGACATTGTGATCGACGACATCGTAGCCGTGGGTGCTGCCACGTCGCGACTTGAGAAATGGCGATGTATAGACATGGCTGACGCCAAGTCTGTTGAGATAGGGCACGATCGCCGCCGCTTCATCGAAACCGAATTCGGCGGTCAATTGCAGACGGTAGGTTGCGCGCGGGATGGCAGGCGGCATCACTCGCCTCCCGCCGTCCAGATGACCGACCACGGTTTCATCATATCCCGGTCGCGATCGCCCCAGATCACCTCGCCGGATGGTTCCGGTTCGGGAGCGGGCACCGCGGTCCCGGAAAGATTGGCGAGAAGCACGAGCGATCCACTCGTCCCGAGCCTCCAGCGCGCCGACAGCAACCCCGCTGCGGATATGCGGGCATCGTCGAACCGGGCCGTCGCCAGATGCGGCACGATGCGTTCCTTGCGAATGGCCAGAAGTCGCCGCACCAGTGACAGCCGCCCGATAGCAGAAGGCGAGGCAAGTTCGCTCCAATCGAGGCGGGCGCTGTGGAATGTCGCTTCACTCAGCGGATCGGGAATCTCGTCACCGTGGGTCGCATAGGCCGCGCGAAATTCGCGGCGGCGCCCTTGTCGCACCGCCTCGGCAAGATCGCCGGCGAAATCGCAAAAGAACGGGAAGGGCGCGCGCGATCCCCATTCCTCGCCCATGAACAGCATCGGAGGCATCGGGGCGAGCAGAGTGACCGCCAGGGCGGCTTCCATCGCGGCGGGCTCTGCTAAAGTCTCAAGCCTGTCACCGAACGCGCGGTTGCCGATCTGGTCGTGGTTCTGGAGGAAGGCCACGAAGGCCGTCGGCGGCAGGTCCCGGCTCGGTTCGCCGCGGCGCTCGCCTCCGCGGTGGTCGGAGGCTTCCCCCTGATAGATGAATCCGGACCCGAGGGCGCGAGCAATGCCGCGACCGGGATCGGGATAATCCTGATAATAGCCGGTGCTCTCGCCGGTCAGCAGAACATGCCATGCGTGGTGATAGTCATCGTTCCACTGCGCGCGATAGCGCCCGTCCGGCGGATCGGTCAACGGATCGAGCAGCGTGGCGCGATTATCGTCGTTTTCGAGAATGAGATGGATCGTTCGCCGGGTCGCCGCGGCGAAGCGACCGACTTGCCGGCTCAACTCGGCAAGGAACGGCGGGTCGCCCGGCTCGACGATGGCATGTACGGCGTCGAGACGAAGTCCATCGAACCTGTAATTGCTCAGCCACGAGAGCGCGTTTGCAATCGCGAACTCCCGCACCTGCGGGACCCGGTAGTCGATGGCGTTTCCCCAGGGCGTCGAGGCGGGAGAAAAGAAAGCCGGCGCATAGCAGCCCAAGAAGTTGCCTTCCGGCCCGAAATGATTGTAGACGACGTCGAGGAAGACCATCAGGCCGCGCAGATGGGCTTCGTCGATCAAGGTCTTCAAGTCGTCCGGCCGCCCGTAAATGCTTGCCGGTGCATACCACAGCACCCCGTCATAGCCCCAGTTGCGGCGGCCCGGAAAATCGGCCAGCGGCATCAGTTCCAGCGCCGTTATTCCGGTCGTCACCAGGTGATCGAGCTTCTCGACCATGGCGCGATAGGTGCCGGCGGTCGTGAACGTGCCGACATGCGCCTCAAGAACGATCGCTTCTTCCCACCGCCGCCCCCGCCATTCGGTCGCGCGCCAATGATAGCTGTCGTGGTCGATCACCTCGCTCGGACCGAAAACGCCTTCCGGCTGATAATGAGACGCAGGGTCCGGAACCTGCGTCTCGCCGTCGATCCGAAACCGATAGCGCAAGCCGGCGGTCGTGGTGGCGACGGTGGCGGCAAACCATCCGTCGTCCGATCGCTGCATGTCATGAGGGACATCCAGCATCACCTCGACGCGCTTTGCCGCTGGCGCCCACAACCGGAAAGTGACGCCATCGCTTCCGAACGTGGCACCGAATGTCGCGTGGACCATGCAGTTCTCAGCGGTTGGGAATGCGGGCGATGTCCGAAAAAGGCCCTGCTGATAAGCCAATGCTTCGAGCGATCGATGGTTCCCGATCGGAGGCTCGCACCGGATGGCGGGAAAAGGAGGCTTCGGCAGTCGGCCCTCAGGCTGTTCGCGTCAGCTTGTCGAGCGTAATGGGAAGATCCCGCACGCGCACGCCTGTCGCATGATAGACGGCATTGGCGATCGCGGCCGGAACGCCGACGATCCCGATCTCCCCAAGCCCCTTGATTCCCATCGGGTTGACGAATTCGTCCTGCTCGTCGACGAAGATCACATCGATGTCGTGAACGTCGGCGTTCACCGGAACGTGGTACTCGGCGATGTTGGCATTCATCATTCGCCCGAAGCGATGATCGATCAGCGTTTCCTCGTGTAGCGCCATGCCGATCCCCCACACCATGCCGCCCATCACTTGGCTGCGCGCGGTCTTGAGGTTGAGAATGCGTCCGGCCGCGACGGCGCTGACGATGCGGGTGACGCGGATCACGCCGATGTCCTCGTCGACCTTCACCTCTGCGAAGATCGCCGAATGGGTGTTGTGAGCGTGGGCATCATCCTTGGCGAATGTCGTCTTTTCCTCGCGCTCGATCCGCTCAATGCTTGCCGAGCGCATCAGGTCGGCGATTGTAATGGCATCCTGGCCGTTGGCTCGCGATGCGAGCGCGCCATTGGCGAGCACCACGTCGTCGCTGCTCAAGCCCTTGAATGATGAGCCGGGGATGCGCTGCGCCAGCTTCAGGAGATCGTCGCGGATCGCCTTGCCGGTGGTAACAATGCCATTGGAGGCCGAGGCCGCCATCCATGATCCGCCCTCGACCGGCGATTGCGGAAGCGTTGAATCGCCGAGCTTGATCGAGATCGCCTCGAGCGGAAGGCCGAGCACGTCGGCGGCCACCTGCGCCATGATCGTATAGGTCCCGGTGCCGATGTCGGCGGTTGCGCACGAGACGTCAGCGTGGCCGTTCGACGTGAGGACGATCCGGACGGTGATCGGCATCTGCAATGCCTCCCACACCCCCGTCGCCATGCCCCAGCCGATCAGTTCGTGACCCTCCCGCATCGCGCGGGGCGCGGGGTTGCGCCGGCTCCAGCCGAAGGCCTCCGCGCCCTGGCGGTAGCATTCACGCAAGTTCTTGCTGCTGAAAGGCAGACCGTTGCTTTGGTCGCGATCGGAGTAGCATTTCAGCCGCAGTTCGATCGGGTCCATTTTGAGCGTAACCGCCAGCTCATCCATCGCCGCTTCCAGCGCATACACGCCGGTCGCCGCGCTCGGCGCCCGCATGTCGCAGCCGGTGGGAAGATCGAGATGGGCGAGCTTATGGTCGTAGCTGGCCGTTTCGCTCTGATAAAGAAGGCTCGACCATGTCGTTTCGTTGCGATGGAAGTCCTCATACTGCGATGTCGATGTCACCGCGTCGTGGGTGATCGCATTCAGCGCGCCGTCGGCCGTTGCGCCGATCCGGATGCGCTGAATCATCGCCGGCCGATAGCCGACCGTGTACATCTGTTGACGCGTCAGGACGAGGCGCACCGAGCGACGAATCGCGCGGGCAGCCAGCACAGCAAGCGCAGCCTGATGTGCGGGCCGCAGACCCGACCCGAACGCGCCGCCGACGTAAGGCGATACGACGCGGATGTCACCGGAATCGCATTCGAATACCTCACGCAAATAGCCGTGAACGTTCTGCACGCCCTGGGTCTTGTCATAGACGGTCAGCTTTCCATTCTCCCAGATGGCGGTGGAGGCAAACAGCTCCATCGGATTGTGATGCTCGACCGGGACGAAATAGTCGGCCTGATGTCGGACAGCCGATTCCGCGAAAACCTTCGCGGCATTTCCGCGCGGTTTGGCAGGCGGCTTGAGCGCGACGGCGCTGCCGCGCTCCCGAACGATATCGGTGACATGCGGCTCCTCATCATATGCAACACGGACAAGGGAGGCTGCGTAGCTTGCCGTCTCAATATCCTCAGCCAGCACCAGCGCCACCGGCTGGCCGCTGAACTTGATCCGGTCGTCATACAGCGGCCGAAACGGGGAGCCCGTCTCGGGGGCAACGGCGTCCCTGTAGGCTTCGTCATCGTCTGCCATGGCGGGGCGATTCTGGTGCGTGAGCACGGCGATGACACCTTCCACCTTCATCGCCGGCGTTATGTCGATCTGCGTGATGCGACCCTTTGCGATCGGCGAGGTCACCACGCTGGCATGGGCAAGGTCGGGCGCGTCAAACTCCGCCGCATAGCGCGCGATGCCGGTGACCTTGTCGCGTCCGTCGATGCGGGATGTTGCTGTGCCGGTGTAACGGGTCATCGGTAAACTCGCTTGTCTCATCCATCCGGTCGTCTTGGCGGTTGCCGTTCTCTGCGACGCCTCGCTTGCGAGGACGCCGAATGCCGCGGTGCCCTTGAGCAGGTTGCGGCGGTTGATGCCTGCCGGACCGGAGGGTTTTCGCCGCGGGCGGGTCGTGTCCTGGACGCTCACGCGATCCTCTTGTCCGACTGCGATTGCGGCGTGCCCCGCGCCGCCTGGTTCAGAGCGCGAATGACGGTGCGCCGGGCGAGATCGATCTTGAAATCATTGTGGCCGTATCCCTTTGCGTTACGCAGGACGATATCAGCGGCCTTCGCGAACGTCCTCTGATCGATGGGCTGGCCTATCAGAGCTGTTTCGGCCTCCGGATCGCGCCAGGGCTTGTGGGCGACGCCACCGAGCGCCAGTCTGGCTTGACGGATGATGCCGTTGTCGATCTCGAATGCGGCGGCGACGGAAACCAGCGCGAAGGCATATGACAGGCGGTCGCGAATTTTCAGGTAGGTATGGTTCGTGCGAAAGCCGTTCGCGGGAAGTTCAATCGCCGTGACGATCTCATCGGCCTCGAGGTTCGTATCGCGTTCGGGCATATCGCCGGGCAGACGATGGAAATCCGCCATCGGGATCGTGCGCGCGCCATCGGGGCCTGTGACATGAACGGTGGCATCGAGCGCCGCCAACGCGACGCACATATCGGACGGATGCGTGGCGATGCAGGCATCGCTGGTTCCGAGAATCGCGTTGATCCGGTTGATGCCGCCGATAGCCGAACATCCGCTGCCGGGTTCGCGTTTGTTGCAGGGCGTAGCAACGTCGTAGAAGTACAGACAGCGCGTGCGTTGCAGCAGATTGCCGCCGGTGGACGCCATGTTGCGAAGCTGCGTCGAAGCACCCGCAAGAAGGGCGCTCGACAAGAGAGGGTAGCGATCCTTCACTCGCGGATGCCATGCGAGGTCCGAGTTCGGCACCAGAGCGCCGATGCGAAGTCCTCCGTCCGGCGTTTCATCGATCGCTCGCAGCGGCAGATGTGAAATGTCGATCAAACGAGCAGGATGCTCGACGTCATATTTCATCAGGTCGACGAGGTTTGTACCACCGGCAATGAACCGGGTTGACCGGTCAGTGGCCGATTGCCTCAGAGCGTCAGCGACATCCTGTGCGCGGATATACTGGAAGCTGTTCATATTGCCTTCACCGCCTGCTCGATTGCCGCCACGATATTGGGGTAGGCGCCGCAGCGGCAGATGTTGCCGCTCATCGTCTCGCGGATTTCGTCGCGGGTTCTGGCCCTGCCGTCGTTAATCAGGCCGACCGCCGAGCAGATCTGTCCCGGCGTGCAGTAGCCGCACTGGAAGGCATCGTGATCGATAAAGGCCTGTTGCACCGTGGAGGATTCCGTCATGAGCGAGGCCTTCTATGGTGGTGACTTCGGCGCCATCCTGCATCACCGCCAGCGCGAGGCAGGCGTTGATCGGTCGCCCGTTGAGCAGCACGGTGCAGGCGCCGCACTGGCCATGGTCGCAGCCTTTCTTGGTTCCTGTCAGATGCAGCCGGTCGCGCAGGGCATCCAGCAGCGTCGTCCACGGTGCGATCTCAAGTTCCGTTTCGGCGCCGTTGACGAGAAGGGTGACGACAACCTTCTGCATGGGTGGTGTCGTCCGATCTGATGCCACGGCCGTAGCGGGGGCCTGTGAGTTTGCCATATGCATTCTCCGTGGATCCGGTGGGATTCAATTCGGCGCGGGCCGGGACGTTCCTTCGCGACGCTTCGGCGGGCGCGGCGGTGATCAATGCATGGCGAGGCAGCCGGACAATCGGGCCAAGGTTCCCGATGGGAGGGGTCGAATTTAACCTGCGGATCGGACCGTTCGCGCCCTCGACAGGGCGATAGTGTTCTGCTGCTTCAGAGCGGCATTGCGAACGCGTCCCAAAGGAAAACGCTGAGCCGGAATAAGCTCGTCGCGAGGCGAAAGCGGCGATCGCCCTGATGTCAGGATCGTCGGGGCAGCAGGTCCCGCGAGATCGAGCGGAGCAGCGAGACCTTGATGCTCTCGACGTGGTCGCGCATGAGCAACTCGGCGCGGCCGGCGTCGCGGCAGAGAATGGCTTCATAGATGCGGTGATGGTCGTCGTGGCGGCGGCGCACGTCCGATAGCTCGAAGGCAATGACGTTGCGATGCGAGGACGGCGCGATCTGTTGCGACTGGCGCAGCATGTCGCGCAGCATACGCGACTGCCCCGCGGCATGAATCGCGCTATGGATCGCGGTGTTGATGATGCCGTACTGGTTGCGGTCCACGGCCGAGAGCCGGCTCTTGTTCAGAAGGATCTCGCCATCGCGCAGCGCGGCTTCGACGATCGCGCGTTCCTCGGCGGACATGCCGAGTTGTGCTGCGCGCCTTGCCGCGAGCCCTTCGAGCGCGGCGCGAATCTCATAGGCCTGGACGATATCATCGACCGAATATTCGCGGACGTGATAGCCCCGGTTCGGGATGTAGTCCAGCAGCCCCTCGCCGGCGAGAACCTTCAAGGCTTCGCGGATCGGCGTTCGCGAAACGTCGAGCTGCTCCGACAGATTGACTTCATAGATTCGCTCGCCCGGTTTGAATTCGCCGGCGAGGATGGAGGAGCGAAGCGTATCGGTTATGGATACACTTCGCGTGAGGGTTTCCTCCTCGGGGAGTGTCATGGATCGGCGGGGGCGGGGCGCCATCGGCGGGCTCTTCGCTGGGGTTCAAGTCGGGATTAATGGCATATTCCCGCATCGGATGGAAAGGCCGAGTTGATTCAAACGGACCCGAAGCGGCGACCGGCCGACGCCGGAGCAACGCGGCTGAGGTTGTGGTCTTGCCAAGATGTATACATCTTTGGTTGACAGAATAAAGATTGTATAATTTGATTGTTGAAAAGGAGGGCGCCGGTCGCTGTTCTGCGGGCCGGCGTTTGCCGTCACCATGTTCGGCAGGCTGCATCCATGTTTGTTTTCAGTCCGCGAATTGCCGCGCTGCCCATTGTCGGGCGAGAGGATCAATTCCCGGTTCGGCGCGTTTATTGCGTGGGACGAAACTACGTCGCGCATATTCGCGAGATGAAGGAAGGCGACGAGCGCGATCCGCCGTTCTTTTTCCAGAAGCCGGCGGATGCGGTGGTGGCCGGCGGCGCCGACGTCGCCTATCCGCCGCAGACCGAAGATCTTCAGTTCGAGGCCGAACTGGTGGTCGCGATCGGCGCTGAAGCCGTGGACGTTCCGGTGGATCGCGCGCTGGATGTCGTCTTTGGATATGCCGTCGGCGTCGATCTGACGCGGCGTGACCGGCAGCGCGAGTCGTTCAAGGCCGGGTTGCCATGGGAGATCGGCAAGGCGTTCGATCAGTCGGCGCCGTGCGGCGCCATCCATCCGGTCGCCGACGTCGGGCATCGGCTGCGCGGCGCGATTTCGCTATCGGTCAACGGCGTCGAGCGTCAGCGGGGCGATCTGAGCCAGATGATCTGGAACACGCCGGAGATCATCGCGAACCTTTCGAAATCCTATCGGTTGCAGGCCGGTGACCTGATCATGACCGGCACTCCGGCGGGTGTCGGACCCATCGTGCCGGGCGACAGGCTCGTGGTTTCGGTGGAAGGGCTCGCGCCGCTTGCGTTCTCCATTGTCGGAAAGGAGTCCTGATCGTGTTGCCGCAGGAACGAATTTCGTATTCGGCAATCGTCGATCGCAAGCCGCTGAAGCTGCCGGGCAAGGCGCGCATGGTGGTGTGGGTGATCGTCAACATCGAGGAGTGGGACCCGCGCGAGACCATGCCGCGCACCGTGCTGACGCCGCCGGCGGGCGGTGCGCCGCTGCCCGATATTCCGAACTGGGCATGGCACGAATACGGCAACCGCGTCGGCTTCTGGCGTCTGCTTGAAGCGCTCGACAATCACGGCATCAGGGCGGTGCTGGCGATCAACGGCAAGGCGGTCGAGACCTATGAGGCGATCTCGCGCGCCGCGCTGGAGCGCAAGTGGGAGTTCATGGGGCACGGCTTCGGCCAGAAGAACATGCAGAAGGTCCCCGACGAGCGCGAGGACATTCGCAAGACCGCGCAGGCGATCAGGCAGTTCACCGGCAAGGCGCCGCGCGGATGGCTTGGGCCCGGCCTGACAGAAACCTGGGAGACGCCCGATCTTCTGGTGGAGGAAGGATTCTCATATGTCTGCGACTGGGTGCTGGACGATCAGCCTGTCGTGCTGAAGACGCGCACCAAGCCCATCGTCAATATTCCCTACACGCAGGAGTGCAACGACGTCGCCATGATGCTGATCCAGCATCACAAGGCCGGCGAGTACCACGACCGGGCGATGGATCAGTTCGAACAGATCTATCACGACAGCGCGAGTTCGGCGCGCGTGATGGCGCTGGTGGTCCATCCCTACATCATGGGCGCGCCGCATCGCGCCAAACACTTCCGGCGCATTCTTGAGAAAATCAGCCGCTTGCCGGACGTCGCGTTCTGGACCGGCGAGCAGATTTACGACTGGTATCTGAGCGAGCGCCCGGATGCCCTGGCGGGCGGAGGCTAGTTCGTGGCGAGCCTCAACCTCGTCCAGATACTCAACGGACTGACGTTGGCGGCGCTGCTCTTTATCGTTGCGTCCGGCTTCACGCTGATCTTCGGCCTGTTGCGCATCGTCAATCTGGCGCACGGCGCGCTCTATCTGTTCGGCGGCTACATCGGCTATTCGGTCACGCTCGGCACCGGCAATTTCGTTCTGGGCCTGGTGGCGTCGATGCTGTTCGTGGCGTTCCTAGGGCTGATGATCGATCAGGGCCTGCTGCGCTTCGTGCGGGGCTTCGTGCTGCGCGAGGTGCTGCTCACGCTCGGCGTCGCCTTCGTGTTGAACGATATCGCGCTGGTGATCTGGGGCGGCGATACCTTTTCGGTGCAGATCCCGGCGGCGCTGCGTGGCGCGGTGCGTTTCGCGGGCATCTATTATCCGACCTATCGCCTGTTCGTGCTGGGGCTGGGGATTTTCGTCTTCATCGCGCTGTGGCTGCTGCTCAATCGCACGCGCCTCGGCGCGCTGATCCGCGCCGGCGTCGATGATGCCGAAATGGTCGAGGCGATGGGCATCAACATCCGCCGGGTTTTTCTCGCGACCTCGATGCTCGGCGCCTCGCTCGCCGGGCTCGGCGGCACGATCGGCGGCGCATTCCTCACGCTTTATCCGACGGCGGATTCCGAGATCCTGGTCTTTTCGCTGGCGATCGTCATCATCGGCGGCAGCGGCAGCCTGGTGGGCGCGGCGGTGGGGGCGCTGCTGGTCGGTATGCTGAACACCATCGGCCAGGTCATGTTCCCTGAACTGGCCTATTTCGTCATCTTCGGACCCATGGCCGCGATCCTCGCCTTCCGTCCGCTCGGCCTGTTCGGGAGGGCGTGATGGGCAGCACCATTGCGGCGATCCAGCGTTCGGCCTCGGGCTTCCTGCTGGTGCTCGTCATCTTCGGCGCGCTGCCTCTGGTGGTGTCGTCCTATCAGATGAGCATCGCCAACGAGATCTTGATCTTTGCGCTGCTGGCGATGTCCATCGACATCCTCGCCGGCTATGCGGGGCGGACCTCGCTCGGTCATGGCGCGCTGTTCGGCATTTCGACCTATGTCGTGATCTACTGGACCTCCGTCCATGGCGGGTCGGTGTGGGCCGGCTGTCTGCTGGGCGTCGTTGCCGCGACGCTGGCGGCGGCGGTCTTCGCCGCGTTCGCGGTGCGGGTCAGCGGGGTCTACTTCCTGCTGCTGACGCTTGCGCTCGGCATGATCGTCTGGGGCGTCTGCCTGCGCTGGACCAGCGTCACCGGCGGCGAGAACGGCATTCGCGGCGTCGGCCGCCCGGATCTGATCGCGAGTCCGACCGCATTCTACTATGCGACGCTCGCCGTCGTGCTGCTGATGACGTTCCTGATCTGGCGTTTCGTGCGCTCGCCGTTCGGCCTGACGCTGCGGGGGATTCGCGACAGCGAAAGCCGGATGCGAAGCCTCGGCTACGGCACCTCGGTGCATATGTTCGTCGCCTTCACCGTCACCGGCTTCTTTGCCGGTGTCGCGGGCGCGCTCTACGCACTGTTCAACAATTTCGTCAGCCCCTCGACGGTGCAACTGTCGCAATCGGTCGAAGGTCTGCTGATGGCGATCATCGGCGGCATCGGCACGCTGTTCGGCTCGTTCATCGGCGCGGCGGCGATCATCATGCTCGAAAACGTCGTCAGCGCCTACACGGCGCGCTGGCAGATGGTGCTGGGCTTCATGTTCATCGTCACCATGATCTTCGCGCCGCAGGGCATTCTCGGCACGCTTCGCTGGCTGCTGGGCCGGAAGCGATGACCGTCACGGGCAATGTCAGGATCGATCGCAACAACAAGACAGGGAGAAACAGAATGGACCGCCGACAGTTTCTGAAAACCACCGGCCTCACGGTTGCGGCCTCCGCCGCCGGCACCCTGGCCGCGCCGCGGATCCTGCGCGCCGCCGAACCGATCCGCATCGGCCTGATGGCGCCGCTCAGCGGCGTCGTCGCCGCCGGCGGCCGCGAGATCGTCGAAGGCTTCAACATGTATTGGGAGGAGCGCGGCAAGAAGACCGCGGGCCGCGCCGTCGAGGTCATTGTCGAGGACGACGCGGGCAATCCGGACACCGCACTGCAGAAGGCGCGGCGGCTGGTCGAGCAGGCCAAGGTCGATTTCCTGTTCGGCAATCTGCTGGCCAATACCGGCCTCGCGGTCGCCAGCTACGTCAAGGACAACGGCGTGCCGTACTTCATTCCGGTGATCGCGGCGGACGACCTCACGCAGCGCAACCGCATCAAGAACGTGATCCGCGTCGCCGGCTATACCGCGAGCCAGATGCCGCGCCCGCTGGCGGACTGGGCCTTGAAGCAGGGCTACAAGCGCATCGCCACGATTTCGCAGGACTATACCTTCGGCCACGAGCAATGCGCCGGCTTCGCGCAGGTGTTTACGGAGGGCGGCGGCCAGATCGTGGCCCAGCTCTGGAATCCGCTGAACACCGCGGATTTCAGCCCCTATATCGGCCAGATCGGCAATCTCAAGGTCGATGCGGTGTTTGCGATGGAGCTTGGCGCCGACGCCTCGCGCTTCATGAAGCAGTATTCCGACTTCGGCCTGAAAGGCCAGATCCCGCTGCTCGGCGCGCAGAACTTCACCGACCAATCGGTCATCCGCACTCTCGGCGAGGAATGCGACGGCATTGTCTCCTCGGCGCATTTCGCGGAGGGCTCGGACAATCCCGAGACGCAGAAGTTCGTCCAGGCGTATTCGACGCGGTACGGCAAGATGCCGTCGCTCTACGGCTTCTCGCACTATTCGGGCGCGATGTGGGTCGATCAGGTGATCGAGCAGCTCAAGGGCGATATCTCCAATCGCGACGTGTTCATCGATGCGGTGCTCAAGAGCCAGCTCACCAATTCGCCGCTGGGACGCCCGGTGCGGTTCGACGACTACGGCAACCCGATCTACGACGTCTACATCCGCAAGGTCGTCAAGAACAAGGACGGCAAGTACTGGAACGTGCCGATCCAGACCTACCCGGCGGTGTCGCAGTTCTGGACCTACAAGCCCGAGGACTATCTCAAGAAGCCGCCGTTCTCGCGCGATAACCAGGGCATCAAGAAGTAGCACGCAGGCAGGGGACGCGGCGGCGGCCGTTACAGCCGACGTGCTCCCCTTAACGAGGGAACGAATATCCGGTGTCCGAGACGCCCGCGCTGGTTCTGGAGAACATCGTCGTCGCTTTCGGTGCGCTGAAAGCGGTCGATAACGTTTCGATCGTCGTGCGGAGCGGCGAGCGGCACGCCATTATCGGGCCCAACGGCGCCGGCAAGACGACGCTGTTCAACGCCATCACCGGGGTGACGCCGCCGACCGCGGGCCGGGTCGCCTTTCAGGGGCAGGATATCACGCGCAGGTCGGTGCAGGGCCGCGCGCGGATGGGCATCAGCCGCACCTTCCAGATCACCAACCTGTTTCCGAGCCTCACGGTCGATGAGAACATGCAACTGGCGGTGCGCGGCAACGGCGAGGGCAAGTTCTCGATGCTCGGCGCGGCGCGCCTCAATAGCGAGCAGGCGGAACGCGCCGCGGCGGCGCTGTCGATGTCCCGGCTCGACAAGCGCGGCGCGGTGGTCGTCAGCGAACTGTCCTACGGTGAACAGCGGCAACTCGAAATGGCGATGGCGCTGGTTGCGCGCCCCAGGCTGTTGTTGCTGGACGAGCCCGCGGCGGGTCTTTCGCCGGCGGAGCGGGTGATCGTCGCGCAGATCATCCGCTCGTTGCCGCATGATCTCACGATGGTTCTGATCGAGCACGACATGGAACTGGTGCTGAATCTCGTCGAGCGGGTGACCTGTCTGAACAACGGCCAGATGCTGGCCGAAGGGACGCCGAACGAGATTCGCGGCAACCAGCTCGTGCAGGATGTCTATCTCGGGAAGGCGCGCTGATGCTTGAAGTCCGCGACCTGCACAGTTTCTACGGCGATGCCCATGTGCTGAACGGCGCCTCGCTGACCGTGAAGCCGGGCGAGGTCGTCGCGCTGCTCGGCCGCAACGGCATGGGCAAATCGACGCTGATCCGTTCCATCATGCGGCTGGCCCAGCCGCAGGTGCGCGAGGGCACGCTGACCTGGAAGGGCGAGGACCTTCGCCCGCTGACGCCGCATGAGGTCGCCGCGCGGCGCATCGCGTGGGTGCCGCAGGGCCGCCGGCTGTTCGCGTCGCTGACGGTGCTGGAGCATCTCACCATACTCAAGCCGGCCAGGGTTCAGGAGGGCTGGACCGTCGACCGCGTGTTCGAGATGTTCCCGCGTCTCGCCGAACGCAAGGGACACAACGGCAGCCAGTTGTCGGGCGGCGAACGGCAGATGCTGGCGGTCGGCCGCGCGTTGATGATCGATCCGGAACTGATCCTGATGGACGAGCCGTCGGAAGGGCTGGCGCCGGTGATGGTGCAGCACCTCGAAACCATCATCGCCGATCTTGGCAGGACGGGCCTCGGGATTCTGCTGGTCGAGCAGAATCTCTACAGCGCGCTGGCGGTCGCCGACCGCTTCTACGTGCTGGAAACCGGCAAGGTGGTGCACGAGGCCAGCGCGGAGAGCGTGCGCAACGATCAGTCGCCGCTGATGCGATATCTCGGAGTGCACTAGATCGGTAATCGTGTTGGTGATGTCGTGATGACGAAGACGTGGGATTTGTTCATCGACGGAGACTATCGTCCCGCCGCCTCCGGGCGAACGTTCCAGGTGGAGAATCCGAGTAACGGCGCCATCGTCGCCGATGTCGCCGAAGGCGATGCGGCGGATATCGAGCAGGCCGTCGCGGCGGCCGAGCGCGCATTTCCGATATGGTCGGCACTGAGCGGCGCGGAGCGTGGCGACATCATGCAGTGCGCAGCCGAGATCATGAAGCGCCGATTGCCGGACGTGGTGTCGATCGAAATCGAACAGATCGGCCGCCCGCGCCGTGAGATGGCGGCGCAACTGGCGCGGCTGCCGGAGTGGTTCAGCTATTTCGGCGCGGTGGCGCGAACCCACGAAGACACGGTGCCGCCGTTCGCCGGCAACTATCTCAACTACACCCGGCGCGTGCCGCTCGGCGTCGTCGGTCATGTGACGCCGTGGAATCACCCGCTGCTGATTCTCACCAAGAAGGTCGCGCCGTCGCTCGCCGCCGGCAATGCCATGGTGGTGAAGCCCTCCGAACTGGCGCCGATCACGCCGATGCTGCTGGGTGAAATCCTGAAAGAGGCCGGCGTGCCGGATGGCGTCTACAATGTCGTGCCCGGATTCGGCGCGACCGCCGGCCTTGCGCTGTCGTCGCATCCGCGCATCCGCAAGCTCGATCTGACCGGCGGCACCGAAACCGGCAAGGCGGTCGCAGCCATCGCCGGCGGGAATCTCGTGAACGTCGCGGCCGAACTGGGCGGCAAGGCCGCGGTGATCGTGTTTCCGGATACGACGATACCGCGCGCGGTCGCGGCGACATTGTTTGCGTCCTTCATCGCCAGCGGGCAGACCTGCGTGCAGGGGGCGCGCCTTCTGGTGCATCGCTCGATTCACGACGAGGTTGTGAGCGAGCTGGTCCGCCGCGCCGCTGAAATCCGCCTCGGCGATCCGCAGTCTCCAGAGACGCAGATGGGGCCGATGGTGTCCGCCCGGCAGCGCGATCTGGTCGAGCGTTACATCCGCATCGGCGTGGAGGAGGGTGCGCATCTCGCCTATGGCGGCGAGCGGCCGCAGGGCGAGGCATTCGCGAAGGGATACTTCCTGCAACCGACCATCTTCACCCATGTCTCGCCCGGGATGCGGATCGCGCAGGAGGAGATTTTCGGGCCGGTCGTCTGCGTCATCCCGTTCGAGACCGAGGAGGAGGCCGTGGCCATCGCCAACGGCACGCCGTTCGGCCTCGCCACCAGCATCTGGACCCGCGATATCGCGCGGGGCCATCGCGTCGCGCACGCGCTTCAATGCGGCATCACCTGGATCAACGATCATCATCGCATCGATCCGGCGTCGCCGTGGGGCGGCTTCAAGATGAGCGGCATCGGCCGGGAGAACGGGCTGGTCGCCTACGAGGCATACACCCAGATCCAGAACATCATCGTCAACCTGTCGGACGCGGTGTTCGACTGGTACGCCGACGACGGCACCCCCAAACGTTACAGTTGAAGCTGATGAACATCGATTTCCACAGTCACGTCATCCCCCCGTCATTCGTTTCCGCGATCGAGGCCGACCCGGCTCGCATCGCCGCCCATATCGAAGGGGAGGGCGCGTCGCGGCGCGTCGTTCACGATCAGGGTTACGTCTATCCGTTGTTCGCCGAGTTTATCGACGTCGGCGCAAAGCTGGCGGTGATGGATCGTAAGGGCATCGACGTCTCGGTGCTGTCGCCGGCGCCCCCGACCTTCACGTACTGGGCCGATCGCGACGTCGCGGTTCACGTCAACCGTCTGGTCAATGACGGCGTCGCCGAGATGGTCGCCGCGCGGCCGGAGCGGCTGCGCGGCATGGGGATCGTTCCGATGCAGCATCCGGACGCGGCGGTCGATGAACTGGAGCGGATCGTCAAGGTGCATGGCTTCCGCGCCATCGAGATCGGCACCGGCATTGAGGGCGCGAAGCTGTCGGAGCCGCGCTTTCGCCCGATCCTGCGCCGGGCCGAGGCGCTCGGTGTGTTCGTCTTCGCGCACCCCTATTACGTCGGCAACAAGAGCGGCCTTGAGGACTATTATCTGACCAATCTGGTCGGCAATCCGCTGGAGACGGCACTGATGGTGGCCGACCTGATGTTCAGCGGCACGCTTGACGAACTTCCCGATCTGAAGATCGGGCTGGCCCATGGCGGCGGCTTCGTGCCGTACCAGATCGGCCGGCTGGTTCATGGCCATAAGGTGCGCGGCGAGACGCGCGCGAAATCGGCGTCGTCGCCGCTCGATCTGCTGCGGCGGTTCTATTTCGACAGCGTGGTGTTCGAACCGCGGGCGCTCGGCTTTCTGGTCGATCTTGTCGGCGCGGAGCGGGTTTTTCTCGGCACCGATGCGCCGTTCGACATGGGCGATGAGACGCCGCTGCAAACCCTTGCCGACGCGCCGGGCCTCTCCGAAGCCCAGCGCACGCGGGTTTCCGGCGGTACGGCGCGCGCATTGCTGCGGGAATGACAGGAGCGATCGATGGCAGACGATATCGTGGGTGCCTCTCTGCGTGGCCGGCTCGACTATCGGCCGATCCATCAGCGCCCGGCGTTGAAACTGCCCGGCGGGGCGCGGGTCGCGGTGTGGACCATCGTCAATATCGAGAACTGGCAGCCGACCAGGGCGATGCCGCGCACCGTGCTGCCGCCGCCGATGGGGCAGCCGATGCTGCCGGACGTGCCGAACTGGGCGTGGCATGAATACGGGATGCGCGTCGGGTTCTGGCGTTTCCATCAGGCGCTGTCGTCGCGGGGGTTGAAGGCGACGTTCGCGCTCAATGGCAGTTGCTGCGAGTTGTATCCGCAGGCTTGTCAGGCCGCGCTCGATGCGGGATGGGATTTCATGGGGCACGGCTTCGTGCAGCAGCCCATGCACAAGACGCCCGATCAGAAGGCCGCGATCGCGGAGACGATCGCGGCGATCAAGTCATTCACCGGCCGGCCGCCGCGCGGCTGGGAAAGCCCGGGACTGACCGAAACCGACGAAACGCTCGATCTGCTGGCGGAAGCCGGTATCGAATATGTCGCCGACTGGGTGCTCGACGATCAGCCGGTGGCGTTGCGCACGCGCGCCGGCACGATCGTCTCGGTGCCTTATACCGTCGAGATCAACGACGTGGTGATGACGGCGATCCAGCAGGCGCCGGCGGACGAGATCTTCCGCCGCGGCCGCGATCAGTTCGACCGGCTCTATCAGGAGGGCAAGGACATCCCGCGGGTCATGGCGATATCCATCCATCCCTATCTCACCGGCGTTCCGCACCGGATCAAGTATCTCGAAGCGCTCTATGACCATATCCTCGGCCACGACGGCGTCATGATGTGGACCGGCGCCGAGATTCTCGACTGGTACAGAACGCAGGTGAGGAATGGTTAGGAGCGGCCAGGCTCATCGGTGGCATTCGATGAGAGCTTTCGAAACCTGAGGGGATTCGCTATCATCGTGTGATCTGAAAATGCCGGGCAAGCGTGAGGGAGAGGCGCGATCATGACCATCGGGTATGAGGCCATGGGCGAGGGACCGCACAAGGTCCTGATGCTGCACGGCTGGTTCGGCGATCACACCACGTTCCGCCCCTTGCGCAATGCGCTCAGCCTCGATGAATTCACCTACGCCTGCGTCGCCTATCGCGGCTACGGCCTGTCGCGCGACATCGCCGGCAGCTACACCATGGCGGAAATCTCCGCCGATGTCCGCGCGCTGGCCGACGAACTCGGCTGGCGCGAGTTCAGCCTGATCGGCCATTCGATGGGTGGCATGGCGATCCAGCGGGTTTTGGCGGACGCGCCGCAGCGGGTGCGCAAGCTGGTGGCGGTGACGCCGGTGCCAGCCTCGGGCGTGCCGTTCGATCCCGACGGCTGGGCGCTGTTCGACGGCGCCGCCGCAAGCCTCGACAACCGCCGCGCCATCGTCGACTTCACCACCGGCAACCGGCTGTCGAAGCGCTGGATCGATCACATCGCGCGCTATTCCGAGGAAACCTCCGACCGCGCCGCCTTCGCCGCCTATCTGCAAGCCTGGGCCAAGACCGATTTTCATGGCGAGATCGCGGGCAAGACCACGCCGGTCAAGGTCATCGTCGGGGCCAACGACGCGGCGCTCAACGCCGACGTGATGAAAGCGACGTATCTCGCCTGGTATCCCAACGCCGAGCTTGAGGTGATGGCCAATGCCGGCCACTATCCGATGGACGAGACGCCGGTGGCGCTCGCCACCGCAATCGAGAATTTCCTGAGAGCCTGACCGGGAACGAGGCGTCATCGTCCGCCAACGGGTCCGGCTTCGCCGGCCCGATGACGGGCTCCGGCGGACGATCCAGTCATCCGTGTGAGCGCATGGGACATTCGATGCAGCATGGAGTACTAGATACTCCGCTTTCGCGGAGTATGACGGTCATCGTGTGGCACGTCTCTGTTCAAAGAACGAATGTCCGGCCAGATACTCAGGGCGTGATGCAGCAAATCCGCAGAGGCGGACCAGCCAGAGTCAAGGATCGATGTCGCAACCGCTTCTGTTTCAGCCGCTGACGCTGCGCGGCGTTCGTCTGCCGAACCGCGTCGTCATCTCCCCGATGTGCCAGTACTCCGCCATCGACGGCGTCGCCAACGACTGGCATCTGGTTCATCTCGGCAAGTTCGCGCAGGGCGGCGCCGGCGTCGTCATGGTCGAGGCGACGGCGGTGGTGCCTGAAGGCCGCATCACCCACGGCGATGTCGGGCTGTGGAACGACGCGCAGCAGGCGCCGCTGGCGCGGATCGCCGCCTTCGTGCAGAGCCAGGGCGCGGTGCCGGCGATTCAACTGGCGCACGCCGGGCGCAAGGCCAGTATGCAGCGGCCGTGGTACGGCAACGCCGCGCTCACGGCGGAGGATCGCGCGCGCGGCGACGAGCCGTGGCCGATCGTGGCCCCGAGCGCGATTCCGATGGAGGACGGCTGGCTGACGCCGCACGCGCTCACCGTCACCGAGATGGCGGCGCTGCGCGAGCAGTGGCGGCTGGCGACGTTGCGCGCGGCCGCCGCCGGCTTCGCGCTGCTCGAAGTGCATTGCGCCCACGGCTACCTGCTGCACGAATTTCTGTCGCCCTTGTCCAACAGGCGCGACGATGCTTACGGCGGCGACCGCGCCGGGCGGATGCGCTTTCCGCTGGAGATCATCGAGACGGTGCGCGCGGCGTGGCCGGCGGACAAGCCGCTGTCGGTGCGCATCTCGTCGGTGGACGGCATCGACGGCGGCGTGGGAATCGAGGATTCGATCGCGTTCGCGCGCGAGGCACGCGCGCGGGGCGCTGACGTGATCGATTGCTCGTCGGGCGGATTGATGGGTTCGGCGACCGCGGCGCGGATTCCGCGCGGCTACGGCTTCCAGGTGCCCTATGCCGAGGCGATCCGGCGCGAGGCGGACATCGCCACCATGGCGGTCGGCCTGATCCTGCATCCGCAGCAGGCGGAGGACGTGCTGGCGCAAGGCCAGGCCGATCTGATCGGCATCGGCCGCGAGGCGCTGTTCGACCCGAACTGGGCGCTGCACGCCCGCCTCACGCTCACGGAGGCGGACGGCGAGGTGTTCGGCCACTGGCCGAAGCAGTACGGCTGGTGGCTGGAGCGGCGCGAGCCGGGCCTGCGCAAACTCGAAGGCCCGGCCCTGCCGTTCCGGCGAGGGTGATCGGCGGACCCGCGTCCCGGATGCGGCGCAGCGCGTCGGCGGTGCGGCGCTGATCCGGGATCGTCGCGAAGGCCGGCTCTGAAACGGTCCCGGCTCTGCAACGCGGCATGAAGGATGCCGCGTTGCGTCCGGGACACACGAGTTGCGTCACGCCCCCGCCGGCACCTGATCGAGGAAGCCGGTGACGCGCTGGATGCGGCCGCCGTTCAGCACGGCGAAATCCGTTCCCTTGATCGGGCTGTCGGCGCCGTCCGGGCCGAGGCCCCACGAGAAGCGGACGTGATCGCCGTAGCCGTTGGGCTCACCGATCAGCGTGAAGCGGAAATCCGGGAAGCGCTGCTGCACGCCGCCCACCAGCGCATCGATGCCGTCGTGGCCGTCGCCCTGCATCAGGGGATCGACGTAGCTGGCATTGTCGGTCCAGTGCGCGGCGAGAAGATCGCGGCGGCGCTGCGGATCGCGCTCGTTCCACAGTTCGATGTAGCGGGCGGCGACGGTTTTCGCATCGGTCATGATGAAGCTCCTGTTGCTGACGTCTTCAATGACGCCAGTATCGGAGTTTGCGCGCGGCGGATCGATTACCTCGCGGGTCATGAGACGACATCATCCCACCGCTTTCGCCGCCGCGCGGCCGGCGACGCGCCCCGAGAACAGGCAGCCGCCGAGGAAGGTGCCTTCCAGCGCGCGGTAGCCGTGCATCCCGCCGCCGCCGAAGCCCGCCGCCTCGCCCACCGCGTAGAGGCCGGGAACGATCTCGCCGCCGGTGCCGAACACCCGCGCGTCGAGATCGGTCTCGAAACCGCCCAGCGTCTTGCGCGTCAGGATGTTGAGCCGCACCGCGATCAGCGGGCCGTGCGCGGGGTCGAGAATGCGATGCGGCTTGGCGGTGCGGATCAGCTTGTCGCCGATATAGCGGCGCGCGTTGTGCAGGTTGATGATCTGGGCGTCCTTGGCATAGGCGTTGGCGATCTCGCGGTCGCGCGCCTCGATCTGTGTGCGGATGTCGTCCACGCACAGCAGGTTGTCGCCGCTGAGCGCGTTCATCGCGCTGACCAGGTCGTCGAGATTGTCGCGCACCAGAAAATCGGCGCCCTTCTGCTTGAAGGCTTCCACCGGCGCCGGCGCGCCCTTGTTGGTGGCGCGCTTCAGCGTCATGCGCCAGCTCTTGCCGGTGAGGTCGGGGTTCTGCTCGGAGCCCGACAGCGCGAACTCCTTCTTGATGATGCTCTGGGTCAGGATGAACCACGAATAATCGTAGCCGGTGGACATGATGTATTCGAGCTGGCCCAGCGTGTCGGAGCCGGGGAACAGCGGCGCCGGCAGCCGCTTGCCGGTGGCGTCGAACCACATCGACGACGGGCCGGGCAGGATGCGGATGCCGTGGCGCGGCCAGATCGGGCTCCAGTTCGCGATGCCCTCGACATAGTGCCACATGCGGTCGCGGTTGATCAGCCGCGCGCCGGCCGCCTCGGTAATTTCGATCATGCGGCCGTCGACGTGCTCCGGCACCCCGGAGATCATCCGCTGCGGCGGCGCGCCAAGCCGGCGCGGCCAATGCTTGCGGACCAGATCGTGGTTGCCGCCGATGCCGCCCGAGGCGACGATCACGGCCTGCGCCCTCAAGGCGAACTCGCCGGTGCCGGTGCGCGAACTGCTGACGCCGCGCTCCGTGGCGGTGGGTTCCAGAACCGCGCCGCGCACGCCGTCGATCGCGCCGTTGGTCGAGGTCAGCGCATCGACGCGGTGACGGAAGCGAAATTCCAGCCGGCCCGCCGCCTGCGCGGCGCGGGCGCGGCGTTCGAACGGCTCGACGATGCCGGGGCCGGTGCCCCACGTCACATGAAAGCGCGGCACCGAGTTGCCGTGGCCCATGGCGTCGTAGCCGCCGCGCTCGGCCCAGCCGACGACGGGGAAGATGCGGTGGCCCATGGCGCGCAGCCAGTCGCGCTTCTCGCCCGCCGCGAAGGCGACATAGGCTTCGGCCCAGCGCCGCGGCCAGTGATCCTCGGCGCGGTCGAAGCCGGCGGTTCCCATCCAGTCCTGCATCGCAAGCGCGATGCTGTCCTTGATGCCGAGCCGCCGCTGCTCGGGGGAATCGACCAGGAACAGGCCGCCGAACGACCAGAACGCCTGTCCGCCGAGACTCTGCTCGCCTTCCTGCTCCACCACGATGACGCGCTTGCCGGCATCGGCGATTTCCGTTGCCGCCACCAGTCCCGCCAGTCCCGCGCCGACGACGATGATATCCGCGTCCAAGGCCATCGCTGCTTCCTCCGCCCGACAAGCCGATCAAAGCGCGCCGCGTCGCGCCCGGTCAACCGTCATCGCTTTGGACCTTCGCGAGCCGTTGTTCATTCGTCGCATCAGTGCGGCGCAACTGCATCCCGTGCGCAACACTGAACCGGAATTTGTCCGGCGGGCGCTCCCGCATCTGGACAAAGACGCCGTCTCGCCACACCCTGACACGGTGAGGGGTCGCACCGAACATCGCCATCGCTTCCAGGTCGAGGCCGGAACATGAAGATCGCAACCGGATTGCTCGCGGCTGTCATTCTGCTCGCGGGTGTCGCCGCCAGTCATGCGGCCATGCGCATAGCGGACGACCGCGGCGGGCGCATCGGAACCTATGTCGATCGCTATGAAGCCCTGCGCAGTTCCGGCGAGCAGGTGGTGATCGACGGGCTGTGCGCCTCGGCCTGCACCATCATTCTCGGCGCGGTGCCGGCGAGCCGGATTTGCGTGACCTCGCGTGCCGCGCTCGGCTTCCATGCGGCGTGGGATGTCGGCGCCAGCGGACGCCCCGTCACCAATCGCGCCGCCACCCGCATGTTGTACGCGATGTATCCGGCGCGGGTGCAGCGCTGGATCGCGCGTCACGGCGGGCTGACCCGGCAGATGATTTTCCTGCGCGGCGCGCAGCTCGCCGGCATGTACCGGCCCTGCTATCTGATGAACGCCCAGGCCGCCTCCCGGTAGCGCGGGGTTTATTGAAAACTCAAGCGCGCGGCGCGTTCAGCATGACGTGAACGGCGTCGGGCCGCGAGCGCTTGCCCCGCCGCGCCTCAGCCTCTATCAGGAGCCCGGAAGGGTTGGCGGGCGCGTTGCCGGCCCGTGGAACGCAGGCGTTGGCCGGCGCGCCGGCAGCGGCGCGGCCGGCGGAGATGTTGACGATGACCGTTCGGGCGACCAGGCCGCTGGTGGTGGTTGCGGCGTTTGCCGGCAGCCTCGCGATCGGGCTTCTGGTGATATTGTGGCTGGCGGGCAGTTTCGGCCGGGTCGCCGCGCCCGCGCCGATCGGCGGCCCGTTCAGCCTCACCGATCAGTCCGGCCAGACCGTCACCGAGAAAAGCCTGCAAGGCCGCCCGACCATCATCTTCTTCGGCTATACCCACTGTCCCGACGTGTGCCCGACCTCGCTGTTCGAGATGTCGGAGGTGTTGCGGGCGATGGGCAAGGACGCCGACCGCGTCAATGCCTACTTCATTTCGGTCGATCCCGAACGCGACACCGCCGCGGTGATGAAGGATTATCTCTCAAGCTTCGATCCGCACCTCAAGGGGCTCACCGGCGATCCGGCGATGATCGGCAAGGTGCTCACCGCCTTCCGCGTCTACGCCAAGAAGGTGCCGTCGAAGGACGGCGGCGACTACACCATGGATCACACCGCGCTGATCTATCTGATGGACAAGAAGGGCCACTTCGTCGCGCCGTTCAATCTGAAGCAGACGCCGGAAGCGGCGGCCGCCGATCTCAGGCGCTATCTCTGACGGCTACGTCGCGGGTGCGGGACGGCGCGCGCCCGGACGTGCGCCGGATGCGGCCTTTCCCTCGGCGGCGCGGCGGCGGGTCGCCGGGCCGTGACGCCGTGCTCGGTCTTCTCCCAGCGATAGGGATCGGTCAGCAACTGGTAAAGCGCGCGCCAGGCGGCGGCCGACAGCAGCACCCAGTGGAGCGGCGTCAGCACCAGCACCCATCCGTGGCGCAACTGGTCGCGGCGGGCCAGCCCCATCAGGCCGACGACGACGGTCGCCATGTAGCCGGAGAGGATCACCGCGACGTGCAGCTTCATCAGCGGGCCGGTGAAGAACGGCGGCGGCGCGTCGGTGGCGGCGTGGATCGCGACATAGAGCGTCAGTTCGAGCAGCAGGACCGGCACGGCCAGCGCGGTCAGGACGTTGCCGCCGACCAGAAGATTGAGCGACACGAGGCCGCCGATGCCGGCCTCGCGCCACAGCCGGCGCGGCGAGCGCATATGCACGCCCCAGGTCTGCATCCAGCCTTTCATCCAGCGCGTGCGCTGCCGCAGCCAGCCGCCGAAGCGGGCGGGCGCTTCCTCGAAGGTGGTCGAGGCGAACGGCATGGCGCGATAGCCGAAGCGCGCCAGCCGGAAACCCAGGTCGGCATCCTCGGTGACGTTATAGGCGTCCCAGCCGCCGACCTCGCGCAGCGCCGCGGTGCGGAAGTGGTTGGAGGAGCCGCCGAGCGGCAGCGGCAGGCCGAGCACCGACAGACCGGGCAGGAACACGTCGAACTGCCCGGCATATTCGGCGGCGAAGGTGCATGACAGCCAGCTATCCGCCTGATTGTTGATGCACAGGCTGGCCTGCACGCACGCGGTGCGCGGGCCGTGGGCGCGGAAAGCATCGAGCGCGGCGCGTAACTGGTTGGGCTCGGGCAGGTCCTCGGCGTCGAAGATCGTGACGAAACTGCCGCGCGCGAACGGCAGCGCCCAGTTCAGCGCCTTCGGCTTGGTGCGCGGCTGCGTCGCCGGCGCCGTCAGCACCTCGACCGGCGGCCCCGGCCCCCATTGCGCAATGGCGTCGCGGGTTTCCTGATCGTCGGGTTCGAGGACGAGAATGACATCGAGCTTTTCCTTCGGGTAGTTCAGCGCCGCGATCGCCTGCAAGAGCTGCGTGACCGAGGCGGCCTCGCGATAGAGCGCGGCCATCACCGTATAGACCGGCAGTTCGTCGTCAGCGGGCGGCGGACCGGGCGGAACGTGCGGCGCGGGCATCAGCACGCCGGCGAGGCGCAGGCCGCTGAACGCCAGAAACCAGATCGCGAGCAGGCCGCCGACGATATCGAGGGCCATCAGCGGCCATAGCGCCGTCACCGTCGCAGCGCCCGCGGCCATGCCGATGCGCCAGAGCCGCGACCGCCGCCGTCGAGACGACGTCGAAGGGCCGGCGCTCAGATCCGGACGGCGGCGGCCGAGCCCGTTGCAAGCCGCGTCGGCCAGCGGCGCGTGCGCGCGCAGCACCACGGCTTCCTGAATTTGCGTGGCCGGCAACAGCCGCAGCCGCCCGGTAATGGCCGGCGATGCCGCGGGGATCCGGCTCAGCCATCGCGCCGCCAGCGCGCGCGGCGCGATGCCCAGAAGATATTCGCCGTCACGCCGCATCGGCAGCAGGCCGTGGCGGGCGGCGTGCGACACCTGCTCGTCCGGCAGCACGATGTCGCTGCGCAGCGTATCCGGCCGCGCGTCGATCGGCACGCCGGTATGGACGGCGAGGTGCTCCAGATAGGTGGCTTCGTCGAGGACGCCCCACTGGATCAGGACGCGGTCGGCCCCGGTTCCGATTCGCCGGCTGCGTTGTTTGGCGGCCTCCAGCAGGTCCGCCGGAATGTAATCGCGCAGGCAGTCGAGTTCGGGAGTGGCGGCGAGGTCGGAATCGTCGGCGGGAGCAGGGCGCGCGCGATTGCCGGCTCCGGTCTCGGAGGAAAGTCCGTACATCCGCGCCAGGAAGCCGGGCAGCCGGCGCCGGGACGTGCGACGCGCACCGCGTCGGCTTGGCGGCGGGATCGCCGGTTCCCGGCCCCAAAGCCCGATATTGTCCTCAGCCGCCACGCCGACGATCCCACGCAACAAACGACACTCGCGTCCGCCGTCGGATGGTCTATAAGGTCGCTCGACGCGGAAGCCCCTACGCGATGCAACCACGGACAGAGACATTCTTCAACGAAACGATAGTCGCGCGCGCGGCCTCGCGCGCGGGTGCGACGCTTGCCGTGCTGGGATGGCTCGCGGCATCGGTGCTGTCGCCCGACGTCGCGCGGGCGCAAGCGACGGCGACGGCGTCGCAGGCCGTCACGCAGGCCGTGCCGGGATTCTGGGACCCGCGGCGGCGGCCGGACCGGCCGGACCTGACGCGCCTCACCGTGATCCGCTTCATGACCGAGACCGACTACCCGCCGTTCAATTTTACCGGGCCGGACGGCAATCCCGCCGGCTTCAACGTCGATCTGGCGCGGTTGATCTGCGATGAGATCAAGGTGGCCTGCACCATCCAGATGCGGCGCTTCGATACCCTGCTCGACGCCATCGCCAGCAATCGCGGCGATGCCGTCATCGCCTCGCTGGCGGTGACGCCGGAGTTGCGCAAGCGCGTCGATTTCAGCGACCTGTACTACCGCATCCCGGCGCGCTTCGTGGCCCGGCGCGACGCGGCCTCGGCCGAGGTGCGGCCGGAAACGCTCGACGGCAGGAAAGTGGGCGTGATCGCCGGCTCCGCGCACGAAGCCTATCTGAAGGCGATGTTCACCGGCGCCGAACTGCACCCCTATCCGAACGACGAGGCGCTGCGGCAGGCGCTGCGGCAGAACGAGGTCGAACTGATCTTCGGCGACGCCATCACGCTGGCGTTCTGGATCAACGGCGCCGATTCCGAGAACTGCTGCGCCTTCAGCGGCGGCCCGTTCATCGAAAGCCGCTATTTCGGCGAGGGTGTCGGCATCGCCGTCAAGAAGGGCAACGACGTGCTGCGCCAGGCGCTCAACTGGGCGCTGTTTCGCATCTGGGAAAAAGGCCGCTATACCGATCTGTGGCTGCGGTATTTCCCGGTCAACCCGTTCTGATCCGATTTGAAGGTCGCGCAATGGCGGTCGCCGCCCTTGCCGCGTGGAGCAATTGAATGTTGCATGAGATGACCGCAACCGAGCTGCGTGCGCTCGCCGAGCAGTCCAGCGCCTGGCCGTTCGAACAGGCGCGGGCGCTGGTTGAGCGGCTGCGCAAGACGCCGAAGGACGAGGTGCTGTTCGAGACCGGCTACGGCCCCTCCGGCCTGCCGCACATCGGCACCTTCGGCGAGGTGGCGCGCACCACCATGGTGCGTCATGCCTTTCGCGTCCTGACCGAGGACAAGGTCAGGACGCGCCTGCTGGCGTTCTCCGACGACATGGACGGCCTGCGCAAGGTGCCGGACAACGTCCCCAACAAGGAGATGCTGGAGCAGGATCTCGGCAAGCCGCTGACCCAGGTCCGCGATCCGTTCGGCACCCATCAAAGTTTCGGCGAGCACAACAACGCGCGGCTGCGCGCCTTCCTCGACACGTTCGGCTTCGACTACGAGTTCGCCTCGTCGACGCAGTACTACAAGTCCGGCCGTTTCGACGCGACGCTGCTCAGGATGCTGGAGAAGATCGACAAGGTGATGGCGATCATGCTGCCCAGCCTGCGCGAGGAGCGCGCGGCGAGCTATTCGCCGTTTCTGCCGATCTGTCCGCGCACCGGCGTGGTGTTGCAGGTGCCGATCGTCGCTCATGACGCCAAGGCCGGCACGGTGTCCTACGACGACCCGCAGACCAAGGAGCGCGTCACCGTCCCGGTCACCGGCGGGCATTGCAAACTGCAATGGAAGCCGGACTGGGCAATGCGCTGGACCGCGCTCGGCGTCGATTACGAGATGGCCGGCAAGGACCTGATCGACTCGGTGAAGCTGTCGGGCAAGATCTGCGCGGCGATCGGCGGCACGCCGCCGGCCGGCTTCAACTACGAACTGTTCCTCGACGACAAGGGCCAGAAGATTTCCAAGTCGAAGGGCAACGGGCTGACCATCGACGAGTGGCTGCGCTACGCCTCGCCGGAATCGCTGTCGCTGTTCATGTATCGCGAGCCGAAGGCGGCCAAGCGCCTGCACTTCGACGTCATCCCGCGCCATGTCGACGAGTATCAGCAGTTCCTCGACGGCTATGCCCGGCAGGACGCAAAGCAGCGCCTCTCCAATCCGGTCTGGCACATCCATGCCGGCCGTCCGCCCAAGGCCGACATGCCGGTGACGTTCCAGCTTCTGCTGACGCTGGTGTCGTCGTCCAATGCCGAGAACGCCGAGACGCTGTGGGGCTTCATCGGGCGCTACCGTCCCGGCGTGACGCCAAAGACCCATCCCGGCCTCGACGCGCTGGTCGGCTACGCCATCAACTACTACCGCGACTTCGTGGCGCCGACGAAGCGGTTCCGCGCGCCGACCGAGGCCGAGCGCGCCGCGCTCGGCGACCTGCGGGATGCGCTCTCGCAACTGCCCGAGGACGCCAGCGCCGAGGATATCCAGAACGTGGTCTACGAGATCGGCCGCCGCGAGCCGTTCCTCGATCACAGGAAGACCGGCAAGGACGGCCGCCCCGGCGTGTCGCTGGAATGGTTCAACATGCTCTATCAGGTGCTGCTCGGACAGGAGAAGGGGCCGCGCTTCGGCTCCTTCGTCGCGGTCTACGGCCTCGCCAACGCGGTCAACATGATCGACGGCGCGCTGGCGCGGACGGCGTCGTCGGGCGCGGCGTGAGGCGGGACGTCATCGCGCCATTGACGCCGCCGCACTGGTTCCCCATTTGCGACGCGGTATAATGCCGGGAATCGATCCCGCCGGAGATTTGCCATGCCGAACGAGACCCGCGACCTGCCGGCACGCCATGATGGCCTGTCGCGTTTTCTCGGCGGCTCGCCGCTCGGCGTCGCCTTTCGGCTGGTGATGCTGTCGATCCTGGTCGGCGTGGTGCTGGCGGCGATCGGCCTCGACCCGTGGAATATCGTTGACAGCATCCGCCTGCTGTTCATCCGCATCTGGGACCTCGGCTTCGACGCCATCAGCGGGTTGTGGCGCTACTTCCTGTTAGGGGCGGTGATCGTGGTTCCGATCTGGCTGATCGCCCGCCTCGTCAACGCCCCGCGCGGACGCTGAGCGCCGCGCCGACGCCGATGACATCGCCCGGACAGGCCGCGCTGCGGGTCGACAGCCGCCGCGTGTTCGTCATCGCCGGCCCGGCGATGCTCGCCAACCTGACCACGCCGCTGCTCGGCGTGGTGTCCACCGCCGCCATCGGCCAGCTTGGCGACGCGACGCTGCTCGGCGGCGTGGCGCTGGCGTCGGTGGCGTTCGATTGTGTGTTCTGGCTGTTCGGCTTCCTGCGGATGGCGACGGTGGCCTTCACCGCGCAGGCGCTCGGCGCGGACGACCGCGTCGAGATGCGCGCGGTGCTGATCCGCGCGCTGCTGCTGGCGGTGGCGATCGGTGCTGCGCTGATGGCGCTGCGAACGCCGCTGGCGTCCGCGATCTTCGCGGCGATGGGCGGCAGCGAGGCGGTGACCGCCGCCGCCGCCAGCTACTTCCACATCCGGCTGTGGTCGGCCGCCTTCATGCTCGGCAACTACGTGATTCTCGGCTGGCTGGTGGGGCAGGCGCGCACCGGCCTGGCGCTGGCGATCCAGGTCGGCATCAATCTCGTCAATATGGGGCTGACCGTGGTTTTCGTGCTGGTGCTGAACTGGGGCATCGCGGGCGCGGCGGTCGCCACCGTGATCGCCGAGACGGCCGGCTTCGCCAGCGGCCTCGCGCTCGCGCGCGCTCTGCTCGGCCCCGCTTGCGGTGTCCCTCGCGCGCTCCTGTTCGACCGCGCGCGCTGGCTGCGGATGCTGACGGTCAATCGCGACATCATGATCCGCACCGCGGCGCTGATCGGCGCGTTCCTGTTCTTCACCGCGCAGGGCGCGCGCGCCGGCGACCGGGTGCTCGCCGCCAACGCCGTCCTGTACAATTTCCTGATGATCGGCTCGTTCTTCCTCGACGGCCTCGCCAACGCCGCCGAGCAGTTGTGCGGCCAGACCTTCGGCGGCCGCGACCGCGCAGGCTTCGCGCGGGCGGTGCGGCTGGTGCTGGCGTGGAGCGTCGGCTTCGGCGTCGCGGTGTCGCTGGTGTTCGTCGTCGCCGGCGACCGCCTGATCGATCTCATCACCACCAGCCCCGAGGTGCGGCTGGCGGCGCGCGCCGACATGCTGCTGGCGGCCCTGGCGCCGGCCTGCGGCGTGCTGGCCTATTGCTTCGACGGCGTGTTCATCGGCGCGGCGTGGGCGCGCGAGATGCGCAACCTGATGGCCGTGGCGTTCGCGATCTACATCGGCGTCTGGTTCGCGCTGATCCCGTGGGGCAACACCGGGCTGTGGACGGCGTTCCTGGTTTTCCTGCTGGCGCGCGGACTGTTGCAGGCGCTGCGCTATCCGGCGTTGCAGCGGGCGACGTTCGGTCCCGTCCTGCTCACGCCGGCCAGTCTTCCGCGGTGATGGCGGCGGCGTCGGCGCCGACGATCTCCGACAAAGAATCGCGGCCGGTGCGCAGCAGCGTCGCCACCAGATCGCGCTTGATGCCGTCGATCAGGCCGAGGCCCTTGTAGATCAGCGCCGAATAAAGCTGGATCAGGCTGGCGCCGGCGCGAATTTTTGTCAGCGCCGCGCCGCCGCCGTCGATGCCGCCGACGCCGATCAGGGGAAACGCGCCCTCGGCGCGCACGTAGGTCTCGGCCACCATGCGGGTCGAGAGCCGGAACAGCGGCCGCCCCGAAAGGCCGCCCTGCTGTTGCGCTCCGGTCTGGTCGCGCAGCGAGGCCGGCCGCGCCAGCGTGGTGTTGCCGACGATCATGCCGTCCACCCGGCGCGAGCGGGCGATATGGACCACGTCGTCGAGTTCGCCGAGCGTGAGGTCGGGCGCGATCTTGAGCAGCACCGGGGTGTCGCCGGCGTTGGTCCGTACCCGCTCGCGCGCGTCGATCACCCGCGCCAGCAGATCGTCGAGCGCCTCGGCCTGTTGCAGGTTGCGCAGGCCCGGCGTGTTGGGCGAGGAGACGTTGACGGTGAAATAGCTCGCCACCGGCGCGAAGGTTTCGATCAGCCGCACATAGTCGGCGGCGCGATCCTGCGAATCCTTGTTGGCGCCGAGATTGATGCCGACGATGCCGGGCTGCTGCGCGCGGCTGGCGAGCCGCCGCAGCACCGCTTCGGCGCCGTCGTTGTTGAAGCCCATGCGGTTGATGACCGCCTCGTCGCGCTCCAGCCGGAACAGCCGCGGGCGCGGATTGCCGGCCTGCGGGCGCGGCGTCACCGAGCCGATCTCGACGAAGCCGAAGCCGAGCCGCAGCAGCGCGTCCGGCGCTTCCGCGCTCTTGTCGAAACCCGCCGCGAGCCCGATCGGGTTGCGGAAGTTGAGGCCGAACGCGCGCACCGCGAGCTTCGGGTCGTCCGGGCGCGGCCGCATCGGCGGCAGCAGGCGCAGGCCGGAGATCGCCATGCGGTGCGCGTCTTCCGGATCGAGCAGGCGCAGCAGCGGCAGCGAGAAGGCATCGAAGACGCGGATCACCTCGGCAGCTCCGGAATGTCATGGCCGCCGTCGGGGCGCGCCGGCAGGTCGAACACTTCGGTCACCGCGCCGAGATCGAGCGGACCATAGAGGTGCGGGAACAGTTCCTCGTTGCGTGACGGTTCCCAGCGCAGCGCGTCCCCCAGCGCGTCGGCATCGACCGCGATCAGGAACAACCCGGTCTGCCCGGCGAAATGTTTTCGCGCGGTCTCGGCAACCTGCGCGGCAGTCGAGAAATGAATGAAGCCGTCGCGGACGTCGTCGGCGCTGCCGGTGTAGACGCCCTGGCGCTCGGCCTCGCGCCAGGCCGAGGCAGGACAGATTTTATAGATCGTGCGCACCCCTAGGATGTCCTGCTTGTTGTTGAGTTCTCTCAGGAATTTTGCATCACCCGGCCGGGTGCCGCCCGACCCGCGCCTGACCGTATCGGCGGCCCCGGCGGACTTCAAGAGCCGTAAATCGTCGCTCCTCGATTGCGGATATGGCTGTGGTAAGGTAATAATTCCTAGGACGCCATCCCGAGCTTGCCTTCGTGCCTTCGCCGATCAACGTCACGGACACACGATGCTGACCCATCATCAAATCTGGACCGCTCTCGATCGTCTGGCCGAGCGCGCCGGGCTGTCGCCGTCCGGGCTCGCCAAGCGCGCCGGGCTCGACCCCACCACGTTCAACAAGTCGAAGCGCATCACCAGCGACGGCCGCGAGCGCTGGCCCTCGACCGAGTCGGTGGCCAAGGCGCTGGCCGCCACCAACACCGCCATCGACACCTTCGTGCAGTTGATCGAGGAAACCGCGCGGGCGACGCCGTCGGTGCCGCTGCTCGGATTCGCCGAGGCCGGGGCCGGGGGCTATTTCGACGACGGCGGCTTTCCGGTCGGCAAGGGCTGGGACGAGGTCGGGCTGCCGTCGGTCAACGACGAACACGCCTATGCGCTGGAAATTTCCGGCGATTCGATGAAGCCCGCCTATCGCGACGGCGACGTCATCATCGTGTCCCCCGGCACGCCGATCCGGCGCGGCGACCGCGTCGTGGTGAAGACGCGCGACGGCGAGGTGATGGTCAAGGAACTGAAACGCCGCACCGCCAGGACGCTGGAACTGCAATCGCTCAACCCCGCGCATCCCGACCGCACGCTGTCGCCCGATCAGGTCGAATGGATCGCGCGCATCGTCTGGGCCAGCCAGTAGGGTGGCTCTATGGCGTTTTATGTTTTGACGGAAGCGCCGTGACATGACGGCGGATAATTCTGTCAAAAGCAGAAAAACCTAGCCGATCGCGGCCGCGGCTTCCGTCTTCAGCATCCGCTCCAGCGTCTCCAGCCGGTCGGCCTCGCGCGGCGGCTTGTCCCAGCGCAGCCGGTTGATGCGGGGGAAGCGCATGGCGACGCCGGACTTGTGGCGCGGCGAGCGTTGCAGGCCCTCGAACGCGACTTCCAGCACCAGCCCCTGATCCGGCTCGTGGACGACGTGGCGCACGGGGCCGAATTTTTCCGTGGTGTTGCGGCGGACGAAGCGGTCGATCTGAAGCAGCTCCTGATCGGTGAAGCCGAAATAGGCTTTGCCCACCGGCACCAGTTGGCCGTCGTCGGTCCACACCCCGAAGGTGTAGTCGGAGTAGTAGGACGAGCGCTTGCCGTGGCCGCGCTGCGCATACATCAGCACCGCGTCGATGAGATGCGGATCGCGCTTCCACTTCCACCACAGGCCCCTCGGCCGTCCCGGGAGATAGACGGTGTCGCGGCGCTTCAGCATCACGCCCTCGATCGCCTCGGCGTCGTCGCCGGCGCCGAAGCGGAACGGATCGGCGCGGGCCGCGGCCAGCGTCTCCCAGTCGTCGAACGGCACCACCGGGGACAGATCGACGCGCGGATCGCCGAGCCTTTCGATGAAGGCTTCGAGCCGCGCGCGCCGCTCGGCGAACGGCAGCAGACGCAGATCGCCGTCACCGTCGCCGAGCAGGTCGTAGGCGCGCAGATGGATCGGAAATTCCTTCATCAGCTTCGGCGTCACGCTCTTGCGGTTGAGCCGCTGTTGCAGCACGTTGAACGACTGCACGCGGCCCTCGCGAACGATCAACAATTCCCCGTCGATTGCGCCGATTGACCGCAGCGACGGCAGCAGATCGGGAAACCCCGCGCTGATGTCCTCGCCGGTGCGCGAATAGAGCCGCGCCACCGGCGCGCCGTCGGCGTCGACCCCGCCGACCGCCTGCACGCGGATGCCGTCCCATTTCCATTCGGCGATGAAGTCGCGGGCGTCGAGCGCGGCGAAGTCGCTCACGTCGATGGCGTGCGCCAGCATCACCGGGCGGAACGGCGCGGGATCGCGGTTGACCGGCTTGTCGCTTCGCCCTTCGAGCCAGGCGAACAGGTCGAGGTAGGGCGGCGCGAGGCCGGGCCAGATCAGTTCGACGTCGTGCGGGTCCTTGCCGCCGAGCGCGGCCGCGGCAGCCTTCGCCAGCCGCGCCGAGATGCCGATGCGCAGGCCCCCGGTGACGAGCTTGAGCAGCGCCCAGCGCCCGATCTCGTCGAGGTCGTCGAGCCAGCGCGTCAGTTGCGCCGGCAGCTCGGCCTTGCCGAGAGTGTCCAGCGTGGTGACGACGGCGGCGAGCGAGGGCGGGTGCTCCTCGCCACCCCGGCCTGCGGGAGCGGACGCCGTCGGCCACATCAGCGCGACGGTTTCCGACAGGTCGCCGACGTAATCGTAGGACAGCGCGAACAGTTCGGGGTCGGTGCGGGTGGCGATCAGTTCGCGGATCAGGCCCGGCTTGGCGTGCCTGAACGACAGCACGCCGGTCAGCGCGGCCAGCGCGTAGCCGCGATCGGGATCGCCGGTCTCGCGAAAATACTGCGTGATCAGCCGCAGCTTGTTGTTGCGGCCGGGCTCATAGCTCAGGCGGTCGAGCAGTTCGGCGAAGCGGTTCATGCCGCGTCCTCGCCGTCGCCCCCGGCGGCGACGGCTTCATCTTCCTCGCCGTAGCCGACCAGCGCCAGCGGCCGCGCGCCGAGGCCGCTGGTCCGGCACCAATGCACCAGCGCTTCCTCCTCGCCGTGGGTGACCCAGACCTCGCCCGCGCCGGTGGCCGCAATCGTCGCGGTCAGGCCGTCCCAGTCGGCGTGATCGGAAATCACCAGCGGCAGTTCGATGCCGCGCTGCCGCGCCCGCGCGCGGATCCGCATCCATCCCGAGGCGAAGGCGGTGAGGGGATCGGGAAAGCGCCGGGTCCACAGGTCGGAGGTGGCCGACGGCGGCGCCAGCGTGATGGTGCCGGCGAGATCGGCCTTCTTCATGCCCTTCACCGGGCGCAGGTCGCCGAGCGTGACGCCGCGGCTCTCGTAATAGCGCGTGATGGTTTCCATCGCGCCGTGCAGATAGACCGGCGCGTCGTAGCCGGCGGTGCGCAACAGCGCGATGACGCGCTGCGCCTTGCCGAGCGAATAGGCGCCGACCAGATGCGCGCGCTCCGGAAACAGCCGCACCGAGTCGAGCAGCTTGCGGATTTGGTGCGCGGCGTCGCCGTGGCGGAACACCGGCAGGCCGAAGGTCGCCTCGGTGATGAAGACGTCGCACGGCACCACCTCGAACGGCGCGCAGGTCGGGTCCGGCGCGTCCTTGTAATCGCCGGAGGCGACGATGCGTAGGCCGCCGTGCGTCACCGCGATCTGCGCCGAGCCGAGCACATGGCCGGCGGGGTGGAAGGTGACGCTGACCTCGCCAAGCCGCAGCGTTTCGCCATAGCGGACGGCTTGCGCGCGGCCGGCGAAGCCGTCGCCGTAGCGCAGCCGCATCATGTCCAGCGTCTCCTGCGTCGCCAGCACCGTGCCGTGGCCGGGGCGGGCGTGATCGGAGTGGCCGTGGGTGATGAGCGCGCGCTCCACCGGCCGCAGCGGATCGATGTGGAAGCCGCCGGGCTTGCAGCACAGGCCGGCCGCGGTGGGAGCGAGAAGCTGTTGCGGGCGCATGGTGGGTATATAGGCCGCATGTCGCGGGTTTGAACCACGGGCGCAATCCGGGTTGTGGCAAGGCCGGACTGTGCTAGGCTCCATGATACTTAAGCAATTAATTAAAGTCTCAAGGAGGAGTCCGAAGGATGTCCCATTGCCTTTCTCACGGGACCTGTCGTGCGCTGGTCGCGGGCGCGGCCCTGCTGATGGCGACCCAGGCCATGGCCGCCGACAAGAAATACAGCCCCGGCGCCAGCGACACCGAGATCAAGCTCGGCCAGACCGTCCCGCATTCGGGGCCGGGATCGCTCTATGGCGTGCTCGGTCGCGTCGGCGAAGCCTATTTCCAGATGCTCAACGAAAAGGGCGGCATCAACGGCCGCAAGGTCAAGTTCATCAGCGCCGACGACGCCTATTCCGCGCCCAAGGCGGTGGAGCAGACCCGGCGACTGGTCGAGCAGGAGGAGGTGCTGGCGCTGTTCGGCTCGCTCGGCACCGCGCCGCAGACCGCCGTGCATAAATATCTCAACAGCAAGGGCGTGCCGCAGTTGCTGCTGAACACCGGCGCGTCCAAGTGGAATAACCCCAAAGAGTTCAAGTGGACCATGGCGGGCCTGCCGCTCTATCCCACCGAAGCGCGCATTCTCGCCAAGTACGTGCTCAGCGTGAAGCCCGAGGCCAAGGTCGCCATTCTCTATCAGAACGACGATTTCGGGCGCGACTTCCTCGGGCCCTTCAAGGAAGAACTGGCCAAGGCCGGCGGCAAGGCCAAGGTGATCGCGGAGGCGACCTACGACCTGACCGATCCCACCATCGACTCGCAGATCATCAATCTGGCGAAGTCGGGCGCCGACGTGTTCTACAACATCACCACCGGCAAGGCGTCGTCGCAGTCGATCCGCAAGGTCGCCGAACTCGGCTGGAAGCCGCTGCATCTGTTGTCGGCGGGCTCGGTCGGCCGTTCGATCCTCCACGCCGGCGGCCTTGAGAATGCCAAGGGCATCGTCGCCATCCGCTACGCCAAGGAAGTCGGCGTGCCGCAGTTCGAGAACGACCCCGAGGTGAAGGCGTTCGAGGAATTTCGTCAGAAGTACCTGCCGAACGTCGACCGCGACAACACCATCGCGTTCGCCGGCTACGGGCAGGCTGCCGCCATGGCGGAGATCCTGCGCCGCTGCGGCGACGATCTCACCCGCGAGAACGTGATCAAGCAGGCCGCCAATCTCAACGACTTCCACTCGCCCTACATGCTGGACGGCATCACCTATTCCTACACGCCGGACAATTACACCCCGATGAAGACGCTCTACATCTCGATCTTCAACGGCGCCGACTGGGACCTGGCGGGCAAGCCCTACACCGAATAGCGGGTGGGGCGGCGCGCATCGCTGGGATGTCCCGGATGCGCGGGCCTTTCCGTAGCCACGAGGCGAAACGCGACAAAGCAAAAGCCCCGGCGGGCGATCCGCCGGGGCTTTTCGATTCAGCCGTCAACTTGAGCCGGGTTTAAGCGCGATCAGTACTTCGCGACCACCGGGGCGTTGAAGTGATAGTTCAGGCCGGTGCGGAAGATATGCTCCTGCACCCGGGTCGAATACACCACCGGGGCGCCGCCGAAGTCGAAGCCGGTGGTGGAGCGGCCGAGATCGACATAGAGATATTCGGTCTTCGACGTCCAGTTGGGGCCGAACAGGCCGAGCAGAGTGAACGGCGTCTCGATGCCGGCGCCGACGGTCCAGCCGGTGCGGGTTTCCGACAGGCCGATGCTGCTGACGGGCGTCTCGAAGGTCGTCTTGACGCCGCCGTAGGCGAAACCGCCGGTGGCGTAGAACAGCGACGGGCCGACCGCATAGCCGAGGCGGCCGCGCACGGTGCCAAACCACGGCAGCTTCGAGTTGATGCTCACGCCCCCGGGGCCGCAGTCGAAGCAGGTCTTGTTGTCCTCAAGCGAAGCGCCCTGGATGTCGGTCTCGATGCCGAATACGGTGTTGCCGGCCTGCCAGTTGTAGCCGGCCTGCACGCCGCCGTTGATGCCGTCGGGCGCCCCGTTGAAGGTGCTGGTGTCGTTGTTGGTGACATCATACACCGAACTGCGGTCGCGTGCGGTGCCGGAGCCGAAGTTGCCGCCGAGGTAGAAGCCGTTCCAGTTGGACGCGACGGTGGGCATGTAGGTGCTGTTGCCGCCGATGCGATAGTTCAGGCCGACGCGGAAGATCTGCTCGCGCAGTTCGGTGCGGATCCCTTGGGTGCCGCCCGCATAGATGCCGCCCGGGTCGCCGAGATCGACGTAAAGGTATTCGATCTTGCCGGTCCAGTTGCCGCCGAGCGCGGCCTCGACGCCGCTGCCCCAGGTCCAGCCGCTGCGGCCGCCGCCGAAGGCGAACGGCACGCCGCCGGTCACGCCAGAGGTTTTGACGTCGCCATAGGCGTAGCCGGCGGTGAGGTAGCTGAGCGTCGGGCCGGTGACGAGGCCGATGCGGCCGCGAACGGTGCCGAACCAGTCGAGCCGCTGGTTGAAAGTGTCGGTGCCGATGGTGTTGAGGCTGACGTAGCCGTCGCGCATGTCGGCGCCCTGGATGTCGGCCTCGATGCCGAGCACGAGGGGTCCGAGGAACGAATCGGTCTGCCAGTTGTAGCCGGCCTGCACGCCGCCGATGGCGCCGAGCGGCGACAGATAGGTCGAAGTCTCGACGCCGGCGTCGAAATGCTGGGTGCGGTTGCGGCCGAGGCCGAGGCCGGCGTTGACGCCGAGGTAGAACCCGGTCCAGTCGTAAAGCGCGGCGATCGGCGGGGCCTTGGTGTAGGGAGCCTTGACGGACAGGTCGGCGGCCTGCGCGCTGAAAGCGGTCCCAACGAGCGCGACACCGGCAATAATCTTCTTCATCATCGATCCCATTGTTCTGATTTCTCAAGTTTAACCCGGCGGTGCCGGGCTGTCTGTGGTTTGCCAGCCACACCCCGGCGGATTGCGGGGGAAGGTTGATGGAACCTTGCCGCCGGTCGCGCCGATGGCGGCCTCAAGGTGTCGTCGCCGCCATGTTCGGCGGCCTCGACCGCGGCCATCGGAGGACTTACCTCTGTCGGGTGCCGCCCACCGACCCTGATTCGCTGTCCGCGCCGCTGCCGGAAACCTTCTCGCGCTGGTTCGCCCGGCGCGGCTGGGCGCCGCGCGCGCACCAGCTTGCGCTCCTGGACAAGGCGCGCGCCGGCCGCTCCGCGCTGCTGATCGCTCCGACCGGGGCCGGCAAGACGCTGGCCGGCTTCCTGCCGACGCTGGTGGAGTTGTCCTCTCCGCGCAAGTCCGGGTCACCTGCCAGCCGTGCGCCGGGAAGGGGCCTCCACACCCTCTACATCTCGCCGCTGAAGGCGCTGGCGGTGGACATCGCCCGCAATCTTGAAACGCCGATCGCCGAAATGGCGTTGCCGATCCGGGTCGAGACCCGCACCGGCGACACGCCGGCGGGGCGGCGGCAGCGGCAGCGGCGCTACCCGCCGGATATCCTGCTGACCACGCCCGAGCAGCTTGCGCTGCTGCTCGCCTCCGACGACGCGCCCTATCTGTTCGCTTCGCTGCGGCGGATCGTGCTCGACGAGTTGCACGCGCTGGTGACCTCGAAGCGCGGCGACCTGCTGTCGCTGGCGCTGGCGCGGCTGTGGCGGATCGCGCCGCAGGTGCGCGCCATCGGTCTCTCCGCCACGGTGGCGGAGCCGCAATCGCTGGCGCGCTTCCTGGTGCCGCAGCCGCCGGAAGCGGAGAGCGCCGCCGACATCGTGGTGGCGGGCGGGGCGGCCGCGCCGGTGGTGGAGATGCTCGACACCCGCGAGCGGCTGCCGTGGGCCGGCCATTCGGCGCGCCACGCGCTCGGCGAAATCTACGACCTCATCAGGCGCAACCGGACCACGCTGGTGTTCGTCAACACCCGCAGCCAGGCCGAGATGCTGTTTCAGGACCTGTGGCGCATGAATGACGACAACCTTGCCATCGCGCTGCATCACGGCTCGCTCGATGTCGGCCAGCGCCGCCGGGTCGAGGATGCGATGACCGCCGGCAAGCTGCGCGGCGTGGTCTGCACCTCGTCGCTCGATCTCGGCGTCGACTGGGGCGACATCGACCTCGTCGTCAACGTCGGCGCGCCGAAGGGAGCGTCGCGGCTGATGCAGCGGATCGGCCGCGCCAATCACCGCCTCGACGAAGCCTCGCGCGCGGTGCTGGTGCCGGCGAATCGTTTCGAAGTGCTGGAATGCCGCGTCGCCATCGACGCGGTGAACGAGAACGCGCAGGACACCCCGCCGCTGCGCGCCGGCGCGCTCGACGTGCTGGCGCAGCATGTGCTGGGCTGCGCCTGCGGCGAACCGTTTTTCGCCGACGATCTCTATAACGAAGTGCGCACCGCCGCGCCCTACGCTGCGCTGTCGCGCGCCGATTTCGACGACGTGGTGGATTTCGCCGCCACCGGCGGCTACGCGCTGAAAAGCTACGAGCGGTTCGCGCGCATCCGGCAGGACAAGCAGGGCCGCTGGCGCGTCGCCAATCCGAAAGTGCGGCAGACCTATCGCCTCAACGTCGGCACCATCGTCGAGGAATCGATGCTGAAGGTGCGGCTGGTGCGCGCGCGGCGCGGCGGCAGCGGTTCGACCGGCGCGATCGCGCGCGGCGGCCGGATGCTGGGCCAGATCGAGGAATACTTCATCGAGGGACTGGTCGCGGGCGACACCTTCATGTTCGGCGGCGAGATCGTGCGCTACGAGGCGCTGGTGGAAGACGAGGTCTATGTCTCGCGCGCCCATGATACGGACGCCAGGGTGCCGTCCTACATGGGCGGCAAGTTTCCGCTCTCGACCTATCTGGCCGAGCGCGTGCGCACGCTGCTCGCGGATCAGCGCGCGTGGAACGGATTGCCCGATCAGGTGCGCGAATGGCTGGCGCTCCAGGCGCGGCGCTCGCGGGTGCCGGGGGCGCGGGAGATGGTGGTCGAGACCTTTCCGCGCGCCGGCAAGCATTATCTCGTCTGCTATCCGTTCGAGGGGCGGCTGGCGCACCAGACGCTCGGCATGTTGCTGACGCGGCGGCTGGAGCGCGTCCGCGCCCGCCCGCTCGGCTTCGTCGCCAACGAATACGCGCTGGCCGTGTGGGCGCTGGGCGACATGCCGGCGATGATCCGGCAGGGACGGCTCAGCCTCGACGCGCTGTTCGATCCCGATATGCTGGGCGACGACCTCGAAGCCTGGCTTGCGGAATCGGCGCTGATGAAGCGCACCTTCCGCAACTGCGCCATCATCTCCGGGCTGATCCCGCGCCGCTTCACCGGCGAGGAAAAGAGCCGCCGCCAGGTGCTGTTCTCGACCGATCTGGTCTACGACGTGCTGCGCAAGCACCAGCCGGATCATGTGCTTTTGCGCGCGGCGCGGGCCGACGCCGCCTCCGGCCTGCTCGATCTTCGCCGTCTCGGTGATATGCTGGCGCGGATCGCGGGGCGAATCACCCACAAGGACCTGACGCGGATTTCGCCGCTCGCGGTGCCGGTGATGCTGGAAATCGGCCGCGAGGCGGTCTACGGCGAAGCCTCCGACGAACTTCTGGCGGAAGCCGCCGAGGAACTGGTGCGCGAGGCGACGGAATAGATTGTGATGAAGATATCGGGCCGGATGCGCCGCATCGTTCGCGCGCTCCCTCCCCCCTTGTGGGGGAGGGCTGGGGAGGGGGATGAGTGCCGATGCGTTCGTCTGCTTTGACCCCCACCCCCGAGCCCTCCCCACAAGAGTCTGCGCCCGGGCGCGCGCAAGCGCGGCCCGGGTGGGGAGGGGAGCAGATGCGTCGCGTTGCAACCGTCACCGTCTCCGGCATCGGCTTCGCCGCCGATCTCGCCGGCGCGCTGTACTGGGAGGACGAGCGGCTGCTGGTGGTCTCCGACCTGCATTTGGAAAAAGGTTCGAGCTTCGCCGCGCGCGGCGTTCTGCTGCCGCCGCATGACACCGCCGAGACGCTGGCGCGGCTCGACGCGGTGCTGGCGCGCTACCGGCCGCGCGCGGTGATCGCGCTTGGCGACAGCTTTCACGATCGCGAGGCGCACGGGCGGCTCGCGGCCGATCATCGCGCGCAACTTTCGGCGTTGCAGGCCGGGCGCGACTGGATCTGGATCGTCGGCAATCACGATCCTGACCTACCGCGCGATCTCGGCGGCCACGTCGCGCAGGAGGTCGCCATCGGCGCCATCACCTTCCGCCACGAGCCGACCGGCGTCGCGGGCGAGATCGCCGGCCATCTGCATCCGAAGGCGCGGATCAGCCGGCGCGGCCGCTCGGTGGAGCGGCGCTGCTTCGCCAGCGACGGCGCGCGCGCGATCATGCCGGCGTTCGGGGCCTATACCGGGGGCCTGAGCATCCGCGATCTGGCGTTCGCGGCGATCTTCAAGTCGCACGCCTTCACCGCGCATGTGCTCGGCGACAGCCGGATGCACGCGATTTCCGCCGCGCGGTGCTGCTGAAGCGGAATCAGTTAGGGTTTGCGCGAGGGCGCGAACCGAAAGCCGTCACATGCCGCCAACGGGTCCCGCGCAAAGCGCGGCCCGATGACAGGCTCCGGCGGAGCATCCAGTACGCGATGTTGGATCGAACGCTCCACGCACTCGCACGGAATACCGGATCGTCCGCTTGCGCGGATGATGACGCCTCGTTTCCGGTCAGGCTCCGAGGCTTTCGATCCGATATCAATCCCGTCTGAACATGATTGATGCGATCCATCCTGTGAGGAGGGCCATGAGGGCGGTGGCGAGGCCGTAGGCGAGGCCGTGCTGGTGGGCGGAGGTGGCGATGAACTGCTCGAAGCCGACCTTGACGATCTCGAAGGCGGTGCGGGCGTGGCCGACCGGCGCGCCCCCGGCGAACAGCTTGATGTCCACCTCGTAGGTCCCGGTCGGCACCTCGGCCGGCAGCGCGATCCCGGTGCGGAACAGGGTCGGCGTCAGGAACGTCACCCCGTTCTCGGCCTCGCGGTACAGCCCGTGCTCGCGCCGCAGCCGCACGAAGGCGCGGCGGAACGGGTCGCTCGCCACCACGTCGGCATAGTCGGTGCCGACCCGCTGGGTCAGCAGCACGTTGTCGATGCCGAGCTGCTGGCGGCGGCGCACGTCGGCCGGCGCGATCGCCTTGACCGGCCGGTTCGAGGAGATCGCCAGATAGGTCGGCACGTCGAGGAACTGGCGCGAGTCGGCGTTGACCCAGATGCCGAACCGCCGCTCCTTGCGCCGCGTCACCATGTCGGCGCGCGGCCCCGACACCGTCACCACCATGTCGTAGCCGCCGGGCCGCGCCGGGGTGTTGGCGTCGCGCTCCACCGAGCCGAACAGCACCAGTTCCTCGCCGGAATAGCTCGACGTCACCGTCACCCGGTGGTTGGAGATCGACACGATCAGGCGCTCGGCCTTCGCCGCGCCGGGGCCGGCGAGGCCGCCGAGGAGGAGCGCGGCGGCCGCCGCGCCGATGCGGCGGCGCCCGCTCATGCGTCGCCTCCCGAGGCCCGCAGCGTGTAGATGTCGTCGGGCCTGATGCCGAGTTCGATGGCGAAGCGGACCCCGACCGCGAGGATCAATAGCCCCAGCAGCAGCCGCAGGTGCTCGCCGCGGATGCGGTGGCCGGCCTGGGCGCCGAACTGCGCCCCGGTGACGCCGCCGATCATCAGGATCAGGGCCAGCACCGCGTCGACCTGGTGGTTGGTCACCGCGTGCAGCACGGTGGCGATCACCATGGTCACCAGCGTCAGCGCCATCGAGGTGCCGATCACCGTGCTGGTGGGAATGCGCAGCACGTAGATCAGGATCGGGATCAGGATGAAGCTGCCGCCGACCCCCATGATGGCGCCGAGGAAGCCGATCAGAAGCCCGATGACGTTGACCGGGATCACCGACAGATAGATTTTGGAGCGCTTGAAGCGCATCTTCAGCGGCAGGCCGTGGATCCAGGTATGGGCGCCCGGCCGCCGCAGCGTCGGGTTGCCGCCGCGCCGGGCGCGGCGAACCGCGCGCAGGCCCTCGTAGCACATCGCCGCGCCGACCCCGGTGAGCAGCACCACGTAGGACAGCGCGATCACCAGGTCGAGCTGGCCATGAGCCCGCAGCAGCGTGAACAACCAGACGCCGAGCACGGTGCCGATGACGCTGCCGCCGAGCAGCACCAGCGCCAGCGCCGGGTCGATCGAGCGCTTGCGCCAGTACGACAGCGCGCCGGACAGCGACGAGGCGGCAATGTGTGTGGAGACCGAGGCCACCGCCACCGCCGGCGCGATGCCGATGAAGATCAAGAGCGGCGTCAGCAGGAAGCCGCCGCCGATCCCGAACATCCCCGACACGAACCCCACCGCCGCCCCCATCGCCAGAATGAGGAACACGTTGATCGGCAGATCCGCTATCGGTAGATAAAGCTGCACGGCCGCTCGCTTCGATGAACGCCGTGGCCGGGCCGAAACCCGTCGCGGCGAGATGCTGGATCGCGGCCGGGGTGACGCCGCGCCCTTGCATAACCGAAATCAAGCCAAAGGCGAGTTAAAGAATCCGGGAACGGCAGGTTTAACCGCGCCCGGCCATGCTTCTCCGCCGGATTGGTGAAGACTTCACCTTAACGCGAGGCCCGCACGGAGCGCGCCGCCGGCTTCAGCGACGCGGTTTTGGCCGCCGCCGCATCCCAGCCGCCGGGCGGCGTGGCGACGCTGACCGCATCGTCCGGCTGTGTCTGCGGGGTGAAGCTGGTCACCGCCAGCTTGGCCGCGGCCAGCGATTGCGGATCGAGGCGCTTGGCGACGTCGTCGCGCTTGCGGGCGGCGTCGCTGTCGCCCTGGGCGGCGGCGAGGCTGAACCACTTGAACGACTCCGCGAGGTTCTGCTCGACGCCGATGCCGCGCGCGTAAAGGATGCCGAGGTTGAACTGGCTGTCGGCGATGCCGCGATCGGCTGCCTTGCGGAACCAGGCCGAGGCGCTGCGGTAGTTGGCGCCGTTGCCGCCGCCGTCGGCTTCCAGCACCGCGAGGTTGTGCATGGCCTTGGCGTTGCCGCGCTCGGCGGCCATGGTGTAGTAGCGCCGCGCGATGTCGAAGTCCTTTTTGACGCTGATGCCCTTCTCGTAGAACGTTCCGAGCCGGAACATCGCCAGCACCACGCCGCTCTGCGCGGCGCGCTCGTACCACTTCGCCGCTTCCGGGAAGTTGGCCGCGACACCCTTGCCCTCGGCGTAGCGCACCGCGACCTCGTAGGCGGCGGCCGGATCGCCCTTGAGGGCGGCCGAGCGCAGCGCCGGCCCGCCGATCGCGTCGGGCAGTTTCTCCGAGGCCGGGATCGCGATGGGCGAAAGCCGGGACGTGGCGGCCGGGGCCGCGGGCGCGGGTTCGCTCCGCCCAGGCTCGTTCCGTACTGTGGCGAGGCTGCCGGTTTCCTCGGCGGCGGGCGTTGCCGTGATCGTTGCCGCCGGTGCCGGCATGGCCGCTTCCGCCGGCGTGAGGTCATGGTCCGCCATCGCTTCGGCGCGCTCGTGGGTGTGGGACGGCGGCGCGGCCGGAGCCTGCGACGATTGCCGATCGATCGGCGTCGGCGAAGTGATCGACGGCGTTTCGGTCGCGGGCGGCGCGGGGCGCGCCGGGGCCGGCTTCGAGATCGCGGTGTGGGCGGCGACCGGCACGGGCTGATCGTCGAGCCAGGTCATCGCCAGCTTGAACGAGCCGAGCACGATCACCACGACGCTGGCCCCGACCAGCAGCGACTTGATCTTTGAGCCGAATTTGCCGCCCCTGGTGGCGGCGCGGATCGAATCGTTGAGCCGGGCGGCGCGGGTCGATGTCTCGGCGGCGGGCGCGGCGGCCGCGGCCTTGGCGGCGCGGCGCGCGGCGGCGATGAAGCTCGACGTGCTGGCCGGCTGATCCGCGATTCCGGGGCCCGCGATTTCGCTGAGCGCACTCTCGGAGGCGGCGATGCGTTCGGACGGCGACAGCGGCCGGCCGGCCGGCCGGGTGCCCGGCTCCAGCGGATGATCCGGCGGCAGATCGAGGCCGAGGGTGGCGCGCGCCGGCGCGGCGCGGGTTTCCACCGGCGGCGCGACGGGTGCGGCGGCCGCCGCCGGCGCGACGCGCGGGCGCGGTGTCAGGATATCGCGGATGACATTGGGAGGCGGGGGTGGAGACGCGGGCGTGTCTTCCGCCGCCGGCTTCGGCGCGACAAAGGGCGCCGGCGCGGGGGCGGGCGGTTCGACCGGCCGGCTCGCGGCGGCCGGCATCGCCGCGGGCGGCGGCGTCGCCTCCACGGAGCGCACGGCGCGCAAATCGTTCTCGATCATGGCGAGGCGGTCGACGACGTGGCCGAGCGTGCCGTGAACCGCGTCCAGCGTATCCTGCGTGGTGCGGCTGGTTTCCGACTGGTTGTGGCGGATGTCTGATAATTCGCGCCGGATCGAGGCGACCACGGCGTCGTCCATCGCCGGCGCGGGGTTTTCCAGCGCCGCGAAATGGCTCTGCTGCCGTTCGAGATGGCGCAGGATGTCCTGCAAGCCTTCCTCGACGCGGCCGAGGCCGAGGCCACGGTGGTCGGCGGAGGCTTCCAGCCGCTCCAGCAGATAGGACACGCGCTGTTCCAGATGCGCGAAGGCGGACGGGCCGTCGTTGCTCACCGCGAGGCGGTCGAGCCTCTCGGACAGGGTGCGCAGCGCCCCCTCGATCTGCTCGGAGCGGTCGTCGGCGACGCGCTGCGGCCGGCTCTCCAGCGCCGAGGTCAGCGTCGCGATCCGCGCTTCCAGCGCGTTGAGGGAATCGGCGTGGGCGTCGGAGCGGGCCAACTGGTCGACTTTCGCGGCCAGCGTCCGCACCTGCTCGCTGAGCTGCGCCAGCGCCTCGTTGGAGGCGACGTTGGCGACGATGCCGCGCAGGGCGGCGATCGCCTCCTGGAGCTGCTGCATCGTGCCGGGATCGTCGTCGCTGCGCACGATGGTGTCGAGCCGGGCGCCGAGGCCGCGGATCGCCTCGTCGAAGCCGGCCAGTTGCTCGGCCGGGGTGAGGGTGTTGAGCGCCTGCCGGATCTGGCCGAGCGCCCGCTCGACGCCGGCCAGCGCGCGGTCGTCGCTGCCGTTATGGCGGCTGTCGTCGATGCGCTGCGACAATAGCCGGACGTCGCGCTCGATCGATTCGATGGCCTGGCGCGGCATCGCCTCGGTGATGGCGCGGCGGATCTCCGCCAGTTCGCCGCGGAACGAGGCGATCGCCTGATCGATCTGCGCCGGCTGGTGCAGCGCTTCGATCCGGCTGGTGATGGTCGCAAGCTGCCGTTCCAGCGCTGACATGTCGATGTCGGGCTTGATCGCGGGCGTCGACGATGCAATCGGCGGCGGCGAAGGGGTGCGGGCCGCTTCGAGTTCGCTCTGCCGGGCGAGGATTTCCGCGATCGCGTTATCGAGCGCCGAGGATGTCCGCGCGGGCGCGGGAGGCGATTGCGGGGCCGGGGCGCTTTGCATGAACGACGGCCGCTGTGGCTGCGGCTGCGACTTCGGCGCGGTGATCCGCGACAGCCGCTCGTCGAGCCGGGAGATCGCGTCGTTCAACTGCCGCGCGACCGGCGGCTGGTCGCGGTCGGCCGGTCGCGAGATGGCCTCGATCTGGCGGGCGATGGTATCGAGGCGCTGATGGATTTCGGTCACGTCAGGCGCGGTCTGGGGCGCCGCCGGCCCCTCGGACGACGGCGACCGCGAACACATTGTTGCCGCAAGATTCCCGGGGCTGCCGATCGAGGCGTTCAGCCACTCGGGCAGCGACATGCCGGCGCGGCGGGCGGCCGCTTCCGCCTTCTCGCGCACGGACGGCTCAATGTCTTCAACGTTCCATGATCCGCGCGACGTCATGCTGTGGTCCGGTATCCGATCTGGCGCGGATATGCGCCGTCAGGCCGCCCGCACCTCCCGTTCGGTTAAGACAAACCCCTCGGGCGGCGCTCGTCAGCCTCTCCACCGGACTTTTTCGTGTTAGGGTAAACAACCCGTTAAGGATTGACGGACCGCATGGAAAAGTTGTCCCGAGCTGCGCCGGGTCAGCGACAACAGGCGCGTTGCTGCGGTGCAAGATTCCTTGATAGAAGCGTCCTGACCGCGCAGCGCAGGGGAACGACATGCCGAGCTACAAAGCGCCCATCGACGACGTCAACTTCCTCCTCGACGACGTCTTCCAGTTCGACCGCTACAACAATCTTCCCGGCTTCAGCGATGCGTCCCCCGACGTTCGCGCGGCGATCCTCGAGGAGGCCGCCAAGCTCTCCGAGCAGGTCTTGCAGCCGCTTAACCGCGTCGGCGATCTCGAAGGCTGCGTGCGCCATGACGACGGCAGCGTCACCACGCCCAAGGGTTTCAAGAACGCCTTCAAACAGGTCGCGGAAGGCGGCTGGCTCGGACTGTCGGCGCCGGCCGAGTTCGGCGGGCAGGGCCTGCCGGTGACGCTGTCGCAGACCGTCGCCGAGTTTCAGATCTCCGCCAACATGGCGTTTTCGATGTATGGCGGCCTCACCATGGGCGCGACGGCGGCGCTCCTGGTCCACGGATCGCCGGAGCAGAAGGCGACCTATCTGCCGAAGATGGTGGCGGGCGAATGGACCGGCACTATGAACCTCACCGAGCCGCAATGCGGCACCGATCTCGGCCTGTTGCGCACCAAGGCGGTGAAGCAGGCCGACGGCAGCTACAAGATCACCGGCACCAAGATCTTCATCTCCGCCGGCGAGCACGACCTCGCCGACAACATCATCCATCTGGTGCTGGCCCGCATCGAGGGCGCGCCCGCCGGCATCAAGGGCGTGTCGCTGTTCGTGGTGCCGAAGATTCTGGTCAACGCCGATGGTTCGCTCGGCGCGCGCAACGGCGTCTCGTGCGGTTCGATCGAACACAAGATGGGCATCCACGGCAATTCCACCTGCGTGATGAACTACGACAACGCCACCGGCTGGCTGATCGGCGAAGAAAACAAGGGTATGCAGGGGATGTTCGTGATGATGAACGAGGCGCGGCTCGGCGTCGGCGTTCAGGGCCTTGCGATGTCGGAGGTCGCCTATCAGAACGCGGTCACTTACGCGCGCGAACGGTTGCAGGGTCGTGCCCTCACCGGGCCGCAGGCGCCCGACAAGCCGGCCGATCCGATCATCGTGCATCCGGACATCCGGCGCACGCTGTTGTCGATCCGCGCCTTCAACGAGGCGGCGCGCGCCATGGTGGTGTGGACGGCGCTGAAAAGCGACGTCGCCCATCGTTCGAACGATGCCAAGGACCGCGAGGCGGCCGACGACCACCTCGGCCTGATGACGCCGATCCTGAAGGGCGTGCTGACCGACGGCGGTTTCGCCAACGCGGTGGCGGCGCAGCAGGTGTTTGGCGGCCACGGCTACATCGCGGAGCACGGCATGGAGCAGTTCGTGCGCGACGCGCGCATCGCCATGATCTACGAGGGCGCCAACGGCATCCAGGCGCTCGATCTGGTTGGCCGCAAGCTGCCGCGCCACGGCGGCCGCGCCGCGATGGCGTTCTTCGGCGAGGTCGGCGCCTTCGCCAAGGAGCACGGCGGCGACGAGGCAATGAAGCCGTTCGTGGCGCCGCTGTCCACCGCGCTCGGGCACTTGCAGCAGGCCACCATGTGGCTGATGCAGAACGCCATGGCCAAGCCGGACAACGCCGGCGCCGCGGCCACCGACTACATGAAACTGTTCGGCCTGGTGGTGTTCGCCTATATGTGGGCGCGCATGGCGAAAGTCGCGCAGGACAAGATTGCGGCGGGCGATGCCTCCACCTATCTCAAGACCAAGCTGGTGACCGGCCGCTTCTTCATGGAGCGGATGTTGCCGGAAACCGCGCTGCATCTGGCGCGGATCCAGAGCGGGGCCGAGACGACCATGGAACTGCCGGCCGAGGCATTCTGAGATTTTCGATGACGGCGCCGGCAACGGCGCCGTTGCCGTATGGAACAAGGACAACCCGAGGAAAACGCGATGGCTGAAGCCTACATCTACGATCATGTCCGCACCCCCCGCGGCAAAGGCAAGTCCGACGGTTCGCTGCACGAGGTCACCGCGCTGACGCTGGCGACCACGCCGCTGAAAGCGCTCAAGGAGCGCAACAATCTCGAAGCCGGCAGCGTCGACGACGTGGTGCTCGGCGTGGTCGATCCGGTCGGCGAGGCCGGCGGCGACATCGCCCGCTTCGCGGCACTGCAGGCCGGGCTCGGCACCGCGGTGCCGGGCGTGCAGATCAGCCGCTTCTGCGCCTCGGGTCTCGACGCGGTGAACTTCGCCGCCGCGCAGGTGATGGCCGGCCAGCACGATCTCACCATCGGCGGCGGCGCGGAATCGATGAGCCGCGTCGGCATCATGTCGTCGGGCGCGGCGTGGCCGATGGATCCTTCGATCGCGGTGCCGTCCTACTTCCTGCCGCAGGGCATTTCCGCCGATCTGATCGCCACCAAGTACGGCTTCTCGCGTGCCGACGTCGATGCCTACGCGGTGGAGAGCCAGAAGCGCGCCGCCGAATCCTGGGAGAAGGGTTACTTCAAGAACGCCATCGTGCCGGTGAAGGACCAGAACGGCCTGACCATTCTCGATCGCGACGAGCACATGCGGCCTTCGACCACCATGCAGTCGCTGGCGTCGTTGCAGCCGTCGTTCGAGGTGATGGGCGCGATGGGCGGCTTCGACGCGGTGGCGACGCAGTCGCATCCGGAGGTCGAGCGCGTCGTGCATGTGCATCACGCCGGCAACTCGTCCGGCATCGTCGATGGCGCGGCCGCCGTGCTGCTCGGCAGCGAAGCCGCCGGCAAGAAGCATGGCCTCAAAGCGCGTGCGAAGATCAGGGCGTTCGCCAATATCGGCTCCGAACCCTCGATCATGCTGACCGGCCCGGTGGACGTAACGAAGAAGGTGCTGGCGCGCTCCGGCATGAAGCTGGAGGACATCGACCTGTTCGAACTGAACGAGGCGTTCGCCTCGGTGGTGCTGCGCTACATCCAGGCGTTCGACATCGACCCCACGAAGATCAACGTCAACGGCGGCGCAATTGCCATGGGCCATCCGCTCGGCGCGACCGGCGCGATGATCCTCGGCACCGTGCTGGATGAGCTGGAGCGGCGCGATCTAAACACTGCGCTGGTGACGCTGTGCATCGGCGGCGGCATGGGCACCGCCACCATCATCGAGCGGGCGTGACGTCTAATCCGTGTCCCGAACGCGATGCAATACGCAAGTCATGCTTCGCTGAGCCGGGACCGTAACGAAGACGGCATTTGCAAAGGTCCCGGCTCAGCGAAGCGGCATGAAGAATGCCGCGACCCGCGTCCGGGACACGAGACCTCCGCAGGGGAAGGGCGATACATCCGCCGCGCTGTACCGGCAGCGGCATTTTCATCGGGAGCGAAACATGACTTATCAGAACTTCAAGATCGAGACCGACGCCGACGGCATCGCGCTGGTGACGTGGGACATGCCGGGCCGCTCGATGAACGTGCTCGACACCACGACCATCGAGGAGCTTGGCAAGATCGTCGCGCAGACGACAGCCGACGCGGCGGTGAAGGGTGTCGTCGTCACCTCGGGCAAGGAGGCGTTCTCGGCCGGCGCCGACCTCTCGATGCTGGAAGGCATGAACCGCACCTATGCGGCGATGCTGAAGGAGCAGGGTGAGGAAGCCGCCAACCGGATGCTGTTCGACGAGAGCCGTAAGCTGTCGCAGACGCTGCGCGCGATCGAGACATCCGGCAAGCCATGGGTCGCTGCGATCAACGGGCTCGCGCTCGGCGGCGCATTCGAACTGACACTGGCCTGCCATTATCGCGTCGCCGCCGACAATCCGAAGACGCGGCTCGGTCTGCCGGAAGTCAAGGTCGGCCTGTTTCCCGGCGGCGGCGGCACCCAGCGCCTGCCGCGCATGATGCCGGCGGCGGAGGCGTTGCAGCTTCTGCTCAAGGGCGACCAGATGACGCTCGCCAAGGCAAAGGCCGCCAACATTGTCGGCGCCATCGTGCCGGCGTCCGACCTGATTGCGACGGCGAAACAGTGGATCAAGGACGGCGGCAAGGCGGTTCAGCCGTGGGACGCCAAGGGCTTCAAGCTGCCGGGCGGTGCGGTCTATTCCGCCGCCGGCATGAATGTCTTCCCGCCGGCCAACGCGCTCTATCGCAGCCAGACCTACGATAACTATCCGGCGGCGCGCGCGATCTTGAGCTGTGTCTACGAGGGGCTGCTGGTCGATATCGACAACGGCCTGCGCATCGAATCGCGTTACTTCGCGAAGATTCTGCGCAGCAAGGAAGCGGCGGCGATGATCCGCAGCCTGTTCCTGTCGATGCAGGAACTGAACAAGGGCGCGCGCCGCCCCGCGAACGTGCCGCCGACCAGGGTGAAGAAGCTCGCGGTGATCGGCGCCGGCTTCATGGGCGCCAGTATCGGTTATGTTTCGGCCAAGGCCGGCATCGAAGTGGTGCTGATCGACCGCGATCAGGAGAGCGCCGACCGCGGCAAGGCTCACGCCAAATCGGTGATCGACGGCCTGATCGCCAAGGGCCGCGCCAAGGAGGCCGACCGCGACGCGCTGCTCGGCCGCATCGCCGCCACTGCCGACTATGCCGCGATCTCCGATTGCGACCTCGTCATCGAGGCGGTGTTCGAGGATCGCAAGGTGAAGTCGGAAACCTTCGCCAGGGCGCAGCAGTATCTGCGCAAGGATGCGATCTTCGCCTCCAACACTTCGACCCTGCCGATCAACTCGCTGGCCGAGGACTGGCCGGATCAATCGCGTTTCATCGGCATCCATTTCTTCTCGCCGGTCGAGAAGATGCTGCTGGTGGAAGTGATCCTCGGCAACAACACCGGCGACGTCGCGCTCGCCACCGCGCTCGACTATGTGCGGCAGATCAGCAAGACGCCGATCGTCGTCAATGACTCGCGCGGCTTCTTCGCCAACCGCTGCGTGCTGCGCTTCACCGCCGAGGGGCTGGAGATGCTGATGGAGGGCGTGCCGCCGGCGATGATCGAGAACACCGCACGGATGGCCGGGATGCCGGTCGGCCCGCTGTCGCTGTCGGACGAGGTGGCGCTCGATCTTGTGCTCAAGATCATGAAGGCGACCGAGGCCGATCTCGGTCCCAACGCCGTCGATCAGCAGCAGAAGAAGCTGATGGTCGAGATGGTCGAGAAGCAAGGCCGCTTCGGCCGCAAGAACGGCAAGGGCTTCTACGACTATCCCGAGAAGGGCAAGGGCAAGAAGTCGCTGTGGTCGGGCATCGCGGCGCTGCAGCCGAAACACCTCGATCCCGATACGCTCGACGTCGAGGAATTGAAGCAGCGCTTCCTGGTGGCGCAGGCGGTGGAAGCCGCGCGCACGGTGGAGGATCACGTCATCGTCGATCCACGCGAGGCGGATGTCGGCTCGATCCTCGGCTTCGGCTTCGCGCCGTTCACCGGCGGCGCGCTGTCCTACATCGATTTCATGGGGACCAAGAATTTCGTCGCGCTGTGCCACAAGCTGGAGGCGAAATACGGCTCGCGCTTCACCCCGCCGAAGCTGCTGGAAGACATGGCCGCCAAGGGCGAAACCTTCTACGGTCGCTTCCCGCCGAAGAAGGCGGCGGCCTAACCGCGTGTCATTGCCGGACTTGATCCGGCAATCCATCCGTTTTGAAATGATGGATGCCCGGGCCTTCGCCGCGCCGAAGGGGCTTCGGCCCCGCAGGCGGGTCAAGGCCCGGGCATCACGTCTCTAGGGACGTTACGCCAGCCCCTCGCTCTTGAGCGCTTCCTGGACTTTCGGCCGCGCCGCGACGCGGGCCTTGTAGGCCATCAGGTGCTTGAGGCTTGAGAGGTCAAACTTCATCGCGTCGGCCCAGCGCAAGATAGTGTAGAGATAGCCGTCGGCGACGGTGAAGGTCTTGCCCATCAGATAGTCCTTGCCCGCCAACTGGCTGTCGAGATAGGCGAAGCGGTCGTTGAGCCGGTCGCGGAAGAACGCTTTGGCTTCGTCGGCCAACGCCGGCTGAAACAGCGGGCTGAACATCTTGTGCAGTTCGGTGGAAATAAAATTGAGCCATTCCTGCGCGCGGTAGCGCTCGGCGGTGCCGTTGGCTGGCAGCAGGTTGGCGGCGGGCGCCTTGTCGGCGATCAGTTGCACGATCACCGGGCCTTCGGTGAGGATGCCGCCGTCGTCCAGTTGCAGCGTCGGCACCTGTCCCTTGGGGTTGACCTTGAGGAAGTCGCCGCCGTCCTCGGTCTTCTTGGCCTTGAGATCGACCCGGGCGAGGTCGTGCGCCACGCCGGCTTCGAGCAGCGCGATGTGCGGCGACAGCGAGCAGGCGCCCGGCGAGTAGTAGAGCTTCATCGGAATTGTCCTCCCTGAGGATTATCGGTATGTGAGGTGGCTTGATTAAATGCCACTGCATGGAATAGTCAAGATTGATGCACCTGCATTCATAGCGGTGTCCGGCCGGGACGGCTCCCGGCCGCTCCACTTTCGACCTATATACTTCCGACCGGGATATGTCCGACCAGGATACGACGGGACCAGGGGATGAAGCGCAGACCATCGATGGAGGCGACCGCGGCGTGGATCCGGCTGATGCGCATCCAGAGCCGGGTGCTGGGCGCGGTCGAGCAGGATTTGAAGAAGGCCGGTTTTCCGCCGCTCGCCTGGTACGACGCGCTCGTGGAATTGTCGCGCGCGCCCGGCGGCGAACTGCGTCCGGTCGAACTCGAACGGCAGATGCTGATTCCGCAATATTCGACGTCGCGGCTGATCGACCGGCTGGTCGAGGAGGGGCTCGCGGAGCGGCGCGAGTGCAAAATGGACAAGCGCGGCCTGTTCGTCGTCATCACCGAGGCGGGGCGCGATTTGCAGAAGCGGATGTGGAGCGCCTATTCCGCCGCCATCGAACGGCACGTCGGCTCGAAGCTGTCGGACGCCGACGCCGCGCGCCTGTGCGGCTTGCTCGACCGGCTCGGCTGCTCGTGCAATCAGGCCGCGCCGCTGCCACCGAACACCGCGGCGACACGATGAGGTCGTCGTTCTCACCCGGTCGCGCGCCGCTCGGCCGCGATCCTGTCTCTCGCCGCGCGGACACGGTTGTCGCGGTTTCGACCCGGAATTTCCATGGCGCGTGACCAGACCGATACCACGCCGCTGCAATCCCGCGACGATCTGGTGGCGTGGTTTGAGGCGGGCATCAAGCCGAAGTCTGAGTTCAGGATCGGCACCGAGCACGAGAAGACGCCGTTCACCGTCGAGGGACATCAGCCGGTGCCCTACGAGGGGCCGCGCGGCATCGGCACGCTGCTGGAAGGGATGCGGCTTCTGCTCGGCTGGGAGCCGATCATGGAGCACGGCAATATCATCGGCCTGCACGACGTCACCGGGGGCGGGGCGATCTCGCTGGAGCCGGGCGGGCAATTCGAACTGTCCGGCGCGCCGCTGGAAACCGTGCATCAGACCCAGGTCGAACTGATGGCGCATCTTGCGCAGGTTCGCGAGGTGGCCGCGCCGCTCGGCATCCGCTTCCTCGGCCTCGGCATGACGCCGTCATGGTCGCGGGCGCAAATTCCGATGATGCCGAAGGGCCGCTACAAGATCATGACCGGCTACATGCCGAAGGTCGGTGGCTACGGCCTCGACATGATGTACCGGACCTGCACGGTGCAGACCAATCTCGACTTCTCGTCCGAAGCCGACATGGTGAAGAAGCTGCGGGTCTCGCTAGCGTTGCAGCCGGTGGCGACGGCGCTGTTCGCCAATTCGCCGTTCACGGAAGGCAGGCCGAACGGCTTCCTGTCGTTTCGCTCGGAAATCTGGCGCGACACCGACAACGCGCGCGCCGGCATGATCCCGTGGGCGTTCGAGGATGGCATGGGGTTCGAGCGCTGGGTCGATTACGCGCTCGACGTGCCGATGTATTTCGTCAAGCGCGGCGACGATTACATCGACGTCTCCGGCTCGTCGTTCCGGGATTTCTTCGAGGGCAGGAATGCCAGGCTGCCCGGCGAGCGCCCTACTTTATCGGACTGGGCCAATCATCTCTCCACCATCTTTCCCGAGGTGCGCCTGAAGCGTTATCTCGAAATGCGCGGCGCGGACGGCGTGCCATGGGGCCGCCTGCCGGCGCTGCCGGCGTTCTGGGTCGGCCTGCTCTACGACGACGTGAGCCTCGACGCGGCCTGGGACATCGTTAGGTCCTGGACGGCCCATGAGCGGCAGGCGCTGCGCGATGACGTGCCGCGCTTCGGCTTCAAGGCGCGCATCCGCGACCGCTATCTGTTCGAGATCGTCAAGGAATGTCTGGCGCTGGCCCACGCCGGCCTGCGCCGGCGCGGCCGGGTCGATCACCTCGGCCGCGACGAAACGCGCCACCTCGCAGCCCTTGACGAAATCGTCGAGGCCGGCCGCAGCCCGGCCGAGGAAATGCTGGAGAAGTATCATGGCGTCTGGGGCGGCTCGGTGGAGCCGGCCTACGACGAATATGCGTTCTGACGGCTCCGGGTGCCGAATGCCGGTCGCGCATGGCGCGCTGGCAGGGATCAGCAAGTCGTGAGATGCGGGCGTCGTTCATCGTGCGTACAGGGAGATGGCGGCTAGATGGCGTTTTGCTGCGGCGTCTGCCGGGCGGCCGCAACGATATGGTATGTTCTGCCGGAACGGCCGCCCCCGCCGGGCGGTGCTCGCGCCGATCGATTTGAGAGCTGGGGGACGGTCGCCTGTCGGGGCCGTGCAGTGACGGAAAGGGATAAGGGTTTGGCATGAGCGCCGCCGCCGCGTTCAGGATGATCTCGGTGATTGTGATGCTGGCGGCAGCGGCGATGGCCGCGGCGTCGCCGGCCCGTGCGCAGGCCAATTTCGACCGGATCGGCGGCGACTATCTGCGCACGCCGGTGCGCTCCGGCGATCCCGCCGACTGCGCCTTGATCTGCGAGCGCGACAGGCGGTGCCGGGCCTGGACCTTCAGCTATCCGACAGCGAGCGACGGCGCGTTCTGCTGGCTCAAGAGCAGCGTGCCGCAGCGTATCCACAGCGACTGCTGCATCTCCGGGGTGCGTGGGGCCGGCGTCCTTGAGCCGCATGTTCGCGGCCTCGAGATTTCCACCGACCGCAGCGGCGGCGACTATCGCAGCTTCGACGTCAAGGGCAAGGGCGGCGAGGATCAATGCAAGGCGGCGTGTACCGGGGAGGCTAAATGCCGCGCCTGGACCTATGCACGGCCGGGCTATGTCGGACGCGAGGCGCGCTGCTTCCTGAAAAAGGACATCAAGCCGCCGCGCCGCCGGCCGGGATTCATTTCCGGCGTGGTGCGCTGAGGCGCGCGATCGTCCGCAGGTCATCACCGGGCGGAGCAGGCGGCTCCCTTAATGCACCGGCGAGAAAAAGCGCGACAGGCGCAGCCCCGACGGCCAGGCCCACACCGGCTGGTCGCTGACGCCGATGTCCCACGAGCCGACGATGGCATCGACCCGGCCGACCAGATCAGCCACCGGCAGCAGGCCCACGCCGCCGTTGGTGACCGGCACGCGGCTGTCGGCGGAGTTGTCGCGGTTGTCGCCCATCACGAACAGGCGGCCGGGCGGCACGGTGACCTCGGCGGTATTGTCGAGCGCCCCGTTGGGGCGCATCTTGAAAATGGGATGCGACACACCGCCCGGCAGCGTCTCGATATAGCGCCGGGCCCGCTCGCTGGCCCCGCTCCCTTGTTCGGCGTCGCCGGTGCCGTCCGCCTTAAGCGCGACCGGCTGGCCGTTGAGCCAGAGTCGGCCGTCGCGCATCTGGACGCGGTCGCCCGGCAGGCCGATCACGCGCTTGACCCAGACCTGCGCGGTGTCGCCGGGCCAGCGGAACACCACCATGTCGCCGCGCGCGGGCAACTGGCCGAGCAGGCGGGCGGTGGCCGGTACGGTGACATGGATCGGCAGCGACGCGGCGCTGTAGCCGTAGGGGAATTTCGACGCCACCAGCGCGTCGCCGATCAACAGCGTCGGCTCCATCGAGGCCGAGGGGACGTAGAACGGCTCGGCCAGCGCGCCCTTGGCCACGAATACCGCCAGCACCACGCCGGCGATCTGGACCAGCGCCGAGCGTCCGCTCTGGCGCGGCTTCGCGCCCGAAGAGGTGTCCGTGCTCATCCCCCAGTGCCTCCCACGGTGATGCGGTCCATCCGCAGCGTCGGCTGGCCGACGCCGACCGGCACGCCCTGACCCTGCTTGCCGCAGGTGCCGATGCCGGTATCGAGCGCGAGATCATTGCCGATCATGCTGATGCGATGGAGGTCGGTCGGGCCGTTGCCGATCAGCATCGCGCCCTTGAGCGGTGCGCCGAGTTTGCCGTTTTCGATTTTATAGGCTTCCGTACACTGGAACACGTACTTGCCGGAGGTGATATCGACCTGGCCGCCGCCGAAATTGGCGGCGAAGATGCCGTTCTTGACCGAGGCGAGAATTTCCGCCGGATCGCGGTTGCCTGCGAGCATGTAGGTGTTGGTCATGCGCGGCATCGGGACGTGGGCGTAGCTCTGGCGGCGGCCGTTGCCGGTGGGTTTCATGTTCATGAGCCGGGCGTTCTGGCGGTCCTGCATGTAGCCGACCAGGATGCCGTCCTCGATCAGCACGGTGCGGTGGGTCGGCGTGCCCTCGTCGTCGATTGACAGCGAGCCGCGCCGCGCGGCGATGGTGCCGTCATCGACCACGGTGACGCCTTTGGCCGCCACCTGCTGGCCCATCAGTCCGGCAAAGGCTGAGGTCTGCTTGCGGTTGAAGTCGCCTTCAAGCCCGTGCCCCACCGCCTCGTGCAGCATCACGCCGGGCCAGCCGGGACCGAGCACCACGTCCATCTCGCCGGCCGGAGCCGGGACCGAATCGAGGTTGACGATGGCCTCGCGCAGCGCGCCGTCGGCGGCCTCGCGCCACGCCCCGGTTTCGATGAAGCGGGCATAGCCCTCGCGGCCGCCATAGCCCTTGCTGCCGCTCTCCTGACGGTCGCCCTGTCCGGCAACGACAGAGATATTCACCCGCACCAGCGGGCGGATGTCGCGATAGCTTTCGCCGTCGGGGCGCAGGATTTCGACCACCTGCCAGGTCGCGCCGAGGCTGACCGAGACTTGCCGCACCCGCGGGTCCTTGTCGCGGACATAAGCGTCGATCTCCGACAGCAGCCGGACCTTGGCCTCGAAGCCGGGGGCGTCGAGCGGGTTGTCGTCGCCGTAAAGGCGGACATTGGTGTGCGGCGGGGCCGCCGCGAAGGTGCCCCGGTAGCCGCCGCGCACCGCCTGCACCGCGTCGGCGGCGCGAATCAGCGCCGGCAGCGACACGTCGGAGGAATGGGCGTAGCCGACGGCATCGTCCTTGACCGCGCGCAGCCCGAAGCCTTGCGCGGTGTCGTAGGTGGCCTGCTTGAGCCGGCCATTGTCGAAGGCGAGCGCCTCGGTCTGGCTGTATTCGAGGAACAGTTCGCCGTCGTCGGCCCCGCTCAGCCCGCGCGCCACCTCGCGGCGGACGTGGTCGCGATCGAGTCTCGCACGGTCGAGCAGGGAGGTGGCGGCGGGATCGATCATGGCGGGCTCCAGGGTCGTCGGACGTAGGCGTGCTTTAAGGACTATGTGATCCCGAACATAGACACCGACGCCGGCGAAGGGGAGGGCGCCTCCGTACGGCAGCCTCGCGGAATTGAAGCGCCGCGCCGTTCCCGGGCCGCTACGGCAGCTTGTCGTAGCCTTCCGCCAGGCCGTTCAGGCTCAGCGGAAAGCCGATGCCCTCCTCGGGCGTCTCGAAGATGATGAAAGTCGCGGTCTTGGCGTTGCGGATCTGGTCCAGCAGCTTGTCGTCCATCACCACCTCGGCGACGCAGCCGTTGGGCAGGCAGCGCACGAAGCCGGCGCGGCCGACATCGGCGTTGTCGAGCTTGAGGCCGAGGCCGGACGGCAGCAGCACGCCAAGGGGAGCGACCACCCGCATCAGCTTGCTTTTCTGGTCGGCGGTCTTGAGCACGATAACGGTGAGCCCGGCGTTGGAGCGATCCTCCGCGACCACGCTCTGGATCAGGGCGCATTGCTCGGCTTTGGCGCCGGGCGGCGTATCGCAGCGGATCTGCCAGTCGCCGTGAACCGAGCGGACCGCGCCTTGGGCGAGAGCGGGGGTTGCCGCTCCGAGCAATAGCGCAACGGCCGCCGCGCCGCCGAGACAGCGGGCGAGGCGCCTGGCCGTCAGGGCGAGAGCGGTAAGATCATGGCGGGGAGGGTGCCGGGTGTGGTTCGAAGGCCCCATCGGGGTCGATCCCTTCAATGTCTGTCCGGTGATGGACTGATACGGCAATGACGGCGCCTTGAAGGCAGGCCTGGTCGAAAATGCGCCGGCGACCCCGACGAATCAGGTTCCGACACACCCGTTTGCCTGTGGGTACATCGGCGCGTGCGGCTGTCAAGCGCCGAGGTGGCGGCAGGCGTTAAATCATCCGGTTTTGCGGTGATTTGCGGGACCCGCCGGCAATCCCTTCAAATGCGCCGGAACACCCCCACGAGTGCATTGCGAGAACCGGCGAATTATGGTTTGAGAGGCAGGATTTCGATGCGTTCTAACGATCCGGCCAGGGGGCTTCATCGTCGGAGGCGTCGTCCGGCATCGCGTGCCCCGCGGGGCGGCGGATGCTTTTGAGGTCTATGACAAGGAGCGCGAGCGGCATGACTATGTCGAGGGGCAGGATCGGCCAGCGGTTGTTGGGGGTGGCGATTATCGGGATCGCGCTGGCGGTTGGCGGCGTCGCGTTTGCGGAAGCGGGCCAGCCCTCGCCGTGGGAGTTGTCGTTGCAGCCGTCGGCGTCGCCGGTGATGGACAACATCCACTGGTTCCACAGCTTCCTGTTCTGGATCATCACCCTGATTACGCTGCTGGTGGTGGTATTGCTGATCGTGGCGATGGTGCGGTTCAACGCCAAGTCGAACCCGGTACCCTCGCGCACGACGCATAACACGGTCATCGAGGTGATCTGGACCATCGTTCCGGTGATGATCCTGGTGGGCATCGCGATTCCCTCGTTCCGGCTGCTGTTCGAGCAGGTGGACGTTCCGAAGGCCGACCTCACGATCAAGGCGACCGGCAAGCAGTGGTACTGGACCTATTCCTACCCGGATAACGGCAAATTCGAGTTCGACTCGCTGATGGCGGCGGACAAGCAGCCGCGGCTTCTGGCGGTCGATAACGAGATGGTGGTGCCGGTCAACAAGATCGTTCGGGTGCAGACCACCGGCGCCGACGTGATCCACTCCTTCGCGGTGCCGGCATTCGGCATCAAGATCGACGCCGTGCCCGGCCGCCTCAACGAAACCTGGTTCAAGGCGACCAAGGTCGGCATGTTCTACGGCCAGTGCTCCGAACTGTGCGGCAAGGACCATGCGTTCATGCCGATCGCGGTGCGGGTGGTGAGCGATCAGGAGTTCGCCGCCTGGGTCGAGACGGCGAAGAAGAAATTTGCATCGTCGGACGTCAAGACCTACGCCTTGGCGCAGGCGGGACAACAGTAAGGATTTAGGATTCGATCGCCCGCATCCCTCGGGTACGGGCGGCGGGACCGCGAGGTCCGGGGACGGCAGGACAGGACACGAACATGGCAAGCACCGCGGCAACACCGGCTCATTCGCACCAGGGGCATGACGATCACGCGCATGGTCATCCGACCGGCTGGCGGCGGTGGCTGTACTCCACCAACCACAAGGACATCGGCACGCTGTACCTGCTGTTCGCGATGTTCGCGAGCATCTTCGGGGTGCTGATGTCGATGGGCATCCGCCTTGAGTTGATGTATCCCGGCGTCCAGTTCTTCTCGAACACCGAATACAACGTCTTCGTCACCAATCACGGCCTCATCATGATCTTCTTCGTGGTGATGCCCGCCCTGATCGGCGGTTTCGGCAACTGGATGGTGCCGTTGATGATCGGCGCGCCGGACATGGCGTTCCCGCGCATGAACAATATCTCGTTCTGGCTGCTGCCGGCCTCGTTCGCGCTGCTGTTGATTTCCGCCTTCGTCGAGGGTGAACCGGGCGCGCACGGCGCCGGCACCGGCTGGACGATGTATGCGCCGCTCTCGACCTCCGGACATCCGGGCCCGGCGGTGGACTTCGCGATCCTGTCGCTGCACATCGCGGGCGCCTCGTCGATCCTCGGCGCGATCAACTTCATCACCACCATCTTCAACATGCGTGCTCCGGGCATGACGCTGCACAAGATGCCGCTGTTCGCCTGGTCGATCCTGGTCACTGTGTTCCTGCTGCTGCTGGCGCTGCCGGTGCTGGCGGGCGCCATCACCATGCTGCTCACCGACCGCAACTTCGGCACCTCGTTCTTCGCGGCCGACGGCGGCGGCGACCCCATCCTGTTCCAGCATCTGTTCTGGTTCTTCGGGCACCCCGAGGTCTACATCATGATCCTGCCTGGCTTCGGGATCGTCAGCCACGTCATCTCGACCTACAGCCGCAAGCCGATCTTCGGCTACCTCGGCATGGCTTACGCCATGGTGGCGATCGGCTTCATCGGCTTCGTGGTGTGGGCGCACCATATGTACACGGTGGGCATGAGCAGCACGGTGCAGGCTTACTTCGCCGGCGCCACGATGGTGATCGCGGTGCCGACCGGGGTGAAGATCTTCTCCTGGATCGCCACCATGTGGGGCGGCTCGATCCAGTTCAAGACGCCGATGCTGTGGGCGATCGGCTTCATCTTCGTGTTCACGGTGGGCGGCGTCACCGGCGTGGTGCTGGCCAATGCCGGTATCGATCGCGTGGTGCAGGACACCTACTACGTCATCGCGCACTTCCACTACGTGATGGGCGTTGCGGCGGTGTTCGCGATCTTCGCCGGCTGGTATTACTGGTTCCCGAAGATCACCGGCTACATGTACAACGAGACCATCGGCAAGATTCACTTCTGGGTGATGTTCATCGGCGTCAACATCCTGTTCTTCCCGCAGCACTTCCTCGGCCTGTCGGGAATGCCGCGCCGCTACATCGACTACCCGGATGCGTTCGCCGGCTGGAACTACGTGTCGTCGATCGGCGCTTTCATCTCGGGGTTCAGCGTGCTGATCTTCATTTTCGGCATGATCGTCGCGTTCTCGCGCAAGGAGAAGGCCGCCGACAACCCGTGGGGCGCCGGCGCCACCACGCTGGAATGGACGCTGTCGTCGCCGCCGCCGTTCCACCAGTTCGAGACGCTGCCGCGCGTGAAGTGATCCCCTGCGGCGTGCCTCGGCACGCCGCAGCATCGTCGGGCAGGAGCTGCGGTGACGTCACCGCGGCTTTAAGCCGATACGGAAGTGAGAGCAGTCGTGTCGATTGTCGAAGACCACTCGATGGCATTGGCGCCGCCCCGCGTATCCGAGGCGAGCGTCGGCGATTACCTGGCGCTTCTGAAGCCGCGTGTGATGTCGCTCGTGGTGTTCACCGCGCTGGTAGGCCTCTTGGTCGCGCCCGGCCACGTTCACCCGGTGCTCGCGGTGACCTCGATCCTGTGCATCGCGGTCGGCGCCGGAGCCTCCGGCGCACTCAACATGTGGTACGACGCCGATATCGACGCGCTGATGTCGCGCACCGCCAAGCGGCCGGTGCCGACCGGCCGGGTAACGCCGCAGGAGGCGCTGGCGTTCGGCCTGACGCTGTCGTTCTTCTCGGTGATGACGCTGGGCACGCTGGTCAACTGGCTGGCCGGCGGGCTGCTGGCGTTCACGATCTTTTTCTATGCCGTGATCTACACGATGTGGCTCAAGCGCTGGACCGCGCAGAACATCGTGATCGGCGGAGCCGCAGGCGCGCTGCCGCCGGTGGTGGCGTGGGCGGCGGCGACCGGTTCGCTGGCGGTCGAGCCGATCCTTTTGTTCCTCATCATCTTTTTCTGGACGCCGCCGCATTTCTGGGCGCTGGCCCTGTTCCGCAGCGACGACTACGCGCGCGCCGGCGTGCCGATGCTTCCGGTGGTCGCCGGTCCCGACACGACGCGGTTGCAGATCCTGCTCTACACGGTGGTGCTGGTGGCCGTGGCGACGGCACCGTGGCCTCTGGGCTATTTCGACGCGATCTACGGCGTCGCCTCGCTCGCGCTCGGCGGTTGGATGCTGTGGCTTGCGATCAACGTCTATCGCCAGCGCGAGGGTGCCCCGGCGCTCAAGGCCGCGCGCCAGTTGTTCGGGTTTTCGCTCGTGTACCTGTTCGCTTTGTTCGCGATCCTGTTGATCGAGGTGATCGTCGCGGCGGCGCTTGCGTGGTTTGGCTGAAGGTTTGATAGCGGGACGTGATAGCAGGATATGGATGACAAGGAGCCGGAAGGGATCGTCCTGACCGAGGCGCAGAAGAAGCGCCGCCGGGAGCGCTCGATCGCGATCGCGCTGGCGCTCGGCGTGCTGGTCATCCTGTTTTTCGCGGTTACTCTGGTGAAGGGACCGGCGGTTCTCAACCGTCCGATGTGACGGCGGGCAGCGGTCCCGCAGCGTATGAGGGCGAGGCCAGGGATCGCGGATATGATGCGGGTGTGTGGGGCAGGTCGGAAGGCAGGTTGAGATGACGACGCCCGAACCGATGAAAAACGACCGGACCGAGGCACGCAAGCGTCGCGGGTTGAGCCGCGACGTCATGGTGGCGGCCGCCTGCGGCGTCTTTGTCGCCGTCATGGTCGGCGCCGCCTATGCGGCTGTCCCCCTCTACGACTGGTTCTGCCGCGCCACCGGCTTCAACGGCACCACCCAGGTGGCGACCTCCGGCCCGGCCGGGGCTCCGCTCGATCGCACCGTCGCGGTGCGTTTCGATTCCAACGTCAGCGGCGGGCTACCGTGGAAGTTCGAGCCGGAGAAGACCGAGATCCATGTCCGCATCGGCGAAGTGGTCACGGCCTATTATACCGTCACCAACACCGCGGCGCGCACCACCAGCGGGCAGGCGGCCTATAACGTCGCGCCGCTTACGGCCGGCTCCTATTTCCAGAAGATCAACTGCTTCTGCTTCACCGAGCAGACGCTCGGGCCGGGCGAGAAGCGCGAGATGGCGGTGGTGTTCTACATCGATCCGACGATCGTCAATGACGCTGACAACCGCGATCTCAACACCATCACCCTGTCCTACACCTTCTACCCCATCCGCGAAGTCGCCCCGAAGCCGGTCGCCGCCGGGGAAACGGATACCGCCAAGGGAAATTTATAATGCAAGGTTTGTCTGATCCAACCTCGGCCGAACGGTTCGCTGGTTGATCGCGCGCGATTGATTTTCTACACGAACAGGTGCCGACTGATCCGGCACGCCTTACGGAGACACTGAAATGGCTACGGCGCACGCTAAGCACCACGATTACCACCTTGTCGATCCCAGTCCGTGGCCGCTGGTCGGCTCGATCTCCGCGTTCGTCATGGCGGTGGGCGGGATCTCGTGGATGCACCACCTCTATTCAGCCGCGCCGATCGTGTTCGGCATCGGCATCATCGGCGTGCTTTATACCATGGCGGCGTGGTGGGGCGACGTCATCCGCGAGGCTGAGCACAAGGGCGACCACACCCGCGTGGTGCAGATCAGCCACCGCTACGGCATGATCCTGTTCATCGCCTCCGAGGTGATGTTCTTCGTCGCCTGGTTCTGGGCCTATTTCAACTCGGCGCTGTTTCCGGCGGACCCGGTCCATGTCACCCGCGAGGCGCTGTTCGGCGGCGTGTGGCCGCCCAAGGATATCCAGACCTTCGATCCCTGGCACCTGCCGCTGCTCAACACCCTGATCCTGCTGACCTCTGGCACGACCGTCACCTGGGCGCATCATGCGCTGCTGGAGAACGATCGGCGCGGCCTCAAGTGGGGCCTCATCCTCACGGTGCTGCTGGGGGCCTGCTTCACCTGCGTTCAGGCTTACGAATACCAGCACGCCGCGTTCAGCTTCGCCGGCAACGTCTATGGCGGCATCTTCTTCATGGCCACCGGCTTCCACGGCTTCCACGTCCTCATCGGAACCGTGTTCCTGCTGGTCTGCCTGTTCCGCGCCTATGCCGGCCACTTCACCCCGACCCATCACCTCGGCTTTGAATTTGCCGCGTGGTACTGGCACTTCGTTGACGTGGTGTGGCTGTTCCTGTTCATCTGCATCTATGTGTGGGGTCACGGCGCCGAGACCATGGCGCACGCCGCGCACTGACAGCGGATGATTGTGCTACAAGGGGGCGGCCGCGTGGCCGCCCTTTTTCATTTCGCGAGCTGCCGTGTCGTGTGAAAACGGAACGTCCGATGTCAGAGCTTGATCCGACACCTCTCTCGCAGAGCATCGTCCGCGGTCTGATGTGCCGCTGCCCGCGCTGCGGCGAGGGCAAGCTGTTTTCGGGCTACATCGGGCTGCGGCCGCGCTGCGACCGCTGTGGGCTCGATTATAGCTTCATCGATAGCGGCGACGGGCCGGCGGTCTTCATCATCCTGATTGCCGGCTTCATCGTGGTCGGCTCGGCGCTGGTGGTCGAGGTCAAGTACCAGCCACCGTTCTGGGTTCACGCCGCGCTGTGGCTGCCGCTGATCGCCGCAACCACGTTGGTGCCGCTGCGGGTGATGAAATCGCTGTTGATCGCCCTGCAATTCCATCACAAGGCGGCGGAGGGCCGGCTGACCGAGCGGGAATCGCCGTGAGCGCCGCCGTGACGCGGGCGAGGACGATCGCGGGGCTTGGTGTCTTTTCCGCCGTCATCGTCTCGCTGTTGATCGGGCTTGGCGTCTGGCAGTTGCAGCGCCGTGTCGAGAAGCACGCCCTGATCGCCAGGCTCGACGCGCGCCTTGCCGCAGCGCCGGTGCCGCTGCCGGCGGCGGCGGAGTGGGCGACGCTGACGCCTGCGCAGGACGAGTTCCGCCGGGTGACGTTTGTGGCGATCTATGACGGCCGCCCCGAGGCGCACGTCTACGGTTCTGGCTCCGGCATCCGCGCCGATGTCGCCGGACCCGGCGTCTGGGTTTTCGCGCCGGCGCGCGTCGCGGGCGCGGGCGTTGTGGTCGTCAATCGCGGTTTCGTGCCGGAAGGGCAACTCGACCGCATTTCACCGCCGCCCGCCGGGCCGGTGACGCTGACCGGCTATCTCAGGTTCACCGAGAAGCCGGGATGGTGGACGCCGCAGGCGGAGAGCGCCAAACGGCTCTGGTTCCTGCGCGACCCCGCGGCGATGGCGCGGGCGCTGGATTGGGGGCCGATCGCGCCGTTCTATATCGACCTTGAGACGCCGGCACCCGCCAACGGCGTGCCGAAGCCGGGACCGCTGGCGGTCCACCTTAAGGACGATCACATGCAGTACGCCATCACCTGGTTCGGGCTGGCGGCGGCGGTCGCGCTCGGTTTCGCGGCCTGGCTGGTGCGCGCGCTGGCCGAGGCGAAGGCGTCGCCGCCCGCTCAAGGTCCGGAGGACTCGAAGGGCGTCGGCTGATCGCCCGGCGGGCCGGGCGGGTATGGCGGCGGTGGTGGCGTGCTTGCGCGAAACCGCTATAACGGACCGGCCTTTGGAGGACGCTTTGACGCAATATATCTCGACCCGCGGCGCGGCGCCGGCGCTCGGCTTCTGCGACGTGATGCTGACCGGCCTTGCGCGCGACGGCGGGCTTTATGTTCCGGCGGCGTGGCCGCGCCTGACGCCGGACGCGATCGCGGACTTTGCCGGCCGTCCGTATTGGGAGGTCGCGGTCGAAGTAATCCGCCCGTTCGTCGGCGGCGAGATATCCGACACCGATCTCGGCCGCATGGCGCACGAGGCGTATGCGACGTTCCGCCATCCGGCGGTGGTGCCGCTCGACCAGAGCGGTCCCAACCAGTTCGTGCTCGAACTGTTTCACGGCCCGACGCTGGCGTTCAAGGACGTCGCGATGCAACTGCTGTCGCGGCTGATGGATCACGTACTGGCGAAGCGCGGCCGGCGCACCACCATCGTGGTGGCGACGTCAGGCGATACGGGCGGCGCGGCGGTCGATGCCTTCGCTAACCGTGACAATGCCGACCTCGTGGTGCTGTTTCCGCGCGGCCGGATTTCCGACGTGCAGCGCCGGATGATGACGACCATCGGCGCGGGAAACGTCCATGCGCTGGCCATCGACGGCACCTTCGACGACTGCCAGGCGATCGTGAAGGGGCTGTTCAATCATCACGCCTTCCGCGACAGGGTGGCGCTGTCCGGCGTCAACTCGATCAACTGGGCGCGGATTGTGGCGCAGGTGGTCTATTACGTCACTTCGGCGGCGGCGCTCGGCGCACCGGCGCGCACGGTCGATTTCACCGTCCCCACCGGCAACTTCGGCGACATCTTCGCCGGCTATGTCGCCAAGCGCATGGGGCTGCCGATCCGTCGCCTGCGCATCGCCACCAACAGCAATGACATCTTGGCACGCACGCTGACCACCGGCATTTACGAGGTGCGCGGTGTTCACGGCACCACCTCGCCGTCGATGGACATTCAGGTGTCGTCGAATTTCGAGCGCCTGCTGTTCGAGGCGTCCGGGCGCGATGCAGCCGTGGTGCGCGGCCTGATGGCCTCGCTGGAGCAGTCGCGCCGCTTCGTGCTGTCGGACACGATGCTGGCGGCGATCCGCGCCGGGTTCGATGCCGGACGCGCCGACGAGACGGAAACCGATGCGGCGATCCGCGCCGCCTGGCGCGAGGCCGGCGATCTGATCGACCCGCATACGGCGGTGGCGCTGGCGGTGGCCGATCGTGACGTCACCGGCACGAGCGTGCCGAACATCGTGTTGTCCACCGCGCATCCGGCGAAATTCCCCGACGCGGTGGAGGCCGCCTGCGGCGTGCGCCCGGCGCTGCCGCCGTGGCTCGACGGGCTGATGACCCGGCCCGAGCGTATCGTGACGATGGCCAACGATCAGGCCGAAGTGGAGCGGTTCGTGCTGTCAGTGAGCCGCGCCGCCAAAGCAGGAGTTACCGGATGAGCGTCGAGGTCAGCAGGCTGCCGTCCGGCCTCACGGTCATCACCGACGCCATGCCGCATCTGGAAACCGCGGCGCTCGGCGTATGGGCCGGTGTCGGCGGTCGCGACGAAAAGCCGGACGAGCACGGCATCTCGCATTTGCTCGAACACATGGCGTTCAAGGGCACCGAACGGCGCTCCTCGCGCCAGATCGTCGAGGAGATCGAGGCGGTCGGCGGCGATCTCAACGCCGCCACCAGCACCGAGACGACGGCCTATTACGCCCGCGTCATGAAAGCCGACGTGCCGCTGGCGCTCGACGTGCTCTCCGACATCATCTCGCACCCGACCTTCGTCGCCGAGGAACTGGAGCGCGAAAAGAGCGTGATCGAGCAGGAGATCGGCGCGGCGCAGGACACGCCGGACGATGTGGTGTTCGAATATCTCAGCGAGCTTTGCTATCCGGATCAACCGATCGGGCGTTCTCTGCTCGGGACCACGGCGACGCTGAAGACCTTCAACCGCGATTCACTGCGCAATTATCTGGCGACGCATTATCGCGGCCCCAACATGGTGGTGGCGGCGGCGGGCGCTGTGGATCATGCCCGCGTCGTGGCCGAGGTCAGCGAGCGCTTCGCCGGCTTGTCGTCGACGCCGGCGCCGCCGCCGCGGCCGGCGGTGTTCGGCAATGGCGGCTCGCGCGTCGTCCATCGCGACCTTGAGCAAGCGCATCTCACGCTGGCGCTGGAAGGTCTGCCGCAGGCCGATCCGGCGCTGTTCAGCTTGCAGGTGTTCACCAATATCCTCGGCGGCGGCATGTCCTCGCGGCTGTTTCAGGAGGTCCGCGAGAAGCGCGGGTTGTGCTATTCGATCTACACCTTCCACGCGCCACATGCCGACACCGGCTTCTTCGGGCTCTACACCGGCACCGATCCGGCCGATGCGCCGGAAATGATGGAAGTCATCGTCGATGTCATCAACAATGCGGTTGAAACCCTGACCGAGGCCGAGGTCGCCCGCGCCAAGGCGCAGATGAAGGCGGGCCTGCTGATGGCGCTGGAGAGCTGCAGCTCGCGGGCCGAGCAGTTGGCGCGCCACGTTCTGGCCTATGGCCGGCCGCTCGGTGTCGACGAACTGGTCGCCCGCATCGAGGCGGTGACCCGCGAAACCACCCGCGATGCCGCGCGCGTTCTGTTGGCGCGGAGCCGCCCGGCAGTGGCCGCGCTCGGCAGCGGGCGTGCGCTCGACGTCGCTGCCGCCCACGCCGAAAACCTGTCGATGCCCAAGGCGAGATATCATTAATGCGCTGGCGGCCAAGGATCCGGGCTGCCCTTTTCCGCATCATAGCCTAAAATAGATGGTCGCGACTTTCTAAGGGCTTGCCATGGCTCTGTTTCGTATGCCTTCAAGCGCGCCGTCAGCGCTTGAGCCGCGCGGCAACGGCCTCTTGCTGCGCGCGCCGCAGTCCGCCGATTTTGTGTCGTGGGCGCAGCTTCGCGAACGCAGCCGCGCCTATCTGACGCCATGGGAGCCGGTGTGGCCGTCGGACGATCTGACTCGCGCCGGCTTTCGCCGCAGACTGCGTCGTTACGCCGAGGATATCCTTGCCGACCGCGCCTACCCGTTCCTGATCTTCCGCGAACAGGATGGCGCTCTCATCGGCGGCATCACGCTCGCCAATGTCCGGCGCGGCATCGTGCAGGCGGGAACTGTCGGCTACTGGATCGGGGAGCCATACGCGGGGCGCGGCTACATGACGGCGGCGCTGCGGCTGTTGCTGCCGACGCTGTTCGGCGAACTCAGCCTGCATCGGGTGGAAGCGGCCTGCATTCCGGGAAATATCGCGTCCGTCAGGGTGCTGGAGAAATGCGGATTCGTCCGCGAGGGGCTGGCGCGGCGCTATCTCTGCATCAACGGCGTCTGGCAGGATCATCTGCTGTTCGGCCTGTTGCACGAGGACATCCGTCGCTGAGGAAGCATGGCGCTTTGGGGTTGCCGCCTTGGGTTTGCCGCCATTGAACTGCTATAACCGGCCCGCCGCCGCCGGGAATCGGGCTTGATTCCGGGCGCGGCGGCGAGGCCGAGGGTTTGCCGGGGGACATCTACGTCATGCTGGATTTGCGTTGGAAGGGGAGCGGCGGCGCGCGCGCGCGACGGCTGCCCTGTCGGTTTGCCACTCTCGCCGTCACGGCCCTGCTGTTGTCCGGCTGCGGCGGCGGCAGCATGTTCGGCGGCGGCCAGATGGCGGGCGACAGCCCCTCGATAGGCGATCGCTTCAGCCAGTTGTTCGGCTCGAACTCGCAGCCGGCCACTACCACGGTGACCGCGCCGACGCCGTCGTCGGAGCCGAGCCTGCCGACCTGCCCTGCGGTCACCATTCGTCCCGGCGCATCGACCTATGCGGTCGGCCTGCCGGGGAGGGAGGCCGCGGGTAACGACCTGCGCTATCAGGCGACCATCGTGCGCACCGCGCGCGATTGCACGCTCGGCGATGACGGCCAGGTGAGGGCGCGGATCGGCATTCAGGGTCGCGTCATCGTCGGCCCGGCGGGCGCGCCTCCCAGCGTCGAGGTGCCGATGCGGATCGCGGTGGTGCAGGGCGGCGTCAGCGAGAAAACCATCTTCACCAAAGCCTACCGGACTACGGTGATGATGGAGGGCGACAACACCGTGTCGTTCAGTCTGGTCGCCGAGGACGTGATCTATCCGGCGCCGAGCGCCGCCGCCGGCGATAACTATGTCTTCTACATCGGCTTCGACCCGCAGGCGCTGCGGCCCGAGCCACGCGGGCGCGGTCACCGCAGGCGGTAGAGGCTTTGTGCTTTGACGGAAACGTCCGTCATCATGCGCGGACTTGATCCGCGCATTCTCTCTGACATTTCCCCTCGCTGCCCTCCCCCACAAGGGACAGCAGGGATCCCAAAGCAAAACGGCCGGCGCGAGTCATCGCACCGGCCGTTTTGTAGTGGATTGATTTTCGATCAGTTCAGTTTGCCGCGCACGTCCTGAATGCCCTTGGCGAGCAATTCGTCGGCGACCGGGCCGCTTACCGACTTGCTCAGGATCCGCGAGGCTGCGGCCACGGCCGCGTCCGCGGCGGCGGCGCGAACGTCGGCCAGCGCCTGCGCCTCGGCCTGGGCGATCTTGGTTTCCGCCGCCTTGGTGCGGCGGGCGACGAAATCTTCCATCCGGCTCTTGGCCTCGGCCGCGCTGCGCTCGGCTTCGGCCTTGGCGTTGGTGACGATGTCCTGCGCCTCGCGCTCCGCCGCGGCGTAGCGAGCCTTGTAGTCGGCGACCAGTGCGGCGGCCTCCTCCTTGAGGCGACGGGCGTCGTCAAGCTCAGCCTTGATGCGGTCGGCGCGATGGTCGAGCGCCCTGGTCACCACGCCGGGCACGCCGACGTAGATGAAGATCGCCATCAGCACGACGAAGGCGACGGCAACCCAGAATTCCGGTTGGGATAACATCGTCCTACCCTCTCAAGGATGCGTCTACGGCGTCTTCGATCGCCTTGGCGTCGGGCTTTTGGCCCGTCAGTTGCTGCACGATCTCCGTCGCCGCGTCGGAAGCAATCTCCCGCACGTTGCTCATGGCCGCGGCGCGGGTGCCGGCGATGGCCTTCTCCGCGTCCGCCAGCTTGACGGCCAGCCGATCTTCCAGCGTCTTGCGCTCCTGCTCGGCCTGAGCATTGAGCTTGTCGCGGGCTTCGGCGCCGATCGCCTGCGCCTTGTTGCGAGCGTTGGCGAGTTCGGTCTCATAGGCCTTGAGCGCGTCGTCGGACTCGTCGCGCAGCTTCTGCGCGGCGGCGAGATCGTCGGCGATGGTCTTCTGGCGGTTGGCCAGGATACCGCTGACGCGCGGCAGCGCGATCCGCGAGACGATCAGGTACAGGGCGACGAATGAAATGAGGAGCCACACCAACTGCGACGCGAAGGTGTGCGACTCGAACGGCGGGAACGGCGGCTTGCCGCCGTCTGCCGTGGTGTGAGCGGACGTGCCGCTCGAAGGGCCATGTTGTGACGCCACGGGCGCCTCCAGCTCAGGCGAGTCCCGGCCCCGCAAGGGGGGCCGGTGAACCACCACATCAATTCGGGCTTACAGTGCGAACAGCAGCAGCAGCGCGATCAGCAGCGAGAAGATGCCGAGCGCTTCGGTCACGGCGAAGCCGAAGATCAGGTTGGCGAACTGGCCCTGGGCGGCGGACGGGTTGCGCACCGCGGCGGCAAGGTAGTTGCCGAAGATGATGCCGACGCCGGCGCCAGCGCCACCCATGCCGATGCAGGCGATGCCGGCTCCAATGTATTTTGCGGCGATCGGGTCCATAGTAGCTCCTTACGTGTGGGTTGCTTGAGGTTGCTAGGAAACGCGAGCCTTAATGGCCCGGATGGATTGCATCGTTGAGATAGATGCAGGTGAGGATGGCGAAGACGTAGGCTTGCAGCGCCGCCACCAGCAGTTCCAGCGCGGTCAGCGCGATGGTCAGCGCCAGCGGCAGCGCGGCGCCGACGATGCCGGCGATGCCGAGCGCGCCCAACATGGTGACGAAGCTCGCGAACACCTTCAGCGTGATATGGCCGGCCAGCATGTTGGCGAACAGACGGACGCTATGGGACACCGGCCGCGACAGGAAGGAAATGATCTCGATCGCCACCACCAGCGGCAGGATCACCATCGGAATGCCGTGCGGAACGAACAGCTTGAAGAATTTCAGGCCGTTCTTGTAGAGGCCGTAGACGATGACGGTGAGGAACACCAGAAGCGCTAGCGCCACCGTGACGATGATGTGGCTGGCGACCGTGAAGGTGTAGGGAATGATGCCGACGATGTTCGAGACAAACACGAACATGAAGATGGTAAACACCAGCGGGAAGAACTTCATGCCCTGTTCGCCGGCGGTGGAGCGCAGCATGTCGGCGATGAACTCGTAGCTGAGTTCGGCCATCGACTGCATCCGGCTCGGCACCAGACGGCGTCCGGCGGTGCCGCCCAGCATCAGGGCCGCGGTCAGCACCACCGCCAGCAGCATGTAGGCTGCTGAATTTGTAAAGGCGATCTCGTGGCCGCCGAAGGTGCCGATCGTAAAGAGGTTCTTGATCTCGAATTGATGGATCGGATCCATATCGCCGGCCGCTCTCTCGTCATCACCCGCCAGTGTCGCTGGCGCTTGAACTCTGCCAGCAGCGCTGGCGTTTTGAATATCGCCGGGTCCGCCGGCGCTTGAATATCACGGGTCCCGCGGGGGGCCCGTCACGCGATCCTTCACGTCAGGTACAACGCCCGCGACCCGCATCAGATTGACCACTCCGGCAGCGAAGCCGAGAAGGAAAAACACGATGAGACCCCAGGGCGAGGTCGATAGCAGATAGTCGAACCCCCAGCCGATGGCCGCGCCGACAGCAACTCCCGCAACCAGTTCGGACGACAGGCGGAAACCACGAGCCAGCGCGGAAGCGCGCGCCGATGCGTCCTGGTTCTGCCGCTCGTCCAGGTCCGCCTCGGATTTCCGGGTGTCCCTCAGAGAGGATAACCGTTGGTCCAGGCGTCCAAGTCTTGCGGAAAGCGCAGCATCGTCAGGGAGCGGTTTGCCGGGTGCTCCATCATGATTTGATCCGCCGTTGCCTGTGCCGTTCGCCATGGCTCGACACCCGAAACGAGGTCAAAATGAAGGAAAAGCGTGCCCCGCAACCCTCGAAACCCGCGCGGACCATACTGACGGCGTCGCACCAAGTCAAGACGACCGAAAATAAGGTTAGGCCATTGAAATAACTGCATATATTCGATCGTGCCAGAGTCGATGCGCGGGATCGCCGCAGCGGCGTACCGGCAGAGTTGCGGCTTTGTTGTGCGCAAAGCGCTCTTGTTCCGCGATGGTGGCTCTGGTGGGATGGCGCGATCGCCCGCCGCACTTTTCCCGGAGTCAGCATGTCACGCTCGATCGATTACTATTTCTCGTTTCAATCGCCGTGGGCCTATATCGGGCACGCGGCCTTTCGAAATCTCGTAAGTACCTATGATCTCGAGGTAAATCATAAGCCCGTGGTGTTGCTCGACCTGTTTTCCGAAACCGGCGGCCTGCCCTTGATGAAGCGGCACCCGGTGCGTCAGCGCTACCGCATGGTCGAATTACAGCGCTGGCGCGACAAGCGCGGCCTGAATTTTCATTTGCAGCCCAGACACTGGCCGTTCAACGCCCGGCTGGCCGACGGTGTGGTGATCGCCGCGGTTGCGGCCGGGCTCGATCCGGACGGGTTTCTGCGCCGGGCCTATGCCGCGATCTGGGAGGATCAGAAGGATCTCGCTGATGCCGCCGTGGTGCGGCGGCTGGCGGACGAGGCCGGGTTGCCAGGCGGTGAGTTGGTCGAGCGCTCGACGAGCGATGAAGTCGGGGTGGCCTACGAGCAGAACCGTCAGGATGCGCTCGGCGCCGACGTGTTCGGCTCGCCCGCCTATGTGCTCGACGGCGAGGTGTTCTGGGGGCAGGATCGGATCGAATTGCTGGCGGACGCGTTGAAGTCGGGGCGCGGAGCATACCGGCCGACAGCCTGAGCGCCGACCTCGTGCTATTCTTGGCGCGCTCCCTGGCGCAATCATTGCGGAGGACGCGGATGGCGTTGGCAAGCGGTGGATTTTCGAGCGCGCGGCTTCGGCTCCGTCCGCTGGCTCGCGCGGCGCTGTTCGGCGTGGCGATCCTGCCGGCCCCGGCTTTCGCGCAGACGATGCCGGACACCGATAACGGCCGCTACACGCTGGCGCCGGTATCCGACGGCGTGCTGCGGCTCGATACCCGCACCGGGACGACGTCGATCTGCAACAGCAAGAAGATCGGCTGGGCGTGCTACGCGATGCCGGACGAGCGGGCCGCCCTCGATAGCGAAATCGGGCGGTTGCAGAAGGAGAACGAGGGACTGCGCGCGCAACTCGCCGCGCGCGAGCCGTCGTCGGGAAAGATCGACGAGGCGCTGCCCAAGTCGGACTCACTGCCCAAGTCGGATTCGCTGCGCAAGGACTCGCCCGGGCTGGCGGAAAAGCCTCCCGGAGAATCCGAGCGCAAGCTGGAGCTGACGCTGCCCAGCGACCGCGACGTCGAGCGGGTGATGAGCTTTCTCGAACGCGCCTGGCGGCGTCTGGTGGAGATGGCCGACCGCGTGCAAAAGGATGTCGCCGGCAAGATATAATCTGCTCGCCGGATACGCGGACACGCAAATGGATGTGCTGACTTCGACCGTGTTGACGGTGGCGACGCGGAAGCAGGGATTTGTCGATCTCACCGCCGAGGCGCAAGCTTTCGTCGATCGGGCCCAGGTCGACGAAGGGCAATTGACGCTGTTCTGCCGCCACACCTCGGCGTCGCTGACCATTCAGGAAAACGCCGATCCCTCGGTGCGGGTCGATCTCCTCACCGCGCTCGACCGCCTCGCGCCCGAGAACGCCGGCTGGACCCACGATACCGAAGGCCCCGACGACATGCCGGCGCACATCCGCGCCATGCTGACGGCGACGTCGCTTCAGGTCCCGGTGCTGAGCGGACGGCTGGCGCTCGGGACCTGGCAGGCGATCTATCTGATCGAGCACCGCCGCCGCCCGCATCGGCGCGAGGTCGTGCTGCAACTCATCGGCAATCGCGCGTGAGCGGCGCATGCGGGCGCGTCGGCAGGATGTCCGCCGTGCGTTAACTCCCTTGCATCGAAATGGAACAGGCCGCTTGCATGAGGTCATCAATCCGGGCGAGTATCGGCCACGAACAGCCGGACTCCTCGGCGGGCCGGTGCGTCATGCTCAGCCACGGTTTCGATGAACGCAATTGCCACCACCCATCTCGTCATTGCTGACGATCATCCGATGTTTCGCGACGCGCTGCGACAAGCGGTCGCAAGCGTGGTCGCGGCGTCGCGAATCGACGAGGCGGGATCGTTCGAGGAGCTGACCGCGCTGCTCGGAGCCAATCCCGAAGTCGATATGGTGCTGCTCGACCTGTCGATGCCGGGCATCAGCGGATTTTCGGGCCTGATCTACCTGCGCGCGCAATACCCCGCGATTCCGGTGGTCATCGTATCGGCGAGCGACGATCTCGCGACTATCCGCAGTTCGCTGGAGTTCGGCGCGTCGGGCTTCATTCCCAAGCGGTTCGGCGTCGAGACCTTGCGCGATGCGCTGGTCAAGGTGATGGCCGGCGACGTGTGGATTCCGCCGGACGTCGATCTGTCGGCGGCGGCCGACCCGGCAATGACCCGGCTGCGGGATAGGTTGGTGACCCTGACGCCGCAGCAGGTGCGCGTGCTGATGATGCTGTCGCAAGGGCTGCTCAACAAGCAGATCGCCTACGAGCTTGGCGTATCGGAAGCGACCATCAAGGCCCACGTCTCGGCAATCCTGCAAAAGCTCGGCGTCGAGAGCCGTACGCAGGCAGTGATCGCGGCGGCGAAAATTTCCGGCGGACAGTGGCGGCAGGGCGAAACCACGCTGCGCTGAAGACGTCCGCTTTTTGACGGAAACGCAATACGCGCCTAGCCGTATCTACTCCGCGGCCGCCATCTGCTGCGTCCGCCATTGCCCCAGCAACGCTCGCAGCGACGCCGGCTTGACCGGCTTGTTGAGTACCGCGATCCGTTCCTCGGCAGCCGCGGCGCGAACGTGCGGGCTGCGATCGGCGGTGATCAGGATCGCCGGGATGGCGCGGCCGAACTTGCGGCGGATTTCCCGGATCGCGGCGATGCCGTTGCCGCGGTCGAGATGATAGTCCACCAGCAGGCCGGTGACCCTGTCGCCTCGCGACTCCAGCGCCTCGATCGCGGTTTCCGGGTCGGCGGCCGCCAGCACCTCGGCGTCCCATGCGGTGAGAAGTGTCCTCATGCCGTCGAGAATGGCGAGATCGTTCTCGATGCAGACGATCAGCGCGCCGCTCATCGAACTGCGCGCCACTGGCGTGCTGGAGGTGACCACCGGCGTATGGTTGGTCACCGCCGTGGCGATCGGCACGGTGACCGAGAACATGGTGCCGCCGAGCCCGTTGGCGTCGAGCGCGACGTGGTGGTTCAACATGCGCGCCAGACGTTCGACGATGGACAGCCCGAGCCCGAGCCCGCGCGCGATCCGCGCGCCCTGTTCGAGGCGATGAAACTCCTTGAAAATCTCGCGGCGCTTGACCGCCGGCACGCCGACGCCGGTGTCGTGGATGATGATCTGCAGCGAGGACCCGCGCCGCCGGCAACCGACCAGCACGCGCCCTTGCAGGGTGTACTTGATGGCGTTGGAGATCAGGTTCTGCAACAGTCGCCGCAACATCAGGCGGTCCGACTCGACCGGCAGCGAGCACGACACGAAGGTCAGATCGATACCCTTGGCGCGGGCGATCGGGGTGAACTCGATTTCCAGCGAGCGCATCAGGTCGCCGATCCGGAAGCTGCCGATCGAGGGTGTCATCGCGCCGGCGTCGAGGCGCGAGATGTCGAGCAGCGCGCCAAGGATTTCCTCGATCGCCTCCAGCGAGTCGTCGATGTTTTCGACCAGGCGCGAATCCTCGCCGCCGCTCTGGCGTTCCACCAGGCTGGTGACATAGAGGCGCGCGGCGTTGAGCGGTTGCAGGATGTCATGGCTGGCGGCGGCAAGAAACCGCGTCTTCGACAGGTTGGCTTCTTCCGCGACGCTCTTGGCGTGGGCCAGTTCGGAGTTGAGCCGCGTCAGTTCCTCGGTGCGGGCGCGCACCCGGCGTTCGAGCGAGGCGTTGGCGCGCTCCAGCGCCTCGGCCGCCTCGAAGCTCGGCGTGACGTCCGAGAAGGTGATCACCAGGCCGCCGTCGGGCATCCGGTTGGCGCGTACCTCGATCACGATTTTCCGGTTCGGCAGCCGTTCAAGATAAGGTTCGCCGTCCCTGGTCCAGGTCGCCAGCCGGATTTCGGTGAAGGTCCGATGATCGCTCGTGGTCATGGCGTGCGAGCCGGCGAGGTAGTCGAGGATTTCGCGCAGCGGCACGCCGATCTGGACGATGTGCGAGGGCAGGCCGAGGATTTCGCCGAACTGGTGATTGGAGCAGATCAACTGCAAATCGGGGTCGAACACCGCGATGCCCTGCCGGACGTGATTGAGCGCGGTCTGGAGGATCTCGCGGTTGAAATGCAGCGCGGCGTGGGAATCGTCGAGCAGCTTCAGCGCCGCCTTGGCTGAGAGCGTGCGCTTGCGCAGCAGGAGCGACAGCACCAGCCGCGACGATGCCGCCCCGATCGACGAAGCGATCAGGTGTTCGGCGTGTTGCAGCAGTTCGAACTCGGCCGGCGCCGAGGGCTCCAGCCGGATGCGGCGGCTGGCAGCGAAGGCTTCGAACGACTGGCGCGCACGCTCCGGGCCGAGATACTGCGCCACGGTGCTCATGATGTCCTGTACCGTCACCGTGCTGCGCCAGCGCCGGAACGCGGGCGTCATCGGCGCCAGCTTGGTCGGCACGAAGACGTCGGCTTGCAGGCGCTCGATCGACGACGGCTGGCGCATCAGCGAGAACGCGACATAGGCCAGGATGTTGAGCGACAGGCTCCACAGCACCCCGTGCATCAAGGGCGGCAAGCTGGCGCCGAACAGCGCTTGCGGCCGCAGGGCGCCGATGCCGAACGGGCCGTTCTGGATGAACATCATGCCGACGGTGCTGCCTTCGATGAAGCTCGGCAGGAACAGCGTGTAGGACCACACCGCGAACCCGACCAGCATCCCGCTCATGGCGCCGCGCGCGGTGCCGCGTCGCCAGATCAGGCCGCCGAGGAACGACGGCGCGAGTTGCGCGATTGCCGCGAAAGACAACAGCCCGATGGCGGCGAGCTGGGCGGTGCCGAGGGCGCGGAAATACAGATACGCCATGATCATGATGGCGAAGATCGCGACCCGGCGGATCTTCAGCACGAGGTTGCCGAAATCCTTGTTGGCGATGCGGGGATTGCGCGGCAGGATCAGCGGAATGAGCAGGTCGTTCGACACCATGATCGCCAGGGCGACGCACTCCACGATCACCATCGCGGTAGCGGCGGACAGTCCGCCGATGAAGACGATGACCGCGAGAAGGGGAGCCTTGCCCTCGACCGGCAGCGCCAGCACGAACATGTCGCTGTCAACCTTGCCGAACGGGAACGACACCAGTCCCGCCAGTGCAATGGGGATCACGAACAGGTTGATCGCGACCAGATAGAGCGGAAACAGCCAGCGGGCGCGCTCGACCTCGGCGGCGTTGGAATTCTCCACCACGCTGACGTGAAACTGGCGCGGCAGGAACATGATTGCGAAGAACGACAACAGCACCATCGTCAGGAAATTGCCGATCGACGGCGTGTAGCTGATCGCCCGCGCCGCCTCCGGCGCTTTCATCGCGAGATCGAACAGTTCGAGCGGACCGAACATCCAGAACGTCACGAAGGCGCCGGCGGTGATGAAGGCGACCAGCTTGACGATCGACTCGGTGGCGACTGCCAGCATCAGGCCGTGCTGGTGCTCGGTGGCGTCGGATTGCCGGGTGCCGAACAGCACCGCGAACGCCGCCATCGCCAGCGTCACGATCAAGGCGATGTCGCCGACGATCGGCACGCTGGTGATGGCGTGATCCTCGCCCATGATGGTTTCGAGCGAGGAGCCGACCGCCTTGAGCTGCAAGGCGATGTAGGGCACCGAGCCGATGATGGCGATGATCGCCACCGTCGCCGCCACCGCCTGGCTCTTGCCGTAGCGGGCGGCGATGAAGTCGGCGATCGAGGTGATGTTCTGCGACTTCGCCAGTTCGATCACCCGACGCAGCAACGGCGTGCAGAGCGCGATCATGATGACCGGGCCGATATAGATCGCCAGAAAATCGATGCTGTTGCGGGTGGCGAAGCCAACCGATCCGAAGAATGTCCAGGACGTGCAGTAGATCGCGAGCGACAGCGGATAGATCAGACCGGCGCCGCTGCTGCGTCGGCGGCGCGCGGGCCGGTCGCCGTAGTAGGCCACCGCGAACAGGAAGCCGATGTAGCAGAACGCGGCGGCAATCACGCCCCAGTCGTGCAGCATAACGCGCGCCTCATCGCCGGCCGGAGGGTTCCCGGCCTCTCCCCGCTGTCCCGGCCCAACGCTCCGCACGGGCCTTTAGCTGGTTGCGATTGTAGCGGTATTTCAGCCGGCGCGCATTCCCCGCGCCTGCAATTGCAAATGAGGGCGAATCGGGTTACACACGTATAAGTTGTAGTAACATCGATATTCTCTCATGGAAGATTGCGATGGCCGCCCATCTTGATTTCGATGCTTCCGCCGTTGTGTTCATTGTTGATGACGACGAATCGGTTCGTGACGCGCTGAGCCTGCTGCTGCGCATCGAGGGTTACCTGCCTCGGGCGTTCGGGGATGCCGGAGCGTTTCTCGATGCCGTTCGGCAGCAGCAGCCGTGCTGCATCATCCTCGACCTCAACCTGCCCGACGAGCCGGGCCTGCGGGTGCTGCGCCAACTGGCAGCGATCCGCACGCCGTCGCCGCCGGTGGTGGTGATCTCCGGGCACGGAGATATCGCGACCGCGGTGGCCGCGATGAAGTTCGGGGCCGTGGATTTCCTGGAGAAGCCGTTCGCGGCGAACGCCATGATTGCCCGCGTGCGGGACGCAGTGGCGGTCTATCGCCGGGCCAGGGAGGTGCATATCGAGGGGTTGACGGACTTCGCCGGGCGGCACCTGCTGACCTGCCGCGAGCGCGACGTGCTGCTGCAAGTGGCGCGCGGCGCCTCGAACAAGGAGGCGGGACGGCGGCTCGGCATCAGCCCGCGCACGGTCGAGGTCCATCGCGCCCGGATCATGGACAAGCTCGGCGCGCGCAACACCGCCGACCTGATGCGCATCGTGCTGTCGGAAGACACGACCCGACGCCCGGCATTGCTGCCGGCGGCGTTGTCGCCCCAGTAAGGCCGAATCGTAGCGGGAATTATTCCGCAGCGAGCGGGGCGGCGTGGAGCGGCAGTTCGAGACGTTCCCAGACCTGGACCAGCGCTTCGGCCAGTTGATCAATCAGGATGTCGTCGTGGTATGGCGACGGCGTGATCCTCAGCCGTTCGGTCCCCTTGGCCACGGTGGGATAGTTGATCGGCTGGATGTAGATGCCGAACTCCTGCAACAGCAGGTCGCTGGCCTTCTTGCAGCGCTCGGGATCGCCGACGAACACCGGCACGATATGCGTGGTGCTCGACATCACCGGCAGGCCGGCGGCGTTGAGGATGGCCTTGGTGCGCGCCGCCCGCTCCTGATGGCGCTCGCGCTCCCAGCTTGACGCTTTCAGATGGCGGATCGCGGCGGTGGCGGCGGCGCAGACGGCCGGCGGCAGCGACGTGGTGAAGATGAAGCCCGGCGCGTAGGAGCGCACCGCGTCGATGATCTCGGCCCTTGCGGTGATGTAGCCGCCGAGGCAGCCGAAGGCCTTGGCCAGCGTGCCTTCCAGCACGTCGATACGGTGCATGACGCCGTCGCGCTCGGCGATGCCGCCGCCGCGCGGGCCGTACATGCCCACGGCATGGACTTCATCGACATAGGTCATGGCGCCATAGCGCTCGGCCAGATCGCAGATCCTCGCCAGCGGCGCGATGTCGCCGTCCATCGAATACAGGCTTTCGCAGACGATCAGCTTGGCGCGTTGCGGCCCGGCGGCGATCAGCAGCTCCTCAAGGTGGGCGAGATCGTTGTGACGGAACACCTGACGCTCGCAGCCGGACTGGCGGATACCCTCGATCATCGAGTTATGATTGAGCGCATCGGACAGGATCAGGCAGTTCGGAATGAGCTTCGCCAGCGTCGAGATGCCGGTCTGGTTGGAGACGTAGCCTGAGGTGAACAACAGCGCCGCTTCCTTGCCGTGCAGGTCGGCGAGTTCGCGTTCGAGCTGGACCAGCGGATGGTGGTTGCCGGCGATGTTGCGGGTGCCGCCGGCTCCGGTGCCGACGCGGGTGGCGGTTTCGACCATCGCGCCGACCACCTTGGGGTGCTGGCCCATGCCGAGATAGTCGTTGGAGCACCACATTACCACGGGACGCTCGCCGGCCGGCGAGTGCCAGACGGCGTGCGGGAAGCGGCCCGCGATGCGCTCCAGATCGGCGAAAACACGGTAGCGCCGCTCGTCGTGCAGGCGATTGACGGCGTCGCTGAAGAACTGACTGTAATTCATTGCTAAATCCGGGATCACGGCCGGGCCACGCGATGGCTCACGCCTTTTTAGAGCCTTTCCAGGATCGCTGTCGAGTTGAAATAAGTCCAGGAGGCCGCGGCGGGCGGGGGACCGGCCTGCGGCACATGCGCGCGTGAATTTGCTCTGGCGCAACGCCAGCAAACAAAAAGACGCGGCAGTGAGCGATTCAGGTGCTGCGGAAACGCAGCACGCCGTCGGGCTGAATGTCGAGCGTCAGCCGGCCTTCCACCAGCATGTAATTGACATGCGCGATCAGTTCGCCGGCGGCGAACCCGGTCTGGTGGGCGTCGAGCGGGTACTTGTGAAACACGATCGGCACCAGCTCTGCCGAGGTCTTCGGCGCTTGCCGGCAGGCGGTCGCGATGATCCCGCAGCGCTCCTCATGATGATCGGCCAACTGCTTGATGCGGGTCTTCAAGCCGTAGAAGGGAACGCCATGGCCGGGCAGCACCAGCACGTCATAAGGCAGCGTGGTGGTGAGGCTGGCGAGCGAGGCTAGATACTCGCCGAGCGAGTTCTGGTCCGGCTCCACCGCCCAAACGCTGACGTTCGGCGAAATCTTGCTGAGGACCTGGTCGGCCGACAGGAACAGTTTGTCGGCGGCGCAATACAGCATCACCTGGTCGAGGGCATGACCGCCGCCGGTGATGACCTTGAAGCGCCGGTTGCCGATCGAGATTTCATCGCCGTGCGAGATGCGGCGGTAGGAGGCCGGCAGGGTGGAGACGCGCTTGAGGTATTCCTGGCCGCGGCCGAGCAGCTTGTCGGTCAAGCTTTCGTCCATGCCGTGGCGGCGGAAGAACAGCCGTTGCGCCTCCTTGCGCTCCTCGGTGCCGCGGTTCTGGTGATAGACCGATTGCAGATATTCGACCTGCGACATCACCAGCGGGCAGTTGAAGCGCTCGACGATCCAGCCGGCGAGCCCGACGTGATCGGGGTGCGAGTGGGTGACGATAAGGCGTGTGATGTTGAACTTGGCGAGCGCGCCCTCGAACAGCGCCGTCCATGCCGCGATCGTCTCCTCATTGCCGAAGCCGGAATCGATCATGGTCCAGCCGTCGCCGTCAGCGAGCAGATAGATGTTCACGTGGTTGAGCTGGAAGGGAAGTTTCAGCCGGATCCAGAGAACCCCCGGCATCAGTTCGATGACCTCGCCGGGTCCGGGCGGGATTTCCCACGGATAGCGCAAGGTGCCGGCGAGACTTTGGAACTCGGGGGCTTTGGCGTGCATGGCGTGTCGCTGTGGCTGCATCCGTTCGGCTTAACGAAACAATGGCGGCGGCGCCAGCCGAAAAACCGCATGGATCGCGCTCGCGCGGACATCCCGGGGCGGGGACGCAGGAGCCGGCCGTCAAGCCGGGATACGCGGGACGACGCGGCGGATGTCGTCGCTTCGATCCCGAAAAACAGAAGGCCGGCGCGAACGCCGGCCTTCCATGATGCCTCCCAAAGTCCCCCTTGCAGGAGCCGAGCGCAAGGCTCGGCGCCTGCCGGGGACTTGGCTCCAGACTTGGCTCAGTACTTGGCGACGACCGGGGCGCCCCAGTTGAAGCGGTAGTTCAGGCCGGCCTTGACGGTGTGCTCATCGTTGCGGAAGCGGCCGACAATGGCGTTCCCGAAGATCACGTCGACGTTGCCGAAGTCGTAGTACTGATACTCGATCTTGCCCGACCAGTTCTGGGTGAACATGTATTCCAGACCGGCGCCGACGGTGTAGCCGGAATCGCCCGCGTCACCGGCGAAGCCGTTGGTGAAGCGCGAATCGGCCCAGGCGTAACCGCCCTTCACGTAGAGCAGCGACGGACCCCAGGTGTAGCCGAGGCGGCCGGTGACCGAGCCAAGACCACGATTGGCAACGACACTGTTGGTGTCCAGGAAGCTGTAGTTGGCCTCAAGACCGAACACCCAGTTCGGAGCGAACTGGTTGTCGTAACCGATCTGCACACCGCCCATGAACGTGCCGTCGCTGCCATGGCCGCTGTAAACGGACGGGTCATAGATGTTGTCGCTGTTGCCGGGGAACGCGCCACCGATGTGACCACCGAGGTAGAAGCCGGTCCAGTTGTAGATCGGGGCCGGAACATAGGCCGGAGCCTTGGTGTAGGGACGCGCAGCCAGGTCGGCTGCAAATGCGGGCGCGGTCGCGCCGAGGGCGACGAGCGCCACAGTACCAAGCAAGAACTTCTTCATTTTTCTCTCCAAGAGCAAACGGGCGGAGGTGGGAAGCGCCGCCGTCAGGCCCATGTCATAGACAGGTTTTGCGTAAAATACTGTCACCGATAGGCCACAGATGTCCGGTTCCTAACCTTATGAGGAACCAGAGGATTTTGTTGCTTAATGGAACCCTAACGCTGCCTGGATGTCGCCACATTCTGGCGGGCTTTGCCGTAGTTTCGCCGCTATCGCCCACTGAATGGGTAGTAAGGCACCGCACTGCAGCAAAATGTATCCGCAGGGATCCGCAAAGGTCCGGATATGGAACCGAAGTCGGGTCAATAGGGGATGCCCGGTTCATCTGAACAGCGGCGCCCGTCAGGCCGGCTCCCGGGTCAGATTCAACCGATGATTGTTGGTGAAAACCTCGAAACCATCGGCTCGGGCGATGGCCACCAAGGTGATTCCCGCCGCCGTCGCCATCCGCACCGCTAGCGCTGTGGGAGCCGACACCGAAACGATCAGCGGCGCGCCGATCACGGCGGCTTTCTGCACCATCTCGACTGACACCCGGCTGGTCAGCAGCACCATGCCGGAGGCGGCATCGGTGCGGCTGCGCGCCAATGCGCCGGCCAGCTTGTCGAGGGCGTTGTGACGGCCGACATCTTCGCGCAGCGCCACGATGCCCCCGGACGGACTCCAGAACGCGGCGGCGTGAACCGCCCGCGTCGCGGCGTTGATGGCCTGCAACGGCCCCAGTGCCGCCATCGCCGCCATGATCTGGCCGGCCGAAAACGATCCGCCGGCGGTGACGATGGCGGCCGGCCGCATGGCTTCGGCAATCGAATCGATGCCGCACAGGCCGCACCCGGTCGGCCCGGCGATGTGTCGCCGCCGGTCGGCGAGGCGCTCCGCCTCGGACTGCCGCAGCCACATCCGCAATTCGATGCCGTCATCCTGCGGCTCGATGGCGAAGCTGTCGATCTCGGCGGGGGTTTTGATAATGCCTTCGGTCAGGCTGAAGCCGACGGCGAAGTCTTCCAGGTCCTGCGGCGTCGCCATCATCACGGCGTGGCTGCCGCCGTTGTAGGTCAACGCCACGGCGGTTTCCTCGGGGATCGGGCGATCCCCGGCCTCAACGCCGGTTTCCCGCCAGATCTGGCGGTATGCCATATGCACCGGGTCCTGCACGCGCGGCTCCGCTGATTTTCCGGATGAGATAGTATCGCTGGCGGACACGGTTGCCCAGCCGCCGCGAAACCGGAGAATAAAAGGCTGGCGGGTTTGGGTTGCAGATCAGGTGCGACGGGAGGGTGGTGCTGCCAGACAGGATTGAACTGTCGACCTCTTCATTACCAATGAAGTGCTCTACCACTGAGCTACGGCAGCATACGCCACGTCAAAACCCGCCCCGAATGAGGGGCCGCGCCAAGGCGGCCGATCCTTGCCACAAGCCTCACCGAGGTGCAAGCGCGCACATGGGAAATTGATCTTATCGGGAAAAATTCAACCTCAGCGCGGCGTCGTCGCAGCCGCTTTCAGCGTCATCAGTTGCGGGCCGATCCGGTTCCCCATGGCTTCGGCAAGCGCCTGAAGCGCTTTCAGCGGGCGGATCATCACCTCGAACGCGACCATTTTGCCGTCCGCGTCGAATTTGACGAGATCGACGCCCTTCAATTCGAACTTGCCGACATTGGCGGCAAACTCCAGCGCGACGTCGTGGGTGCCGGCGACGAATTCCCGTTCGTAGCGGAAATTCTCGAAGATCTGCACCACGGTGGTTAGCACCAGCAGCGTCGCGGGCCGGCCGGGAATGGGCGCGTGGACCGCCGGCGACCAGAACACGATGTCGTCGGCAAGGAGCGGCGGCAGCAATTCGGCGTCGCCGGTGGCGACGAAACGATGCCAGGCGTCGAGGGTCTGCCGTGGCTGCGCGGCGAGCATCGAGGTGGAAGGCATGGTTTGTGTCTCCCGGAAGGGTTTCCGGCCACGGCCGTGACGGATAGGATCGCTGTCAGGATCGCTCGCCAGACCGTCATCATGTCAGACAAGCCCGATGCCAGCAAACGCTCAAGCCCCGGTTCGGAACGGGACGCGCGGCGCGACCGGCTGAAACTGGCGCTGCGCGAGAACCTCAAGCGCCGCAAGGCGCAGGCGCGCGGCCGCCATGACGCCGCGACGGACAGCGACGGCGATGCCGCCGCGACCGGGCAGGACAAATCGTAACCGCCCACCCGCGCGCTGGGAAAACGCCGCGGCGGCCCATCAAATCGCCGCAAATGGCGATGCTTGTCGCGGGCGGGCGCGGGGCGCTTTGCAGCGAATCGTTAATGCGTTCAACGGCGTCATCATGCGGCTCGCGCCGATGCCGTGAGTTTTTTGCATTGGCGTTCGCGTTCGCCTAATAGTTTTCATAACGAGCCAACAGGACAGGGCATGGATCGCATTCGCATCGTCGGCGGCAATCGTCTGAACGGCACCATTCCGATTTCCGGCGCGAAGAACGCCGCGCTGCCGTTGATGATCGCGAGCCTTCTGACCGACCAGACGCTCATTCTCGACAACGTGCCGCGCCTCGCCGACGTCGCGCAGTTGCAGCGCATTCTCGGCAACCACGGCGTCGATATCATGGCGGCGGGCAAGCGCCAGGGCGATAGCGCCTATCAGGGGCAGACGCTGCACATCTCGGCCGCGAACATCATCGACACCACTGCGCCCTACGAACTGGTATCGAAGATGCGCGCCTCGTTCTGGGTGATCGCGCCGCTGGTCGCGCGGATGCGCGAGGCGAAGGTGTCGCTGCCCGGCGGCTGCGCCATCGGCACGCGGCCGGTCGATCTGCTTATCATGGCGCTGGAAAAACTCGGCGCCGAGATCGCCATCGACGGCGGCTACGTGGTGGCGAAAGCGCCGAACGGCCTGCGCGGCGCGACCATCGACTTCCCCAAGGTGACGGTGAGCGGCACTCACGTCGCGCTGATGGCGGCGACGCTGGCCGAGGGCACCACCGTCATCGCCAATGCGGCCTGCGAGCCGGAAATTCTCGATGTCGCCGACTGCCTCAATAAAATGGGCGCGCGCATCGCCGGAGCCGGCACGCCGCGCATCGTCGTCGAGGGCGTACCCAGGTTGAACGGCGCGCGCCACACCGTGCTGCCCGACCGCATCGAGACCGGCACCTATGCGATGGCGGTGGCGATGACCGGCGGCGACGTGCAGCTCAGCGGAGCGCGTCCCGAACTGCTGCAAGCCGCGCTCGACGTGCTGGCCGAGGCCGGCGCCAGCATCACCGTCAACAACGACGGCATCCGCGTCACGCGCAACGGCGCCGGCATCAAGGCGGTGAACGTCGCCACCGCGCCGTTTCCCGGCTTTCCCACCGATCTGCAAGCGCAACTGATGGCGCTGATGACGCGCGCCGAAGGCTCCTCGCGCATCACCGAAACCATTTTCGAGAACCGCTTCATGCACGTGCAGGAACTGGCGCGGTTCGGCGCGCGTATTCAACTCGACGGCGAAACCGCCATCGTCGAAGGCATCGGCAAGCTGCGCGGCGCGCCGGTGATGGCGACCGACCTGCGCGCCTCGGTGTCGCTGGTGATCGCCGCGCTCGCCGCCGAGGGCGAGACGATGGTCAACCGCGTCTATCATCTCGACCGCGGCTTCGAGCGCCTCGAAGACAAGCTGTCGGCGTGCGGCGCGACCATCGAGCGCATCAGCGGATGATCCGGTCATGGCGGCGAAGCTGATCGCGCTCGACGCCGACGACCTCGCGGTCATCTCGGCGCATGTGCAGGACGCTGCCGTCGTCGTTGCCGATATTCTCTGGCGTCGAGACGACAAGCGGCTGGTGATCGGGATGCGGCGGCCCGACTGGGAGCAGATGCTGGACGGCGCAACCTCGCCGCGGCGGCGGGTCGCGGTGCTGCGCTTCGACCGGGTGCTGGCGTGCCGCTCGCGCAACATCGATCTTAACGCGCCGCACGCGACGCTCGATCTGCTCGGCGTCGAGTTTCATCCCACCTCGCCGCCGGGCGGCACGGCGGTTCTGATGTTCGCGGACGGCGCGGCGCTGCGGCTCGACGTCGAATGCCTCGAATGCGAACTGGCCGATCTCGGCATCGACCAAGACGAGCCTGAGGGCTCCTGAACTTAATTCGTGAAAACAAAGGGTTGACGGCGATTTGCGGCCGGGTCATTGAGCAGGGTGCGCATCCTCCGGCGAGGATGCAGGAAACCCGCCATGCCGATCCGTCTCGATAGCCGCAACTCCGATTTCGCCGCGCAATTCGCAGTGTTTCTCGCCAGCAAGCGGGAAGTGTCCGCCGATGTCGAGGCGGCGACGCGGGCGATCGTCGACGACGTGGCGAAGCGCGGCGACGCGGCGCTGCTGGAGGCGACGCGCAAGTTCGACCGGCTGGAAATCGCTGCGGGAAACTTGCGGATTTCCGGTGACGAAATTGCGGCGGCGATGGCGGCCTGCGATCCCGCCACTCTCGACGCCCTCAAGCTCGCCCGCGACCGTATCGAGGTCTATCACCGCCGCCAGATACCGGCGGACGACCGCTTCACCGACGCGCTCGGGGTCGAGCTCGGCTCGCGCTGGACCGCGATCGCGGCGGTCGGCCTCTACGTCCCCGGCGGCTCGGCCGCCTATCCCTCATCGGTGCTGATGAACGCGGTGCCGGCGCGGGTCGCCGGCGTCGAGCGGGTGGTGATGGTGGTGCCCTCGCCCGAGGGGAAGCTCAATCCGCTGGTGCTGGCGGCGGCGCATCTCGCCGGCGTCTCGGAGATCTACCGGGTCGGCGGCGCGCAGGCGATCGCGGCGCTGGCCTACGGCACCGCGACCATCGCGCCCGTGGCCAAGATCGTCGGGCCGGGCAACGCCTATGTCGCCGCCGCCAAGCGGCTGGTGTTCGGCAAGGTCGGCATCGACATGATCGCCGGCCCCTCCGAGGTGCTGGTGATCGCCGACAGCACCGGCAACGCCGACTGGATCGCCGCCGACCTGCTGGCGCAGGCCGAGCACGACGCCAACGCGCAGTCGATCCTGATGACCGACGACGACGACCTCGCGGACGCGGTGGCGCGCGCGGTGGAGGCGCAGCTTGCGACGCTGCCGCGCGCGGCGATCGCCCGCGCCTCATGGAATGATTTCGGCGCCATCATCCGCGTCGCGTCGCTGGACGAGGCGGCGAAGCTCGCCGACGCCATCGCCGCCGAGCATCTGGAGATCATGACCGCCGATCCCGACCGGCTCGCGGCGAAAATCCGCAACGCCGGCGCGGTGTTTCTCGGAACCCATACGCCGGAAGCGATCGGCGACTATGTCGGCGGCTCCAACCATGTGCTGCCGACGGCGCGCTCGGCGCGGTTCTCCTCCGGCCTTGGCGTGCTTGACTTCATGAAGCGAACGTCGATCCTGCGCTGTGGGCCCGATCAGTTGCGCGCGCTGGGGCCGGCGGCCATGACCCTCGGCCGGGCCGAGGGACTGGAAGCCCATTCGCGCTCGATCGGACGGCGTCTCAACCTGCCATGAGCAAGACATCCGCAGACGATGATTCCCGCAACCGCATCGTCGCGGTCACCCTCGACGAGGACTCGATCGGCCGTTCCGGCCCGGACATCGAGCACGAGCGCGCAATCGCCATCTACGACCTGATCGAGCAGAACCTGTTCGCGCCCAACGGCGCCGACGGCGGTCCTTACACACTGCATCTCGGCATCACCGGCAATCGCCTGATGTTCGACATCCGCCGCGAGGACGGCGCCCCGGTGGTGGCGCATCTGTTGTCGCTGACGCCGTTCCGCCGCGTCGTCAAGGACTACTTCATGATCTGCGACAGCTACTATCACGCCATCCGCACCGCGACGCCGGACAAGATCGAGGCCATCGACATGGGGCGGCGCGGCATCCACGACGAGGGCTCGCGGGCGCTGATGGAGCGCCTCGACGGCAAGGTGCGGATCGACTTCGAGACCGCCCGCCGCCTGTTCACGCTGATCTGCGTGCTGCACTGGAAGGGCGAGAAATGACAAGCGGAGCGGCCCGACATTCCCGCCGATGGCGGTCGTGATCGATGGCGGCGGAGCCGCGCGTGCGCAATCCGCAGGCCGTGCTGTTCGCCTGCACGATGAATGCCGTCCGTTCGCCGATGGCGGCGAGCCTGTTGCAGCAGATGTTTCCGAACACGCTCTATGTCCGCTCGGCGGGCGCGCGCAAGGGCGAGCTTGACCCGTTCGCGGTGGCGGTGATGGCCGAACTCGGCCAGGATATCTCGCGCCACCGGCCGATGACCTTCGAGGATCTGGAGGACTGGGAGGGGCTCAACTTCGACCTCATCATCACGCTGTCGCCGCAGGCCCACCACAAGGCGCTGGAACTGACCCGCACTCATGCCATCGAGGTCGAGTACTGGCCGACCCAGGACCCGACGCTGGTGGAGGGCAGCCGCGACCAGCGGATGCAGGCCTATCGCGACGTCTGCGACGGGCTGTCGCTGCGCATCCGCAAACGCTTCGCGCGCGGTGGTGGCGTGGGGTTGTAAGGCGGCGATGGTTTGAGGCGCGCCGCCTGTGCCGCTCGCGCCTCGGAGTCCGATCGCAACGAGGCGTCATCGCCCGCGAAGGCGAGGGCTTTGCAGAAGTGAGGCGATTTTTTGCTGGAAGCGGAAGG
>JBIQLW010000005.1:0-150394 GCA_044463945.1 Bradyrhizobiaceae bacterium | reverse complement strand
AGAAGGTCGGCAACGAGGGCGTCATCACCGTCGAGGAAGCCAAGTCGCTCGAGACCGAGCTCGACGTGGTCGAGGGCATGCAGTTCGACCGCGGCTACATCTCGCCGTACTTCGTCACCAACGCCGACAAGATGCGCGTCGAGTTCGAGGACGCCTACGTCCTCATCAACGAGAAGAAGCTGTCGTCGCTGAACGAGCTGCTGCCGCTGCTCGAGGCCGTGGTGCAGACCAGCAAGCCGCTGGTCATCGTCGCCGAGGACGTCGAGGGCGAGGCCTTGGCGACGCTGGTGGTCAACCGCCTGCGCGGCGGCCTCAAGGTCGCGGCCGTCAAGGCGCCGGGCTTCGGCGACCGCCGCAAGGCCATGCTGGAAGACATCGCCATCCTCACCGGCGGCCAGCTCATCTCCGACGACCTCGGCATGAAGCTGGAGAACGTCACCGTGAAGATGCTCGGCCGCGCCAAGAAGGTGGTGATCGACAAGGAGAACACCACCATCGTCAACGGCGCCGGCAAGAAGGCCGACATCGAGGCGCGCGTCGGCCAGATCAAGGCGCAGATCGAGGAGACCACCTCGGACTACGACCGCGAGAAGCTGCAGGAGCGTCTGGCCAAGCTCGCCGGCGGCGTCGCGGTGATCCGCGTCGGCGGCGCGACTGAGGTCGAGGTCAAGGAGAAGAAGGACCGCGTCGAGGACGCGCTCAACGCCACCCGCGCCGCGGTGCAGGAAGGCATCGTTCCCGGCGGCGGCACCGCGCTGCTGCGCGCCAAGAAGGCGGTCGGCCGCCTCTCCAACGACAACGCCGACGTTCAGGCCGGCATCAACATCGTGTTGAAGGCGCTTGAAGCTCCGACCCGCCAGATCGCCGAGAACGCGGGCGTCGAAGGCTCCATCGTCGTCGGCAAGGTGCTGGAGAACAAGTCGGAGACATTCGGCTTCGACGCCCAGAACGAGGACTATGTCGATCTCGTCGCCAAGGGCATCGTCGATCCGGCGAAGGTGGTGCGCACCGCGCTCCAGGACGCCGCCTCCGTGGCCGGCCTGCTGGTAACCACCGAGGCCATGGTCGCCGAACTGCCCAAGGAGCCGGCCCCGGCCATGCCCGCCGGCGGCGGCATGGGAGGCATGGGCGGAATGGGCTTCTGATCCGCCCCTCTGTTCGGTCCACGACTTACGCGAAGGCCGCCTCCGGGCGGCCTTTTGCTGTCTGTACCGATTCTTGCGTGCGGCATCGCGGTTCCGCGAAGCGGTTTCCCCTTTATGGGAAAAGGCGATAAACTCCGTGATCCTCCAATCCGAACGAGATCATCTCATGCGCGCATTTTCCGCCTGTCTGATCGGCCTGACGCTCGCGGCTGCCGGACCGGCGCTCGCCCAGAGCAAGACCCAGGCGAAACCGTCCGCGCCGGCCGGCGAGACGCGCTACTTCACTTCCATCGACGGCCTGATGGACGGCAACGCCGACGTGATCCTGAAGGAAACCTATCAGGGCCGCACCGTGACGTCCGCAGTGCTCGATGTCTGCTATCCGGCCGCGAAGAATTCGGACCGCAAGGACCGCTTCGTGGTCGATCTCGCCGTCAACGGCCAGACCATGACCGGCACCACCCAGAGCCTCGTCGATAAGCTGCCCGTCTCCGTCAAGCTCACGCGCAGGGCCACCGACGATACCTACGAATTCAAAGGTCAGATCCGCGTCGGCCAGACCGTGACCGATGTGGTGTCCACCGACAACGCCGACCTCAGCGAACGGGAGTATCTGGACAACCAGACCAATGACGACGGCATCGTCGCCGCACCGCAGGATTTCACCCAGGTGTCGCCGGAGGCCGTCGCCATCAAGGTGAGACTCGAAAGCGCCGCCGACCTGCTCAAATATCTCAAGGGACAAAACGTCGGGATCGCGGTGTCGAGCCTCGCGGTGTCGTGCGAATCGCTGCGCAGTGGCCAGATGACGCTCAACCTCACCGTGGATCCGCAACGCGCCGCCGACCTTCTCACCCAAGTGAAAGCTCAGGCGGGCGTCACCGCCGCAGGCTGGACCAGCGGCCTGTTCGACATGGAGCGCGCGTTGCGCTTTCCCGCGGCGGACTGGCAGGATGGCGGCAAGCCCGACCGCAACAAGCTCGCGGCGGCAATCGCGGCCACCGTGGAGAAGGTGCTGTCCGCCAAGCTCGCATCGACCTCGTGGAGCGACGACAGCGGCAAGCTGACGCTTGTGCTGAAACGACCGAGCGAGATGTTTCCGGCGCTGGCGCTCACCGAAACCATTGCATTGAACGCGCTGGTCGCCGCCGACCGGCCGGGCGGGTCCGAGTATTTGATGATGTGGATTTCCAGCCCGTCGATCACCACGACCGACGACTCGCCGGCGCCGAAACTGAACCTCATCGACACCGGCGCTGATGACGACGAAGGTGACCATAACGACGACACCGGCGTCGTCGATGCGCTGGCGAAGCAGTTCAAGGCCCAGCGCTGGGACCTCGAAAACGGGGTCTGGAAATAGCACGATCCGTGACCTCCCGCCGCTTCCGCGGCCCGCCACGCCGCTCACATCTTCAACCTTCATGACAGCGGCGCGCTGGCCGGCCGCGAGCATCGACAGCATGGACCCTCAATGACCCGTTACGATGCCGCGGTGATTGGCGCCGGTCTCGGCGGCCTCACCGCCGCCGCCGTCCTCGCGCGCGCCGGCCGCAAGGTGCTGGTGATCGAGCGCAGCAATTCAGTCGGCGGCGCGGCGTCGAGCTACAAGGCCGGCGATCTGTTCGTCGAAGGCTCGCTGCACGAGACCAGCAACCCGCACGACGCGAGCGATCCCAAGCACGACGTCCTCGTCCGCGCCGGCGTGCTGGAGGCGGTCGGCTGGGTCCCGGCCGGCGCTTTCTACGAGGTTCGCGGCGGCCCGATGCAGAAGCCGCTGGTTGTACCGGATCGCCTGACAGCGGCGCGTGACGCGATCGCGGCGCGGTTTCCACGCCACCGCGCGGCAATCGACCAACTGCTCGACGAGATGCAGGTCGCTGCATTGGACCCGCTGCCCGACGCCGGGGACATGACGCTGTCGCTGGCCGCGCGGCTCGACCGCGCCTTCGGCGACGATGAGGCGGTCAAATGCGCGCTGGCCGCCAACCTGTCCTACTACCATGACGATCCGGCAACGCTGCCGTGGCGCGCATTCGCACAGGCGCAGGGACGCTATTTTCTGAGCGGCGGGTGCTTCATCCACGGCGGCTCGCAGCGGCTGTCGAGCGCGTTGGCGCGCGCGATCCGCGCGGCGGGCGGCCATGTGCTGCTGCGGCGCGTGGCGATCGCCATCGCCTTCGACGCCGATGGCCGTCCGCTCAAGGTCATCCACACCGCGCGGGACGGCGGCGACCCACGCGCGGTGAACTGCGCTCGCGTCATCGTCAATGCCGCACCGACCGCCGTCACCGCGATGCTGCCGGACGCGCAGGCATCGGCGTGGGCTAACACTTACGCATCGCGGCCGCCGTCGATCTCGCTGTTCATGCTCACGCTCGGCTTGAGTGAACCAGCCACCCGCTTTGGCCTCACCCGCTACTCCACGCAATTGCTGCCGGACTGGATGGACCGCCTGAGCGATTACGCCGCCGCGACCCGGCTGATGGCGGAGGCGCCGCGCGGGCGGATGCCGCCGCTCGCCATTGCCAACTACGCGGCGATCGATTCCGGGGTGCCGGCGCCACCGCATGTGGTGTCGATCACCGGGCCCGATCACATCGACAACTGGCAGGAGCCGGCCATCGAAGATTATCGCGCCCGGCGGACGGAGTGGCAGCGCGCCCTGATCGATTACCTCGACACGCACTACCCCGGACTTGCCGGCGCGGTGGCCGCGGCGTCGTTCAACACCGCACGTTCGGTCGAGAGCTATCTCGGGGCGCCGCGCGGGGCGGTCTACGGCTTCGCGCCGGCCAGCGGCCCAGGCTCGCCGCGCGCGCCGCTGAACGGCGTCTATCTCGCTTCGGCCTATGCCGGCTCGGGCGGCTACACCGGCGCGATCGTGGCCGGCGGAGCCTGCGCGGATATGGTGTTAAACGACACCTGACCGCCCCGCCGCGACGTGAGCGGAAGCCGCGTCAGTTGGTGTTAAGATGAAACCGCAGCGTCCGGGGACCGATGAACGACACATGGTCGCCCTGCCGCGTCCATGTGGTCGCCGCCGCAAGATCAGCCAGCAGGTCGTCGTCGGCCTGCGCCTGCGCTGACGGGCAGGTCCTGTCCTCCATCGCGCCGGCAATGAAGACCACGCTATTGCCGGCAACCGAAAACTGACCCGCGCCGCCCTTGCACCACAATTCGAGCCGGACCTCACCACGATCGCCGATTTCGAGATTCGGAATCCGCTTGGAGCCGGGTTGCGGCGGCACGTCGAGCGTCATCTCCAGGCCGAACGGAAACGCGTCCGCCGCAACAGCCGGCGATAGGGCACCACCCGCCGCCAGCACGACAGCCACCGCAATCCCGAGCGTGAATACCGCAACCCGCATCGCGCCTCCTTCTCCTTAGCGCACCACCACGATAGGCTATCGTATAGCTCACGAGGTGCGGATCGCACAAAAATCCCCGCGGCCTGCGCCGCGGGGATTCAACCGGATAAAGCCGGTGGCTATTTTACGATCATTTCGGTGAACGGATAGACGTAAGCCTGCAACATCACGAACAGGCCGACGAGGCACGCCAGCGCGATCGAGTGCTTGAACACGAAGCGCAGGATGCTCCCCTCGTGCCCGTACCAGTTGGTCGCGGTGGACGCCACGACGATCGACTGCGCATCGATCATCTTGCCCATGACGCCGCCGGAGGAATTGGCCGCGCTCATCAGGATCGGCGACAGACCGAGCTGTTCCGACGTGATCTTTTGCAGGTTACCGAACAGCACGTTCGACGCGGTGTCCGATCCGGTCAACGCCACGCCCAGCCAGCCGAGCAAGGTGCCGAAGAACGGGTAGAGCACCCCGGTCGTTGCGAAGGCCAGACCCAGCGTCGCGTCGATGCCGGACAGCCGGGTCAGCGTTCCGATCGCTAGCATCGCCGAAATGGTGATGAGCGACACCGCGCAGATGCGGACGGTTTTGCCGTAGATCGCCGCGATCCGGGCCGGCGAAATACCCATCACCAACCCGGAGATGATCGCGGCGATCAACATGCCGGTGCCTGTGAACGACAGGTACTGGAACGAGAACACGGCGGCTTCCGGCGTCGGCTTGGCGACGATCGGGGCCACCTTGTTGATCATGTCGTGCAGTTCGGGAACCGCGTAGTTCCAGGTGAAGATCGGATTGACCGTCGCCTTGAACCAGCCGGTGCCCCAGATCAGCAGCACGACGCAAACGATGATCCACGGCACCAGCGACGACCACACTTCCGCGCGCGACAGCCTGGGCAGCGTGGTGCTCTTGTCGGGCTTGGCGAGATCGGCCGAGATATCGTGGCTGCGCAGCGCCGGCGAGGTCCACAGCGTCTTCGGCTGCCAGACACGCAGGAACAGGATCAGCGCTCCCATCGAAATCAGCGAGGCGCCGATATCGACGATCCACGGATTGATGTAGTTCGAGATCAGGAACTGCGGCACCGCGAACGACACGCCGGTCACCAGAATGGCGGGCCAGACTTCCTTCGTGCCCTTCCATCCGGCGAACGCCCAGATCACCCAGAACGGCACGATCAGCGAGAAGATCGGCAACTGCCGACCGACCATCGCGCCGAGCAGATAGGGGTCGAGGCCGGTCACCGAGGCAAGGCCCTGGATCGGCGTGCCCAGCGCGCCATAGGCGACAGGCGCGGTGTTGGCGATCAGCGACAGGCCGGAGGCCGCCAGCGGCGAGAAGCCCAGCCCGATCAGGATCGCGCCGGTGATCGCGACTGGCGTGCCGAAGCCCGACGCACCTTCGAAGAACGCGCCGAACGAAAACGCAATCAGCAGGAGTTGCAGCCGCCGGTCGGTGGTCACGCTGCCGATCGCGCGTTGCAGCGTCTCGAACCGTCCCGAGGACAGCGTCAACTGATACATGAAGATGACGTTGAGGACGATCCACCCGATCGGGAAGAAGCCGATTACGACACCGAGAATCGAGGCACGGATCGACATGTTGGCCGGCATCGTGAACACGAAGATCGCGATCAGGTTGGCGACGATCAAGGCCGTGATCGCCGCGATATGCGCCTTGACCTTGCCGCTGGCGATCAGCGCCAGCAGCGTGATGACCGGTATGGCAGCGGCGATCGTCGAAAGTGCCGCATTTCCGAACGGATTATAGACTTGGTTCCACATCCTCGTGCCCACCCTTTCACGCTCGACAGAACCTGCCGAATGCCCCGTTTTGAATCCGGTCGTCGCGATTCACGCTAACGGCTTATTGATGTCGGAGAGATTGCGCTGGCGTCATGCCCCCGATAACGCTGCCTCCCCACTGGAAACCCGGGACACGCCCCGGTAGCGGATAACCTAGAAGCGATTCCTCATCCGCGACAAGTCACCGCAGCGACATCTCGTCCTTGGAATAACTTCACCCATCCGCCCCATTGAATTTTCTGATTGAAAATCAATACCTTATATGGAGCGAAATAGCTGTGCAGAATCTTGCCAAGACCCTGTCGATCGTCTGGCGCATCGCGGCGCCCTATTTCCGTTCCGATGACAGATGGCCCGGCCGCATCCTGCTGGCCGCCGTGATCGCCATCGAGCTTGCGATCGTGGCCATCAACGTCCTGCTCAACCAGTGGTATTCGCGATTCTATAACGCGTTGCAGGAGCACAACTGGGACAGCTTCGTTTCCGAGCTGACGTATTTCGCGATCATCGCCGCGATCTTCATCGTGCTCGCGGTCTATCAGCTCTATCTCAACCAGTGGCTGCAAATCCGCTGGCGCGCCTGGATGACCCGGCACTATCTCGGCGAATGGCTGCACGACGCTAATCACTACCGGATGCACCTGACGGGCGAGGCCGCCGACAACCCGGATCAACGTGTCACTGACGACGTCAAGCTGTTCGTCGAACAGACGCTCAGCATCGGAATCGGGCTGTTGTCCTCGACGGTCACCTTGGGATCGTTCGTCGTCATCCTCTGGGGGCTGTCGGCCGCCGCGCCGCTGCATCTGTTCGGCCAGGCTTACGATATTCCCGGTTATCTGGTGTGGGGCGCGCTCGCTTATGCCATCCTCGGCACCATCCTGACCCATTTGATCGGCCGGCCGCTGATCCGGCTCGATTTCATGCAGCAGCGCTACGAGGCCGACTTCCGCTTCAACCTGGTGCGCGTCCGCGAGAACGCCGAGCAGATCGCCTTGCTGCATGGCGAGGCGGCCGAGCGCGGGCAGTTGCTCAAGCGGTTCGCGCTGGTGGTCGATAACTGGATCGCCATCATGATCCGCACCAAGAAGGTGACCGGCTTCACCGCGAGCTACGCGCAGGCCGCAACCGTGTTCCCTTTCATCCTGGTGGCGCCGGCCTACTTCGCCAACAAGATTCAACTCGGCGGCATGATGCAGACGGCAAGCGCATTCGGCAGCGTGCAAGGCGCGCTGTCGTTCTTCGTCACCACCTATCGTTCGCTGGCGGAATGGCGCGCGGTGGTCAGCCGCCTCGACGGCTTCGAGGAGGCGATCGCCCACGCCGCGGCGCTACCGGCCGAACCCGGCCGCGTCGCCCACGCCGCTGCGAACGATGCCGCCATCAGCCTCGACGACCTGCGGCTGCAATTGCCCGACGGCCGGCCGGTGGTGACGACGACCGGGCTACGGCTGCGGCCCGGCGAGAGCACCTTGATCAAGGGACCATCGGGCGCAGGCAAATCCACGCTGTTCCGGGCGATCGGCGGCATCTGGCCGTTCGGCACCGGCACCGTCCGCATTCCCGCCGCCGCCAGGATCATGATCCTGCCGCAACGGCCCTATTTCCCGGTCGGCTCGCTGAAAAGCGCGGTCGCCTATCCCGCCGAAGCCGACACCTTCGAAGATGCGGCGGTGCGCTCGATCATCGCGGCCGTGGGGCTCCCGGCGCTGGCCGATCACCTCGACGACGAGGCGCATTGGAACGCGCGGCTCTCGCTCGGCGAACAGCAGCGGCTCGGCCTCGCGCGGGTGATTCTGGCAAAGCCCGAATATCTGTTCCTCGACGAGGCGACAGCCTCGCTCGATGAGGCGGCCGAGGCCAAGCTCTATCGGCTGATAGCAGAAAAGCTACCCGCGACGACGATCATCTCGATCGGCCATCGCGGCACGCTCAAGGCGCTTCACGCGCGCGAACTGACGCTAACCCCGAGCGCGGCGTCGCCCGGCCTCCATGTCATTGACGAGCCCGCGCGAACCACCTAACGCCATGCCCTCGCGCCAAGCAAACGGGGCGGCGCCAACCGCCGCCCCGTCGTCAGTTTAGGAGCGATTACTTGAGGCTGGTCATCGCCGTGAGATCAGCCGAGAGCTTGACGATGCCGGCCGCACCGCACCACTTCGAGCCGGCGGCGGTGGCAGTGAAATCGCCGGTGAACAGGTTGCAATCGGCCTTCGAGAGGTCGGTGTCGGAATAGCGGAAGTCGAGCGTGAACACCTTGTAGGTGAAGCCGATACCGACGTTCCAGGTGTTGTAATCGGCGAACTTGACGTTGCCGTAGAAAGCATCTGAGGTGCCGAGCCACTGGCGGCCGAACTCGCCGGACAGATACATGCCGACGCCGCTGGTGCCGAACCAGTCGCCCGGTGCTGTCACCTTGCCGACCACCGAGGCATAGGTGCCGTCAGCCCCCGAATTGAGGAAGTTCGGTGAATAGAAGGCATTGGCTCCGATCGAGAACGTGTCGCTGACGGTATAGGTGACCTTGCCGTAGAACTCGTAGAAGGAGACATCCTTCTTCATGAAATTACCGTTGGGCAGAAATTCCGCCCCGGGCGGGCACAGGCCCGCCGCGACGCCGCCGGCATTAGCGTCGATGCACTGTCCGCCAGGATAAAGATAGCCCCAGACGCCGAAGTCGAAGGCCGCCGGACCGAAGGTCGGGCGGATGCCGGCATAGACGTCCACCTCGGCAGCGGCGCGGTTGGTGAAGGAGATGCTGTTGCCGGCCGCGCCGACATAGAGCTGGAGATCCTTGGTGACGTTGAAGCGCGGCTCGAAATAGGCGCTGACCGAGGCTTCGCGATTGGACTGGCTGACGCCACGGAACACGTAGTTATTAGTGATGCCCGCGCCGAACGCGATGTCCCACGGGTCGAACGCGGCAACCGGCGGCGGCGCCTTGGTGTAGACGGTTGCCGGCAGATCGGCGGCCGAGGCTACGGCGGTTCCGGCCATCAGCACCGCCGCCGTGGCGAGACAAATCTTCTTCATGACAATCCCCATCGAAAGTTGAGCCGGCGCGGGCTACGACGGCAAACCGCCGGCATACATTCGCTTGCGGGATCAATCTGCGGGCGGTCGGAACAAACGGAAAGCAACAATGGCAGGCAATTGCCGCCTCGTTAGGCGGTTGGGCCATGGCTGGCGACGAGAGCTAACAAGTGTTGCAGAGTAACAACATCGCGCGCGAGCCGTTTCCAACACGCACAGATTCGGCATGGGCGCGCTGCCGGGTGAAACGCGCCGGGGCTATTTCAATACCCGCGCCCCCTGCCATCGGCCGGTCGCCGCGAGATCGAGCAGCGTCGCGCGGCACAGCGCCTCGATCCTGGCGGCGGCGTGGGTCAGCGGCCGCGCGGTCGGCTGCACAAGATGCACCGTGCGCCGAAGGCCGGGACTCACCACCCGCCACGCCTTCAACCGGCCCGCCGCAACCTCATGCGCGATCGAATGAAACGGCAGGATCGAATAGCCAAGGCCGGCCCCCACCAGTTCCTTGATGTTGGCGTACGAATCCGCCTCGATGGCGATGTTGAGCGCAATCCCGTGACTCGTGGCTTCCTTCTCCACCAGCGCGCGCAGCCCGTGATGGACGCTGGGCAGGATCAACGGCAGCTTGGCGACGCGCTGGTAGGCGCAGGTCGGCGACGCTGGCGCCTTGACGCCCGTCATCGGCGTGGCGGGGCCGAGCAGCCACAAGTCTTCCGTCAATAACGGGACGGACGCCAGCGTGCGGTCTGGCGCCGCGCCGTAGAGCACCGCAAGGTCGATCCGCGCCTCGCGGATCCATTCCAGTACGAATCCACTCATGGCCTCGGCGATCCGCAGCCTCACCTTGGGATAGCGCCGGCGCGCCTCGACGATCAGCGGAACGGCGAGGATCTGGCTGATGGTGCCCGGCAGGCCAAGGCGAACGTCGCCGATCGGCTCCGCCTGATGGCCCTTGATCTCGTGCTGGGCGATCGCGAACTGATCGATGATGATGCGCGCATTGCGCAGAAGTATCTGGCCTGCCTCGGTCGCGACCACTCCCTGCGGGCTGCGAAACAACAGCGGCGTGCCAAGTTCGGCCTCCATGTTGCGGACGTGCAGGCTGAGCGCCGGCTGCGCCACGTTCAGCATCTGCGCCGCCCGCGAAAACGATCCCTGCTCGACGATCGCCAGGAAATAGCGGAGTTGGCGCAGATCCATTCCGGTCCATCATTTCTGCATGGCGTCGCCACTCATGGCGGATCGATGTATAGCGCAACCGCGCGGACCGACTGTCAAGCCGGCACGCGGCATCCGCTACGCGTTCTTGGCCGCCGCCTTCTCCATTTCGGTGATCGCCAGCAGCGAATGGGCGTAAGCCCCTCCGGCCCGCATCTCGGCGGCGACCCAGATCGCTTCCATCAGTTCCTGTTGCGACGCGCCATGCCGAAGCGCGGCCTTGGTGTGGCCGGAAATGCAGTACGGGCATTGCGTAACGTGGGCGACCGCGACCGCAATGATTTGCTTCATCTTCGCCGGCAGCGCGCCGTCCGCGAACACCTTCTGGCTAAAGGCCTGAAACGCTGCCTCCGCCTCCGGCGCCAGTTCGCGGCGCTTCTGGGCCAATTCTCGCGTGGCTGCTGGATATAGTCCGTCCGACATTATTGTTCTCCCGATTTGCGCATGGTCCAATCAGGCACGGGACTACAATGTCGCACCGCTCCCATTTCATGGTTCGGCTGATCGTCGCGGCAACCCGGCCTTTGCGATGACCAATTGAACTCCCGCGGTCACGCAGTTGCAAGCGCACGGCATCGCGTTCGCGATATCAGGGGTCAACGCATCAGGCCGAAGCTAGGCCGGCGCGTGCAGCACCAGGCGATTGAGCCGCGCGGTGAAGGCCGACGGGTTTTCCGGCAGTTCGCCGTCGAGAATCTGCGCCTGCTCCAGCAGCAACAGCGACAGGTCCTCACGCCGCGCCGCGTCAGTCGCAGGATCGGCAGCGGCGGCGACCAGCGGATGGCGCAGATTGATCTCCAGGACCGGCTTGGTCCTGCTGCCGCGATTTTGCTGCGCCAACAGCCGCTCAAGCTCGCGGTCGGGACCATGGCTCCCGGCCACCAGACACGAGGCGCTGGTGGTGAGCCGGCGTGACGCCTTCACATCGGCGACGCGATCTCCGAGGCTCGCCTTGATCGCGGCGATCGCCGCCGCCTCGTCGAGGCCGGGCTTGGCATCATCTGCGGCCTTGTCGTCGAGCAACGGGATCAGATCGAAATTGACATCGCCCTGGCTCAGCGACTTCAGCGGCTTGCCGCCGAAGTCGAGCGGCACCGAGGTCCAGAACGCATCGACCGGATCGGTCAGCAGCAGCACTTCGATGCCGCGCGCCGAGGCCGCTTCCAGCATCGGATTCGATTTCAGCCGCTCGGCGCTGTCGCCCGCGAGGAAATAGATCTCGGTCTGGTTGGGCTTCAGATCCGCGACATATTGCTTCAGCGATCGCCGCTCGCCAGCGGTGGTGGTGAAGCGCGCGAGGCCGAGTAGCTTATCGCGACGCTCAAAATCCTCGTAAAGCCCTTCCTTGATGACAGGGCCGAACGCATCCCAGATGCTGTTGAACTTCGCAGGCTCCTTGTCGCTCAGCGCTTCAAGCTCGGAAATCACCCGCCCGGTCACCGCCTTGCGGATCTGCGCAAGTTGCGGATTGTTCTGCAACATCTCGCGTGAAATGTTCAGCGGCAGGTCCTCGCTGTCGATCACCCCGCGCATGAAGCGCAGGTAAGCCGGCAGCACGTCGGCATCGGCGGTGATGAACACCCGCCGGACATAGAGCTTGACGCGGCCCTTGCGCGTCGGTTCGAACAGGTCGAACGGCTTGACCGACGGCGCGAATAGCAACACCGCGTAAGCCTGCCGCCCCTCGGCGCGATAGTGCAGCGTCATGGCGGGCTCGTCGAACGCGCCCGCGATCGACTTGTAGGCGGCCGCGTAATCCTCCGGCGTGAGTTCGGACTTCGGACGCTGCCACAGCGCGCTGGCCGAATTGATCTGGCGCGGCTCGGCCCCTTCCGCGATCAGTTCGATCGGAAACTGGATGTTATCGGAATAGGCATGGACGATGCGTTCAAGACGGCCGGCCTCAAGATATTCGGCGGCGTCGGATTTCAGATGCAGCACGATCTCGGTGCCGCGCGCGATCCGCCCGGCATCGGCCTCGGTGCCGGGCGCGATGGTGAAGCCGCTGCCGCCCGATGACGACCATATCCATACTTCATCAGTTCCGGCGCGGCGGCTGGTGACGACGACGCGCTCGGCGACCATGAACGCGGCATAGAAGCCGACGCCGAACTGGCCGATCAGCCCGAGCCCGTCCTTGGCCTCCTTCAGGCGCGCGACGAAGGATTTGGTTCCGGAGCGCGCGATGGTCCCGAGATTGTCGATCAGATCCTGACGATCCATGCCGATGCCGGTATCGGTGACCGTCAGCGTCTTGGCGCTCTTGTCGGGCGCGATCAGGATCTTGAGCGCGCCGCCCTTGTCGAGCAGGTCGGGCCGCGCGATGGCCTCGTAGCGCAGCTTGTCGCAGGCGTCGGAGCCGTTGGAAATCAGTTCGCGGAGAAAAATGTCGGTTTCGGAATAGACCGAATGCACCATGAGCTGCAAAAGCTCGGCAACCTCGGCCTGAAACGGTTGGGATTCGGTCGTGGCATCGATCGTCGGCATGACAAACCCTGGCTCGTCACAGAATTAATAAGGGGCAGGCAGGGCTTTGATATAGCGCCGCGCCGGCGCAGATCAAGCGCGGGACAGCGTCCCGTCGCGGCCGGGCGACGCACGGCAGACCGAAGCGCCGGGGCGCTGCGACGAGCGCCCCGCTCCGTCGCACGACGCGCGCCATGCAGCGATCCTATCATGCGATTGTGTTGCGGCGGCCGTCAGTGCCGCTTCAACGCTGATGGCCGAGGCCGATGCCGAGCTTCATCGCCTTCTGCCGTAGCGAGCCGACCGTGCGCTTGGTCAGCCGGGCGATGGTGGCGACAGGGGTCCGCGCTTTCGAATGGGCACGAAGTTCCTTGATATCCGCCTTCGAATACGGCCGTCGCGCGGCCTTTCTCGATCCTCGCGCCTGCGTCTTTGCGGATTTCATCGCCTTCGCGGTTTTTGTCGTCTTTGCGGATCTCTTTGTCTTCGCAGTTTTCGCGACAGTTACCTTGGCTTTGCGCGCAACCTTCTTCGTTTTCTTTGCCACTGATATCTCCTGAGCTATCTATGCGCTTCTAGCATACATGAGCGCATGTGCAACTCACGCGATCCCCGGCAACCGGGACCGCACGATCGGCGTTGATCGAGTACCACAAGCAACAACGATGCGGTTGCATCACTGGCCCGACGATCAGCAGGCGCGAGCGTTGCCGATCTACGGCATCGTCGTCTGCGCGCCCCGCTTCGATTGGTGTCCTCTCCCGATCTATGTTTCATATTGACAGATTGCTTCGTCATTATCAAAATTTCGGCCAGGATACGCTTCAAAGTTCCAGTATCGATGCCGCCGAAAGAGCGGAGAACCAACCGGGAGGACATTCATGAAGAAGCCCTTGCTGACCTGCGCCCTGCTCGCCGCCATGACGTCGCCGGCGTTCGCCCAGATTTCAGACGACGTCGTCCGGATCGGCGTCCTCACTGATCTTTCGAGCTGGGGCCGCGACAACAGCGGACCCGGCTCGGTGGAAGCCGCGCGCATGGCGGTCGAGGAGTTCGGCCCCACAGTGCTCGGCAAGAAAATCGAGATCGTCAGCGCCGACCATCAGATGAAAACCGATGTCGGCGTCCAGATCGCGCGCGAATGGTTCGACAACGGCAAGGTGGACGCGGTCGCCGATATCCCGAACTCCGGTATCGCCATCGCGATTCACAACATGGCGAAAGAACGCAACAAGATCGCGCTGCTCTCCGGCCCCGGCGCCAGTTCGCTGACCAACGAGTTGTGCAGTCCGAACACCGTTCACTTCGCGTATGATACCTACGCGCTCTCCAAGGTGACGACCTCGGCCGTGATCGGCGAAGGCGGAAAATCGTGGTTCTTCGTGACCGCCGACTACGCCTTCGGCCATCAGCTTGAAAAGGACGCCACCGAGTTCATCAAGCAACTCGGCGGCACCGTGCTGGGCAGCGTCCGCCACCCGACCAACACTGCGGACTTCTCCTCGTTCGCGTTGCAGGCGCAGAACTCCAAGGCCAACGTCGTCGCCTTCGCCAATGCAGGTCAGGACACCGACAACGCCATCAAGCAATCCGGCGAGTTCGGCCTGGTGCGCGGCGGACAGAAGCTGGTCGGCCTCCTGATGTTCGATACCGACGTCCACGCCATCGGCCTCCAGGCGGCGCAGGGCACCTACATGACAACCGCGTCCTACTGGAATATGGACGACAAGACGCGCGCGTGGTCGAAGAAGTTCTTCGCCAAGACCAACGTGATGCCGACCATGATCCATACCGGCGTCTACGGCTCGGTGCTGCACTATCTCAAGGCGATCAAGGCCGCCGGAACCGACGATCCGGCCAAGGTGATGGCCAAGATGCGCGAAATGCCGATCGAGGACATCTTCGTGCATGGCGGCAAGCTGCGGGAGGACGGCCGCGTGATCCGCGACATGTATCTCGCCCGCGTCAAGAAGCCGTCGGAGTCCAGGGAGCCGTGGGACTATCTCGAAATCGTCAAGACCGTAAAGGGCGAGGATGCGTACCGGCCCGTCGCGGAATCCAAGTGTCCGCTGCTCAAGAAGTAAGGCGAGGCCGATGACGAGCGGGAACGGCGCGGCAGGCGTCTACGAGTGCGATGTGTTGGTGGCGGGGTCGGGCGCATCCGGAATGGCGGCGGCGATCACCGCCGCGCATCATGGCCTCAAGGTCCTGATCGCCGAGAAGGAGCCGCGTTTCGGCGGCACCACGGCGCGATCCGGCGGCTGGCTGTGGATTCCCGGCACGTCGTTGGCCCGCGCCTGGGGCATCAACGAGACCCCGGACACCGCCCGCGCCTATCTGCGGCACGAGGCCGGCAACAACTACGACGCCGCGCGCGTCGACGCCTTCCTCGCCGCCGGGCCCGAGGCAGTGGATTTCTTCATCACACATACCGCCTTGCGCTTCGACATGCCGCTTACCTTCCCGGATTATCACGCCGAAGCGCCGGGCGGCGCGCAGGGCGGACGCTCCATGGTCGCCCGCCCCTTCGATGGCCGTGAACTCGGCGATCACATCAAACAACTCGGCGCACCGCTGCCGGAGCTCACGGTATTCGGCATGATGCTGGGCTCGGGCAAGGAGATCATCCACTTCATGCGCGCCACCAGGTCGCTGACGTCGGCGCTCTATGTCGTCAAGCGGCTGTCGAAGCATCTCCGCGACGTGATGACATACGGCCGCGGCATGACGCTGACCAACGGCAACGCGTTGGCCGGGCGGCTGGCGAAGTCGGCGTTCGATCTCAAGATTCCGCTGTGGCTGTCGTCGCCGGTGCGCGAACTCATCGTGGAGAACGGCGCGGTGCGCGGCGCGCACATCCAGCACGAGGGCAAGGACGTGCGCGTCCATGCGCGGCGCGGCGTAGTGCTCGCCTGCGGCGGCTTCCCTCGCGACGTCGCGCGGCGCAAGGCGATGTTTCCGCACGCGCCGACCGGCACCGAGCACTATTCGCCGGCTCCCGAAGGCAACACCGGCGACGGCTTGCGGCTGGCGGAGACAATCGGCGGCCGCATCGACGACACGCTGCCGAACGCGGCGGCGTGGGTGCCGGTGTCGGTGACCAGACGCAAGGACGGCACCGGCGGGGTGATGCCGCACTTCATCGATCGCGCCAAGCCGGGCGTCATCGCCGTGATGCGTGACGGCCGGCGCTTTGCCAATGAAGGTAACTCCTATCACGACTTCGTTCAGGAGATGGTGAAGGCGGCGAAGGCCGGCGAGGAGGTTGCCGCGTTCCTGGTCTGCGACCATCGAACCTTGCGCAAATACGGCCTCGGCTGCGTGCCGCCATTCCCGATGCCGCTTGGCCATCATCTCAGGACCGGCTACCTACTGCGCGGCACGACGCTCGGTGAACTCGCGAAAAAAGCCGGAATCGATCCCGGACCATTCGAGGCAACCGTCGCCGCCTTCAACGCAAAAGCGGTGGATGGTTTCGATCCCCAGTTCGGCAAGGGCACGCGCGCCTATAACCGCTATCAGGGTGACGCGCTACACGGACCCAACCCTTGCGTCGCCCCGGTCGAGCACGGCCCGTTCTACGCCATCAAGATGGTGATCGGCGATCTCGGCACCTATGCCGGCATCAGGACCGACGAGAACGCCCGCGCCCTTGACGCTAACGGCCAGCCGATCCCCGGCCTTTATGCGGCGGGCAACGACATGGCGAGCATCATGGGCGGCAACTATCCCGGCGCGGGCATCACCCTCGGCCCGGCGCTGACCTTCGGCTATATCGCCGGCCGCCACCTCGCCTCGACCGCGCAACAGAGCGCCTAGGCCATGAACCCGTCGCAACCGCAATTGCTGGCTGGACGACTGGCGCTGGTGACCGGCGCCGGACAGGGCAACGGGCGCGCCATCGCGCTCGGCCTCGCCGCCTACGGCGCCGATGTCGTGGTGACCGATATCGATCCCCTCACCGCGGGCGAAACCGCCGCCGCTGTCACCGCGCAGGGCCGGCATGGCTTCGCCTTTCAACTCGATGTCACCGACGCGGATGCCTGCGCGGCACTGGCCAGGACCGTCGGCGCGGAGATCGGCGCGGTGGCGATCCTCGTCAACAATGCCGGGATCATCATCCGCGAGACGATCGATTCCCCGCGCGCGCACGATAACTGGCGGCGCGTCCTCGACGTCAATCTCAACGGCGTCTTCAACGTCACCCACGCCTTTCTCGGCGCGTTGCGCCAGACGCGGGGATCGATCGTCAATATCGGTTCGATCGCATCCTTCGTCGGCGTCGCCGATACGCTCGGCTATTCACCCTCGAAGGGCGGCGTCAGGCTGTTGACGCAGGCGCTCGCGCGCGAACTGGCCAGCGACGGCATTCGCGTGAACGCCATCGCGCCCGGCGTCATCGAGACCGCGATGACCAGGGCCACGCGCGAGGACCCCGCCCGGCTCGCCGGATTCATCGGACGTACGCCGCTCGGTCGCATCGGCCAGCCCGACGAACTGGTCGGCCCGGTGGTGTTTCTCGCCTCCGACATGGCGTCCTATGTCAGCGGCGTCACGCTGCCGGTCGACGGCGGGTTTCTTGCGGTCTGAACCGGCGCGGGTATAGAGCATCCGCCATGGGCAAGACGAGTCGGGGCATACAATCGATCGAGGTCGGGGGGCAGTTGCTGCGCGCGCTGGCGCGGAGTCTTGAGCCGATGATGTTGCGCGACCTGGCACGCGAAGCCGGCATGACGCCCGCGAAAGCGCACCCTTATCTGGTCAGCTTTCTCCGTCTCGGCCTGATCGAGCAGGACGCGGCGACCGGGCGCTATGATTTCGGCGCGTTCGCGCTCGAACTCGGCCTCGTCAGCCTGCACCGGCTGTCCGCCGTCCGCATCGCCACGCCGAGAATCGCCGCGCTGGCGCGCGACATCAATCACGCCGTGGCGCTGTCGGTATGGGGCGCTTACGGTCCCACCGTGATCCGGCTTGAGGACTCGAGCCGGCCGGTCCACATCGTAATGCGGGTCGGATCGGTGATGGCCATGCTGGAGACGGCGACCGGCCGCGCCTTTTCGGCATTCCTGCCGCCCAACATCCTGAAAGCAGCGCTGGACTCCAAGCTCGACCGGCTCGGCATCGGCTATCCCGGCCGGCGTTCAAGGTCGGGCGCGGAGATCGAGGCCATGCTGGTCGATGTTCGCAAGCGCGGTTTGACCCGCGCGGCGGGCGATCCGCTGCCCGGCGTCAATGCCTTCGCCGCGCCGGTGTTCGATCACGCGGGCGCGGTGGTTCTGTCGATCACCGCGATGGGCCCCGCCGGCAGCTTCAACGTCGATTGGAACAGCCCGATCGCCAAGTCGCTGCTCGATTGCGCGAACGGCATTTCGCGGCGCCTCGGGTACACCGGCCATCGTAGTCCGCACAGCCGGTCCTGAGATCATCCCGGCAGGACGAAGCGGACGAGAACAAGGCCGGCCCCCACCAGAAACGCCAGCGACAGCGTCACCGCAGCGGTGACCCGCCCGCCGACCTCGCGGATCACCTTGAGATCGACGCCGAGGCCGAGCGCGGCCATCGACAGCACGGTGAGGATGCTCGCGACTTTCTGGATCGGCCCAATGGCGACATCGGGAATCAGCGCCAGCGAGCGGCACGCCGCCAGCACGAAGAACGCGACGATGAACCAGGGCACCGCCCTGAAGAAGCCGATCCGCGGCACCGCCCCCTCGCCACTGCCCTGAAACGCGCGCGCGCCGAGCGCGATGCAGGCGACCACCGGCCCCAGCATCATCACCCGCACCAGCTTGACCAGGGTGCCGATCTGCGCACTGAGCAACCCCACCGGGACCGTCGCCGCCAGAACCTGCGGCACGGCATAGACCGTGAGGCCGGCAAGGATGCCGTACTGGGTTTCGGACAGCGCGAGCAGCGGGATCAGGACCGGCAGGCCGAGCACGATAATCACGCCGAGAATCGCCGTGAACGAAATCGACGAGGCGATCTCATCGGAGCTGGCGCCGATCACCGGCGCGACCGCCGCGATCGCCGAATTGCCACAGATCGAATTGCCGCAGGCCACCAGGATCGACAGCCGCGCCGACAACCCGAGCGCCCGGCTGATGCCGTAGCTGACCGCCAGCGTCAGCACCACGATGATAACGATTGCTGCGAGCAGCACGATCCCGGTCGAGGCGATCACCGCCATGGTGACGGAGGCTCCGAGCAGCGCCACCGCCACCTCAAGAAGCTGCTTGGCGCTGTAGGCCACCCCGCTCCGCCACCGTGGACCCGGAGTCCAGACCGCGCGCAACGCCATGCCGAGCAGGATCGCGACGACGATCGCCTCAAGGTAGGGATGCCCGAGCGTCCGTTCCTGAACCGTCTGGATCCCCACCGCGAGCGCGGTGACGGCACCGCACAGCACGATCCCGGGAAACAGCGTTATGATTTTCGTAAAGGGAGCCGCCCGGCGGACGGCATGGTCCGCAGGCTTGGATTGATCTGACACGCAATATCCTTCAATGCAGTGAGAATATGCGTTGCCGCCCGCCCCTTTGGAAATATTATTTCCGCATAGGCCGATAGAGTTAGATTATGTCCCTCAACCTTCACCTGTTTCGCATGTTCGCAACCGTGGTGCGAACCGGTAGCTTTTCACGCGCCGCCGAGGTGCTGAACATCAGCCAGCCCGCCATTTCGAAGGGCGTGCGCGATTTCGAACTCCAGGTGGGCTGCCGCCTGTTGAACCGCACCCCGAAAGGCGTGGTCCCGACCGAGGAAGGGCTGGCGCTGTCACGCCACGCGGAGGCGCTGTTCGCGGTGGAACGCGCCGCCGAGGACGAACTGTCGGCGCTGCGCGGCCTGCACAACGGCTCGCTGCGGATCGGCGCCAGCACCACGATCGCAACCTACATGCTGGCGCGATACCTCGGCGCATTTCATCGCGCCCACCCGGACGTCGACCTCTACGTCGTCAGCGCCAATACCCGCGATATCGCCGACCAGATGGCGCGGCAAGATATCGATATCGCGCTGGTGGAAGGCCCGATTGAGGCCCGCAACCTCACCGCCGTGCCGTGGCAGACCGACGTCATGACGCTGATCGTCGCGCCGGACCATGCCTTTGCCCGTGAGACTTGCCCGATCGCCCCCGAACGGCTCCAGGACGAAATCATGATCGTCCGCGAACCGGGTTCGGGAACGCGCGAGGTGGTCGCAAAGGCACTGGCGGCGCGCGGCATCGAGCCGACGCGGACGCTGGAGGTGGGAAGCACCGAAGCGATCAAGCAGGTGGTCGCGGCCGGCGTCGGCGCATCGATCGTCTCCGCGGCATCAATCGTCGATCAAACCGCACAAGGGCGGTTGAAGACGATCCCGATGCACAACCTGACCATCGAGCGGACCCTGTGGCAATTGAAGCCATCCGGCCGCGTCGCCATGCCGGCGGCGCGCGTGTTCGAGAAGATGCTAAATCATTAGGGTGTAGATCGGGTGCGGCGTGAGCGCTATCGCGCCGTGGTCTGCTTCGCGCCGGGCGCGTCAGGGAAGCCGACCGTGAGGCCGGCGGAAAAGCAGCCGGCGCGAACCAGCACCACGGCGATGACCAGCAGCCAGAACACTGCCTGCCCGACGCGGCCGAGCGCGCGGCCCCGCGCCCCGGATACCGCGCCAGCGGCGTCCGGCGCAGCAGGGACGGCTTCGCCATAGGCATCAAACTGGTCCGGCGGCATTCGCCGCTCCATCGTCGATCCGGAGCGCAATCATGTTGTCGGACGCCATTTTGGACAATGGGCGGGAATTTCGAATTTGCCAGCGATCGGAGAGATTTCGTTCGCGCGCCGCCGGCGGCGTGGTCGAAGCCTGCTCTTTGACCGGATTGCGCCGTTCACCGCGGCCGGAGGTTGTGGTTGAAACGGGGCGCGTCTGTCGATAGACAAGCGTCCGCCGGACCCGGATTCCGGGAAGGACGCCGCCGGTTGCCGCGCATCGAACCGCCGGCATCCGGGCGCAGCAGTTGGGGCGTAGCCAAGTGGTAAGGCAGGGGATTTTGATTCCCCCATGCGGAGGTTCGAATCCTCCCGCCCCAGCCAGGCGTCCGCTGGAAAACACTATCGGAATCTACTTCAGGCCGAAGTAGGCGCGGCGCAGGGCTTCGTTGTCGCTCATTTCGGCGACGGTGCCGGAAAAGCGGATGCGGCCGCCCTCCAGCACGAACACCCGCGTCGCCACTTCAAGAAAACCGATGTTCTGTTCGGCGATCAGCAGCGCCAGACCCTGCTGCTGCAAGCGGCTCAGCACCTGAATGACTTCCTTAACCAGAAGCGGCGACAGTCCCGCCGACGGCTCGTCCATCACCAGAAGTTTCGGCTCCGCCGCTAAGGCCTTGGCGATGCCCAACATCTTGCGTTGTCCGCCCGAGAGGCTCGACGCCGCATTGCGGCGCTTTTCACGCAGCACGGGAAACAAGCCGTAGAGTTCTTCCGTGCGCGCGCCGGGGTTGGCGTGGCCGAGTGCCTGCGCACCGACTTTCAGGTTTTCCTCGATCGACAGATCAGGAAACACCGCCAGTTCCGACATGTAGGTCATGCCGCGCCGCATCCGGTCGCTGGAGCGCATCCGCGTCACGTCCTGCCCGGACAACGTGATATGCCCGTGCCGCGTCTCGATCAGCCCAACCAGCGACTTGAGGAAGGTGGTCTTGCCGGCGCCGTTGGCCCCGAGCAGCAGCACGGTCTCGCCCGGCCGCACGTCGAGATCGACGCCCCACAACACCTGCATGGTGCCGTAACCGGCATCAACACCTTTCGCCTCCAGCAATGGGGTTGCTTCAGGCGCCATGCTCGCCTCCGAGAAACACCTCGATCACCTGCGGCACCTTGACCGCCACCGCGAGCGTACCTTCGAAGATATCCTTGCCGGCATTCATGACGATCACGCGATCGGTGATTTGCTCGATGAATCCCATCAGGTGCTCGACCACGATGATGGCAAGACCGGATTGCGCCAACGCCTTGATGTGACCGGCGATCCAGTCGAGTTCAGCCGGGTTGAGCCCGGCCGCAAGTTCGTCGAGTAGCAACAGCCGCGGCCGCGTCGCCAGCGCCCGCACCAGATCCAGCATCTTCTGCTGCGAACTGTTGAGGTCGGCGGCGGGACGATCGGCGAGGTCGGCAAGATGATATTGTTCGAGCAAATCGGACAACGGCGGCGGCGCGACCTCGGCGCGGCCATAGGCCAACGCCACCTCGACATTCTGCCGCACGGTGAGCGACAGGAATGGTTTTGGAATCTGGAACGTGCGGTTGATGCCGCGATGCACGAGTTTGTGCGAGGCCACGCCGCCGATCGAAGCGCCGTCATACGTCAGCGTGCCGCCGTCCGGCGCATAGAGCCCGGAGATCACGTTGATCGCGGTGGTCTTGCCCGAGCCGTTGGGACCGACCAGCCCGAGAATCTCCCCAGGCCCGACGTGAAAGCTGAGACCGTCCAGCGCATGGAAACCGCCGAAGCGCTTGACCAGCCCGTTGACGGCGAGAATGGGCGCGGCGTCAGGGGACATTCCAGCCTCGCCGCGTCGCCAGCGACACCAGTCCGGCCGGTAGGAACAGCACCAGCGCCATGATCAGCACGCCGTAGATCAACTGAAAATATTGCGGCGTCGTGAAACCGATCAGGTTGTAGATGCCGTAAAGAATGACCACGCCGACGATCGGCCCGATGATGGTCGCCACCCCGCCGAACAGCGCGAACACGATGGCGAAGATGCTGAAGTCGTTGCTGAAGACGTTATCGGGATAGAACACCGAGACGTACCAGGCGAATACGCCACCGGCGAGGCCCGCGACCAGCGCCGACGCCAGCCACGCGATCACCCGCATCCTGACCACGTTGACGCCGGCCATCGCGGCGCTGACGGCATCCTCACGCACCGCCTGCAACGCCATGCCGAAACTGGAATTGCGCAGGAACACCACAAAGCCCAGCGTCAGCGCCAGGATGATGACCGCACCGGTATAAGCCAGCGTCGGGTTGAAGGTGCCGTTCAGCGCCACGCCATACGGGCCCTTGGTGATGGATTCCAGCGCCGGGTTGGCGACGAAATGCAGCACCGCCAGCACCGCCGCCAGATTGGCGATGGCGAAATACGCGCCCGACAGCCGTAACAGTGGCGTCAGCAGCAAACCCAGCAGCACGCCAACCCCTCCGGCCGCCAGCACGGCCGCGGGAGCCGGCGCTTGCAGATGCATCACCATGATGGCGAAGCCGTAAGCGCCGGCGCCGAAGAAGCCGACATAGCCGAACGGCAGATAGCCGGTGAAGCCGTAGATGATATTTACGCCCTGCGCGAGGATCAGGAAGATCACGAAGTTGAACAGCAGCAGGTGATTGTCGTAGACGCCGGGCAGGATCGCGAAAGCGGCGATCAGCGGCGCGACGATCAGGAGCAGATGACGCACAAGACTAGGCAACGCGCACCTTCCTTCCCAACAGTCCGCTCGGGCGCAGCAGTAGCACCAGGATCAACAGCACGTAGGGCAACAGACCCGCCCATGACGACAGGAAGGTCTGCACCAGCATGTAGCAGATGCCGTAGACGATGCCACCAAGGGCGGTGCCGAGCGGATTGCCGAGTGATCCCAGCACCACGATGACGAAGGCGGTCACCGTCGCATCGGCGCCGAAAGCCGGCGTCACCGAGCCGAACATAAATGGCGCGAACACGCCAGCGACCGCGGCAAGACCGAGGCCGATGCCGAACGCCGCCGCGCAGACGCGATCGACGTTAATGCCGGTGGCGAGCGCCTCGTCGCGCCGCGACATCACCGCGCGCGTCAGGGTGCCGAGCCGGGTGCGGTAGAGATAGACATAGACCAGGCCGATGGCGATGACGCTCACCACCGCCGAGATCACCCACGCCGCCGGAAATGATTGCCCAAGAATCTCCACCGGCCCGCCTTCCGGCTCAGCGCCGAACGCGGTCGCGATACGGGCGATCAGACTGCCCAACTCGCGGCTCGGGATCGAGCGCTCGCTGGTGCCGAAGGCGATGGTGACCACCGCCTCGATCACCTGCGATAGGCCGAAGAACAGGATGATCGACAGCATCTCCGGATCGCGCGACTGTTGCAGGCGCGGCACCAGGAGGCCGTACAGCACAATGCCGGCGATCACGAAGATCACGAATGCCAGCGGCACCGCCAACAGCGGGTCGAGCCCGGCGAGATAGAACACGCCGAACGCGACGAAGGCCCCAAGCATCAGGAAGTCGCCATGCGCCAGATTGACGATGCGCATGACGCCAAACACCAGATTGAGCCCGATTCCGACCAGGCTGAAATACAGTCCGAACAGAACTCCGGCGATGAGCGGATAAGCCAGCATCAAGTCTCCGTGGGCCGCAAGGCCGCGACGTTACGGCTTCGGATAGATCGGCTTGCCGGTGGCGACCTCGTGCGGATAGACCGCGACGAACTTGATGTGGCCGTGGTCGTTAAGTTCAAGCTGGCCGAGCGGCGTCAATTCGCCGATCTGCCCGCCCATATCGTCCAGCGCAAAAGTGCCGTCGAGCGTCTTGAGCTTGCCGGACAGGCTGAACACCGCACGGCGCAGCTCCATCTGATCGAGGCTGTTGGCTTCCGACAGCGTCTTCTCGATCACCAGCGCCGTGGTATAGCCCGCCACCGCGTTGAAGCCGAACTCGATCTTGCCGTCGGGATATTTCTTGTCCCACGCCTTGCGATAGTCGGCGATATTCATACCGAAATTGACCGGATAGGCCATCTCCGACGGCGGCACGTAAGTAAAGACGTGCTGCAAGCCCTTGGCGCCGACGTTCTTCTCCAGCAGCTCGGTCTCAAGCCCCGGATAGATGCAGAACAGCATGTTGAACTTGATGCCGACGTCCTGCACGTTGCGCAGGAAGGCGATGTCGTTCGGCGCGTAACCGAGATGAATCACCGCATCCGGCTTCGCCGCGCGGATGTTGTTGAGGATCACCGTGTAGTTGGTGGTTTCGGTCGGCACGCCCTGATCGTAGACGATCTCGATCGGCGCGTTGGCATCCTTGATAAACTTGCGCACCGCATTGGCCTGGGTGCCGGTGAACTCGTTGGTGGAATACAGGATCGCCACCCGCTTGATGCCGAGCGCCGGGCCATCCTTGGTCAGGAAGTCGGCGATCGGCTTTGGCCAGATGGTCGAGACCGGGTCGGCCATCAGCGCGATATAAGGATTGTCCTTGGAGAAGAAGCTCGCGCCGGTGCCGGTCTGGTCGAACAGGAACATCTTGTGGTCACGGGCGATGGTCACCGCCGGCGCGGTCAGCACCGAGCCGGAATCGGCGACGAACAGGTCGACCTTGTCCTGTGTGATGAGCTGATTGTAGAGCGTCGAGGCGGTCGCTGTGTTGCTCTGGTCGTCGTAGGCGACCAGCTTGATGGGGATTTTCTTGTCGAACGCCTTTACGTAGACGCCGCCCTCGGCGTTCTTCTGCTCAACCCAGAGCTTCAGCCCGGCATGGACCGGCATCGAGATCGAGGCGTAGCGACCGGACGAGGCGTAAAGCGTCCCGAGCTTGATCTCCGACGGTGCGTCCGCAGCTAAAGCCGGCGCGAACACCGACGGCGACGCCAGGGCCACGCCGATGGCGATGGCTGCAATCATGCGTTTCAGCATCTCGTCCTCCCGAATGGTTCTTGTTATGCGGCATAATGGCGCTGCGACAATCTATCGTCTTGCGTTTACAGGATGCAAGGCAAATGCAGCCGCCTGGATAAGGGGCCACCCCGGCTGGCCCATGCCGGATTGCGTTGCATCACGCGCTCCGCACGGGCGCGACGCGCCGGTTGCGGAATCCAGCGCTTTGCGGAGAGGAATCGTCCGCCGCTACACTTTAAGTTTCGCGGGTTCCCGGGCAACCAGCCGGGCCATTTTATCGTTTTGGCCGCCAAGCGCATGGGTGAGACGGGTGGCGCCCCGCAAAACCAGCGCCGTCATCGTGCGTGTCGCCTCTTTGGTGAACCGTAGCTTCGGCCCTGAAACGGAGAGCGCTCCCACCAGCCGGCTGTCATGTCCGAACACCGGCACGGCAATGCCGGCGCAATCAGGGTCCCGCTCACCAAAAGACAGCGCGACGAATGTCTCGCGGATGCGGTCGAACGACTCGCCCCTCTCTCCGCCGAAGGCGAGGATCACTCGGCCCGCCGCACCGCGATCAAGCGGCAGGAGCGAGCCGGCTTCAACGCGGTCGAGCGTCGAATGCTGGGAATCGACGCGGAAAACGCAAAGCCGATGCGTGGCGTCATGTCGGATATGAAAGGACGGGCTTTCCGTTCCGGCCGCCACCAGTTCGCGCAGCACCGGCATCACATGGTCGTAAAGATGATTGGCGCGCTGATAGACCGCGCCGAGCCGGAACGGCGTCGGCCCGAGATGATAGCGGCCATCGGGCAACTGGAGCAGATAACCGAACGCCTGTAGCGAAGCAATCAGACGCAGCAGCGTGCTCTTATAGAGGCCGGTGCGCCTCGACAGTTCGGCAAGCGTCAGCGCTTCCACTTCATCCTCGAACGCCGCGAGGATGGTCAACGCCCGATCTACTGCGGCGACACCGGGCGATGGCATTTCTACTCCTTGCTGGGCGGGTCTGACGGATCGATCAGTTTGGCGATCACCGGAAAATACGCACCACCCATACCGCTGTCGATAGCCTCGCGAAAGACCGTGCCCACCAGCGCCGCGCCGCGCGGATCAACGCCGACATGCTTTGCGAGATCCAGCGCGTAGGTGAGGTCCTTCAGCGCGTATTCGGTCGAGAACGCCCGCAGCGGAAAAACGCCCGGCACAATTGCCTTCATGCCATGGTTACGCAGAGCAAAGCTGTCCGCCGACCCCTTGGACAGGGTCTCCAGCAGCCGTTTCGGTTCGACGCCACAGCGTTTGGCGATCGCCACCGCTTCCGCCAGCGCGTTGACGGTCTCGAACAGCACCATGTTATTGAGGATCTTCGTCACCTGCCCCGCGCCGGTGTCGCCGCACAACGTCACATCGGTCGCGAAATAGCGGATCAGCGGCTCGACCCGTGCATATTGCTCGGGCGTGGCGCCGACCATCACGCTCAACGTGCCGTCCTGCGCGGCCTGGCGGGTGCGGGCGATCGGCGCATCGATCCAGACCGCTCCCTTTTCCGCCAGCCGCCGCGCGAAGTCACGCGTCACATCGACGGCCGAGGTGCCGAGATCCACCACGATCTGCCCGCGCCCGATCGCACTCAAAATGCCGGCCTCGCCTTCGACCACGGTCCGGACATGGCTGGCGCTCGGCAGGCAGAGAAAAATCACCGCGCTGGCCTTGACGACATCGGCCACCGACGCGCCGGTCGTGGCGCCGTCCGCGGCGATGCGCTGCAATGGTTCCGGCGCGAGATCGAAGGCGACGACCTGTCGTCCGCTCTTACGCACAAGATTGCGACAGATCGGTTCGCCCATGACGCCAAGACCGACAAATCCGATAGCATCCGACATGGCGTCTTCCTCCCGAAGCAGAATGGCGCGGGCGGACGTCTGGTCCGCCCACGCGACGCAGGGCCTTAAGGTTTGACCAGAGGGCAGTTGCCCTCGGCCAGCGGACGGAACACCTGCTCGCCCGGCTGCGACTTCAGCACCTTGTAATAGTCGAACTTATACTTCGACTCCTCCGGTTTCTTCACCTGAACGAGGTGCATGGTATGCAGCACGCGCCCGTCCGGACGGATCGTCACGTCCTTGTTGTACATATCGTTGACCTTCATCTCGTGCATCTTGGCCGCGACGACCGTTGGATCGGTGGTGCCCGCCGCCTTCACTGCCGCAAGATAATGATGTACGCCGCTATAGACGCCTGCCTGGACCATGCTGGCAACTTTGCCATCCATCAGCGCGGCATACCGCTTGGACCAGGCGCGCGTTGCGTCATTCAGGTCCCAGTAGAACGATGTCGTTATCTGCAAGCCCTGCGTCGCCTTAAGGCCCAGCGAGTGGACATCGGTAATGAACACAAGAAGTCCGGCCAGGCTCTGGCCGCGCTCCACGATACCGAACTCGCCGGCCTGCTTGATCGCGGTCTGCACGTCCGCGCCGGACGTGGCCAGCCCCACGACCCTCGCCTTGGAGTTCTGGGCCTGTAGCAGGAACGATGCGAAGTCCGCAGTGCCGAGCGGATGCAGCGCCGAACCGATCACTTTGCCGCCCGCGGCCTCGATGAACTTGGTTGCGTCGCGTTGCAGCGCATGACCGAAGGCGTAGTCAGCTGTGATGAAGAACCACGTATTGCCGCCCGCGCGGGTAACGGCATCGCTGGTCATCTTCGACAGCGCATAGGTATCGTAGTTGAAGTGGAAACTGGTCGGCGCGCAGGCTTTGCCGGTGAAGTCCGACGACCCCGGACCGCTGACGACGAAAATCCGGTTCTTCTGTCGGGCAACCTCCAGGATCGCGAAGCCGGCCGAGGACGCCGCGCCATCGGCGATCATGTCCACGCCTTCGTTGTCGAACCATTTGCGCGCGGTCGCGGCCGCGATGTCCGGCTTGTTTTGATGATCGGCAGAAATGACTTCGATCTTCTTGCCGAGAATCTCGTTGCCGAAATCTTCGGCGGCGAGCCTTGCCGCCGCTACCGAGCCGCGCCCGCCGTTATCGGCAAATACGCCCGACTGATCGTTGAGCACGCCGATCTTGATGACGTTATCGGCCGCGGTTGCGGCCGCCGTCTGCATCATCAGCAATGATATGACTGCAATAAATCCTCGTTTCATCCTGTCGCCTCCTCCTTGTTAAGACTTTGCTTGCTGAGAATGTCGTTAAGAACCGGCGCGATATAACGGCGAAATTGCCCGGGGTTCTCGCTCATTGGGAAATGCCCGAGCGCTTCCATCACCGTCGCTTCAGCGCCCTTGATGCTCGCCGCCGTGCGCAGCGTGTCTTCCGGGGTGCATGAGAAATCGTATTCGCCGGTGAGCAGATAGAGCGGACACTCGCGCACATCGATTGTCCCGACGCGGCCACGCAGGTCGCCATCGACGCGGTAGAAATAGAGATCGCCCTTGAAGATGCCGGGACCGCCCTGCTTGTAGCCCCACAAGGTCTCGTTGCGGGCGGCGTCCGGCCCCTGTGGCGCGATCAGCCCCGACACCAGCGCGGCGCAGACCTCGCCGCCGTGCACGTCGGGCCGGTTCAGCCACGCGGTGTCGTACCATGGCTGCTGGAAGTCGGCCGCCTCCAGACCGATCAGCGCGCGAAACTCCCTGGCGTGATCGATGGCAAGGTTGAGCACGATACGGCCGCCGATCGAGCAGCCCATCACGACCGGCTTGTCGAGATCGAGCGCTTTACAGAAAGCACGGATGGTCGCGGTGTAGCTCGCCGTGGTGAGCCTGTATTCGGTGCCGTATCCGCTGTCTGGCGGATTCGACTTGCCGTGCCATGGCATGTCGAAGGCGATGACACGAAAATGCTGGGTGAATTCCTCGTCCACCAGCAGATGCCGCCACTGTCGGGCATCGGAGCCGGCGGTGTGCAGACACACCAGCGGAATGCCGCTGCCGTTCTCCTCGAAATAGATGCGGTTGATCTCGCCGTCGATATCGACATGGAGATAGCGTCCGGTGATCGGCTCGATGAAAGCGGTCATGCCGCGCCTCCGAAACCATCCTTGCGCGGCAGCGCCAGAACGTCCTTGAAGTATTGCAGATGCGCAATGAACGGATGCAGGTCGCCCGCGAGCGTTGCCGCGCCGCGCTTGGTCAACGACAGCAGATCGTGCCAGCCCGCTGGCGGCATCGGCTGCCAGTAGGCGGCAAGCGCACCCGGCAAGGCCACGTAAGAGAAACGCCACGAGCGCATCAGCACCGGCGCCAGCGTCATATCGACAATCGCACCGGCCCGGATCGTGACATGGAACGGCTGGGCCGTCGGCCCCAGCAGGCAATCCAGGTCAAGAAAACGACCGCGCGCAATCAGCGCCGCGTCGCGCGACAGGAGCTCCGGTATGCGGCGAAAAGCATCGATCACGGCAGCGTCGGTGAATGTCACCGGCGGCGCCTTGCTGTCCTGTTCGGCGGATACACTCATGGCGTCCTCCCCCCGTTATGCGTTTGCGGTGTGGGCTTCGAGATTCCAGTAGAGGCTCTTGAGCTGCTGATAGAGCCGCATCCCGCCGATGCCCTTCTCGCGGCCGATGCCGCTGCTCTTGAAGCCGCCGAACGGCGTCGCGATGCTGAGCTGCTTGTAGGTATTGATCCACACCGTGCCGGCATCGATGGCACGGGCGACCCGCCACGCCTTGTTGTAATCCGCCGTCCAGATGCCGGCGGCGAGGCCATAGACCGTGTCATTGGCCTGCGCGATCAGATCGTCCTCGTCGTCGAACGGCAGCGCGCACAGCACCGGGCCGAAGATTTCCTCGCGGCAGATGGTCGCCGTCATGTCGAGGCCAGTGAAAATGGTGGGCGAATAGAATGCGCCGTCCTTCAGCCGCGCATCCGACGGCCGCGCACCGCCGAGGATCACCTCGCCGTTCTCCGCGCGTCCTTGCGCCACCAGCGCCTCGACGCGGTCGCGGTGAGCGAACGAGGCCATCGGCCCGATCTGCGCGCCGGCGGCGTCGGGCAGATCGACGCGCAGCGCCCTGCCTTCTCGATCAGCTTTTCAGGAAGGCATCGTGAATATTGCGCTGGACGAACAGGCGCGATCCGGCGACGCAGGATTGCCCGCCGGAGATGAAGATGCCGCCGATGATCTGCGCCACCGCCCGGTCGAGATCGGCATCGGCGAACACGATGTGCGGCGACTTGCCGCCGAGTTCGAGCGCCACCGGGATCAGCCGCTCGGCGGCGATGCCGGCGATGGCGCGGCCGGTCATGGTGCCGCCGGTGAACGACACCATGCGCACGCCGGGATGCTTCACCAGCGGCACGCCGACGTCGCGCCCGGTGCCGGTGATGACGTTGACGATGCCCGGCGGGAGGCCGGCTTCGAGACAGATGCGGCCGAGATCGAGCGCCGGCGAGGACGTCACCTCCGACGGCTTCAGCACCACGGCGTTGCCGGCGGAGATCGCCGGCGCGAGCTTCTGCGCCTCCATGGTGAGCGGCGAATTCCACGGCGTGATCGCCGCCACCACGCCCATCGGCTCATATACCGTCATCGACAGGTAGTCGCCGCGCGACGGCGTCACCGCCGATTCCGCCGTCTCGCACACCGCTGCGTAATAACGGAAGGTGGCGGCGGCGCTCGCCACCTGCGCGCGGCATTCCGCGATCACCTTGCCGTTCTCGCGCATCTGCTTTTGCGCAAGGCCGTCGGCGTTGTCATCGATGCCCTGCGCGATTTTGCTGAGTAGGCGCGCGCGTTCGTGGGGCTTCATGTTGCGCCACGCCGGTTTGCGCTGTGCCGCCTCGGCGGTCGCCACCGCATGATCGACATCGGCGGCGGTCGCCGTGCCGATCTCGCAATTGACCTTGCCATTGGCCGGGTTGATCGAGGTCAACGGCGCGCCGCCGCCGGTGATCCACTCGTCGCCGACAAGGAACGGCTGCACGCCCATCAGCCCTGCTCCTTCGCCCGGGCGCCGGCCGAATGGCCGGCGATCTTGCCGAACACCGCGCCCGCCATCAGGCCGGTGCCGCCGGGATAGTTGAAGTAGAACAGGCCGCCGACCATCTCGCCGGCCGCATAGAGATTCGGGATCGACGCATCGTCGAGGCTGACCACCTCGCCGTCCGTGGTGATCTTGACCCCGCCGAAGGTGAAGGTGATGCCGCAGGTGACGGCGAAGGCGAGGAACGGCCCCTGATCCAGCATATTGGCCCAGTTACTCTTGGGCACTGCGAGCCCGCGCGTGCCGCGCCCGTCCTTGACGTTGGGATTGAACGGCACCTCGGTCATCACCGCCTTGTTCCATTCGGTGACGGTGCGCATGAAGCCTGCCGGATCGACATCGTCGAGCTTGGTGGCGAGGTCTTCCAGCGTATCGGCCTGCACCCGGGTCACCTGGCGGATGCGATATTCGTCGCGCAACAGGTGCGCCACTTTCTGGTCGAAGATCTGCCAGGCGAACTGGCCGGGCTGGTTGAGAATGACCCGGCCGTATTTGGCGTAGGTGTAGTTGCGGAAGTCGGCGCCTTCATCGACGAACCGCTCGCCATTGGCGTTGACCATGATGCCGAACGGATAGGAATGCTTCTGGAAGCCGTCACCGACGGCGAGGTCGCCGTATTCCGGCGCGTTGCGATCCCAACCGACGGCGTGACAGCCGGACCAGTTGCCGGCCGGGCGCGCCCCGACGTCGAGCGCCATCTGGATGCCGGCGCCGGTGTTGAAGCGGGTACCGCGCACCTTGGCGAGATCCCAGGACGGGCCGAGATAGCGCGTGCGCCATTCGGCGTTGGCTTGGAAGCCGCCGCTCGCGAGCACGACGGCCTTGGCGCAGATGTCGCGCGTCCTGCCCTTCTGCCGCACGCGCACGCCCTTGACGCCGTCATCATCGGCGATCAGCGACAGCGCGCGCGTCTCGTACAGCACGTCGATGCCTTCGCGTGCCGCCGCCTTGTGCAGCGCCTCGACAAGACCCGGACCGCCGCCCCAGGCTTCGACCGTGAGCCCGCCCCAGAACTTGAACTTGCCATCGACCTTGAACGCCTGCCGGCCATAGATCGGTGCAAAGCGCACGCCCTTGCCACGCATCCACGTCATGGTCGAATGACTGCGCTTGACCAGAAGCTCCGCCATGTCGGGATCGGCGCGGTTCTGGGTGACGCGCGCGATGTCGTCAAAGAACTGGTCCTCGGTGTAGGTGCCGAAATCGGTATTGGCGAGTTCGCTCTCGGTGAGGTCCGGCATCAGTTCAACGAGATCATCGACGCCGTTATAGGCCACCCGCATCGCGCCCGCAGTGAATGTCGAATTGCCGCCATGCTCGCCTTCCGGCGCGCATTCCAGCACCGTGACGCTCACACCATGCTCGCGCGCCGCCAGCGCCGCGCACAGCGCCGCATTGCCGGCACCAACAACCACAACATCAGATTCCTGCATGACTGACCTATCCACCGGCTCGTGCGCGACGCCGCACGCAACCTCTTGCCTCACCTGATGATCCGTCAGCGATAATCGTTCTGTCTGACAGAATGATATTCTATTTTTATGAAACACTTATACACCGTTCCTCGACGAACTCAAGCCGGCTCAAAAACCGGCATGAAAGACAGGGAACGATGGAAGGAAATAGTCGTCAGCACTCGGGAAAAAGACGCCCGGCAAAAAATGCGAGGATCTCGTCTCGTGCCGCAATGGTCGGCTGCCCAGCCTCATCGATGAGGTGGACCGTGACGACGCTATGAGGCACCGGCACATAGCGGGCGAAAAACTCAGGCACGTCACGGTTCGCGGCATCGTCGGGCAGCACCCGCGGCACAAACCGGTCGCCAAGCGCTTCTTGATAGGCCGCGAACCGCTCGGCACGGCAGACGGTGTCGCCTGCGAAGCGATAGGCCAGGACGGTGAGATCCTCCCGCTTCATCCGCTCACGCACCTGCGCGAGTTCGCTCGGGGAAATCTCAAGCCCTGCCGGATCCTCCAAAGGAAGCGACGGTTGCGCCAGAACGGGAGCAAGCACGGCCGGCTCCAGCATCATTGTCAGCGCAAAGTTGCCGGTAAAGCACATGCCGATCGCACCGACACCGGGACCGCCGCATTCCGCATGAGCTGCTTTCGCCAGCGCCCGCAACCATTGCGTCACCGGGCTCGATGCGTTGCGCTTGAACGCATTAAACTCCGCCGACATGCACGTCCGTCGAAAGATCTCGGCTCCTTCGTCCGCCTTGGGGACTACGCCATCGCGCCCGAAAAGCGACGGCATGTACACCGTAAAGCCCGCATCCCGCACCCAGCGCGCGAAACGGGCCACCTGAGGACTGATGCCCGGCATCTCGGTCATGACGATGACCGCGGGCCCTGAGCCACCAACGTGAACAACCTTTGCAAGGCCGTTCAGCGTGACGGTTCGCGACGCAAAATCGCTCAGGTCGTCGTCCTCGTTCAAACTGCGCGTCATGGCGGGTTCCCTGTCTTGACGGTTCAAGTATTGCCGCCGCACCTTGCGAAGTATAGGTGTCAGAAACGACATTTTTCGGGCAATTTTTGTCATGGCGAAAATCATCGAGGTTCTGGTCTTGAAGGGCGCGTTTCCCTCCAGTGTGGCGGTGACGTTCGATCTGTTCGCGACAGCCAACCGGCTGCGTGAGATCAATCGCCGCCCTCCTCCCTTCGCCCTCCGCGCGACCGGCTCCGGTGCCCGGCAGGCGCGCTCATTCGTCGGCGGAAAAAATGCGGTTGGCCCGGCGGACATTCTGCTGGTGCCAGGGCTCGGGTTGAACAGCGCGGAGGAGATTTCCGAACGCCTTTCAAAGAGAGATGCGAAGATCGCGCACCGGATGCTGGTTTCGGCGGCACAAAAGCGAGTAGCGATTGCCGCTGCCTGCTCGGGGGTTTTTCTGCTGGCATCGGCCGGCATTCTCGATGGCAGGCGGGCGACCACCACATGGTGGCTGGCCCCTCTGTTCCGGCAACTCTACCCTGACGTTGCGCTCGACGCCGACGCGTTGGTCGTCAGAGATGGATCGTTCATGACGGCCGGCGCGGCCTTGGCACAACTCGACCTCTGTCTCGCCCTGGTCAGCCGCTTCGCGGGATCAAGGCTGGCCGAAGCGTGCGCGCGCCTCCTGCTGCTCGACCAGCGACGCTCTCAAGCCCGCTACATGGCGCTCGGTTATCTCACCGCTGCCGATGCTTACGTTTCGCGCGCGGAGCGCTGGGCGAGCAAGCATCTGGGTGAATCGTTCAGCGTCGATGACATGGCCGAGGCAGCCGGGCTGGGTCCGCGCACCTTCGCGCGTCGTATCGAGAAGGTGACGGGCCTCACACCCGTCCAGTTCCTGCAAAGCCTGCGCGTGGAGCGGGCAGTGGAACTAATCGAGACGACCCAACTGCCATTCGACGCGATCGCACGACGGGTAGGATATGCGGATGCCTCGACACTCCGCCGACTGATGCGAAAGCAGACCGGCCTGGGGGTCCGTGCATTGCGAGCGACGGCGAAAAACTGAGTTCGAGAGCGACCGCGTCCAGAATGGCGGCTCTTTGCGTTTTACACAGCAATTGTTATGAATAATTGATGCGAGATCCAAACCCGCTATTTGCCGCCACATGAAGAAACGGGTCCTTCCGACAAATGCTGGCCGTCAGGTGACAAAGAGCGCGGCCGGGGCGATCGCCCGACGAGGACGCCCGGTCGGCGACCATGCGGCCAAGCGAGCCGAACTGCTGAAGGCGGCCATTTCCGTGATCGCGCGGGAGGGCTTCGCCGGTGCCTCGCTACGCAAGGTGGCGCAGCGCGCAGAGTGCACGACGGGCGCGGTTACCTATTACTTCGCGAACAAGGAAAAGATGGTCACCGCCGTCGCCGAAAGCCTGTTCGACCAGTTCGACGCGCAGCTTGGCAAAGGCCAGGATCGCATCGATGTCAGGGTCGGCCTTCAGCGATGGCTGAGCTGGATCAATTCCGACGATCCGGAGCCATGGCAGGCGGCGTTCCAGTTGTTGGCCCATGCCAGACACGAGCCCGCCTTCGCCGCTGTCTACCAGCGCCGATATGCGCGCTATCGCGACGCACTGACCGCGATACTGGCGCGGGGACAGACTCGGGGTCTGATCCGCTGCGACATTCCCGCCGACCTGCTTGCCGATCAGCTCAGCGCGATCGGTGACGGCTGGATGATCATGTTTCCGGTCGAGCCGGACCGGTTTCAGCCGACGCGTGTACAGGCACTGGTGGATGCGACAATCGCCATGATCTCGCCGCCCCCGGCCACCAACGGCAACACCGGTTCCTGATAGAGCGGGAGGAAGCCGTGCGATAGCTTTCGGCCATTCTTCCCCAGTTTTCAGGAATGGCTCTCTTCCTTCCCTGCATGGATGCGATCAGCGTTTGCGCTTGTTTACATAACGTATGTAATGATAAATGTGCGCAGCGGAACGCCAGGACTCTGATCGCCGCCGGGAGAGAAGACAACGATGCCGTTGCTGCAAGTCCTGCGTCCCGCGCTTCCGATCCTGATCGGCGCATCCGTCGTCCTGACGCTGAGCATGGGGCTGCGGCAAAGTCTCGGCCTCTTCATGCAGCCGCTGACCCGCGACGTCGGCATCTCGGTGTCCGACTTCACGCTGGCGATTGCCGTCCAGAATCTCGCCTGGGGATTTCTGCAACCACTCGCGGGCGCCCTGACAGTCCGTTACGGCTTTCGCCTCATCATGGTGATCGGCGCGCTGCTCTACATGGCGGGGCTCGCATTGATGGCGGGCGCGCACGGCATCGTCGGCGTCCTGATCGGCGGCGGCATCCTGATCGGCGCATCGCTTGCTTGCACGGCAACGGCGATCGCGATGTCGGTGGCAACCCGCGCGGTGCCGGAAACGGTGCGCTCGACCGTGCTTGGCATCGTGTCCGCCGTTGGCTCGCTCGGCGCATTGCTGTCGGCGCCGATCGGGCAAGCGTTGAGCGATGACTTCGGCTGGCGCATCGGGCTGTTCGGCTTCGTGGCGCTGGCGCTCCTCATGCTCCCGGCCGCCTGGTTCGCCGGCAGGGTCGATCAGATTCCGCTCCCCAAAACCACCACGTCCGAGGAGATCGGTGACGCCACGGCGCTGATGGCCGCAAAGGCCGCGTTCAGCAACGCCTCCTTCGTGGTGATGAGCTGTGCGTTCATGGTCTGCGGGATGCAACTGATATTCATCACCACGCATCTGCCGTCCTATCTCGCGATCTGCGGTCTTGATCCGATGCTGAGCGCGCAGACGCTCGGCGTGATCGGAGGCTTCAACGTGCTGGGCTCGCTGTTCTTCGGCTGGGCCGGCGAGCGCTGGAACAAGCTCGCGCTGCTCGGCATGATCTATATCCTGCGTTCGTTGACGCTCGGCTGGTATTTCATGCTGCCCGCGACGCCGGAATCGACGCTGCTGTTCGGCGCCATCATGGGCTTTCTCTGGCTGGGCGTGAGCCCGCTCGCCGCCGGAGCCATCGCCGAGATGTTCGGGCTGCGCTGGCAGGCGATGATCCAGGGGCTTTCCTTCATGGTCCACCAGCTTGGCAGCTTCCTTGGCGCCTACGGCGGAGGATTGCTCTATGATACGCTCGGCTCCTACACCATGGCCTGGCGCATTGGCGTCGCGCTTGGGCTTGCCGGCGGCATCGTCCAGATCGCGTTCGCGTTGATCCGGCCGTCGCGGCCGCCGGCGCTGCGGGCCACTTAAGGCGTCGTCGGGGGAGATGGCCAACCGGCCCTCGCGGGCGACAGCAACTTTTGCTGAAGGAGAGTCGATCGATATGAGTCCTGTTGCAAGCCAGCCTGCCTCTCGCGCACCAGTCCAGCGCGCGGATTTCGGCCGGGTATCGGTGTTCTTCGGCGAAAAGAACGGCAAATATCCCGATGGAAACCAGGTGCTCGTCCGCGGCTCGGATACGCGGGCGGCGCTAGACGCACCGATCGTATCGAACCTCATCGGGCCGGAGTTCGATGCCACCGAACTCGTGGTGATGGGTCACGTCCACGAAGACCATATGGCTGGCCTGCACCGCCTCCCCCATGCGCCGGTCTACGTGCATGAAGCCGATCTTGAGGCGGCGCGGAGTTGGGATGGACTGGTCGCGGCCTTCGGGCTGACCGATCAGGAGAGCGTGCCGGACATGCAAGCGCAATTCCAGCGCGACTTCTTTTACGCGCCGCGCCCCGATGCACAGGGCTACGTGGACGGCGCATCCTGGGATCTCGGCGGGGTACGGGTCCGCGCCTTTCACATGCCGGGCCACACGGCCGGTCACTGTGTCCTCTTGGTCGAACCGGAGGGCGTGGCGTTTATCGGTGACATCGATCTGACCGGCTTCGGGCCCTACTACGGCGATGCCTCCTCAAGCCTGTCCGGCTTCCGCCGCAGCCTGGCGCAACTGCCGGAGATTCCGGCAAAGGTCTGGGTCACGGCGCATCACCGCGGCGTCTATACGGATCGCGCGCGCTTCTTGCAGGATCTCGCCGCCTATGCCGCCAAGATCGACGAGCGCGAGCAGCGCCTGCTGGCCATGCTGAACGAGTCACCGAAGACGCTGGAGCAGTTGGTCGCGCAGCGGCTGCTCTATCCGCCGGGCTACGAGAGTCCGTGGGTGACGGCCTCCGAGACCCGGACGATCTCGCAGCATCTCGACGAGCTTGTTGCCGACGGGCGGGTGCAGATCGACGAACAGGGCGCCTATCGGCCGGCATGAGCAAAGCCGCTCTCCTTCGATCAAAGCTCACCGGGCGTCCTCAGGCATAGCCACGCCGATGGTATTCAAATGGCGATCGTCACCTCTGCCCGGCAGCGCGAGGAGGATGCAAACCTGTTGCCCGAGCCCGTCGTTTAATGGCAGGTTCCATCACGAGATCGAACCGCCCCGCCGCCGGAAAACCCGCCGCTTAATTGCCCTTCAATCGCCGCACCAGTCCGGGGCGGTGCTTTCCCCGGCATCCGGTTCCAGTTGCACCAAGAGAGCCAGCGCATGAGCACGACCTCCCCCACCATCATCTACACTTTGACCGACGAGGCCCCCGCGCTGGCGACGACGGCGTTCCTGCCGATCGTGCGCGCCTTCACCGCGCCGGCCGGCATCGATGTTGTCACCAGCGACATTTCGGTGGCCGCCCGCATTCTTGGCGAATTTCCCGAGTTCCTGACCGAGGCGCAGCGCGTGCCGGACAATCTGGCCGAACTGGGCCGGCTGACGCTGTTGCCCGATACCAACATCATCAAGCTGCCCAACATCAGCGCTTCGGTGGCGCAGTTGATGGCGGCCATCAAGGAGTTGCAGGGCAAGGGCTACAAGGTCCCGAACTACCCCGAAAACCCCAAATCCGATGAGGAAAAGGCGATCCGGGCGCGCTACGCCAAGTGCATTGGCAGCGCGGTGAACCCAGTGTTGCGCGAGGGCAATTCCGACCGCCGCGCGCCGCTGGCGGTGAAGAACTACGCGCGCAAGAATCCGCACAGCATGGCGGAATGGAGTCAGGCGTCGCGCTCGCACGTCTCGCATATGCATCACGGCGATTTCTACCACGGCGAGAAGTCGATGACGCTGGACCGGGCGCGCGACGTCAAGATGGAGCTGATTACCAAGAGCGGCAAGACCATCGTCCTCAAGCCCAAGGTGTCGCTGCAGGATCGTGAAGTCATCGACTCGATGTTCATGAGCAAGAAGGCGCTTCTGGAATTCTACGAGCAGCAGATCGAGGACGCATACAAAACCGGCGTGATGTTCTCGCTGCACGTCAAGGCCACCATGATGAAGGTGTCGCACCCCATCGTGTTCGGCCACTGCGTCAAGATCTATTACCGCGAGGCCTTCGAGAAGCACGGTCCGCTGTTCGAGGAACTGGGCGTCAACGTCAACAACGGCATGGTGGATCTCTACACCAAGATCGCCAGCCTGCCGCAAAGCCAGCAGGATGAGATCCGGCGCGATCTGCACGCCTGCCACGAGCACCGGCCGGAACTGGCGATGGTCGATTCGGCCAAGGGCATCACCAATTTCTATTCGCCCAACGACATCATCGTCGACGCGTCGATGCCGGCGATGATCCGCAACGGCGGCAAAATGTGGGGCGCAGATGGCCGCCTGAAGGACGTCAAGGCGGTGATGCCGGAAAGCACCTTCGCTCGCATCTACCAGGAGATGATCAACTTCTGCAAATGGCACGGCGCGTTCGATCCGCGCACCATGGGCACCGTACCCAATGTCGGCCTGATGGCGCAGCAGGCCGAGGAATACGGCTCGCACGACAAGACCTTCGAAATTCCTGAGGACGGCGTCGCCAATATCACCGACCTTGCCACCGGCGAGGTGCTGCTGAGCCAGAACGTCGAGCAGGGCGACATCTGGCGGATGTGCCAGGTCAAGGACGCCGCTATCCGCGACTGGGTCAAACTCGCCGTCACCCGCGCCCGTCATTCGGGGATGCCGGTGCTGTTCTGGCTCGACCCCTATCGGCCGCATGAGGCGCAGCTCATCACCAAGGTCAAGATGTACCTGCACGAACACGACACCACCGGCCTCGACATTCAGATCATGAGCCAGGTGCGCGCCATGCGCTATACGCTGGAGCGCGTGATCCGTGGCCTCGACACCATCAGCGCCACCGGCAACATTCTGCGCGACTACCTGACCGACCTGTTTCCCATCATGGAGTTGGGCACCTCGGCCAAGATGCTGTCGATCGTCCCGCTGATGGCAGGGGGCGGCATGTACGAAACCGGCGCCGGCGGCTCAGCCCCCAAGCACGTCCAGCAACTGGTCGAGGAGAACCACCTGCGCTGGGATTCCTTGGGCGAATTTCTGGCGCTCGCCGTCTCGCTGGAAGACCTCGGCCTGAAGACCGGAAACGGCAAGGCCAAGCTGCTGGCGAAAACGCTGGACGCCGCCACCGGCAAGCTGCTCGACAACAGAAAATCGCCCTCGCCGCGCACCGGCGAACTCGATAACCGCGGCAGCCAGTTCTATCTGGCGATGTACTGGGCGCAGGAGCTTGCCGCGCAGACCGAGGACACCGAATTGCAGGCGCGGTTCAAGCCGCTGGCCCAGACGCTCGCCCGCAACGAGGAGAAGATCGTCGCCGAGCTTGCCGCCGTGCAGGGCGCTCCCGCCGACATCGGCGGTTACTACCTGCCGGACCCGGAAAAGTGCGCCGCCGTGATGCGTCCGAGCGCGACGCTGAACGCGGCGCTGGCATAGAAGCGCATGGAGCCCGGCAACTTCTTCCGCCGGGCCCGGGCCGCGGCATTTTCAGGCGCCTTCATCGGCCCGGCACGCCTGAACTTCAGGACTTGGAAATGCCGCCGTCGATCACCGGTCCCAACGCTTCATATCGCTTGCCGTTGAAGCGCACGAGTTGCAATTGCTCGACCGGATAATAGTCGGCCGGGCCGGTGTTGACCTTGATGCCCGGCAGAAGGAGATCGCACTCGAAATCCTTGAGGTTCGCGGCCTGCCTCATGATGTTTTCGCGCGAAACGTCGTCACCGCACTGCTTGAGAACCTGCACCATGACCTGGCTGACCACATAGGCAATGCCGGCGTAGATGTCATTCTTTGCGGCTTCCGGATCGTATTTGTCCAGGAACGCGCGCCATGTCTTGATCGCCGGATCGTCGTCCCAGGACGCGTCGACGGGATCCTTCATATACGCGCTTGAAACAATCCCGTTGGAGATATCGAAGCCGGCCGCCTTGAGCGTCGACCCCGCCGACGAGGCATTGTTGCCGATATAGTGGGTCGGCTGCCAGCCCAGTTCGGCAATCTTTCTGATCCCCTGCGCCGCGAATTTCGGGGTCGTCATGCTCATGAACACATTCGCGCCGGCGGCCCTGCACTTCACGATCTGGCTATCGATCGTCGGAGCCGACGTCTCATAGGACAACTCCGCAACGATCATCGACGATTTCGCACCGAGTCCGCTCTTGAAACCCTTCAACACGTCCCGGCCAAAATCGTCGTTCTGATAGACGATGCCGATCTTGGCGTCCGGCTGCGTCGACAGGACATGCTGGGCGAAAATGCGCCCTTCGATCTGATAGCAAGGCATGAAGCCCATGGTCCACGGAAAGTTCTTGTGGTCGCCAAATTCGGTTGCGCCGGAGGCGATGAAAAGGTGCGGCACCTTTTTCTGGTTCATGTATTTCATGATCGCCGCATTCGTCGGCGCGCCGAGCGGGCTGAACATCACATCGATCTCGTCACTTTCGACCAGCTTGCGCGCCTGCTCGACCGTTTTGGGCGGGCTGTAGGCGTCGTCGTAGGTGATGTATCTGATCTTGCGGCCGTTCACGCCGCCCTGCTCGTTGATCATCTTGAAATAAGCGCCCGGCGTCCGGCCGATGGCCGAGTAAACCGCCGCGGGCCCCGAATAGGCGTCGATATTACCGATAACGATTTCCTTCTTCGCCTGTGCGAGGGCCGGGCTGCGAAGTCCGGCCAAGGCCGTAACCGCCACCGCGCTCGCCAGAAAGTCGCGACGCGAGCGTCCGGAATGATGCTTGCTCATCGTATTTTCTCTCCGTGCCAGAGGCGCAGCGTCAAACCTGCAATGCCGCGCAGCGATCGAGCCAGTCGTGCTAACCTTGCGAAAGCGACAATAGCGGCATCAAATTCATTGTCGTGAGATCGCTCAGCCCAATCTTGCGTCAAGCTGCTGGCAGGTCATCGACATCAGAATCTGCAATGCAGGCGATGCGATTCATTCGCACTCCAGATCGCGCGGCAAACGATCAGACGCTCTCTCGCTTGATCTTGATGCCGGCCTGCTCCCGATCCCATACGTCCGCCGTAAGGCCCTGCTGCCTCAGGATATACTTCTCGACCTTCTGGGTCGGCGTGCGCGGCAGATCGGCCATGATCCGGACATATCGCGGCAACATGAAATGGGCCAGCCGGGGTTGCAGGAATTCAAGCAGTTCGAGCGGCTCGATCACTTCGCCCGGCACGGTGGCCACCACGGCCAGCACATCGTCTTCGGCCAGTTCGTTGGGAACGGCGACAACGGCGCATTCCCGCACTTTCGGGTGAGCGAGAATTTCCGCTTCGACCTCGAACGAGGAGATGTTCTCGCCGCGACGGCGGATCGCATCCTTCATGCGATCGACGAAGAAGAAGTTACCGTCGGCATCGCGTCGGAACGCATCGCCGGTATGAAACCAGCCGTTGCGCCAAGCCTGTACGGTCGCCTCGGCATCCTTGTAGTAGCCGGAGTTGAGCGCCCATGGCGCGTCGCTGCGAACGATGAGTTCGCCGACCGTCCCCACGGGAACCTCGCAATCATGCGCATCGACAATCCGCAGTTCGTTGCCCGGCCGTTGCCGGCCGCAAGTGCCGACGGCTTGCGGATTGGGCTCCGACACGATCGGTACATTGATCTCGGTCATGTTGAACAGGGTCCAGACCTTGAGGTCGAACCGGTCCGCAAAGGCGCGCCAGTCGTCCGGCAGCGGAATCATCGTCACCTTCCGCAGCGTATGGTCCCGATCGTCGGCGGCCGGCGGGCGCTTCGACAGGAAGTTGGACATCACGCCAAGCAGAATGGTGTAGGTCGCGCCCATCGCCCGGACGGCGGGCCAGAACGCCTCAGTGGTAAAATCGCCACCGATGCCAATGGTGCCGCCGCGATTGAGCATCCCGATCGGGGGCAGCGTGCCGCCAACATGGAAGAACGGCAGAAACGTCAGATAGCAGTCGTGTTCGTCCAGCATCGGAAACGCCTGAACGCCGCTCATGTGCCACATATGGGCATAGGATGAGAGCACGCCCTTGGAGCGCCCGGTGGTGCCGGACGTATAAATGATCGATTGAATATCCCAGGGCTCGATCGGCCGCGCCAGCGCCGGCAAGGTGGCCGGATCGGCATCGACATCGGCCAGTCGCACGCTGCGCAGCCCCTCGATCGCCGGAGCGCCCTCGCCGGCAACCACCAGGGTTTCCAACTCCGCACGATCGATCTGAGCGAGGCGTTCAACCAGACCCGCTCCGACGACCATGATCCGCGCGCCGCCGTTGGCGATGACATGTGCAAGCAGATTGCCGCGATAGGCGGTGTTGATCGGAACATAGACGGCGCCGAGCCAGTTGATCGCGAACCAGACGCGAACGATATCGATGGTATTCGGCATCCAGACATTGACGTGGTCGCCCTGCTGGACGCCGAGCACCGCAAGCCCGGCGGCGGTCCGGACCACCTCGTCGCGAAACGCGCGGTAGCTGATCGTGCGGCCGTCCGGCAGGCGGATATACGGACGATCCGGATGTAGACCAGCCCGCTTTTCCAGCACGTAGCGCAACACGCAATCCTCGCGCGCAGGAACGCGGGGATCGCGGCTCTCCGTTCGATCCGTCATGACATGCCTCCCGAGACTTGCTCCGGATTATGTCAAGACATTTACCGATTGGCAAGATTGCCGCAACGCGAGACGGCGGTCACTTCGCTCGCGCCGCCTTGAGCCCGCGGCTGATACTGGCCAGCACCTCGATACAGGCGGATATCTGCGCCATCGACACATTCGCGGTTCCCTGCCGGAAGAAATCCACTGTCCGCGAACGCAGATCGCGCCAGGCGGCGACGCCCGCCGGCGTCAGGCGGACGATCCGGCTGCGGCGGTCCGCCTTGTCCTCGATGCGCTCGACAAGGCCGGCGCGCTCAAGCCGCTTCAACACCGCATCCATGTTCTGGCGGCTGACCGCCAGATAGTCATAGAGCGCCGAAAACGACATGCCGTTTTTGGCGTCGCGATACAGCGCACCCAAGGTCGCGCCCTGCACCGTCGAAATGCCGAGTTCGCGCAGCGCCGCCGTCTGATAGACGTTCTCGGTCTGAAACAGGCGAAAGAACAGCTTGTTGTTCAGTTCATCGCGCGGCGTCAGCGCGACATCCCTGTCGGCCGGACGAACCGCCCCGACACGTCCACGTTTGGCTTGCGGCTTCATCGCCCCCTCCGTCAATTTGGTAAACATATTGACACGAATTTCCGGCGTCCATAATTTCGAAAAGTCGAACTTCCGCGGAACATCAGACCTGCCTGATGCCATCTGCTCCGCGCGGTACGAAGCCGTCAACGCAGGTTGCATGTTGTGCCTGCTGACCGTGAAAAAGGCCAGTCATGCCGTTTCAGAAAATCCTGATCGCCAACCGCGGGGAAATCGCGTTGCGGATCGCCCGCGCCGCCGCCGAACTCGGCATTGCCGCCGTCGCGGTGTCGCCGGCAGACGATCGCAACTCCGCGCACGTCACCACCGCCGACGAATCCTACGAGCTTGCCGGACAGGGAGCGGCGGCTTATCTGGCCGGCGACGCGATCCTCGACATCGCGCAGCGCGCCGGCTGCGACGCCATCCACCCAGGCTACGGATTCCTGTCCGAAAGCGCTGCCTTCGCGCGCGCGGCGGCCGCGAAGGGCATTACCTTCATCGGCCCCGCGCCGGAGGCCCTCGACCTGTTCGGCGACAAGGCCAAGGCGCGCGGGCTCGCGCGCGCCTGCGGCGTTCCCGTCCCCGATGGCAGCGATGCCGCCGCCACGCGCGATCAGGCTGCGGCCTTCCTTGATCGGCTTGGTCCCGGCGGCGCCGTCATGATCAAGGCGGTGGCCGGCGGCGGCGGCCGCGGAATGCGCATCGTCCGCGCGCCGGGGGATCTCGACGCGGCCTGGCAACGCTGCCAGTCGGAGGCGAAGGCCGCATTCGGCGACGAGTCGCTCTATGTCGAGCGCTACCTGCCGAGCGTCCGCCATATTGAGGTGCAAGTGGTGGGCGACGGCGCCGGCGTCATGCATCTCGGCGAACGCGAATGCACCATCCAGCGTCGGCACCAGAAGCTGATCGAGATCGCGCCGAGCCCCGGCCTGTCCGGCAGGCTCCGCAGCGCCCTCTGCGACGCGGCCGTCACCATGGCGGCGAAGGTCGGCTATCGCAGCCTCGGAACGTTCGAATTCCTGGTGCCGACCGATGCGGACGGCTTCGTCTTCATCGAGGCCAATCCGCGCCTTCAGGTCGAGCATACGGTGACGGAGGAAGTCTACGGCGTCGATCTGGTGAAAACGCAAATCCGCGTCGCCGGCGGCGCCACGCTGGCCGAACTGGGCCTCGATGCCACCCGCATCGCGCCACGCGGCGCGGCCATGCAGCTTCGCGTCAACATGGAAACCCTGTCGCCGGACGGCAACGCCAAACCGAGCGGCGGCACGCTGCGCGTGTTCGACGCGCCTTCGGGTCCCGGCGTGCGGGTCGACACTTTCGGTTATGCGGGTTATCGCACCAGCCCGCGCTACGATTCCCTGCTCGCCAAGGTGATCGTCTCCTCACCGGAAGGCCTGAGCGATGCGATTCAGCGCGGCCGCCGCGCGCTGCGGGACTTCCGCATCGACGGCGTCGCCACCAACATCCCGGTGCTGCGCGCCATTCTCGACCAGCCGGATTTTATCGAAGACCGGCTATCGACGAATTTTCTCGAAACGCATCTCGACGACATTCTTGCCGCCGCGGCGCGGCTGGATTGCACCAGCGACTCCGGCAATCGGCCCGGCGAACGGGCGCGTGTGTCCGACGATCCGCTCGGCGTCTTCGACAGCGCCGCCGCCATCGCCCTGCCCAAGCGCAATGCGTCGTCGAAAGCGGCGTCTGCGACGCCTCCGGAGGGCGCCGTTGTGGTTGCCGCGCCGCTTCAGGGCACCATCGTTTCCTGCGATGTCGCGAGCGGGGACACCGTTCGCGCCGGCCAGCAACTGGCGGTGATCGAATCGATGAAGATGGAGCATCCGGTCACGGCTCCGGTGTCCGGCACGGTGGACGGCCTGATGGCGGTGCCCGGCGACACGATCTTCGAAGGCGAGCCGTTATTGCACATCGCGCCGTCGGATGAGGCGGAGACCACCGAAACGGCACAGGCCGTCGTCGATCTCGATGCCATTCGCGGCGATCTCGCCGAAGCGCTGGCGCGCCACGCCGCGCTCTATGACGAAAACCGGCCGGACGCCGTCGCCCGCCGCCGCAAGACCAATCAGCGCACCGCGCGCGAGAATATTGCCGACTTGTGCGATCCGGACAGCTTCATCGAATATGGCGGGCTCGCGCTCGCCGCGCAGCGTCACCGCCGCGACATCGACGAACTGCGCCGCATCAGCCCGGCCGACGGCATGGTGACCGGGATCGGCGCCATCAACGGCGCGCTGTTCGACGACGAGCACGCACGCTGCGCGGTGATGGCCTATGACTACACGGTGTTCGCCGGCACGCAGGGCGTCATCAATCACAAGAAGAAGGACCGCCTGCTGACGCTGGCCGACAAATGGTCACTTCCCGTGGTGCTGTTCGCCGAAGGCGGCGGCGGACGGCCCGGCGATGAATGGACGACGCCGGCGGGGCTGGAGACGACCACGTTCCACCGCTTCGGCGATCTGAACGGCAAGGTGCCGACGATCGGCGTCGTATCCGGCCGCTGCTTCGCCGGCAACGCCGCGCTGCTCGGCAGTTGCGACGTGATCATCGCCGACAAGACCTCCAATATCGGCATGGGCGGCCCGGCGATGATCGAGGGCGGCGGGCTCGGGGTGTTCCGCCCCGAGGATATCGGGCCTGTTTCGGTGCAGGCCGAAAACGGCGTGATCGACATTCTCGTCACCGACGAGGCCGAAGGCGTCGCCGCCGCGAAGCAGTATCTGTCCTATTTCCAGGGCCGGCTCGACCAATGGAGCTGCGCCGATCAACGGCTGCTGCGGCAGGCCGTGCCGGAAAACCGGCTGCGGGCCTACGACATCCGTGGCGTCATCGATGCGCTTGCCGACACCGGATCGGTGCTTGAACTGCGCCCGCGCTTCGGCGTGGGCATGATCACGGCCCTGATCCGGATCGAGGGCCGGCCACTCGGTCTGATCGCCAACAACTCGCGCCATCTCGGCGGCGCGATCGATGCAGACGGCGCCGACAAGGCGGCGCGCTTCATTCAGCTCTGCGATGCTTTCGATCTGCCGGTGGTGTCACTGTGCGACACGCCGGGCATGATGGTGGGGCCGGAGGTGGAGAAGACCGCGCAGGTGCGCCACGTCTCGCGCATGTTCGCGACCGGCGCGCGCTCAAGCATCCCGTTCTTCACCGTCGTCCTGCGCAAGGCGTACGGCCTCGGCGCGCTGGCGATGACGGCGGGCAGCAGCCAGGCATCGTTCTTCATCGTCGCGTGGCCCAGCGCCGAGTTCGGCGCGATGGGCCTCGAAGGCGCGATCAAGCTCGCCTACCGCAAGGAACTGGCCGCCATCGAAGAGCCGGCGGCGCGCAAGGCGTGGTTCGACGACATGGTCACCAAATCCTACGAGGAGAACAAGGCGCTGAGCAGCGCGACATTTCTGGAAGTCGACGACGTGATCGACCCGTGCGAAACTCGCCGCTGGATCATACGCGGCCTCAAATCGATCCCCCGCCCGAAGCGGCTGTCCGACCGGAAGGTGACGCGGGTCGATCTGTGGTGAGGCGGATGTCGACAATCAAAAGCAGGAGGACACCGTGACCACCGAAACCGCCCAGGCCGACTATACGCGTGATGAGGCGAGCTATCTCGCTTACGTCCGCAAGCTTCATGACAAGGTCTGGCCCGCCGATGTCCCCCGCCAGCCGCATTACCCGCTCGGCGAAAAACCGCTGACGGCCTATCTTCGCACCTGGGCCGAAACGCAGCCGGACAAGGCGGCGATCAAATTCTACGGCGCGGAAACCAGCTACCGCGATCTCGACCGCCTCAGCGATAACTTCGCGGCGCTGCTGGTCCGCCTCGGCGCGCGCAAGGGCGATCGCATCGCGGTGTTTCTGCCGAATTGCCCGCAATTCTATGTCTGCTTCTTCGGTATCCTGAAGGCCGGCTGCGTGCATGTGCCGGTCAATCCGATGTTCACCGAGCACGAACTGCGTTACGAACTGAACGATTCCGGCGCGCGCATCGTGGTGGTGCAGGACCAACTGGTCCCGCTGATCGAGACGGTGCGGCCGCAATGCACGGTCGACCACGTCATCACCACGAGCTACCGCGACGCACTGCCATCCGACCCGGAAGGCCCGTTGCCGGCGGCGCTGGAGATGCCGAAAATCACCGTCCCTGATACCATCGACCTGATGATGGCGCTCTCCGAGAATGCCGAGCCGCCGCAGATCGAGGTCGGCCTCGACGACATCGCGGCGCTGAACTACACCGGCGGCACCACCGGAATGCCGAAGGGCTGCGTCCACACCCAGCGCGACATGCTGTTCACCGGCGCGGTGATGGGCTCGATCAGCGCCAACGTCACCAACGCCGATGTCGTCATCAACTTCTGGCCGATCTTCTGGGTCGCCGGCGAGGATCTCGGCATCATCCTGCCGGTCATCACCGGCGCCACCTGCGTGCTGCTGGCGCGCTGGGACCCGGTCGCTTACGCGCAGGCAGTCGAGCGGCATCGGGTCACGGTCTCGATGATGGTGGTCGATAACGCCGTCGAGATCATGAGCAATCCCGAAGCAGCAAAGCACAACCTGCGCTCGCTGCGCGAGGTGCTGGTGGCGTCCTTCGTCAAGAAACTCAATCCGGCGTTCCGTCAGGGCTGGCGCGAACTCACTGGATCGACGTTACGCGAAGCGGCCTGGGGCATGACCGAAACCCATTCCTATGACACCTTCACGCTGGGCTGGCAGGACGGCGACCGCGATCTCAACGCCCAGCAGATATTCGTCGGCCTTCCGGTTCCCTCGACGGATTTCAAGATCCTCGAATTCGGCTCCACAAGGCTGATGCCGGTCGGCACCGAGGGCGAATTGTGCGTGCGCACGCCGTCGCTGTTGAAAGGTTACTGGAACAAGCCCGACGCGACCGCCGAAGGTCTGGTCGACGGCTGGCTGCGCACCGGCGACCTCGGCATGATCTCCGAGCACGGCACCGTGCATTTCCTCGGCCGGCGCAAGGAGATGTTGAAGGTCAAGGGCATGAGCGTCTTTCCCGCCGAGATCGAGGCCGTTCTGGGTCAGCACCCGGCAGTGACCGGCAGCGGCGTGATCGGCCGCGAGGACGACACTCGCGGACAGGTGCCGGTTGCCTTCATCACGCTGCTTCCCGAACAGCGGCATGCGGTAACGGCGGATTCGCTCAGTTCCTTCTGCAAGGAACGTCTTGCCGGCTACAAGCTGCCGGAAATCCGCATCGTCGACGCGCTGCCCATGACCGCGACCGGCAAGGTGAAGAAAGAAGAACTGTCACAGTTCCTGTGAGCACCGCGTGACGCAACGCGATGAAGTCGGGTGAGAGCGTCATGACGATAACAACGTTCCCAGCGTCGTCCCCGTGCAGGCGGGACCTGTACCGCTCATGTCGCAGATAGCGCCTGCGGTCTTTGGCGGACGGTTGTTCTAATCACCACCGTCAGGGATGATGGGTCCCCGCCTGCGCGGGGACGACGATTTTCGTGGTGCACGCCTGTCCAAAAAAGATTGCCCGGTCAGGCTCATAAAATAGCGCCGTCGCGACAGCAACGCTATTGCTTGAGCAGCTTGCACTCGCTCTCGGCCACCGGCACGAACGCCTGCTCGCCCGGCACCTTCTTGACCAGCGTGACCAGATCGGTCGGCGACTTCATCTCCTCGGGCTTCTTGGCCTCGGCGTAATAGATCTCGCGCATCAGCCTGCCATCGGCGCGGACCTTGGCGTTGTCGGTGAAGAAATCCGAAACCGGCATTTCCTTCATCTTCGCCAGCACAGCCTTGGTCTCGGTGGTCCCGGCCGCCTTCACCGCTTTCAGATAATGCAGCACCGCGCTGTAGACATTGGCCTGCGGATCGGTCGGCATCTTGCCGAACGCTTTCTTGAAACGCTCGCTCCAGGCGCGGGTCTTGTCGTTCTCGTCCCAGTAGAAGCTGAACACCAGCGGCATACCCTGCGTCACCTTGTTGCCGAGCGCCTCGATATCCACGGTGGTCATCGACAGCGGCACAAAGCGCTGGCCGGCGCGCTCGATCCCGAACTCGCCCGCCTGCTTGGTGGCATTGGTCATATCGGCACCGCCGCCGATGAAGCCAATGTTCTTCGCGCCGGACGCCTGCGCACGCAGCAGGAACGAACTGAAGTCCGGCGTGTTGAGCGGGAAGCGCACCGCGCCCTTGAACTCGCCGCCGCTCGCTTCGATCATCTTGCGCGCGTCGGCCTCGATCGAATGGCCCGCCGTATAATCCACCGTGACGAAATACCACGAACTCGGCTTGTCGCCGGACACCCCCTTGATGGTCAGGTTGGCGACCTCATAGCCGTCGTTGGCCCACTGCATACCATTTGGCGAACAGGATTTCCCGCCGATGTCACGGCTGCTCGCCATCGACACCACGACAATCTTGTCCTTTTGCTCCGCAAGGCTCTGCACCGCGAGCGAGACGCCCGAGCTGTAGATGTCGAAGACTGCGCCGACGCCTTCAACGTCGAACCAGCGGCGGGCGATGTTGACACCGTTGTCCGGCTTGTGCGCATGATCGGCAAACACGATCTCGATCGGCTTGCCGAACATGGTGCCCCCCATGTCCTCGATCGCCAGTTTCGCCGCCGCGACCGAGCCCATGCCGGTAATGCTGGAATAGACCGAATTCTGATCGTTCAGGATGCCGACCTTGACCGGTCCCTGCTGGGCATACGCAACTCCCCCGAAACCCACGATGACGGCCGCTGCGGCAATCCAGGCACGCATGTGCATCTCCCCAATCCGATTTTTCTGATAATCGAGCGCGTCTTGGGCGCAGCTTCGCAGAAGCCGCGCATTACGTCAATCCATTTACGTAAATCACCCGCTGAATGGAGACACGCTTCCGGCGATCAGTACGACCGCGGCATTCCGAGATCGTGCCGGGCGACACAGTCGAGTACCATCTTTTCGGACAGCCTCGAAGATGTCGAACGGAATATCGGCGTCACTTCTCTGGCCGCGCCTGCGGCAATGGATATTCGCCGCCGTCGGTCGGTTCGAAAAAGACCTCGACCGGCATCCCGATCGTTACCGCCGCCGGATCGACATCGCGCAGATTCATCATCGCCCGCACACCCTCCTCCAGCGCGACGATCGCAATCACGTAAGGCACGTCCGCTTTGAAGGACTCCAGCGGCGCGCGATGGACCACCGTGAAGGAATAGACGGCGCCGCGCCCGCGCGATGCCTGCCAGTCGAGCGTGGTGCCGTGGCACGCGGCGCAGGCGAGGCACGGCGGAAACTGGGCGTGGCCGCAGGCCGTGCAGCGCTGAAACTCGAACCGTCCGTCCTTGCACGACGACCAGAAGCGGCGCGTGACGGCGTTCGGTTGCGGAAGCGGTTTGGTCATCGCTCAGATCCTCCCCAGCACAAGCGAGCAGTGCGCAGAGAGAATACCGCCGTCGCCATGCACGAACGCCAGTTCGGGATCCGCGACCTGCCGCCCCTCTGCCTCACGGCGCAACTGCCGCACCGCTTCGACAATATGAAACATGCCGCCGGCCGCGCCCGAATGCGCGTAGGACAGTAGCCCGCCATGGGTGTTGCACGGCAGCCGGCCGTCGAGATCGAGCGCGCCGGCAAGAATTGCGGGGCCGGCTTCGCCGCGCGCGAAAAATCCGATCGATTCCAGTTCGCTCAACAGCGTGATCGTGAAGCTGTCGTAGATCTCGGCGACATCGATATCAGAGGGCTTGACGCCGGCGCGGCCGAACGCCTGCGCCGACGATTGCCTGCAGCCGAAATCGGTCAGCGAGGGCGAGGCCACGATGTGCTCGTGGGTGTTCATCTGGCCGGTGCCGAGAACGGCGATGCCGCGCTTGCGGGTATCCCGCGCGGCGTCGGCGGCGCTGATGACGACGGCCGCGCCGCCATCGGAGATCAGACAGCAGTCGAGCAGCCGCAGCGGCGTGGAGATCGGCTTCGACTTCGCCACGTCCTCCAGCGTGATCGGCTGGCGCATCTGCGCCTTCGGATTGCGCGCGGCGTGCTTGCGATGCGCCACCGCAACGCCGGCAAGATGCTCCGGCGTCACACCGTAGTCGTGCATGTAGCGTTGCGCCACCAGCGCATAGGCGGACGGGATACTGATACCGTAGGGCCGCTCGAACTCGGCGTGCCCGACCTCGGACAGCGCAGCGACCGCCTTGTCGCGCGACATGCCGGTCAAACGATTATCGCCGCAGACGGTGAGAACGTGCCGGCAAATCCCCGCCTCGATCAGCGCGGCCGCCTGCATCACCTGTGCGCAGGCCGTCGCGCCGCCCGCTTGTACGGCGATCGAATAGGACGGCATGATGCCGAGAAACTCGCTCACCACCGACGACAGCATCAGATGCGGTTCGGTGAACGAATACGCGCACAGAACGCCGTCGATGTCGCCCAGCGAAAGCCCGGCGTCCGCCACCGCGGCGACGGCCGCCTCGGTCTGCAACCCGAGCGAGGTGGAGCCTTCGACCCTGCCGACCGCGGTATCGGCAACGCCGGTGATGATTGCCTTCGATGCCATGTCTTAAGTCCCTGCCTTGCGTGTCCTAGACCGCGTCGCCGGACCGCTCCCGGACGAAGCCGAGCGACGCCAGCACGCAAGCGTTCTCGATATGGATCAATCCGGTTTCCGACAACCGGATTCTTTACAACTTCGGGGGATCGCCCGCGAGGGGGGCCTGCCCTGCGGCCGAGCGATGCGCGCTCACTGTGCCAGCGCGAACGCGCCGACGGCGTCGGCAACGTCGCCGTCCGGCAGCCGATCGACAAAGCGCTCGACGCGGTCGAACGCGGCCGGCGGCACGTTCTGCTCGCGGCCGATCCGGCGCAACATCTCCGACACGGCGGTGCGGCTGAAAGAATAGTCCGCCGGCGTCATCCGCTGCTCCTGGATGCGGGAGCCGTCCGCGGTGTCGGCCTCGATCACCGCGCACAGCGTCGCAACCGACGGATCGCTGATGAGCGTGGTCCGTCCGATCAGCGCGGCGACCGCCGGATCGTCATAGGTAGTCATGCGTTTCATGTCGGGGACGCCGTGAACCAGCGTCGTCGCGATGCAGAACGGGATGCTCATCAGCGTGCCGGAAATCGAATTGAACGGACCGACGGCATCCATACCCGCATATCCTGTCTCGTAGGGGTTCATCCGCACCCGCACCGCCTTCGGAGCCACGCCGCCCAGCGCCTCGCGCAGTTTCAGCGCCGCCGTCACCGGCGTCTGGTTGAACGCGCAAACCGGGAACGGCTTGAAGGTGACCCGCAGCGTCGCCCATTCGGTGCCGAGCGACGAGGCAAGACCGGCAGGGGCTTCCACTCCGGCGAAGCTGCGGATGAAGCCGGCCTTGCCTTCCAGCGCGAACGGCGCAGAGACCGAGCCGGCTTGCGCCAGCGCGGCGGCGGCGATGCCGTTACGCGCCACCAGTCCCGGCTGGTAGCGCCACTCGTCGGTGCCATCGACGAAGGATTGCAGCACGCCGCCGGTGAACGACACCGCGTTGGCGAGCGCCGCCGCGGTGGTCGCGGCATCGCAGCCCATCAGCCGCGCGGCGGCGGCCGCCGCCGCGATCACGCCGTAAGTCGCCGTCGAGCGAAAGCCGGCCGGCGTCGTCTTGCCGGCGAACGCGGTTTCCAGCAATCCGCCGGCCTCGTAGCCCGCCACCAGCGCCGGGATCATCCGGTCGAGCGGATAGCGCTTGACCTCGATCATCGCGGTCAGCATCGGGATCAACACCGTGCCGAAATGCGCGGCGCCGCAGGAATCCTCCTGCGCGCGGCCGTGAAACAGCGCCGAGTTGGCAAGGCACGCGCCGCCGATCGTGGTCCTGCGGCCGTCGCCGAACAGCGTCGCACCGTCGCGCACCTCGCCTTCGGTGGCGATCGCGGCTTCGCGCGCCACTTTCGCGTAAGGCGTGTCCAAGCCGTTCAGCCCCATGCCGAAAGCGTTGAGGATGCAGGTCCGCGCCTTCTCGGCTACCGGCGGCGGCAGGTTGTCGAGGCTGAGAGCCGAGGTGAAGCCCGCGATTTCAGACGTCAGTGTCGGCATGGCATCCTCCCGAACAGATCAGGCGCGCTCACAGCGCGAGGTAACGGTGGCGAATGGCGTCGTTGGCTTTCAGGTCCTCGATCGAGGCGCTGTAAACCACCTGCCCCTTGTCGATCACGGTCGCACGGCTGGCGAGCCCGAGACAGAAGTGCATGTTCTGCTCAGCGATCAGAATGGTTGCGCCGGTGCCACGCAATTGCCGCAACAATTCCCCGATCCGCTGCACGATGATTGGCGCCAGTCCCTCGCTCGGCTCGTCGAGCAACAGCAATGCCGGGTTGCCCATCAGCGTGCGCGCGATCGCCAGCATCTGCTGTTCGCCGCCGGACAACCGGCCGGCGATCCGATGCCGCAGCGGCTCCAGCAGCGGGAACACGTCATAGATCCGCTTCAGCGGCCACTCGTCCTGTCCCTCAGGTCCCTTCTTGCGGCCGATGACAAGATTGTCCTCCACGGTATGCTCCGGGAAGATCTGGCGATCCTCCGGCACGAAGCCGAGGCCGGCGCGCGCGATGCGATGGGGCTTCAGGCGGGTCACCGTCTGGCCGCGCAATGCGATGCGTCCGCGCCGCGCCGGCACCAGCCCGGCGATCGCCTTCATGGTAGTCGATTTACCGGCGCCGTTGCGGCCGAGCAGCGCCATGGTCTCGCCCGGCGCAACGCTGAGATCGACCCCGAACAGAATCTGGCTGGTGCCGTAGTAAACGTCGAGACCCTCGACCCGGATGACGTCCTGCCCGCTCACGTCGCACCTCGATGCTGCTCGGTGCCGAGATAGGCATCGATCACCGCGGGGTTGGCGCGAATCTGATCCGGCGTGCCGGTGGCTAGCACACGGCCATAGCACAACACCACGATCATTGGCGCGATCTTGAAGACGATGTCCATGTCATGCTCGATGAAGATCAGCGTGATCTTCTCCCGCGCCCACAGTTCATGGACCTTCTCGATCATGCGCCAACGCTCGTCGGGTCCCATGCCGGCAGTCGGCTCGTCGAGCAGCAGCACCTTGGGATTGAGCACCAGCGCCAGCGCGATATCGAGCAGTTTCTGGTCGCCGTGCGACAACGTCGCCGCACGGCGGTCGTGCTTGTCGGCAAGGCCCAGCATTTCCATGGTGTATTCGGCGCGCTCATGGGTTTCGGCCAGGGGAAAGCGCCGATGCAGCACTTCGGCGCGGCGCTGATCGGCGCAGACCGCGGCCAGCATCGTCTCGTTGACGGTGAGCGAGGGGAAGATGCTCGCGACCTGAAAGGCCCGGCCGATGCCGTGACGCACGATGTCCGGCGGGGAACGGCCCACCATGTCGACGCCGTCCAGCAGGATGCGGCCGCTGTCCGGCCTGAACGCGCCGGTCATCAGATTGAAGAACGTGCTTTTGCCGGCGCCGTTGGGGCCGATCACCGCGGTCAGCGTCCCGTTGGCGAAGTCGAACGATACGTCATCGGTCGCCTTCACGCCGCCAAACGACTTGGAGATGCGCTGAACCTCAAGCATCGCTCAGGTCTTCGCCTCCCTCAGCCCGCCGTAAGTGTGCCACGGCGTCGCCACCAGCCATCCGCAATCGACCGGAACGTTGACGCCGGTCATGGCGGACGCCGCATCGGAGGCCAGGAACGCCACGACCCGGGCGACCTCCTCCGGCGTCACCATCCGCCGCAGCGCGGCGTTGGCAGCCAGCACAGACACGTCGCGCTCGCCGCGATCGATCGCCGCCTGCAACGCCGGCGTCAGCGTATAGCCCGGCGACACCGCGTTGACGCGCACGCCGGCCCAGCCCCATTCGGCGGCGAGACACGCCGTCATGGAAATCACGGCCGCCTTGGCCGGCGCGTAGGCGTGCAACGGCATCGAGCGCATCCCGGCGATCGAGGCGATATTGACGATGCTGCCGCGCCGCCGCGCCAACATGCCGCGCGCGAACGCCGCGCAGGCGACGTAAGTGCCGCGCTGATCGACGCGGACGATATCGTCCCAGCGGTCCATCGGCAGTTCGTCGGGCCGCACCGGCACCTGAATGATCCCGGCGCTGTTGACCAGCACGTCAACCGGGCCGCGTTCGCGCTCGATCCGCGCGGCGCAGGCTTCGACGTCATGCTCGTCACCGACGTCGAGCGGGCAAGCGTAACCGCCGATCGCCTGCGCCACCGCCTCGGCCTTGGCGGCGTCGCGGTCGGCCACCACGACGCTACGGCCGGACGCGGCCAGTTCGCGCGCGCACGCCGCGCCGATGCCGCTGGCGCCGCCGGTGATAACGCACACCATGTCCTTGGCCACCGAGGTCATCGCGTCGCCCTCCCCTTGCTGTCGCGCCACGCCGTGTACCAGTCGAGAACGAAGTCCATCAGGCCCTTGCGCAGCCCCAGCGCGAAGAACAGGATTACGATACCGAGCACGATGCCGTAGTGTTCGGTCAGGCGCGTCGCGGTGTCATTGAGGGTCAACAGCAGCACGGTGCCGACCATGGGACCGATGAACATCGTCACGCCGCCCAGCATGTTGATGAAGATGCCCTCGCCCGAAATGGTCCAGTAGGCGAACTCCGGATAGGCGCCCGACACGAACAGGCTCATGATGACGCCGCCGACCGCGGCGAATATTCCGGCGAGCACGAAGACGGTGAGCTTGGCGCGCCACACATTGATGCCGATGAAGCTGGCGCGCGCGGCGTTGTCGCGGATCATCCGCAGGGTATAGCCGAACGGCGACTGCGCGATCTGCCGCATCAGCAACAGCCCGATCACCAACAGCGCGCAGCTCATGACATAGAGGTGCAGGTGGTTGGCGAGGTCGATGCCGAGGAACACCGGCCGCGGGATGCCGCCGCGCAAGCCCTGATCGCCGCCGGTGAGCGGCTGCCATGACAAGATCACGCTGTGGATCAGCATCTGGAACGCCAGCGTCACGAAGGCGAAGTAAATCTCCTTCAATCGAACGCAGATCGCGCCGATCACCAGCCCGGCCACGGCGGATATCGCCAGCGTGCAGGCGAAAGCGGCCGGGATCGACAGTCCGGTGCGTTGCATGAGGAGCCCGAACGAATAGGCACCGAGCCCGAAGAACATGCCGTGCCCGAAGGAAATCAGGCCGGTGTAGCCGACCAGCAGGTTCAGTGAGGTGGCGAACAGTCCGTAGGCGGCGCAGCGGATGACAAAATCGATCAGCGCCTTGCTGGAGAACAGGAACGGCAGCGCCGTCAGCACTGCGAACGCCACCAGCGCGATCGCCACGTCGCGGCCGGCCGTGCCCCACCGCGTCGCGCCGACGCCGATGCGTCCGGAAGGTCGGCTCGCCTGCAACTCGCTCATGCAAGCTCCTTGCCGAACAGACCCGTAGGCCGCACCACCAGGATGATGACCATGAACAGATACATCAGCCCGTCGGTGAACAGCGGAAATCCGATCGAGCCGAATGAGCGCACCAGCCCGAGCAGCAGCGCGCCGATCAGCGCGCCCAGAATCGATCCCATGCCGCCGATCACGGTGACGATGAACGACTCGATCAGCACCGAGAACCCCATTCCCGGCGTCATCGAGCGAACCGGCGCCGCCAGCGCGCCGGCAAGGCCGGCGAGCGCGCAACCGAGCGCGAATACTGTGCCGTAGATCAGCGCCGTGTTGATGCCGAGCGCCGAAACCATCCCGGGATTGTGCGCCGCCGCCCGGATCACCTTGCCGATCCGGGTTCGCGCCAGCCCGAGGCCGAGCAGGATCGCGACCAACAGCGCCACGCCGATTAGAAGCAGATAGAACGGCGGCACGACGCCGCCGGCGATGAACAGCGGCGGCACCTGAAATGCCGCAGGCATTCCCATCGACTTGAACTCCGGCCCCCAGATCAGCTTGACCACGTCGTCGAAGATCAGCACGAAGGCGTAGCAGACCAGAAGCTGCATCAGCACGTCGCGCCCGTAGACGCGACTGATAAAGAACCGCTCGAAGATCAGGCCAATCAAAGCCGCGCCGAGCGAGCCGCACAACAGCGCAACGACAAAGCTATCGGTGAACTGATAGCCGGCCAGCGCGAAATAGGCACCGAACATGTAAAACGCGCCGTGGCTGAAGTTGACGATCTTCAGCACGCCGAAGATCAGCGTCAGCCCGACGGCCACCAGAAACAGCAGCATCCCAATGATAAGCCCGCTCGTGGTCTGCGTGACGATGCACGCAGAACTCACAAGGCAGCCGGTGAACGCATCGAGGTCCAAGGGTTCCGTCCGTCAGCTTTGCCGACGAGGTCGGCGCAACGATTCAGACCACGCGAAAGCGGCCGCCGCGCGGCCGCCTTCGCAGGGGCGAGCGATCAGGTGTAACCCTTGCTCTTTTTCCACTCGGCCTCAAGGGCAAGGATCTGTTTCCAGTCCCCGGCCTTGACTTCGGGCACATAGGGCTCGTTGGGGATCGTGGTGCCCCAGCCGATCGCATAGCCGATCAGGGTCTGGTCCTCCGCGCGCATCGTCACGGTGCCATCGGCGCCGAACGGGCATTTGATGGTCAGGCCGCGCAGCACGTCGGCGATCTTCTTGCCGTCGGTCGAATTGGCCTTCTTCGCCGCCTCGTTGAGCAGCATGATCGCAGTCGCGTTCTGCCACGACCAGTTGGTGGGATACTCCTTGTATTTGGCCCGGTAGGCATCGCCCCACGCCGCGTTTTCCGGCGTCGTCGGGAAGGTCTTGATGTAGCGGTTACCGGAGTGAATGCCCTTCGGAAGGTTCTTCACCACCGTCAGCGCGGTGTAGTCGGCCATGTTGACTGCGAACACCTCCATCTGATTGAACATCGCATAGATGTTCGCCTGATCGATGTAGGACGTCAGGTCGCCGCCCCACAGCGCCGAATAAAGCGCCTGCGGCTTGGCCTGAAGGATACGGGTGATGATCTCGGTGTAGTCGGGCTGGAACAGCTTCGGCCAGGTTTCGCTGATGATTTCCACATCCGGCGCGAAGTGCTTGAGATAGGTGACGAACTCCGCCGTCGTATCGCGGCCGTAAGCATAGTCCGGCGAGCAGGTGGCCCACTTCTTCAGACCCTTGGCCTTGGCGATGGCCGCCGCGTAGCTGCCGCCGGCGATCGAGTCGTGGATACCTTGCCGCACCGAGCGGAACGCATTGGGGATTCGCTGCTTGGGGTCGGCCGTCAGCGAGGAGGCTTCCGAACAGGTATGGATGCAGAGGACGCCGAGGTCGCGCGCCACTTCCTGAACGGCGAACGATCCCGACGACGCCTCGCCATCGATAATCATCTCGCAGCCGTCGGTGTTGACGAGCTCGCGGGCGACGCGCGCGGCTTCCTGCGGCTGGCCCTTGGAATCGCGGATCACCATCTCGATCTGCCGTCCGACGAGGCCGCCGGCTGCGTTGAGCTTCTCGACCTCCATCAGCACCGCGTTGCGCGACGAGGTGCCGAGCTGCGCGACGCGCCCCGACAGAATGGTCGGCATTCCGATCTTGATGGTCTTTGCCTGCGCCCGCGCCACCCACGGCGCGGCGATCGTCAGCGCGCCTGCGCCCATCAAAGTCAACGTCGTCCGCCGGCTAATACCAACTTTTGACGCACCCGTCATTTCACCCTCCCGAACGCGCACGTGGCGCTTTTGATATTCTGAGATCGTTCCGTCCCGTTCTGAAAGATTTCAGAACAATCGGTGTGACGTCAAGAACAAAATGAATTATGACTCGTCATTCATATCGCGCCAAAACTCAGCTAGACTGCCAACGTCAACCTTTTGCTCCATGGTCCGATGATCAATCTGTCGAGCTTCATTGCTTTCCACGCCCGCCGTTCGCCCGAGCGCTGCGCCCTGACCTATCGCGGTGAAACCATCAGCTACGCCGCATTTCACGACCGCATCGTCGCTGTGGCGGGATGGCTGGCCTCCCGAGGCATCGGCGCCGACGACGTGGTCGCGGTGCTGATGAAAAACAGCGCGGCGTTTCTCGATATCGCGTTCGCGGTCAGTCACATCGGCGCAGTCTTCCTGCCGATCAATTTTCGCCTGTCCGCCGACGAGGTCGGCTACATCGTCGGAAATTCAGGCGCACGGGTGCTAATCGCCGACGACGAACTCGCCGCCAGCGCCGGGGGGTCGGCGCCGGTGGTGCTGCTCGACGCGACGCATCAGGCGAACGCGGCCCGGCTCGCGCCCGCCGGGGCGAGCGCGCCGATGCACCATCGCCGGCCCGGCGATCTGATGCGCCTGATGTATACCTCCGGCACCACCGACCGGCCGAAAGGCGTGATGCTGACCTATGAGAACTTCTATTGGAAGTCAGCCGACCAGGCGATCGTGCTCGGTCTGAGCGACAGCACCCGCCTGCTGGTCACCGGCCCGCTCTATCACGTCGGCGCGCTGGACCTGCCCGGCCTCTGCGTGCTCTGGAAAGGCGGGATGCTCAGCATCCATCGCAATTTCGACGAGCAGGAAACGCTTGCTGCCATCGCCGCCGAGCGCCTCACCGGGGCGTGGCTCGCGCCGGTGATGACTACCGCGCTGCTGGCCTACGTCGATCGCAACCGCTACGACGTATCCAGCCTGCAATGGGTGATCGGCGGCGGCGAGAAAACGCCGGAAGCGCGCATCCGCGCCTTCTCGCAGTACTTCACCAACGGCCGCTATATCGACGCCTACGGGTTGACCGAAACCTTCGGCGGCGACACCTTCATGGAAGCAGGACGCGAGATTGAGAAGATCGGCTCGACCGGTCGCACCACCGCTCACGTCGAAATCGAGATCAAGGACGACAACGGCAACAGGCTGCCGCCCGACACGCCGGGCGAAATCTGCCTGCGCGGCCCGAAGATCACCAGGGGCTACTGGAAGGACCCGGACAAGACCGCGGCCGCGTTCTTCGGCGACTGGTTCCGCAGCGGCGACATCGGTTATCTCGATGCCGACGGCTTCCTGTATCTGACTGACCGCAAGAAGGACATGATCATCTCCGGTGGCGAGAACATCGCCTCCTCCGAGGTCGAGCGGGTAATCTATGAACTGCCGCAGGTCCGCGAGGCGGCGGTCGTCGGCGTTCCCGACCCACACTGGGGCGAGCGGCCGGTGGCCGTGGTCGTCCTTGCCGATGGCGCGGAACTCGACCTGCCAGTGCTGACCGCGCATTGCCGGGCGCGGCTCGCCGCCTTCAAGGTGCCGAAGCAACTCCTGATCCGCGACAGCTTGCCGCGCAATCCGTCCGGCAAGGTCCTCAAGCGCGTGCTGCGCGACGAACTGGAGGCATCCGCAGATGGCTAGGACCGGGACACTGCGCGTCGGCCGCAAGGTGGTGAAGCTCAGCCGCGCCGAACGCAACGAAGTGACAAAACGCCGGCTGTTCGACGCCGCGACCAAGGTCGTCGGCAAGTACGGCTATGCCGAAGCGTCGATATCACGCATCACCGAACTCGCCGGCGTGGCGCAGGGCACGTTCTACAATTACTTCGACAGCCGGCAGGAACTGCTCGATCAATTGCTGCCGACCATCGGGCTCGACCTCCTGAAGTTCATCCGCGCACGAACCGCCGGCATGGCGCCCGGAGCGCAGCGCGAGGTCGCCGGCTTCCGCATGTTCTTCGATTTCCTGCTCGAGGTTCCGGAGTTTCAGCGCATTCTTAACGAGGCCGAGTTCTTCGCGCCGGCCGGCTACCAGAAGCATCTGGAGAACATCGCCAAGCCGTTCGTCCGCCTGCTGCGGGAGGCCCGCGGCCATGGCGACATCGTCGATTACAGCGACGAGGAATTCGAGGCGCTGGTCCATATGTTCATGGGCGCGCGCGGCTACCTGAGCCTGCGCTATGCCTATCCGCACGGAATCGCCTCGCCGGTGCCGGAGCACGTCATCACCGCTTACGAGAAACTGGTCACGCGCGGCCTGTTCGAGCCGCAGCAGGCGAGGAAGTCCAACGGTCGAAGGAGGTCATCCTGATGATGCAAGACGGGATCACACCGCTCGCCGGCGAAAGGCGCGGCAACCGCGACGCGCATCCGCCTGCGGCTCCGCGCCAAGGCGAATGTCGGATGCGAAAGCCGACCGGCAACCATCAAGTGATTTACGGACCGACCGCATGAACATACAGACCGAATTGCCCCGTCAGCCTCTCGATCTGTCCCAGGCGGTCGCCGGGGGCGACATCCGCTGCCTGCTGATGGTGCTGGTCCATCTCACCGGCGACCGGCGCTGGCTGAAACCTCCCTACACGCCGAAGCGCGATGTGCGGTTGATCCCCGATCCGCAGGCCGGCCTGCTCGCGCCGATCCAGGAGGAAATCCGCGCGGCGGTGGTGGAGCTGTTCCGGGACGGCACGCCGCGGCCGGTCATCACCGATCCCGGCGATGCCCTGATGCAGGAGATGATGAGCGCGACGCTGGGCGAGCAAGTGCCGCCGGAATACGCGCCGATGATCCGGGAGGAAATGGGACTGATCGCACGCGACAAACGCTGGAGCGCGCAACCGCCCGCCGGGCGGATCGCCGAAACTCACGTCCTGATCGTCGGAGCCGGCGTCTGCGCCATTGCGCTCGGCGTCGCGCTGGGCCGGCTCGGCGTTCCCTACACCATCGTCGAGAAGAACGCCGAACTCGGTGGCACCTGGTACATCAACCAGTATCCGGGCTGCGGCGTCGATACGCCCAATCACTCCTACTCGTTCTCGTTCGGCCCGCGGAATCCCTGGACCCGCTATTTCTCGCAGCGCGACGAAATCCATGCCTATCTGAAGAAGATCGCAGCCGAGTTCGGCGTGCGGGAGCACATCCGCTTCAACACGGAACTGACATCGGCGCGCTGGGACGAGGCGAGACAGCGCTGGATCTCGACGCTCGCGACCGAAGGCGGCAGCGAGACGATCGAAACCGCCGTCCTGGTCAGCGCCATCGGCCAACTCAACGATCCGTCGATGGCGCGGTTCGAGGGCACCGACGATTTCGGCGGCGACATCTTCCATTCGGCGCTGTGGCCGAAAGGCTATTCGGTCACGGGCAAGCGCGTCGCGGTGATCGGCACCGGCGCGACCGCCATGCAACTCGTCCCCGGCATCGCCGACGACGCGGCGTCGGTCACGGTGTATCAACGCACGGCGCAGTGGTCACGGCCGGTGAAGGGTTACTCTGATCTCATCACCGACAGCACGCAATGGCTGCTCGCGCATCTGCCGTTCTACGCCGAGTGGTTCCGCTTCAACATGTTCTGGCGCTACGGCGACGGCCTGCTGCCGTTCCTGCGCAAGGATCCCGACTGGCCGCACCCGGAGCGATCCGTCAACGCCGGCAACGATCGCCATCGCGTCGAACTGACCGATTTCATCCTGTCGGAGCTTGAGGGTCGCCCCGATCTGATCGCCAAATGCGTGCCGACCTATCCGCCTTACGGCAAGCGCATCTTGCTCGATAACGGCTGGTTCCGGACGCTGCGCAAGCCGAATGTCGAACTGGTGACCGACCGCATCGCCCGCATCACGCCTGGCGGCGTCGCCACCGCCGATGGCGTCGAACGCGCAGCCGACGTCATCGTCGTCTCGACCGGCTTCAAGGTCACGGAGATGGCGGCACGCCTCAACGTCACCGGCCGCGACGCGCGCGACCTCCGCGACGCATGGGCGGGCGATAACCCCACCGCCTATCTCGGCATTACCGTGCCCGGCTTCCCGAACTTCTTCAACATGCTGGGTCCGAACACCGGCCCCGCGCACGGGGGCAGCGTCATATTCCAGGCGGAATGCCAGTCGCGCTACATCTCCGCGTGCCTCGTCGAGATGATCGAACAGAACATTGCCGCGATCGACGTGAGGGACGACGTGCTGGCGTCCTATGTCCGCAAGGTCGATCACGAACACGAGCAGATGATCTGGACCCATCCCGGCATGACGACCTACTATCGCAACCGGCACGGCCGGGTATTCTCGGCGATGCCGTGGCGCTTCGTCGATTACTGGGCCATGACCCACGATCCCGATCTTAATGACTACCGGCTGACGATGGCGTGAGATGAGCCAACCGACCGACCAGCAACAGGGGGCCCGATGACGAAGCCGCGCGTCCGCGTCTATACCGACTACAAGAGCCCTTACGGCTTCGTCGCCAACAAACCGCTGTTCGAACTCGAACAGACGATGGGCGTGGAGCTGGAATGGCTGCCCTACACGTTGCGGGTTGCCGAATTCATGGGGACGGTCGAGGAACGCACGCCGCATTTCTGGCGCAAGGTCCGCTATGCCTATATGGACGCGCGGCGCTTCGCCAATGCGCAAGGGCTGACGATGAAGGGGCCGAAGCGCATCTATGATGCGTTCTATTCGAGCGCCGGGATGCTGTTCGCCCAGCGCCATGGCATCTTCCGTCCTTATCACGACATGGTTTTCCGCCGCTTCTGGAGTCACGATCTCGAAATCGACGACCTGTCGGAGATCAGCGGCGTCATTGAATCGGTCGGTGGATCGGCGAAGGATTTCGAGGCTTATGTCCGCGGCCCGGCCCGCCAGGAGCACGACCGCATCATCGCGGAAGCCGAAGCCATGGGCGTGTTCGGCGTGCCGACCATGGTGTTCAATGGCGAACTGTTCTGGGGCGGCGACCGCATTCCGCTTCTGATCGAACGCATCAAGGCGCCAGAGACGATCCAGGCCGCGCTCGGCAGCAGATATCGCGGGTGACACCCCCGAAGGCATCAATTTGAGGGACGCGCGGCGAATACCGCGCGCCCGGAAGGGCAGCCTCGCTACAACTATCCTGTCGTCGCCAAGCCGCCATCGACGGGAATGACCGAGCCGCAGACGAACCCGCCCGCCTTCGACGACAGATAAAGCGCGATACCGGCGATCTCCTCCGGGCGGCCCATGCGCTTCATCAGCGCATTCTCGATCGCCTCGCGCGCATCGTCCTGCTCCATCGCCGCCGTCATCTTCGAGGGGAAATAGCCCGGCGCGATCGCGTTGACGGCGATATGCTTCGGCGCGAGGAACTTGGCCATGATGCGGGTGAGATGGTTCACGCCCGCCTTCGACGCCGCATAGGAATAGGCTTCCATGTGCGAGGTCCGGATGCCCTCGATCGAGCCGATATTGATGACCCGCGACCATGACTCGGCGCTGGCCGCCGCCTCCAGCAGGTCGAGCACGCGCTGGGTCATGAAGAAGACGGACTTGACGTTGAGGTCCATCACCTTGTCCCATCCGTTCTCGGGAAACTCGGCGAAGGGCGCGCCCCAGCTCGCGCCGGCGTTGTTGACCAGAATATCGAGCCGCTTCTCCCGTTTGCGCAATTCGGCGGCGAGGCGATCGATCTCCTCCATTCTGGACAGGTCGGCAGGCAGCGAAATGCACTCGCCGGATTGCGACAGCTTCTTCGCCAGGGCATCGCAGGCATCGGCGCGCCGCGACGAGATGTACACCTTCGCACCGTTCTCCACGTAAGCCTGCGCCATCATTTCGCCGAGGCCGCGGCTTCCGCCCGTCACCAGCACGATCTTGCCGCGCACAGAAAACAGTTCCTCGATCTTCATGAACGCCTCCCTGAAGCTGTCCGCGCCACGGCGGGCGGACGAAGCCATATATTTTTCAGCCGACGCCGGACCTGTATGTAACTTCGTCGCCGCGCTCAATTCCCAGCATAGACCTCTGGTGGAGGCAACCCTCGTCGCTTCCGACGATCCGGCATAACGGGCGAGCCTTATGCTGACGCGATCCGTTGGTCCGTCGGAGCATGACGCCTGCCAAGACCACGGAGGTGGAATAACAGGATCAGGGAGACAGCAGGAATGTACCTCACTCAACCGCTGCACAAGGGCCTCCTTGAATGTCCGCAGAAGACCGTGCTGGTCTGCGGGCAGCGCCGCAGCACCTTCGCGCGGCTGGCCGATCGTGTGGCGCGGCTGGCCACTGTCCTGAAGGATCTCGGGCTTCAGCCCGGCAACCGGGTGGGGATGCTGGCGCTCAACTCCGATTGCTACGTGGAATGTTTTTATGGAGTGTGGTGGGCCGGCGGCGTCATCAACCCGGTCAACGTGCGATGGAATCCGAAGGAAATCGCTTATTCGCTCGACGACTGCGATACGCAAATCCTGCTGATCGACGACAATTTCGCTTCGCTTGCTCCCGAGCTGAAGCAACTATCGCGATCGCTGCGGACGCTGATCCATGTCGGCGACGGCGACCGGCCTCACGACATGCTGAGCTATGAGGCGCTTGTTGCGGCCGCCGCGCCGGCCGACGACATGCTGCGCAGCCGCGACGACCTCGCGGCGGTGATGTATACCGGCGGCACCACCGGCCAACCCAAGGGCGTGATGCTCACTCATGCCAACATCTACATCAACATTCTGAGCGCGATCTCGGCGACGCCGCGGCCTTCGGAAGCCATCGGCATCCAGTGCGCGCCGATGTTCCATATCGGCGGTTGCAGCCTGACGCTGCAATTGATGACGAGGCTCGCCAAACAGGTCATCCTTCCGGCGTTTGACGAACTGGCGGTGCTCGACGCCATCCGCGACGAGGGCGGCAACGAGGTCTTCCTGGTGCCGACGATGATCAAGCGCCTGATCGAGCATCCGCGCTTCGGCGATTACGACGCCTCGGCGCTCAAGCTGGTCATCTACGGCGCCGCGCCGATCGACGATGTCCTGCTGGCACAGGCCATCAAGGCGCTGCCGTCCGCCGAATTCTCGCAGGTCTACGGGATGACCGAACTGGCCCCGGTCGTCACCGCGCTTCCGGACTGGTGCCACCGCAGGCCGGAGGCGGCGGGAAAGCTGCGCTCCGCCGGCCGCCCGGTGCCCATCGCCGAAGTGCGCATCGTCGATCAGGAAGGCCAGCCGGTCGCGACCGGCACCACCGGCGAGATCGCGGTGCGCGGCCCGATGGTGATGGCCGGCTACTGGGGCAAGCCGGAGCAGACCGCGAAGGCGGTGCGCGACGGCTGGATGTACACCGGCGACGGCGGCATGATGGATGAAGACGGTTTCATCTACATCGTCGACCGCATCAAGGACATGATCGTGACCGGCGGCGAGAATGTTTATTCGGCCGAGGTCGAAAACGTGATCGCGCTGCTGCCCGAGGTGTCGATGTGCGGGGTGATTGGCCTGCCCGACGACAAGTGGGGCGAGCGCGTCCACGCCATCATCGTCCTGCGGCCGGGGCAAAATCTCAGCGCCGAGCAGGTGATCGCCCACTGCCGCGCCCACATCGCCGGCTACAAATGCCCGCGCAGCGTCGATTTCCGCAGCGAGATGCCGCTGTCGGCGGCCGGCAAGCTCCTGAAGCATGAGTTGCGCGCGCCGTACTGGAAGGATCGCCAGCGCAAGGTGAATTGACGCCCGCCGCTCCGGACGATCCGCAGCCGCCGCGACGATCGCCACTGGCGCTGCGTGCTGCAACGCCGCATTCGGCGCGGTGTGACACGTTTGCCTCGTCGAATGCGACGAGGCGGGGTCTACCATGCCGCCGCTATGGCTGGTGCCGATCCTGAACAGCCAGACGGACCATCGACGGCTCCTCCCGGAGATTCGACATCTCATGCAATGCCCTGATCCCAATCTTGCCGCGCTGGTGTCGCGGCAGGCGACCAGAATGCCGGGGTTCAACGCCCTCACATTCGTCAATGTCGGCGACAACGGCGCTTTCGAGGACGAAACGCGCAGCTTTGCGGAACTGCGCGACAATGCCGGCGCGCTCGCGCGCGAACTCGCCGCGCTGGGAGTCAAGGAGGGATCGCGCTTCGCCCTCATGATGGCGAACTATCCGGCCTTCGTCGAGGCGATGCTCGCGGCCGCATGGCTCGGTGCGGCGTTCGTTCCGATCGACCCGCGCGTGGTCGGCGAGAAACTCGATTACATGCTGCGGTTTTCAGAATGCGAGGGCGCGATCTGCACGCCGGCATGCGCCGCCGCGATTTCGCGGCTCGGCCCGCAGCCCGGCGCGCTGAAATGGCTCATCGTCCTCGGCGGCGGCGACGCGCCGGCCGGCGCGGCGTCCGGGCCGGTTCGGCTCGATTACGACCGCATCGTCGCGCGCAAAGGCGACGCGCCGCCGCTGGCATCCACCGCGCCCGGCGATCCGATGATGATGATGTTCACGTCGGGAACCACGGGCAACCCCAAGGCTGTGGTGCAGACGTTCGGCCAGTATATGAGCGCCGCGTATACGGGAGGCGTTTTCGGAATCCGCGACGAGGACGTGCTCTATACCGGACTGTCGCTCACCCACATCAACGCCCAGACCACGCTGCGGCGGGGACTGGCCGGAACGTTGCCCGTCGTCATCAGCCGCAAGTTCACCAAGAGCCGTCTCTGGGATATCTGCCGCGCCTACAACTGCACGGTCTTCAATCTGCTCGGCGGCATGATCCCGGAAGTCTTCAGCGTCCCCGAAACGCGGCGCGACGCCGACAATCCGGTCCGCCTCATCATCAGCGCCGGAATGCCGCGCGACCTGTGGACCGAATACGAGCGACGCTTCAATGTCAGCATCTGCGAAATCTACGGATCGACTGAAGGCGGCGGCGCGCTGGTCAATCGTCCGGGCGAAGGCCCGGTCGGCAGCATGGGCCGGCCGATCCCCGGCTTCGAGGCCGCCTGCTTCAACGAGGCCGGCGAGCGCTGCGCGCCGTTCGAGCCCGGCGAACTGCGGTTTCGCCGCACAGACGGCTCGCCGATCGTCGTCAACTATCTGAAGAACCCCTCGGCCAGCGCCGACAAGGTTCGGGACGGCTGGTTCCGCACCGGCGACATCGCCCATTGCGATGACAAGGGCTGGTTCTTCTTCCACTTCCGGGTCGGCGGCGGCGTGCGCAGGAACGGCGATTTCGTCAATACCGCCGTGGTGGAATCGGTCATCAGCAAATCGGGACTGGTCTCCGACGTTTTCGTTTACGGGGTCAGCACGCAGAAAAACGTCGCCGGCGAAAAGACTTTGGTGGCCGCCGTGGTGCCGCGCGCGGCCGCCGCCTTCAGCCGCGATGCGCTCCTTGCCTATTGCCGCGACCATCTCGAAAAGAACGACGTGCCGGAGATCGTGCAGGTGCTTGCCGAAATTCCGCGCACGATTTCCGAAAAGCCGATCGAGCGCGCCTGCATCGATCTTCTGCAAAGCGACGCCGCGGCTCCGGTTGCACGGCGGCAAAGCCACAACGATCATAACCACAGCCCCGGCCCCGACTGAACCGGAACCGCAACGGCTTCCCAGTCGAGCACCGCGACAGTGTCTCCCTGCCCGATCCCAAGCTTATGCAGCGCGCTGCCGAAGCGGTGGATGCGTTCGATCAGTTGCGGATAGCTGAGACGCAGCCGGTCGCGATAGACGATCTCCTTGCGCGAGCGCTACGCGATCGGGGTTGTCAGCAACTGCTTGATGAGCAGCGGATAGGCATATGGCTCCATCACGATCTCCTTCTCGAACGCGCTTACGCGGTCAGCGCCCGGCGGATCTCGTCGGCGCAGATATTGACCGCGGTGTTAGCCTCGTCGAGAATCCTCCCCATCGTGATGAAGCCGTGGATCTGGCGCTGGAAGCAGATGTGCGTCACCCGGTTTCCCGCCTCGCTGAGGCGGTGAGCGTAAGCCAGTCCGTCGTCACACAGCGGATCGTAGCCCGCAGTCAGGACCAGCGCCGGCGGCAGTTTGCTCAGGTCGTCGCACAGAAACGGCGAGGCGCGCCAGTCGAAGTCGTGCGCGGATTCGGCGATGTAATGGCCGTGGAAATAATCGATGCTCTCGCGCGTCAGCAGATAGCCCTCGCCGTTGGTACGATGCGATTCCGCGGTGCTTTGCATTTCGGTGCCGGGATAGATCAGCAACTGATAGCGGATCGGCAGATCGCCGGCGTCCCGCGCCATGATGCTGACGACGGCGGCAAGGTTGCCGCCGGCGCTGTCGCCGCCGACCGCCAAGCGGTCGGCATCGAGGCCAAGCGCGGCCGCATGATCGCGTACCCATCGCGTCGCCGCCCAACAATCATCGACCGCCGCCGGAAACGGATGCTCCGGCGCCAGCCGGTAATCCACGGCCACCACCGCGCAGCCGGAGCCGTTGGCAAGTTCGCGGCACAGCACGTCATGAGTGTCGAGGTCACCGATCACGAAGCCGCCGCCGTGATAATAGACCAGAACCGGCAACACCGCGCCGTCGATGCTGCCGGCGGGACGATAGAGCCGCAGCGGGATCGCGCCGCCCGGCCCCTCGGCTTGCAGGTCGCGCGTCACGGCGACGTCGGGCGGGTTCGGCTGGGTGAAGAAGCGGCGCTCGCGATACATCTGCCGCGCCTCGACCGGCCCCAGCGTGTGGACCGGCGGCGCGCCGCTCTGCTCGATCAGCTTCAGGAGAAACGCCGCCTGCGGATGCAACATTATCAATGTCCCTTTTGTCTTGAATGCCCATCGTGATCGACGGCATCGATAACAATCGTTCGCGGCGGCTCATTCGCTGCACGCAATGAGCCGGAGGATGTCCCCGAGCGCGCCCGTCAAGGTCGCTCAGTCTTCCAGCCCAAGTTCACGATTGATTTCGGCGGTATGTTCGCCAATCGACGCCGCGTGGCCGGGCTCTAGGCTCTCCATGCCGGCGAAGCGGACCGGCGGCCCGACCTCGACGTAATCGCCTTCAGTCGGATGCCGGCGCTGCTTGAACAATCCGCTCGCTTTCAAATGCGGGTCGTCGACGACTTCGCCGATCTCGTTGGCATGGATCGCCGGCACGTGCGCCTCTTTCAGGATCCTGAGCCATTCCGCCGTGGTCTTCTCGGGCAGGATCGTCTCGGCCACCTCGTACATTTGCGTCATGTTGGCGCGACGGGTCGGCTTGTCAATGAAGCGCGGCTCCTGCAACACCTCCGGGTGCCCGGCCGCCTGGAAGAAGCGCACCCAGCGATCGTCGAGATACGGCGCGATCGAGATATAGCCGTCCTTGGTCCGCATCGGCTGGCGCACCGGGTCGAGCTGGCGCGGATAACCCCATTTCCCGGTCGGCGGCACGAAGGTCGCGTCGCACAGATGCTCCAGCATGTTGAAGCTGGCGATGGCCTCGAACATCGGCACCTCGACGTGCTGGCCTTCGCCGTCGCGTGTTCTTGCGAACAGCGCGGCCAGCGTCGCGTAGACCGCGTGCAACCCCGACACCTTGTCGGCGAACAGCATTGGCAGGTAGCGCGGGCGCGGATTGCCGTCGACGCGCGGCAGCAGCGAGACCGCGCCGGAGGCGGCCTGAATGATATCGTCATAGGCTTGCAGGCCGGCATAGGGACCTCCCAGTCCGAACCCGGTGCAGTGGACGTAGATGATATCGGGCCGCAGCTTGCGCACGGCATCATAACCCAGCCCGAGCCGGTCGATGGCCTCAGGCCGGATGTTGTGAATGAACACATCGCTGGTTTCCAGCAGACGCCGGATGGCTTTCTTTCCCGCCTCGGTCTTCATGTCCCAGGCGACCGACCGCTTGCCGCGGTTGAGCCGCAAATGCACCGGCCCCATCAACGGCGTTTTCGCCGGCACACCGATGTTGCGGGCGGAATCGCCTTCCATCGGCTCCACCTTGATGACGTCGGCACCGAGATCGGCGAGGATCTGAGTGCAGTAAGGCCCGAATACCACCGTCGTCATGTCGGCGATGCGCACGCCTTTCAGCGGAAGTTTTCTGCTCATCTCACCCTCCAATCCAATGTGCATCGCACGTCATGGGGCAGCCTTCCTCTCCTTTAGCACGCCTGCCCTTATCGGGAATGCGGCCTGCGCCAAACCTGAATCGCTGAACCTGTCACGCTCGTCCGTGAAAGCCGGGATCGGGGTTGCCCCGGCGCGCAAGACCCTGCACGATAGTCGTTCGCGGGCGCGGATCGCGGCATCGTCGAATCCGACGATGGGGCGCCGTCGTGCAGGGATTAGCCTTGCGCTTGCGGATAATGAGAAACGTTTCCGTTGCCGGCCGCAGTGCCGTGCGGGACGCTTTCGGAGGACGCTGCTTTTTTGGGGGATGCCGATGACTGCCGCACTACCATCTCACGCCCATGGCGGCGTGCCGCACGTCCAGGCCGTGCCGACCGTTCCCATGGACGGACCGGGAATGCCGGCGTCGCCGCGCGCGGACCGGCTCGACGTCGAGGCAAAGCTGTTCCTGCGCCTTCTCACTCCGTTCGTCGGCGAGGCGGTGACCCGCGAGCAACTGGCCGCGGCGCGGCGCAAGTGGCGGCTGATGGCGATGACGTTCGGCCGCCGGGTGCCGATGGCATCCATCGTCGATCGCCGCATCGACACGCCCAACGGCCCGGTCGATCTGCGCATCTACACGCCCGCAGGCCCGTCCCGCGCGCGGCCGGGATTCTTGTGGTGTCACGGTGGCGGCTTTGTGGTCGGCGGACTCGACACCAGCGAGAGCATCTGCCGCGGCATCGCGCGCGCGGCCGATGCCGTCGTGGTGGCGGTGCGCTATCGGCTCGCGCCCGAGCACGACCTTTACGCCGGGCGGGAGGATTTCCTCGCGGCGCTGAACTGGGTGGCCGCGCACGGCGCCTCGCTCGGGATCGATCCGAGCCGGCTCGCGATCGGCGGCGACAGCGCCGGCGGTAATATCTCGGCGGCGGTGGCGCAGGAGTCGCGGCGCCGGGGCGGGCCGGCGATCGCCTCGCAGGTGCTGGTTTATCCGGCGACCAACCTGACCGCCGAGTTTCCCTCGAAGGCGGAGAACGGCAGCGGCTATCTGCTGACCGCCGAGTTCATGGATTCCCTTGAAGCGCTGATCGTGCAGGGCAGCGACCTCAACGACCCGTGGCTGTCGCCGGCATTCAGCCCGGATCTCAGCGGCCTGCCGCCCACCGTCATCATCACCGCCGGCTTCGATCCGATCCGCGACGACGGGCTGAACTACGCCGCGCAATTGCGCGCCGCGGGCGTGCCGGTCGAACTGCTGCACTATTCCGGGCAGTTCCACGGCTTCCTGAATTTCGATTCCGTCATCGGCGCCGCGCGCGACGCCCTCGGCCGGATCGGCGCGTCGTTGACGCGCGTCTATAGCGGCAAGGCCGCAGCGGACTGCACAGTCGAGATTTCGGATCGGACCGCGTGCTTCCCGGTCGGCCGCGTGCAGCGCGATCTGGTGTCGGCCTCGTTCATGACGAGCCGGTCGATCCGGCAGATCAACGCCACCACGGCGCGGATGCTGGCGCCGGAGACGGCGAGACTGCTCAGCCTCGCGCTCTCCCCGTGGTGGGTCCCGGCGGCCGTCGTTCGCCGCACGGTGACCGCCTCGCTCAACCTGCTGACGGTCCGGCAGACCTATTCCAACGCGGCGCAGGTCCCCTGATCCGGGGACCGCGCTACACGCAAGCGGCGGCGCTTGCGAGGCCAACTTCGTGACGGAGCCATCGCCATGACGTCCCCCGTCCATCTGGACCCGTTCGAGATGTGGAGGCAGGTCGTCACCAAGCTCGAAGGCAGCATGAACTCGCTCGCCAACTCCAGCATGAGTTCGGACCAGTTCACGCGGGCGCTGCACCAGTTCTCGCAAGTGTCGACCGGGATGCAGCAGACCTTCGAGAAGGCGCTGGACGCCTACTTCAAGGCGCTGCGGCTTCCGAGCCGGAAGGATGTCGTCGAGGTCGCGGAAGCCGTCCAGCGGCTGGAGCACAAGATCGACATGCTGCTCGCGGCGGAGTCGCCGGAGAGCCGTCCGCTGCGGACCCGTCAACCCTCTCAACCGGACACCGCGGCCACTCCGGCGCAAGGCGACAGAAGATAGGACATGGGCTTACGTAACCAGGCGGCCAACGATCCCGCGCCGGAGGGCTTCGGCTCCCCCGGCGCGTGGACGCCCGCCGCCGGCGTGAGCCCGCGAACCCTGCTGCATCGCCGTGGCACGCTCGGCCTTTACCATTACAAGCCGGCGGTGGACGAGGTCTTCCGCGTCCCTCTCCTGCTGGTGATGGCGCCCACCAACAAGGCGTCGATCTTCGACCTCGCGCCCGGGCGCAGCCTGATCGCCTTCCTGCTCGGGCGCGGCTACGACGTCTACGTCATCGACTGGAATCCGCCGGCCGGCGAGGAGCGCTATCTCAAATTCGAGAACTACGTGCTCGACTTCATCCCCGACTGCGTGGATCGGGTCCGCAAGCATTGCGGCGTCGAGGACGTCAGCATTGTCGGCTACTGCATGGGCGGCGTGCTGTCGGCGATCTATGCGGCGCTTCATCCCGACGGCCCGCTCAAGAATCTGGTCTGTCTTGCGACCCCGATCGACTTCCGCAAGACGACGTTGTTTCATGCCCTGACCGATGCGCGCCGTTTCGATGTCGATCGGCTGGTCGATACGGTCGGCATCATCCCGCCGGACATCGTCGCCGCCGGCTTCGACCGGCTGCGCGCGGCCGCCCCGGTGCGGTTACGCGACACGCGCGAGAGCGGCGGCGCCGTCGATGCCAGCGCCTCGCTGATGATGGCGCGCTGGAGCGCCGAAACCCTGCCGCTGGCCGGCGAATATTTCCGGCAGATGGTCAAGGACCTGATCCGCAACAACGGCCTTTACGACAATACCCTGCGCATCGGCGGCCGGGCGGTCGATCTGCGCGACATCACGGTGCCGCTGCTGCACATCCTTTCCGCGGACGACCATATCGTCACGCCGACCTGCGGCGGGCCGTTGGTCGCGCACGCCGGCTCACAGGACAAGGACCAAATCGTCATGCCGGGCGGCCACGCCGGTCTGGTCGCCGGAGCCGGCGCGGTCACGCATATGGGACCGCAACTCGACCGCTGGCTGGAAAGGCGGTCGACATGAGGCAAGCGCCGCGCGCACGTGCCACGACAACGTCATCCGTGGAGGCATGAACACTGTGCAATGACGGGTACGCGCAAGACGCGCCCGCGATCGGGATCATTCTTGACAACAAACAAAAGGGGGGAGCCATGGAGCCGGACATTGGACTTGGAAACTGGATGGGCCAGCGCGCGCGCAGCACGCCGGAGCGCAAGGCATTGTCGTTCGAGGGCAAGAGCTGGACATACGGCGATCTGCTCAAAGACATCGACGCGCTGGCGGGGCGGCTGCGCGCCCACGGCGTCGCGCCCGGCGTGCGGGTCGCCTTCCTCGGCTTCAACCAGCCCGAATTCCTGATCGCGCTGTTCGCGACCGCGCGGCTCGGCGCGATCTTCGTGCCGCTGAATTTCCGCCTCACCGGCCCCGAACTCTCGATGATCATCAACGATTGTAGCGCGCACACGCTGATCGTCGACGCCCATCACCGGCCGGTGATTGAAAGCGTCCGCAACGAACTGCCGACCGTCAAGAACTTCTTCTGCACCTTCCCGGCGGAGGGCTGGCTTCCCCTCACCGGCCCGGAGCCGCCGATCGACGCCTGCGTGCGCGTCAAGCCCGACGATCCGGTCATCATCATGTATACCTCCGGCACCACCGGCAAGCCCAAGGGCGCGATGCTGACCCATGGCAATCTGTGGTGGAACAACACCAACGCGATCTTCAACTTCGATGTGATGCAGGATGACGTGACGCTGTCCGCCGCGCCTTTCTTCCACATCGGCGGCCTCAACGTCACCACGCTGGTGACGTTGCAGAAGGGCGGCGAGGTGGTGATCCATCGCGGCTTCGATCCGGGCGCCGCGCTGATGGCGATCGCGGAGCACCGGGTAACGACGATGTTCGGCGTCCCCGCGATGTTCCAGTTCATGGCCCAGCATCCGGACTTCACCAAGACCGACGTCTCCTCGGTGCGGATGCTGATCTGCGGCGGCGCGCCCTGCCCGCTGCCGCTGCTGCAAACCTACGAACAGCGCGGCATCGCGGTTCAGCAAGGCTATGGCCTCACCGAAACCGCGCCGATGGTGACGTTCCTCGGCCCCGAATACGCCGCATCGAAAATCGGTTCGTCGGGGCGAACGCCGCTGTTCACCGAGATCCGGCTGGTCGATACTTCCGGCGCGGTGCTGACCGAACCCGGCGCGCGCGGCGAGGTTCAGGTCCGCGGCCCCAACATCATGGCGGGATACTGGAATCGTCCGGAAGCCACGGCCGAAGCCATCGACGCCGACGGCTGGTTCAAGACCGGCGACGTCGCCTATACTGACGCCGAGGGCTTCCTCTACATCTGCGACCGCGTCAAGGACATGATCATCTCGGGCGGCGAGAACGTCTATCCGGCCGAGGTCGAAAGCGCGCTGTTCAAGCATCCGTCGATCGCCGACGTCGCGGTGATCGGACTGCCCGACGAGAAGTGGGGCGAGTCGGTGGCGGCGATCGTCGCGCTCAAGCCGGGCGCCAGTCTCGACATCGACCAGTTGCGCGATTTCGCCGGCGCGTCGCTGGCGCGCTACAAACTTCCGCGACGGCTGGAAATCCTCAACGAGCTGCCGCGCGGGGCGACCGGCAAGGTCTTGAAGACCGAACTGCGCAAACAGTTCGGGGCGTCGTAGGACATGACCGGCTTGATCGGCGGCGCTTGCCGTCATTCCGAGTGTCCGACCGGAGTTTCGTTTTCTGAAGCAAATCCGCGACGACGGTCGTCATGCCCGCGCAGGCGGGCATCCGTATTCCATATGGAATCAGATTTTCATTGCGCCCGCCCCGGATTACTGGATCGTCCGCTGGAGCCTGTCATCGGGCCGCGCTTTGCGCGGACCCGTTGGCGGACGACGACGCCTCGTTCCGGGTCAGACACTTCGCAAACTTTCTACTCAGCAAACTTCGGGTTTGAAGGAACACCAGCAAGTCTATGACACCAGGGAAGCGTCAGAGAGGAACCAGGGCATGACGACAGCCTCGACCATCGAGGAGAGGACCGCGATCTGCGACGCCGTGCGCCGACTGATGGAGGACGGAAGCTCGGAGGCCGCCGTGCGCGCGACGATGGAGACGCCCGCCGGCTACGATCCGGCGCTGTGGGCGCAACTCGTCGAACTCGGCATCACCGGTCTGGTGATCGACGGCGAATACGGCGGGACCGGGCTCGGCCCGGTCGAACTCGAACTGGTGACGGAGCAGACCGGCGCGGCGCTGTTGTGCTCGCCGCTGTTGTCGAGCGGCGTGCTGGCCGCCGGACTTCTTGCCGCCAGCGGCGACAAGGACGCGCAGGCGCGGCTGTTGCCCGGCATCGCCGACGGATCGACCATCGCCACCGTCGCCATCACCGGCGACGCCGGCACCTGGACGCCGGACGGCGTCACGGTCGAGGCCAAAGCCGTGAACGGCCACGCGCAACTCGACGGCAGCGCGTCCTACGTCACCCACGGCCAGATCGCCAACCTCCTGCTGGTGGTGGCGAAAACCGGAACCGATGTGGGACTGTTCGAGATCGCCGCCGACGCCGCCGGGGTGACGCGGACCGCGCTTCCGACCTTCGACAGGACGCTGCGGCTGGCGCGGCTGAAATTTGCCGGCACGCCGGCGCGGCAGATCGGACGGAGCGGCTGGCCCGCCGTCCAGAGCGCGCTCGATCTGGCGGTGGTCGCCATGGCCGGCGAGCAGGCCGGAGGCGCGCGGCGCATCTTCGACATGACCATCGACTATGCCAGGAGCCGCATCCAGTTCGGCCGCCCGATCGGCGGCTTTCAGGCCATCAAGCACATGGCGGCGGACCTCTTGATCGAAGTCGAATCCTCGACGTCGGCGGCGCGCTACGCCGCCGAGCAACTGGCCGCCGGGACCAGCGCCGCCGAGGAAGCCGTCAGCCTCGCGGGCTTCGCCTGCGCCGAAGCCTTCTCGAAGGTCGCCGCCACCGCGATCCAGATGCACGGCGGCATCGCCTTCACCTGGGAGCACCCGGCGCATCTCTACCTTCGCCGCGCCCGCGCCTACGCCCAACTGTTCGGGCAGCCGCAGGTCTACCGCGAACGCTACCTCACCCAACTGGGAGCCTGAGCCATGGCGACGATCGAAGACACCGACCCCAGCGACGCCGCGCTTCGCGCCGAGGTGCGCGACTGGCTCGCCGCCAACTGGGACGGCACCTTGCAGCCCGATCCGGACCGCTGGAATCCGTCCGCCGCCACCATCGCCTGGAACAGGCGCGTGTTAGAGGCCCGCTGGGCGGTGCCGACATGGCCCGTCGACTGGTTCGGCCGCGGCCTCACGCAGGAGCAGGGCGACATCATCGCCGACGAGTTCGCCCGCGTCGGCGCGCCCGGCGCGCGGCAGGACCGCAGCAATCTCGCCGCCAACACCATCTTCGCCTTCGCCAGCGACGCCTTGAAGCGCGAACTGATCCCGCGCCTGCTCACCCGCGAGATCGGCCAGTGCCTGCTCTACAGCGAGCCCGCGGCGGGATCGGACCTCGCCGGCGTGCGCACGCGGGCCGAGCGCGACGGCGACGATTACGTCATCACCGGCCAGAAGGTGTGGACCTCGGGCGCGGCGCACGCCGACTACGGCATGTTGCTGGCGCGCACCGACTGGGACGTTCCCAAGCATCAGGGCCTGACGTTCTTCTTCTTCCCGATGAAGCAGCAAGGCGTCGAGGTCCGCCCGCTGCGACAGATCACCGACGAGTCGCACTTCAACGAGGTCTTCATCTCCGGCGCGCGGGTGCCCGCCGCCAACATCCTCGGCGGCCTCAACAACGGCTGGCGCGTGCTGCAAACCGCGCTGGCCTATGAGCGCTCGACCATGGGCGACCGGCCGCGCGGCGCGCGCCGCTCCCCCACCTCGGACGATCTGGTGGCGCTGGCGCGCCAGTACGGCCGGCTCGGCGATCCGGCGTTGCGGCAGGACCTCGCCGGCACGCTGGCGCTGCGCAAGCTCAACGCGCTCAACAACGCGCGCGCCAAGGCCAGCCTTGAGCAGGGCACCTCGTCGCCGATCATGTCGCTCGGCAAGCTGGCGATGTCGCGCATCCTGCACGAGGAGGCGCGGCTGCGCACCGCGATCGTCGGCGCCGAAACGCTGCTCGACGGCGCCGATTATCCCGCCGCCGACGACGCCAACTTCCTGGCGTTCAACGCCTACTTCACCTCGATCGGCGGCGGCACCGACCAGATCCAGCGCAACATCATCGGCGAGCGCGTGCTCGGGCTGCCGAAGGAAATGGAGGTGGATCGCAACATCCCGTTCCGGCAGGTGCGCAGCGGCTGAGGGGCGGGAGAGTGCGCGACACGAAAATCGTCATACTCCGCGAAGGCGGAGTATCCAGTGCGCGATGCCGCGCCTGATTTCCTTCACGCACGTCCCGGAGTACTGCATCGTCCGCCTTCGCGGACGATGACGCCTCGTTTCCCGTCAGACCCCGAAACGGTCGAGCGCCTCTGTCATCCTCATGCCCGGTTTCTCCCCGACGATAATCGTGTCGTGTCACTGCGCAGGAGGAGCCCGCCATGTCGAGACTGGCCATCGCGTTTGTGCTGGTACTGGCCGCGACCGCGGCCAACGCGCAAGAGACCCGATCCGGACAATCGCCCGCGCCGGCCGCTGACAGCGCGGACGGACAGCGGCCGTTCCTGTTTGACGGGCGGATGCGAGGCGACGGCGCCCGGCAACGCGCGCGCGTCGACGGTCGGCACCCCGGCGCCGGTGCCATCGTCGTGCCGCCGAACGCAGGCTCGCCGCCGCGCGAACGATAAGCCCGCGCATGGCGGCATCTGTCAGAAGCTGCCCCAGTACGGCGGCACGTGATAGTAGCGGTGCAGGTCTTCCTCCTGCGAGCGGTCGCCCCAGTCGAAATCCTTGTCCGCCAGCAGCGACGGCCCCTTCTTCAGTTCGTCGTCCGAAATGTCGACCTGATAGGCTTCGGCATCGCGATCGTAGGTCAGCCGCGCCCACGGCAGCGGCAACAGGTTCGCGCCGATGCCGAGAAAGCCGCCGAACGAGAGCACGGCATACGCCACCTTGCCGCTGACCTTGTCGATCATCAGCCGCTCGATGTGGCCGATCTTCTCGCCGCCCGGACGCCGCACCGCGGTGCCCTCGACGCGGTCGCTGGCGATCAGGCTGTGGGACGTTGTGGTCGCTTGATCGATGGCCATGACAGCCTCCCTCGGTCGATGCAGGAACCAACGCGCCCCGCTCGCGCCGGTTCCGGCCGCGCCGCTGCCCTGCCAATGCCACAGTTGGCGGCGCATAAGGAACCGATCACGCCATCGTCATCGCCCGCCGGCCGCGTCCGTCCCGGCCGCGGCAGGAGAGCCGGGTCCGTCATGAAAACCACCGCCCTTTGCGCCGCCCTCGCCTTCACATGCTCGATCGGGTTCAGCGGGGACGCTTCAGCGCAGCGCGCGAATTACGAGGCGATGGCGGCGGCTCACGCGCGGGCCAACAACATTCCGGAGGCGCTGGTGCACCGGGTCATCATGCGCGAAAGCCGCTATCAGCCGCACCTGACGGGACGCGGCGGCACCATCGGCCTGATGCAGATCAAGCTCGCCACCGCGCGCGGCGTCGGCTACACCGGCAACGCCGCCGGGCTGTACGATCCGGAAACCAACCTGACCTACGCGGTGCGCTATCTCGCCGGCGCTTACCGCGCCGCCAACGGCGACGCCGACCGCGCGGTGCGCTATTACGCCGCCGGCTATTACTACGCCGCCAAGCGCCAGCGGCAGCAGCATTCGCGCCACCGCGAGATGCTGGCGCGCGCCGGCACCCCGCTTTCGATCCTGCCGCAGCAGTAGGGCGTCCCTCGCCCGGCGTCGTCCTCACCCCCAAAACAAAACCCCGCCTGCGGCGCGGCCGCGGGCGGGGTTTTCGGATTTCCTGCTGCGGGGGCTGTGCGTGCGGCTGCGTGCAGCCCGCCGCGAAGCTCAGTGTCAGTCCAGTTCGCCCATGTGCTTCTGGGCATAGAGCTCGACACCGAGCCGCTTGACCAGATCGAGCTGGGTCTCAAGGAAGTCGATGTGGCCTTCCTCGTCCTTCATCAGGCTGACGAACAGTTCGCGCGAGACGTAATCCTTGACCTTGTCGCAATAGGCCGCCGCCTCCTCGTACAGCGTGCGCGCACTGATCTCGGCCGCGAGGTCGCATTCCAGGATTTCCTTGACGTCCTGGCCGATCCGCAGCGGATCGAGCACCTGCATGTTGGGGAACCCTTCGAGGAACAGAATGCGATCGGTGAAACGATCCGCGTGATTCATTTCTTCGATGGATTCCTTGCGCCACTGCTTGGCGAGGTCCTTGAGGCCCCAGTTGTCGAGCAGCCGGTAGTGCAGCCAGTATTGGCTGATCGCCGTCAGTTCGCTCCGCAAACCCTTGTTGAGATAATCGATGACCTTGGCATCGCCCTTCATGGTCAAACTCCTTGCCGCATCCGCGCTCATCAACCTAATTTAGAATGCTTCTAAATCATATTTCGAGCGGAGGCAAGAGGCATCGCACGATCCCGCCGTCGCCGGGCAGGAAAAGCGAAAGACCAGGAGGATCAGGCGGTTACGACGGGAGTCGCGGGCGCGTCCGGCAGCGGGCGGACGATCTCGACATGGCTTTCATGGCCATGGCCGGCCGGGTGATGGCTGTCGTGGTGGCTGTGGGGACAGCCGGAGCAGCAGCCCTTGGCGCAGGCCCCGAGCGCCTCGGTCATGATCTGCTTGATGGTGCGCGCGCAGCGCCCGCACTCGGCGCTGCATCCGAGGCACCCATAGACCTGCTTGGCCGTGCGCGGCAGATCCGGACCGGCAGTCACGGCGGTGCGCACGTCGTGGTCGCTCAGTACGTTACAGGAACAAACAATCATGAACGGGAGAGGAACCTGATGACCGATGTCTCATTAGGTATTCAAGACCCGGCGCGGAAGCAAAAGGAAAAGCGCCAATTTGCAGCTATTCCAAACTGATGCGGCCGCGGCTCGCGGAATAATTTTCGCGCCTCGCCGAACCGCGTTTCGCATCCCTGCGACTTATTGACATGGAACAGCGGCCTGCCCGCAGTCGTAATTCCGGCCATTCCGGGGCGGAATCCCGGCCTGTCCGTTCATTGATCGTTCAAACGAAGTATGAAACCTTCCGCACGACAGATCACTTCCTGTCCCAGGGATTTCGAAAGAAAGGTAAAGCCATGAAGAAAGCACTGATGGCCGTCGCCACCGCCGCCACGCTCGCCGTCGCGGTTCTGGCGACACCGCAAACCGCCGAGGCGCGCGGCGGCCGCATCGCGGCTGGCGTGGCCGCGGGCGTGATTGGCGGCGCCCTGCTCGGCGGCGCGCTCGCCGGACCGGGCTATTACGGATATGGACCGGGCTATTACGGCCCCGGCCCCGGCTACGGCTACTACGGCGGACCGGCCTATGTCGGAGCCCCCTGTTACTGGCAACGCCAGCGGTTCTGGGACGGCTACGGCTGGCGCGTGCGTCGGGTCCGCGTCTGCGGCTGACGCGAGCCTCGTCTTCTGACGAAGGATGGATGCCCGGATCCGGTCCGGGCATGACGAACGGCGACTTCCCCGCAAGAACTTTCGGCGCAGCCGACCGACGCAACCGTCCGTCAACGCTACAACATTAAAAATGCTCCGGGCCGGCCATCCGCCGCCCGGAGCATTTGTTTTTGGCGCGGAAACGCCACCTTTGCAGACGACTGAATAGCCATGAGCGAATCCCGCGCCGCTGGCGCATCCGTCGAGGAGTGAGTTTCCCATGAAGACGACATTCACCGCCCTGGTGGCCATCGCCACAGTCGCCGGTTCGCTGGCCGCCGCGACCCAGCCGGCGCACGCCGATGGCGGCCGCATCGCTGCCGGCGTGGCCGGCGGCCTGCTCGGCGGCGCGCTGCTCGGCGCCGCGATCGCCAATTCGCGGCCGGCCTATGCCGCGCCGCCGCCGGCCTATGTCGAACCGGGCCCGGCCTATGTCGCGCCGGCCCCGGTCTATGTCGAGGAGCCGCCGTGCCACGTCGAACGCGAGCGGTTCTGGGACGGCTACGGCTGGCGCATGCGCCACATCCGCGTCTGCGACTGAGGCGATCTGTTTCGCAATAGGACCTAGCGAAGGACCCGGCTGCGGCCGGGTTTTTCATGCCGCATCAGCGCGCGGCCATCGCCCGCAGCACCGCCTCGCTCGGCCAGCAATCGACCTTGAGCCCGGCGGATTTCTGGAAGGCGCCGAGCGCGGCGCGCGTCAGCATCCCGGCCTTGCCGTCGATCTTGTCGCGATAGAATCCGAGCCTCGTCAGATGCCGTTGCATCGCCTCGACGTCGCGGCTGCGCAACTGCGTCGAAGCCGACCACTTTGTCGCGAACGGCAGGCCGTCGGTCATGCGGTCGGCGAGATGGCCGACGAACAGCACATAGAGATCGGAGAAATTGTATTCCTTGATGACGAAGTAATTCTTCGTCGTGAGAAACGCCGGGCCATAGCTACCCTCGGGCTGCAACAGCGAGGCGGGCTGCGCCTGCTCCGCCGCGCTCAGACGCTGCCCGCGCGCGAGCGCAAATCCGGCGCGCAGCCATTCGCCGAGCGGCCGCGTCACCTCGGGCCGCCCTTGCGTGCAATCGGCATTGGCGGGCGCGCGCACCTCGTAGGCCCAGCGCACGCCGCCCTGCCAGCCCTTGTTGACGAGCTGGCGCGCGGCCGAGGCCAGCGCGTCCGGCACCGAGCGCCAGATATCGACGCGGCCGTCGCCGTCGAAGTCGACGCCGTGCTTGTAAAGCTCCGACGGCAGGAACTGGGTCAGCCCGGTCGCGCCCGCCCATGACGAGCGGAAATCCTTGCGCGTCACCGCGCCGTCGCTGAGCAGCTTCAGCGCCAGAATCAGTTCGTCGCGATACTGCGCCTTGCGACGGCCGACATAAGCCTGCGTCGCCACCACCCGCAGCGCGTCGTAAGGCAGGCGGTGGCGGCCGTAGTCGGTCTCGCGGCCCCAGATCGCCAGAATGACAGGACCGGGAACACCGAAGCGCTGCTCGATCGCCGCGAGCGTCGCCCGATGCTGCCGCATCAGGTTCCGGCCCTCGCGCGCCAGCCGCGCGATGGTCGATTCCCGTACATAGTCGGCCGGCACCTGCACGAACTCGGCCTGCGACGGCGCGCCGGTCGCGGGCCGTCCCGGCAGCGCGAGGTCGGGCAGCTTGTAGTCGGGTTCGAGGCCGCGCGTCTGCGTCTCGAACGCGGCGCGCGTTACGCCGGCCTTTTGCGCGTCCGGCCAGACCGAGGCGATGAAGCGCGCGAAGCCGGCGTCGGCGGCCTGCGCCGCGCCTGCAAAAGCCAACGTCAGCACGGCGAGCAGCGCGACCGCGACGCCTCGCTGTCGCGCCATCGCAAATCCCGGCCTGCGACCGGCGCTCAATGCCCGGCCTTTGCGTGCGCGGCGTGAGCCTCGTCCGTCGCCTCGTTCGACAGCCGATCGACGTAGGCGATGCCGATCGCCGAGATGATGAAGACGATATGAATGATGGTCTGCCACATCACGCCGGTCGCGGTGTAACTGGTCTTGGCGGTCCCGAGCCCGCCGGCCTCGATGAAGGTGCGCAGCAGATGGATCGAGGAAATGCCGATGATCGCCATCGCCAGCTTGATCTTGAGCACGCTGGCGTTGACGTGGCTCAGCCATTCCGGCTCGTCGGGATGGCCTTCGAGGTTGAGCCGCGACACGAACGTCTCGTAGCCGCCGACGATCACCATCACCAGCAGATTGGAGATCATCACCACGTCGATCAGGCTCAGCACCACCAGCATGATCTGCTGCTCGCTGAAGTCGAACGTGTGGCCGATCAGGTGCCAGAGTTCCTTGAGGAACAGGATGGTATAGACCGCCTGCGCCACGATCAGCCCGACATAGAGCGGCAGTTGCAGCCAGCGCGAACTGAAGATCAGCAACGGGATCGGACGCAGGCGTGCGGAACCGGGCGGCGGCAGCGGCGTTTCGGGGGTCATCGACATGGAAATGGCTCTGGGCTGAAAAGCGATCGGGCAGGACGCTCAATATGAGAGGCGAGCCGCCGTTGTCGAGCCCCCTTGATAAATCGCCGCAGGCGGCCCGCGGTCCCGGACTCGTCCCTCGTCCGCTCCGGGTCCGATCCGACGGCGTCGGGCCGTCGTCTATCTTTCTTTCTGTTGGAGCATGATCTTTCCCGACCCGAAGGGCCGCGCAGCGCAAACCGGTTCCCACTTTTCGGGATCATGCTCTAACGCACCGCGACGATGAAAATCCGCGGGAACCGCAGCAGTACCTTGCCGTCCGCCTGCGGCAGATAGGCCGCCGTCACCCGCGCGGCGTATTCGGCGAGATACAGCTTGTGCTCGGGCAGTTGCAGCGGATCGAGGAACGGCCGCAGCCCGGTGCCCTTCACCCATTCGACAATAGCGTCGGCGTCATCGAGCACGTGATTGTAGGTCGTGTGCCAGATGTCCAGCCGGGCGCAGAGCGGCTTCAGGGCGTCGTAATAGACGCGCGGCCGCGGCAGCGTGTCGCGCAACCGCACGGCGTTGGCCAGCACGTCGCGGAACGGTTCCTCATACGCCACCTCGCGCATCAGGATGTGCGACGGCTCGTCGAGGTTGTCCGGCATCTGCACCGCCAGTACGCCCCCCGGCGCCAGCGTGCCGACGAGACGCACCAGTTGCTTGAGGTGATCGGGCACCCACTGGAACACCGCGTTGGCGAACAGCACATCCGTGCCGGCGGGCGGCAGCCAGTGCGCCACGTTGGCCTCGATGAAGGTCTGCGCCGGCAGCCGCGCGCGCGCCTGCTTCAGCATGTCCGCCGAGGTATCGATGCCGGTCACCGCCGCATCCGGCCATCGCCTGACCAGCAGCTCGGTCGAGTTGCCCGGCCCGCAGCCGATATCGACCACGGTGCGCGGATGCTCCGACGGAATCTGCGCCAGCAGATCCCGCGCCGGCCGCGTGCGCTCGTCCTCGAATTTCAGATACTGCTGCGCGCTCCAGTCGGCCATGGGATTCCAGTCTGTTCGTACGGGGCCTCCGCTTCAATAATGAACCGGGAGGCCGATTACAAATCAATGTATATCATCACAATATACAAGCATGATCGATCTCGACCGGATTGCCGGATTTGAGCGGGACGACGGCAACCGCTGGAAAAACGCCGACAAGTATCACGTCAGCCCGGCGGACGCCGAAAGTGTATTCCTGAACGATCCGTTGATCGTCGCGGAAGACAAAAAGCATAGCGGGAGCGAACAACGCTTCAATGCGTTGGGTCAAACGGCGCAAGGCCGCCTGCTGCACGTCACGTTCACGCTGAGGCAAAACGAAACCTTGATCCGCGTGATTTCAGCGCGCGACATGAACCGAAAGTAGCGGAAGGTCTATGAGCAAGCTTAAGCCCATCCCCGCCTTCAGGAACGAGGCCGAGGAACGGAAATTCCGGGAAACGCACGACTCCACCGACTATGTCGACTGGAGCAAGGCGCAACGCGTGCGCTTCCCGAATCTCAAGCCTTCGACGCAGTCGATCTCCATCCGCCTGCCGATCAGCCTGCTGGAGCAGATCAAGATCGCCGCCAACAAGCGCGACGTGCCGTATCAGTCGCTCATCAAGATGTGGCTGGCGGAGAAGGTCGGTTAAGCAACCCGCTCCGCCACACCCTCACCGCGTCAGCTTCTTGTACTTCACCCGGTGCGGGATGATGCTGTCCTGACCCAGCCGGCGCATCTTGTCCTTCTCGTAGTCCTGGAAATTGCCCTCGAACCATTCGACGTGGCTGTCGCCCTCGAACGCCAGAATATGCGTGGCGATGCGGTCGAGGAACCAGCGGTCGTGGCTGATGACCACGGCGCAGCCGGCGAAATCCTCCAGCGCTTCCTCCAGCGCGCGCAGCGTATCGACGTCGAGGTCGTTGGTCGGCTCGTCGAGCAGCAGCACGTTGGCGCCGGACTTGAGCATCTTGGCGAGATGCACGCGGTTGCGCTCGCCGCCCGACAGCGCGCCCACCTTCTTTTGCTGATCCGCGCCCTTGAAGTTGAACGCCGAGCAATAGCCGCGCGAATTGACCTCCTTCTTGCCGAGCAGGATGAGGTCGTTGCCGCCGGAGATTTCCTCCCACACGGTCTTCGAGCCGTCGAGCGCGTCGCGCGACTGATCGACATAACCGAGATGCACCGTCTCGCCGATTGTAATGGTGCCGGCGTCGGGCGTCTCCTGTCCGGTAATCATGCGGAACAGCGTGGTCTTGCCGGCGCCGTTGGGGCCGATGACGCCGACGATGCCGCCGGGCGGCAGCTTGAAGGTGAGGTTGTCGATCAACAGCCGGTCGCCGAACGATTTCGACAGGCCGTCGAAATCGATGACGTTGTTGCCGAGCCGCTCGGCCACCGGAATGACGATCTGCGCGGTCTGGGTCTGCTTCTCGCTGGCCTTGGCCAGCAGTTCCTCGTAGCGCTGGTAGCGCGCCTTGGATTTCGCCTGCCGCGCCTTGGGCGAGGCCGCGATCCATTCCTGCTCGCGCGCCAGCGTGCGCTGGTGCGCCGCCTCCTCGCGGCCCTCCTGTTCGAGGCGCTTCTGCTTCTGCACCAGCCACGACGAGTAATTGCCCTCGTAGGGGATGCCGCGGCCGCGGTCGAGTTCGAGGATCCAGCCGGTGACGTTGTCGAGGAAGTAGCGGTCGTGGGTGACGATCAGGATCGCGCCGGGATAATTGCGCAGGTGGCCTTCCAGCCACGACACGCTCTCCGCATCAAGGTGGTTGGTCGGCTCGTCGAGCAGCAGCAGTTCCGGCTGGTCGAGCAGCAGGCGGCACAGCGCGACGCGGCGGCGCTCGCCGCCGGAGAGTTTGGTCACGTCGGCGTCGTCCGGCGGGCAGCGCAGCGCGTCCATCGCCTGATCGACCTTGCTGTCGAGATCCCACAGGCCGGCCGCCTCGATCTCGTCCTGCAACTTCGTCATCTCGTCGGCGGTCTCGTCCGAATAGTTCATCGCCAGCTCGTTGTAGCGATCGAGGATCGCCTTCTGCTTGGCGACGCCTTCCATCACGTTCTCGCGAACCGTCTTGGCGGGATCGAGCTGCGGCTCCTGTTCCAGATAGCCGACGCGAGCGCCCTCGGCGACCCACGCCTCGCCGGTATAATCCTTGTCGAGGCCGGCCATGATCCTGAGCAGCGTCGATTTGCCGGCGCCGTTGACGCCGAGCACGCCGATCTTGGCGTCGGGATAGAACGACAGATGGATGTTATCGAGCACCTTGCGGGTCGGATAAGCCTTGGTCAGGCCCTGCATGAAATAGACGAACTGGCGCGCCATCGTGGTCCTTGGTCTGTCGGGGAGTTTGGGGGATTGCCGGAATATCCGCCGCTCATGTAGCCAGCCCGCGCCGAAAGGGCAACCGCGGCGTTAAGTCTTTGCAAACCTTAAGTGAAGATGGGTCGGCGCCCCGTGATTTCAAACCGGGTTTTAATCATTTTTGACGAAACTGCCGCCTTGTGTTCATCCGCCCCGCGCGCCTTCGTGACGAAGCGCACAGAACGGCGCGATGAACGGCGTCAGAGTGCGTCCCATGAGCACCATTCTCACATCGAAGCCGGCCCGTCCGGCCCCCCTCACCCAGCGGCCCGCCTCGGGACCGTGGCGCGAAGTCGTCGATTTCTTCCGCCAGTTCATCCTCGCGGCGTTCAACCCCTATCACCCCGAGCGCCACTACATGCGCGGCCCCGGCCCCGCCTGCCAGGCCAAGCGCGAACCGCTGACGCATCGCCATTTGATCTAACCGGTCGTTGAAAAACTGCCGATTTCGATCTTCACCTCAGTCGTGTCCCGGGCGCGATGCAGCGTGAAACGCTGCGTCGCAGAACCGGGACCGTCGCAAACATTATCGCTGGAACGGTCCCGGTTCTGCGCAGCGTCACTTTGTGCCGCAGCGCGCCCGGGACACCAAACCATTTTCAACGACCTACTAGGCCACACCGGCAGTTGCGTCCGTGCGCATCGCGCGCGACGATGGCCACTCCACGCCATCCACCGACGGACCCTTGCGATGACCCGGCTGCGCTGCGCGATTCTCGACGACTATCAGAATGTCGCGTTGAAACTGGCGGACTGGGCGCGCCTCGCGGATCGCGTCGATGTCACGGTGTTCGACGAGCCGTTCGCCGACGCCCGTGAGGCCATCGCGGCGTTACAGGACTTCGACATCGTCTGCGCCATGCGCGAGCGCACGCCGTTCCGCGCCGATACGCTGAACGCGCTGCCGAAGCTGAGGTTGCTGCTGACCTCCGGGATGCGCAACGCCGCGATCGATCTCGCCGCCGCAAAAGCGCGCGGCGTCACGGTGTGCGGCACCGCCGCGATGGGCGGCCCCACCGCGAGTCTCGCCATCGGCCTGATGCTGGAACTGACGCGGCACATCGGCCTAGAGAATGCCCGGCTCAAAGCCGGCGAACGCTGGCAGACCACGCTCGGCGAGGACCTGGAGGGCAAGACGCTCGGCATCGTCGGCCTCGGCAAGCTCGGGCGGAAGGTCGCGGGCATCGCGAAGGCGATGGGCATGAACGTGATCGCGTGGAGCCAGAACCTCACGCCGCAGGTGTGCGCGGCGGAAGGCGTCACTTACGCCGGCAAGGACCACCTGATGGCGACGTCGGACATTATCAGTATCCACGTCATCCTCAGCAAGCGCACGCGCGGACTGATCTCGCGCGACGACCTCGCCCGCATGAAGCCGACCGCCTACCTCGTCAACACCGCGCGCGGCCCGATCGTCGACGAGGCGGCGCTGCTCGACGCCCTGCAACGGCGCGCCATCGCCGGCGCGGCGCTCGACGTGTTCAGCGAGGAGCCGCTGCCGCGCGATCATCCGCTGCGCAAGCTCGACAACGTGGTGCTGACGCCGCACCTCGGCTACGTCACGGCGGAAAACTACCGCTGCTACTACGGCGAGATGGCCGAAGACATCGAAGCCTGGCTCGCCGGCGCGCCGGTGCGGGTGCTCGGTTGAACATTCCGTTGGCAGACTGAATCGCGAGACGCCGTCGCCCCGAGGCGCCATCGCGTGAGCCGCTCACACCTCGGAGTCTGACCGGCAAATCGTGCTTCCAGTGGATGCGCAGCGCGAAAGCCGTCATGCTCCGCGAAGGCGGAGCATCCAGTATTCTGTATCCGGAGACGGGTCTCCCTCACGCCCGCCCGAAGTACTGGATCGTCCGCCTTCGCGGACGATGACGCCTCGTTTCCGGCACGCGCTTCGGCAAGCTCCGGAAAATCATGGACTGCTAGGTTGTTTCCCGAATATCCGACGCCGACACTTTGAGATAATCTTGAATCGATACGCGGACGCCGATCGTCCGCTCGCAAGGATCGGCGACACGGCAGACGGCGTCGCACGACCGGGGGCATTCCATGACGACATCCTATTCCGATCTCGACGCGGACTCCGGGCCGGCGGAGGCGCTGCAATACGCGGTGGTCAAGCGATCGGTGATGGTCGGCGGCCACAAGACCAGCGTCAGCCTCGAAGATGCCTTTTGGGACAGCCTGAAGGAAATCGCCGCACGGCACGGCGTCACGCTGGCCGCGCAGTTGACCAGCATCGACATGCAGCGCAAGACCGACAACCTGTCCTCGGCGATCCGCCTCTTTGTGCTCGATTACTTCCGCACCCGCGCCATCAGCCTGGTGATGATCGGAGAGAGCCGGCCCGATCGGCCCGCCACTGTGCCGCCGTCGCGTCTCGACGCCGTCGCGTGGCGATAAACATGATGCGTTGACGCCGGATCGAAAGCGGTCAGCCCGAGAGCCCGACAGAGAACGAGACATCATCATCCGCGAACGCGGACGATCCGGTCATCCCTTCAGGCGCGGGGAAATACGATACCCGCCTTCGCGGGTATGACGGTTTTTGTGTTGCACATCCCCGCGCTCAAAAACCCGGCCGCTGCTCGCGCGCGATCGGCGGCGTCAGCACCAGCGGCGCGTGAGGACGGGCGGCCTTCGGGCTCGGAGCCGGCCGCACTTCGATCGGCGGCGGCAACGGCGCGACCGCGGACGCCGCAGGCTTGTCCGCGGCGGGCGTCGGCGCGACCGGACGTGCTGTCGAAGTCGAAGGCCGGGCCGGCGCGCGGCGCGGATCGCTTCCCGGCAACGGCACATCACTCGTCGGCAAATCGGGAACGGCCGCCTCCGGCTTCGCCTCGCCGCGATCCGGCGTCGGCGCGGGCGTGGCGGCAGGCGTAGAGGCAGGCGGCACGGCCGCGACGGCGGGCGGCGCGGTCGCCTCGCCGCGGCCGATGGCGTCGAGGCGGCGCGTCTCGCGCTCGATCGCCCGCAACGCCAGCCACGACGAAAGACCAGCGACATCGACCATCGGTTTCAGCATATCGGGCGTTCCCGCCGCGAAGATATCGAGTTGCGGCGGGCTGGTCTCGGAACCGGCAACGCGCGATGTCAGGTTGGCGCGGAGATCGGCCTGATCGGCCACGATGTCATAGCCGCCGGACACCACCGCGCGCGCGCCGTCGGCTTCCAGCGTGGTGGCGCCGACGCTGATGCGCCCGTCCCGCAGGATGAACGGGATCTGCGCCTGCTTCACCGCGAGGCCGCCGCGCAGCAGTTCCGGCGTAACGATCCGGCGCAGCCGCTCGTCATCGGGCGGCTTGCCGCTGTCACCGGCCGCAATCGCCACCTCGAACGCCTTCGGGTTGAGGCCGGCGATCTCGGCCTTGTCGATGGTCAGCGTGCCGCTGCCGGTGAGCGCGCCGGTCAGCGCCGCGACGCTGCGGCCCTGGCTGGCGAAGGTCATGCGCAGCGACGCGCGGCCCGCCGGCATCGCCAGCCCGCGATAGCGCAGCGCCTTGCCGTCGACGCCGTCGAGTTGCACCTCGCCGCTCAGCGCCAGCCCGTCGGCGGTGCGCCGCGCGTCGAAATCGGCCCGCGCCTCGCCGCCGCCGATGGTGCCTTTCACCGTGTCGATGGCAATCGCGCGGCCGTCGCTCCTGAGCACGCCGCTGACCGGCTGAAGCTGGAGCCCGGCCGGCAGGTCACCGCGCAGCGCCTGAAAGGCAATGCGGCCGCGCATCCCGTCGAGCAGGTTCTTGCCGAGCGGCGCGCCGTTGTCGCGGCCGGCCGCGCCGATCAAGAGCGCGAAGGCTTGCGGCAGGTTCAGCGCGTCCATGCCAAGCTCGCCGTCGAAGCGGCGGTCGTCGCCGAGCGTCAGATCGACCCGGCCGCGCAGCCGCGTCCCTTCGACCGACGCATCGATGTCACCGAAGCGCAGCTTGTCGCCGCTCAGCGTGACGCGCGACGACAGGCTGGCGCCCTGCCCGAGCGGGTTCGAGGCGGCGAGATCGAACAGCGGCGCGACATTGGCGCCGCGCAGCTTGAGCGTGAGATCGAGGGCCGGCGTGGCGGGCGTCACGCTGCCATGCGCCTCGGCGTTGAGCGCGCCGGCGGAAAGCCCCGCCTTCACCTGCCACGGCGCATCCCATTTGCCCTGTGCGGTCGCGGTGAGACGGGCCGGCCCGTCAGTGGCGGCGATCGCGCCGTCGAGGCCGAGCCAGCCCAGCAGCGCAGCGCCCTGCGGCGCGGCGGCATCGGCCTCAAGGTCGAGGCCGGTGCGCGCCAGCGTCTCCCAGTCCGCCTTCCGCAGCGCCTCCCGCGCCGGAGCGGCACGCAGCGTCACGCCGCCCTTGATGCGCGGCGCATCGAGCCGCAGCGCCGCGCGCGCGCTGGCGCGGGTGGCATCGCCTGCGTCAGCGGCGAGAGCGACATCGAGTGTGAGGCGCGCCGCGCCCGAGGCGCGCGCCGCCTCCCCTTGCAGGCGCGCGGCGACGGAGAGGGACCATGGCTCGATGAGCCCGGCGATTCCGGCCAGCGACGGCGCGGACGCTTGCAGCGTCAGATTGCCGGTCGCGGTGTCGCGATGGAAGACGCCGGAACCGTCGAGCGCGATGCCGCTGGGCTGGCCGACCCGCAGCCCGTCGAGCGTCACCGTGGTCGCGTCATAGCCGAGCCGCCCGGTGAGCGGCCGCAACTTCTGCCCCGAGAGCACGGCGCTGGCGACGTTGAGGGCCAGCGCGCCGTGATCCGGCCACTCGGTTTGCGGAATGCCGATGGCGCTGACGAAAGCCGCCGCCGCGTCGAGGTCGAGGCGGTCGGCGGTCAGATCGGCGTCGAACTCGGAGGCGCGGCCGGCCTTGCGCGCCGACCACGCGACGCGCCCGGTGATGGTGTCGCCGTCGATATCGGCCTTGAGGTCGTCGATAGCGATACGGTCGGAGGCCAGATGCACGTCGCCGGCGACGTGCAGCGGCCGCTGCGTCCGTGCCGCCATGTCGGCGCGCCCGAGCAGCCACCCGGCGAACGCGCCGGGGTCGGCGGAATCGACCTTGAGCCGCCCCTTGAAGCTGTCGGCGTCAGGCGACGCATCGTCACCGGCGGCGGACGCGGCCATCGCGCCGTGAATGCCGACCTCGGTCGCGCCGGGGGCGCGCACCTCCAGCCGGTCCACGCTCCATGTTCCGGCGTCGGCGCGCAGGGTGAGATCGAGGTCCTGCACCGGCCGCCCGCCGAGCATGATGCGCTCGGCGTTGATGTCCACCCGCGTCGGCAACCGCGTCGGCGGCAGTGCCGACAACAGCGCGCGCAGGCCCGGCAGCATCCGCACCGGCCCGGTCGAGCCGCTCTGCTTCGAAAGCATCTTGTCGGCGTCGAGTTGCTTGGCGGACAAAAGCGCCTGCGCCAGCGGCTTGGCCCCGAAGCGGAAATCCACCAGGCCCGTCAGCTTCAGCGCCGCCTCGTCGATGCCGTAGCTGAGGTCGAGTTGCGCCAGCGACGCCCTGGCGGGATCGGCTTTCAGCTTCGCCGCCAGCCGCCACGGCGTCACCGAATCCGGCGCGGTTCCGTCGGGCGCTGAGCGCGCCAGCGTCACCGTGCCCTCGAAGCGCGGCGCGCGCGCCTCGAACCGCAACGCGCCTTCGAGATCGGCCGTCAGGCCGTGCAGGCCGGGCTCCAGCGTCAGATGCACCCGCGCGCCGCCGCCCGCGTCGTCCCGCGACGAGGCGACGCGGAACGGGTAGCGGGTGTCGCCGACCATGAAATTGCCATTGCCGCGGATCGATCCCGCCAGCGCGCGAACGTCGCCGCTGAAAGCGATGTCGTTGAGTTCGAGCGTGGCGCGGCTCGCGGCGTCGTGCAGCGCCACCCGGCCGGTCAGGTTGAGGCGGTCGATCGACAGCGCGCCGAGGTTGGGATTGCCAGCGGCGACCGGCCAGTCGATCCGGCCGGCGGCATCCAAGCCGAGATCGAGCGCGACGCCGTTGACGGTGAGTTCGGTGGCGCGCCATTCGCCGCGCATCAGCGCGCCGAGGCTGAACTCGACGGCGAGATCGGCGGCGCGGATCCGCCCCGGATCGTTGGCGCCGCCGATCACGACCGATTGCAGCCGCAGCGACGGCGTCGGCAGCAGCCGCGCGTCGAGCCCGCCGCCGACGCGGACCGGCGTCCCCAGGATTCGGCTCGCCTCCGCCTCGAACTGCGGCCGGAACCGGCTCCAGTCGATGAAGTAGGGTCCGATCAGGGCGGCGACCAGCGCGACGATAAAGGCGATCGCCAATCCGAGCAGGGTTGTCTGCACGGTATCTCCTCTCGGCGTCATCCGGCACTGTGCGATCCGATCGTCCCGATCGGATGTCAGGCTTGCGCGGCGGACAACGCCGTCCGTGAATGGAGCGTGATGCGCGGCGACGATAGCGCCGGCACGGGCGCATTTATAGCGGCAAATTTATAGCTGCAAGTGTGGCAAAGTCACAGCGACGCGCCGCCGCTAGCCGGCGTCGGCCGCCGCCGTGGCGTCGGCGCGCCGGGGCACGCGCCCGGCCACCGCGCGCACCTTGCCGGGGGCCGCCAGCCAGACCGCGGCGCTGCCGAGCAGGCTGAACACGATCGCCAGCGCGAAGGCGCCGATGTAGTCGCCGTACCAGTCGTGCAGCAGGCCGGTGAGCCACGGGCCGGCGGCGCCGCCGGCGAGCCCCGCCAGCATGATGGTGCCGAAGATGCTGCCATAGTGGCGACCCTCGAAGATCTCGACCACCACCGCCGCCATCACCGCGGTGGTGCCGTAGCCGATGAAGCCCTGCGTCACGATCATCAGATAGACCAGCCAAATGCTCGGAACATAGGCGAGGCCGATCAGCGCGGCGAAGCAGATCACGAAACCGAAGCCGCTGATGGTCCAGATCCATTCGCGCCCGATGCGGTCGGAGAGATGGCCCATCAGGATCTGGCCGGGGATGCCCAGCAGGCTCACCGCGCCCAGCGCCCACACCGCCAGCGTCGAACTGAAGCCGACCTCGACGAGATACTTGGTCTGGTGAACCTGGACCGCGTACCACGAATACAGCCCACAGAAGAAACCGAGCGACAGCCACCAGAACCGTGCCGTGCGCATGGCGCGCGTCAGCGTCCAGTCGGTCGCCGCCCACACCGGATCGACGATTTCCACGGTCGGCTTTTGCGGCATCGCCGCCCCGCCCTCGCCGCCGCCGTGGTCGCCGTCGGGCAACAGCCCCATGTCCTGCGGGCGCTGGCGCACCATCAGGTTGATCGGCACCAGCACCACCAGCATCAGAACGCCGAGCGCGATGCTGGCGGTGCGCCAGCCGGACTGGGCGATGATGTAGCCGACCCACGGGAACAGGATGATCGAGCCGATGCCGACCCCGGCGAAGGCGATGCCCATCGCCAGCCCGCGCTTGCGCACGAACCAGTTCGGCAGATAAAGCGATTGCCCGGTGTAGCTCAGGCACACGCTGCCGCCGCCGACCAGAAGTCCCATGGTGAGATAGAGGTGCCAGACCTCGGTGGTCAGCGGCGCCAGCAACAGGCCCGCCGCCATCAGCAGCACGCCGGTCTCCATCACCACGCGCGGGCCGAAGCGGTCCATCATACGGCCGATCAGCGGGCTGAAGCCCGCCGAGACGACAAAGCCGAACGAGAACGCGCCGGCGGTGAGGCCGCGCTCCCATTGAAATTCATCGATGATGGAGGGGAAGAACAGCGAGAACGCGGTGCGCGCGTTGACGCCGATGCCCATCGTCACGAAGGTGATGACGACGATCACCCAGCCGTAAAAGAAGCGCCCGCGCATTGATCACCGAACCTTCCCGAAAATGGTCACGAAGCGCGATGCTTCGAGGAGACGGCGCGGCGCGCCCGCGCCCGCATCATACCGAATATCGCTTTCGATTTGAAAGTCTTGAGAGATTGACCGGAAATTCGTTTTTTGGACAGACGTGCAGCACAATAACCGTCATGCTCCGCGAAGGCGGGGCATCCAGTATTCCATATCGGATCAAATTTCTCACGCAATCGCACCGATGACTGGATCGTCCGCCGAAGCCCGTCATCGGGCCGGCCAAAAGCGCGTTCACGCGCGTCTTCGACGCGCTATGGCCGGACCCGTTGGCGGACGATGACGCCTCGTTTCCAAGCCGGACACCGAGAGCCAAGTCGCGGCACGTCCACGCGATCGGATTTGAGACGACGGATCGGGTGAGGTCAATGACCCCGGACGTCATCCCCCCGGCATGATTTTGCCGGGGTTGAAGATGTTCTGCGGGTCGAGCGCCCGCTTCACCGCGCGCATGGCGTCGATCGCCTCCGGCCCGAGTTCGCCGGCGAGGTATTTCTGCTTGCCCTGACCGATGCCGTGCTCACCGGTGCAGGTGCCGTCCATCGCCTGCGCCCGCTGCACCAGCCGGTGAAGGAAGGCGTCGGCGCGCGCGACCTCGGCGGGATCGCTGGCATCGAGCAGCAGCGAGCAGTGGAAATTACCGTCGCCGACATGGCCGACGATCGGCCCTTCAAAGCCGCTCGCCTTCATGTCGTCCTCGGTTTCGACCACGCAGTCGGCGAGCCGCGAGATCGGCACGCAGACGTCGGTGGCGAGCCCCTGCGCGCCGGGGCGCAGGTTCTTTACCGCCCAATAGGCATCGTGGCGCGCCTGCCATAGCCGCGTGCGGTCCTCGGGCCGCGTCGCCCATTCGAACGCGCCGCCACCGCATTCGGCGGCGATGTCGGCGAACATCGCGGTCTGCTCGGCGACCCCGGCCTCGCTGCCGTGAAATTCCAGCAGCAGCAGCGGCGTCTCCGGCAGCGTCAGCTTGGAATAGGCGTTGCAGGCGGCGACCTGCGCGGCGTTGAGCAGCTCGATGCGGGCCAGCGGAATGCCGGTCTGGATGGCGAGGATGGTGGCGCGGCAGGCGTCCCCGACGCTCTTGAACGAGCACGAGGCGGCGGCGATGGTGTCGGGGATGCCGCGCAGCTTGAGCGTGATCTCGCTGATGATGCCGAGCGTGCCCTCGGCGCCGACGAACAGGTGCGTCAGGTCGTAGCCCGCCGACGACTTTCGCGCCCGCGTGCCGGTGGTGATGATCTCGCCGTCGCCGCGCACCACCTTCAGCGCCAGCACGTTCTCGCGCATGGTGCCGTAGCGCACCGCGTTGGTGCCGGAGGCGCGGGTCGCGGTCATGCCGCCGATCGAGGCATCGGCGCCCGGATCGATGGGAAAGAACACGCCCTGATCGCGTAACTGGTCGTTGAGCATCTTGCGGGTGATGCCGGGCTCCACCACGCAATCGAGGTCCTCGACATGGACGGCGAGCAGGCGGTTCATGTCGCGCAGGTCGATGCACACCCCGCCCGCCGCCGCGTTGACCTGTCCTTCCAGCGAGGTGCCGGTGCCGAAGGCGATCACCGGGACGCCATTGGCCGCGCAGATCCGCACCGTATCCTGAATGTCCGCCGTCTCCTGCGCCATCACCACTGCGTCCGGCGGCTGCGGCGTCAGCCACGTCGTGGTATGGGCGTGCTGCTCGCGCACCGCCTGCGAGGTCACCAGCCGGTTGCCGAACCGCGCCGCCAGCGATTCCAGCGTGCTCGCCAGCGCTTTCGGGCCGACATGCGGCAAATCGAACGGATTATGGATGTTCATGGCTTCTTCCTCCCGACGGCGAGGCACACCCGTCACAAACCATGTATAACGGGCCGCCCGATCGCACAAACCCATCCTCGCAGAACCGCGGCCGCCGGCTTTGCGCCCCGACAAGGATCAACCATGACGATGAATGCCGCCGGAGCGCCGCCGCTGGAACAGAGGCCCTTCCTCGCGCCGGTGATGCGGATCGAGCCGGCGTGGATCGACTACAACGGCCACCTCAACATGGCCTATTACAACGTGCTGTTCGACCGGGCCATCGACGCGGTGTGGCTCGAACTCGGGATCGGCCCCGAATATCTGAAGACGCGCGGCGGCTCGACCTTCACGGCGGAATGCCACGTCCGCTACCTGCGCGAGATTCATCTCGACGACCCGGTGCGGGTGTCGGTGCTGCTGGTGGCGGCCGACGACAAGCGGCTCCACACGTTTCAGGAGTTGCGCCACGCCACCGACGGCTGGCTGTCGGCAACTTCCGAGAACATGTCGGTCCACGTCGATATGGCCGCGCGCAAGGTCGCACCCTTTCCCACCGACATCCGAGCCCGCATCGCCGCGGCCGTGCGGGCGCACGACGCCTGTCCGCGGCCGGAGGGGCTCGGCCGCAGGATCGGGATGCCAGCCCGATAGCCGGTTCCACCGACGCGCGGGCGCGATCCACCGCCCGAGGACGGCTCCCGGCGGGGAAAAACCTGTCATTCGCCGCACCCAGGCCCTATATCGACAGCAATCCTGTTCTCAAGCCTCCCCTTCGCCGGCCCACGGTGGCAACGTGGGGAGGAAACGATTCGCATGACCGAGCCGAACAAACTCCTTCGCCATGACCTGCCCGACCACCAGCCGGTGGCCGGCGGCATCGCCGCGCGCGCCCGCGCCGCCGCCGCGCCGCCCTATCTCGCCGCGCTCAACCCCGAGCAGCGCGAGGCGGTGGAGACGCTGGACGGCCCGGTGCTGGTGCTGGCCGGAGCCGGCACCGGCAAGACGCGGGTGCTGACCTCGCGGATCGCCCACATCCTCTCGACCGGCCGCGCCCGGCCGCACGAAATCCTGTCGGTGACTTTCACCAACAAGGCGGCGCGGGAGATGAAGACCCGGCTCGGCCAGATGCTCGGCCACGCCGTCGAGGGAATGCCGTGGCTCGGCACTTTCCACTCGATCGGCGGCCGCATCCTGCGCTTCCATGCCGAACTGGTGCAGTTGAAATCCAACTTCACCGTGCTCGACGTCGATGACCAGATCCGCCTGCTCAAGCAGTTGCTGCAAGCCGACGGCATCGACGACAAGCGCTGGCCGGCGCGGATGCTGGCCGGCCTGATCGACGGCTGGAAGAACCGCGGGCTGACGCCTTCGCAGGTGCCGGCCGGCGAGGCCGCGGTGTTCGGCAACGGCCGCGGCGGCAAGCTCTACGCCGCCTATCAGGAGCGGCTGAAGACGCTCAACGCCGCCGACTTCGGCGACCTGCTGCTGGAAAACATCCGGCTGTTCCGCGAAAACCCCGACGTGCTGCGCGGCTATCAGAACCGCTTCAAGTATATTCTGGTGGACGAATATCAGGACACCAACGTCGCGCAGTACCTGTGGCTCAGGCTGCTGGCGCAGACGCCGGCACAATCGTCATTGCCGGGCTTGACCCGGCAATCCATCAGTTTTTCAGAAGATGGATCACCGGATCACGACGCTACGCGTCGGTCCGGTGATGACGTCAGTCATGCTAGTGAGGGTCCATCCGCGTCCGTCGAAGTCCTGAAACAGAAAAACATCTGCTGCGTCGGCGACGACGACCAGTCGATCTACGGCTGGCGCGGCGCGGAGGTGGACAACATCCTGCGCTTCGATCACGACTTCCCCGGCGCGAAAATCATCCGACTGGAGCGCAACTACCGCTCGACCGGCCATATCCTCGCCGCCGCCTCGCACCTGATCGCGCACAACGAAAGCCGGCTCGGCAAGACGCTGCGCACCGAGGATGTCGAGGGCGAGAAGGTCACCGTCACCGGCGCGTGGGATTCGGAAGAAGAAGCCCGCGCCATCGGCGAGGAGATCGAGCAGTTGCAGCGCGCCGGCGACCGGCTCAATGAAATCGCCATTCTGGTGCGCGCCTCGTTCCAGATGCGCGAGTTCGAGGACCGCTTCGTCACCCTCGGCCTGCCCTACCGGGTGATCGGCGGCCCGCGCTTCTACGAGCGCGCCGAAATCCGCGACGCGCTGGCCTATCTGCGCGTCATCAGTTCGCCCGCCGACGATCTCGCCTTCGAGCGCATCATCAACGTGCCGAAGCGCGGCATCGGCGACGCCACCGTGCAACTGCTCTACGACCACGCCCGCAAGCGGCGCATCCCGCTGTCGGAAGCCGCGCGCGCGGTGGCCGAGACCGACGAACTCAAGGCCAAGCCGCGCGGTACGCTGCGGGCGCTGATGGAGAGTTTCGAACGCTGGCGCGCGCAAAGCCAGGTGATGCCGCATACCGAGCTGGCGGAAATCGTGCTCGACGAGAGCGGCTACACCGAGATGTGGCAGAAGGACCGCTCGGCCGACGCCGCCGGCCGGCTCGAAAACCTCAAGGAACTGGTGCGCTCGATGGAGGAGTTCGAGAACCTGCAAGGCTTCCTCGAACACATCGCGCTGGTGATGGACCGCGACGGCGGCCCCGAGGACGACGCGGTGTCGCTGATGACGCTGCACTCCGCCAAGGGGCTGGAGTTCGACAACGTATTCCTGCCGGGCTGGGAAGAAGGGCTGTTCCCGCACCAGCGCGCGCTCGACGAGCAGGGCCGCGCCGGGCTTGAGGAGGAACGCCGCCTCGCCCATGTCGGCATTACGCGCGCACGCAGACGCGCCAAGCTGTATTTTGCCACCAACCGGCGCATTCATGGCACCTGGTCCACCACGGTGCCGTCGCGCTTCCTCGACGAACTGCCGGCGGACAACGTCGAGATCACCGAGTCGAAGGGCGGCGCCGGCTGGGGCGGCTCAGGCGGCTACGGCGCCTCGCGCTTCGACAACCTCGATGCCTTCGGTTCACACTATTCGACGCCCGGCTGGCAGCGCGCGCAGGCCAACCGCACGCGCGGCGGCTTCAACGAGAGCGGCGCGGCCTATGGCGACGGCGCGCGCCGCGCCCGCGCGCCGCTCACCATCGAGGGCGAACTGATCGCGAAATCGACCGGCACCACCTCGGACTATTCGCTGGGCGACCGGGTGTTTCACCAGAAATTCGGCTATGGCCACGTGGTGAGGATCGACGGCAACAAACTGTCGATCGCCTTCGACAAGGCCGGCGAGAAAAAGGTCGTCGACAGCTTCGTGCAGCGGGCGTGAGCGATCGCACTGCCGCGCCAAGACATGATCGCCCGCCCGATTTCGCGCGTCAGACCGCTCGGCCCTCAAACGGTCCGGGCGCAATAGCCGCCGTCGATCAGAATGTTCTGTCCAACGATATACGCGGCGGAGACGCTGCACAGGAACGCGCAGGTGTCTCCGAATTCATCCGGCTCCCCGAATCGTCCGGCCGGAATGGTCTTGATGAGTTGCTCGGTCGCGGTCGCGTCGGCCAGCGCGCGCGCCCTCGCTGTCGCGAACGAGCCGGGAAGCAGGTTGTTGATGGTCACGTTGTGCCCGGCCACCTGACGCGAAACGCCCGCGACAAAGCCAGTGAGACCGAGCCGCACCGCGTTGGACAGATCGAGATTGGTGAACGGCCGCACCGACGTCATAGAGGTCACATTGACGATGCGCCCGAACTTGCGCGCGATCATTCCATCGACATAGTGGGTTATCAAAGCGATCGCCGAGAGCATGTTGGCGTTCAGCGCCTGCGACCAGTCCTCCGGGCTCAGTTCCCGGAAATCCTTCTTCGGCGGTCCGCCGGCGTTGGTGACCAGGATATCCGGATCGGGACAGGCCGACGTCAGTGTGGCGCGCCCTTCTGCGGTTGACACGTCGGCGACGACGGCCTCGACACGCATGCCGGTTTCCTCGCGCACGCGCCTGGCCGCGGCTTCAAGCACATCCGGCCGGCGGCCGTTCATGACGACCGAACATCCCGCTTTCGCCAGTGACCGGGCCGATGCGAACCCCAGGCCATCGCTACTGGCACAAACGATCGCGGTCCGCCCTGCAATTCCCAGATCCATCACGCCCATCCATCTTCAATAGTTTATTGAATCGACTTGCTCGCGGGGGTCGGCACGATTGCGATCCACGCCAGCAATCAAAGCAATCGACGCGGATCAAGCGGCCGCGCGATCCGAACCCGATGCGTTGAACGCGGTCAGCAATTTCGCCTCCGCGCGTGCCGCGACATCCATGCTGGCTTGCTTGATATGACCGTAGCCGCGAATCCCGTCCGGAATTTCGGCGATCTTCATCGCAATCGCGGCGTTGTCGGCCGTCAAATGGGCCGCGACGTGTCCGATGACGGTTTCATAGCGAGTGATGAGCGCCCGTTCTGCGCGCCGCTCCTCGGTATAGCCGAATACGTCCAGCCTGGTGCCGCGCAGGCCCCTGGCGCGCGCCAGGATTCGAAACAGCGGCATCATCCACGATCCATAGGCCGCTTTCGTCAATTGCCCGTTCTCGTTCCGGCGCGCCAGCAGCGGCGGTGCAAGATGGAAGCTGAGCTTGAAATCGCCCTCGAACTGTTCGTTGAGTTTCTTCATAAACTGCCCGTCAGTATAAAGACGCGCGACCTCGTACTCGTCCTTGTACGCCATCAGCTTGTAGAAATTGCGCGCCACGGCTTCGGCGAACCTGCCGCTTCCCTTTACCGCCTTCTCGGCCGCAACCGCACGATCAACGAGCGTCCGATAACGCCGCGCGTAGGCGGCATTCTGATAAGCCGTCAGCCGCTGTTCGCGATCGCGGATCAGCCAGTCGAGGCCGCTTTCCTCCTGTCGCAGGATTACCGGCTCAACGCTCTTGGGCAGCGCCGCCGGGTTATGAGCCGCGAGCCGGCCCCACGCGAACGCCTTGCGATTGGCCGCAACCGAGACGTTGTTCAACTCGATCGCCCGATCCAGAGCCTCGAAGCTGATCGGGATGAACCCCTTCTGGAACGCATATCCCAGCAGGAAAAGGTTGCTGGCGATGCTGTCCCCAAGCAGGCGCGTCGCAAGGCGCGTCGCGTCGATGAAGTCCGTCCGCTTGTCGCCGGCCGCATCGAGAACGGCCTTGCGCATGTCGGCACCGGGAAACTCCAGATCGGGATTGGTGATGAAGTCCGTCGTCGGCTGTTCGTGGGTGTTGACAATGGCGTTCGTCACCTCGCGTTCGGCCAGCGCCAGAACCGCGGCGCTCGCGGTGACGACCAGATCGCATCCGAGCAGGAGATCGGCCGCGCCGCTTCCGACCCGGACGGCCTTCAGATCATCCGGTGACGGCGCGACGCGAATATGACTGGTGACCGCGCCGTTCTTCTGGGACATGCCGGTGAAGTCGAGAACCGAAACGCCCTTGCCCTCGATATGCCCCGCCATGCCCAGGAGCGCGCCGACCGTGAGCACGCCGGTGCCGCCAATACCCGCGACGACGATATTGTAGGGCTCGTGGAGTTGAGGCGCCGGCGGCAGCGGCAGGTTCTGTAGCGGATCGGCGGAAACCGCCTGCGCCGTCACCTTAGCCTTGCGGATGCTGCCGCCGTGAACGGTGACGAAACTCGGGCAGAACCCTTTCAGGCAGGAAAAATCCTTGTTGCAGGACGATTGATCGATCTGCCGTTTCCGTCCCAGTTCGGTTGCGAGCGGTTTGACCGAGATGCAGTTGGATTGGGTCGAGCAATCGCCGCATCCCTCACACACCGCATCGTTGATGAAGACGCGCCGCGGCGGATCGGGAAATTCCCCGCGCTTGCGCCGTCGACGCTTCTCCGCGGCGCATGTCTGGTCGTAGACGATGACCGTCAATCCGCTGGTATCACGCATCCGCCGCTGAATGGCATCCAGTTCGTCCCGATGGGCAATGATCGTCTTTGGCGGGAAGATCGCCGGGTTGGGGTATTTCTCCGGCTCGTCGGAGATCACCGCGATCAGCTTCGCGCCCTCGGCCGCGACCTGATGGGCGATCTGCGGAACCGACAACCCGCCCTCCGCCGGCTGGCCGCCGGTCATCGCCACCGCGTCGTTGAAAAGAATCTTGTAGGTGATGTTGACGCCCGCCGCGGCAGCGGCCCGCAACGCGACCGAGCCGCTATGGGTGTAGGTGCCGTCGCCGAGATTCTGGAAGACATGCTTGTCCTGCGCGAACGGCGCCTGCCCGATCCATGTCGCGCCCTCTCCGCCCATCTGCGTGAACGTCACCGTGTTGCGGTGAGGCATGAAGATCGCCATGCCATGGCAACCGATGCCGGCAAGCGCACGGCTGCCCTCGGGCACCACGGTGGAGGAATTGTGCGGGCACCCGGAGCAGAAGAAAGGAGAACGCTGCAACTTTGCGACATTCTGCACGCGCTCGAACGACTCCAGCCGCGCAATGCGCTGCCGCAGATTGGGATTTGACACCCCGAAGCGTTCAAGGCGCGATGCAATCGCCTTGGCCACCATGGTCGGGGTGATCTCACCCTCGCTTGGCAGCAGGGGCGCTCCCGCCTCGTCGCGTTTGCCGACGACGGAGGGCCGCCGGTCGGCGAGGAGGTTGTAGAGAATCTCGACCAGTTGCCGCTCGATGAAGCCCCGCTTCTCCTCGACCACCAGCACGTCCTGAAGTCCTTCGGCGAAGCGACGGGCGCCCGCGCGTTCGAGAGGCCATGTCAGGCCGACCTTGTAGACCCGGATTCCGAGTGCCGCGACGGCATCGGGCGTAAGGCCAAGGTCGTCGAACGCCTGCCGGACATCCAGATAAGCCTTGCCGGTGGTGATGATGCCAAACCGGGGATGACGCGGCTCCACGACGATCTTGTCGATCGCATTGGCCCGCACAAAGGCAGCAACCGCCTCCATGCGGGGGCCGTGCAGCCGCCGCTCGGCCTCCATCGGCGGATCGGGCCAGCGGATGTTCAAGCCGCCGGGAGGCATCTCGAAATCGGACGGGGTATTGATGACGATTCGTGAATTGTCGATCTCGACCGACGCCGCGCTTTCAACCGTTTCCGCGATCGCCTTGAAGCCGACCCAGCACCCCGAATAGCGCGACAGCGCAAAACCGAGCAGGCCGAAGTCGATGTATTCCTGCACGTTCGCCGGGTTGAGGATCGGCATCAACGCGGCCTCGAACAACTGCTCGCTTTGATGCGGAAGGGTCGAGGACTGGCAGCCGTGATCGTCACCGGCGACTGCGAGAACCCCGCCATAGCGGGCAGTCCCGGCCATGTTGGCGTGCTTGAACACATCCATGGTGCGGTCGAGGCCCGGCCCCTTGCCGTACCAGATGGCGAACGCGCCTTGCACTCTGGCCGGATGCAGCGCGACCTGCTGGCTCCCCCAGACGCTGGTGGCCGCGAGGTCTTCGTTCAATCCCGGCTGAAACGTAATCTCGTTGCGCTTCAGCATCGCCTGCGCGCGCCACAGCTCAAGGTCGAGCGCGCCAAGCGGCGAACCGCGATAACCCGAAATGAACCCCGCCGTGTTGATGCCGGCCGCGCTGTCACGCTCGCGCTGCATCATCGGCAGGCGAACCAGAGCCTGGATTCCGGAAATATAGACGCGGCCGGATGTCTGCTCGTACTTGTCCGCCAGTGTCACGTCACGCAACGTCACATCCTGCATCGCCATGCCGCGCTCCTTTTTCTTGCGAGAGCCACCAGACAGACCACCAGGCGTCCAGATCGAAGCCGGTGCGAGGATGACGTTCCATCCTGATCGCCGCACACGGCTGACTCCAACAGGCCAATCGTCGGCCTCTGTTTCTCCCAGCGCAGATCCTGCGGCGTCACCGAAAGCCGGCGGCGGCCCCGAGCAGTCGAGGCTTCTCCGTGCCAGCGCCGAGGCGAGCCTGACACAGTTTCCGACCGGAGAAATCGTCGGTTCCGACGACGAATCGCGGCGGCTATCCTCTTAAGTTGTGCGGTATATTGCGTCCTTCCCGGGGACCTTCGCCATGAATGCGCCTGTTATACCGCCGACCCCGTTCACGCTCGACAGCAAGTTCACGCAGGACAGCGGGCCTGTCTACCTGAACGGGATGCAGGCGTTGCTGCGCCTGATGCTGGACCAGCGCCGGCTTGACCGGCGCAACGGGCTGAACACGGCGGGGTTCGTCTGCGGCTATCCCGGTTCGCCGGTCGGCGGCGTCGATGCCGAGATGGCTCGAAACAGAAAGCTGCTTGACGAGCACCACATCGTCCATCGTCCCGGGCTGAACGAGGAACTTGCCGCCACGGCCGCGTTCGGCACCCAGACGCTCCACCAGGTTCCCGGCGCCAGATACGATGGCGTGTTCGCCATGTGGTTCGGAAAAGCGCCCGGCGTCGATCGCACCGGGGATGCGTTTCATCACCACAATTTCCGCGGCACGGCGCGGCATGGCGGCGTGCTGGTCGTCGCCGGCGACGATCCGCACGCCAGATCGACCATCTTCCCGAGCGACTCGAACGCGGCGTTCTACAAGTTCTTCATGCCGATCCTTGCGCCCGGCAATATTCAGGATGTGCTGGACTTCGGCCTGCACGGTTATGCGTTATCGCGTGCGTCGGGATTGTGGGTCGGCTTCAAGTTCGTCACCGACGTTGCCGACAGCGCCGCGCTTGCCGTGGTCGGGCCGGATCGCGTTGTCCCGATATTTCCCGAAGTGACCTATGACGGCAGCATCCTGCGTCCAACGGTGCGCCCGAACGAGGCCGGTCCTCCGTTGATCGAGGGCGAGCGCCGGATCGTCCACGGCCAGTTGGAGATCGCCCGGCGCTACGCCGCGCTCAACGGTCTCAACCGGATCGTGGTTCGCCCGCCAAACGCCAAGATCGGCATCGTCACCGGCGGGAAGACTTATTTCGACGTGCGGCAGGCCCTGCTGGACCTCGGTCTCGACGAGACCAGGCTGCACGATGCGGGCATTGCCATCCTCAAGATGGGGATGCTCTATCCGGTCGAACCGACGATCGTCCAGGAATTCGCCGAGGGCCTCGACGAGATCTTCGTCATCGAGGACAAGCGGCCGTTCCTCGAACTGTTCGTCAAGGAGATTCTCTACAATTCGCCGCACCGGCCGCGCATCGTCGGCAAGACCGACGAATCCGGTCAAACGCTCCTCCCCTCGCACGGCGAACTGTCGGCCGACGCCATCGCGCGCGCCCTGTTCCAGAGGTTGGGAGATCGCGTGCGCAATGAGCACGCCGACCGGCGGCGTCAATTCCTCGCGGCGCCCAAAGCGCCACCGCCGGTCGCGCTGACCGCCGCGCGCACGCCGTATTTCTGCTCGGGTTGCCCGCACAACACCAGCCTGAAACTTCCCGACGGCGCCATCGTCGGCGCCGGCATCGGCTGCCACATCATGGCGTTGTGGATGGGTCCCGGCCATGGCGAGGTGAAAGGCTATACCCAGATGGGCGGCGAAGGCGCGCAATGGGTCGGGCTCTCGCCGTTCACCGACACCAATCATTTCTTCCAGAATCTCGGTGACGGCACGTTCGCCCATTCCGGCAGCCTCGCGATCCGTTTCGCGATCTCGACCAACACCAACGTCACCTACAAGCTGCTCTACAACTCGACCGTCGCCATGACCGGCGGTCAGCACATTCTCGGCGGCATGACCGTTCCGAACATGGTCAAGATGCTTGAAGCGGAAGGCGTCAAGCGCATCATCATCACGACCGACGAACCCGAACGCTATCGCGGCGGCAAGGTCGGCAGCGCCGACGTCTGGCACCGCGATCGCCTGATCGAGGCCGAGAAGGAACTGGCCGGCATCTCCGGCGTGACCGTGCTCTTGCACGATCAGCAATGCGCCACGGAGAAGCGGCGGCTGCGCAAGCGCGGCAAGATGGAATACAAGCCGCGTTTCGCCTTCATCAACGAACGGGTCTGCGAGGGATGCGGCGACTGCGGCGTCAAATCCAACTGCCTCAGCGTGCAGCCGGTCGAGACCGAGTTCGGCCGCAAGACCCAGATCCATCAATCGTCCTGCAACCAGGACCTGTCGTGCATCAAAGGGGATTGCCCTTCCTTCGCGACCGTCGCGCCGGTGGAAGCGCCGCGCCGCAACGTCAAGCCGCGACGGGTCGCGTTTCCCGCCGATGCCGCGCTGCCGGATCCGGCTGCGATCGTGCCGTCCGACCTGTTTTCCATCTGCCTGATGGGGATTGGCGGAACCGGCGTCGTGACCGTCAACCAGATTCTGGGCACCGCAGCATTCCTGAGCGGCCTCAACGTGCAGACCTATGACCACACCGGCTCCAGTCAGAAGGCGGGGCCGGTGATATCCCATCTGAAGGTTTTGCCGGCCGGCGTCGAAAACGCGCCGACGGTCGGCACCGCCAGCGCCGACCTCTATCTGGTGTTCGATCCGCTGGTCGGCGTGAGCGCGTCGAACATCGCGCTGACCTCACCGGAGCGCACCGTCGCCGTGGTGTCCACCACCAAGGTTCCGACCGGCGAGATGGTGGCCAACAAGTCCCGGCAGTATCCGGCGATGGAGCAACTCCGCGCGACGATCAACGGATCGACCCGCTCACAGGACAACATCTTTATCGACGCGCAGCGCATTGCCGAAGCCCTGCTCGGCGATCACATGGCCAGCAATCTGCTGCTGGTCGGCGTGGCTTTGCAGGCCGGGGCATTGCCAATCCCGGCGTCGGCGATCGAGGACGCGATCCGGCTCAACGGAACCGCGATCGACATGAATATCGAGGCGTTCCGCTGGGGCCGCCTTCTGGTCAACGACCGCGCGCGCGTCGAAGCAATGATGCCGACGGCCGCGGCTGATGCCGGCCATCGTCCCGCACCCGCCCTGACCGCCGAAGCCCGCGACCTCGTTGCGCGCATCAATGCCACGGACGAATTGCGTGCGGCGCTCGAACTGCGCATTCCCGAATTGATCGCCTTCCAGAACGCCGCCCTTGCAGCCAACTACGTGACGCTTGTCGGCAAAATCCTTGAGGCCGAAAAAAGCGCCGGCGCCGGCAGGACCAGCCTGTCGGTCGCGGTCGCCAAGAACCTCTACAAGTTGATGGCCTACAAGGACGAGTATGAAGTCGCGCGGCTTCTCCTCGACGACGCCGCACAGGCGCGTCTGAAGAACGCCTTCGGCCCCGGCGCGAAGGTGACGTGGCATCTTCATCCGACCTTTTTGCGCAAGCTGGGCGTCCGCAACAAGGTTCAGCTTGGCTCATGGTTCACGCCGGCCTTGAAGTTTCTGCGCTGGGCCAAATGGGCGCGTGGCACACCGCTCGATCTGTTCGGCCGCACCCGGATCAGGGCGCTTGAGCGTGCGCTGCTGGCACACTACACTGTCCTGCTCGACTCGTTCTGCCGCCAGTTGACGACAGCGAACTACGATCAGATCGCGAAAATCGCGGCGCTTCCCGACATGATCCGTGGCTACGAGGACGTCAAGCTGCGCAATGTCGAAGACTACGTCGCCGAGGTTCAGGCGCGCTGCACCGGCATCGGGATCGATCCGGCGCTCGATCGCCTGCCGGTTGCCGCGCCAGTTCCGGAACCTGCCCGACAGGCCGCCTGAACCAGTCTCGCCGGTATTGCAGTAAATCGTCGCTTCGGACGATCCTTTGCCATGCCACTCATGCCATCTTTCCCGGGCGAGTCATTCGTCTTGAGCCGATGGGGTGAAGACAGGAGACACGGATGCCCGGCCCGTTGCATGGAATCAAGATCATTGAGATGGCCGGGAAAGGATCGGCTCCTTTCGCCTCCATGCTTTTCGCCGATATGGGCGCGCAGGTTCTGCGCATCGAGCGACCGTCGGAAGCGAAGGAGAAATCCGCCGCGCGCTTCGACGTGCTGCGGCGCAGCCGCCGCGTTCTGTCGCTCGACTTGCGCGAGCAGGATGCCGTGGCCGTCCTTCTGCGCCTGATCGAACGGGCCGATGTGCTGATCGAAGGTTTTCGGCCCGGCGTCATGGAGCGGCTGGGGCTCGGCCCCGATCAATGCCTTGCACGCAATCCCCGCCTTGTCTTTGCCCGCGCCACCGGCTGGGGACAGACCGGGCCGCTCTCTCAGAGCGCCGGAAACGACATCAACTACGTCGCCCTGAGCGGCGCGCTCCACGCCATCGGGCAGTCGGGCGAGGCGCCCCGCGTGCCGTTGAACTACGTCGGCAACTTCGGCGGCGGCGGAATGCTGATCGCGTTCGGGGTGGCGTGCGCATAGCTTGAGGCCCGGATGTCCGGACGCGGCCAGGTCGTCGATGCCGCCATGACCGATGGGGCGGCGCTGCTCTCGGCCATGATGTACGGAATGAAGGCGGCAGGCCAATGGAGCAATCAGCGCGGCGAAAACCTGCTCGACGGCGGCGCGCATTTCTATGGCACCTACGCTTGCGCCGATGGCCGCTACATCGCGATCGGCGCGATCGAGCCGAAATTCTACACCATCCTGCGCGAGCGGTGCGGGATCGACGACCCGCTGTTCAATCAGCAAATGGACTCGCGGCTCTGGCCCATGCTGAAGCTGAGGCTTGCCGACGTCTTCCGAACCCGGACCCGGCAGGAATGGTGCGAGATTCTCGAAGGCACCGACGCCTGCTTCGCGCCCGTGCTGGACTGGGATGAGGCGCCGACACACCCGCACAACCATGCGCGCGAAACGTTCGTCACCATCGACGATGTGGTCCAGCCGGCTCCCGCGCCGCGCTTCAGCCGCACGCCGGCGGATAAGCCGCGTTCCGCCCATCCCGCGACAAACGACAAGGACGAAATCCTGCGGGAATGGGGCGTGGACGTCGGAGACGGCGACCACCGCCCGCGCTGGGCGACGGCCTGATTCCGGGCGGCGCGAAGCCAGCCCTCCGCAGTTCTGGGGAGACTTTCTTGACCATCGATTTTGAGCCGTCCTGGATGGACTCCGATCTCGCGATGTATCGCGAGACGGTGACCCGCTTCGTCGACAACGAAATGCTCCCTCAGGACGAGGCCGCGCGGAAGCGGGGCAATGTCGGCCATGAACTGTGGCTGAAAGCCGGAGCGCTCGGCCTGCTCTGCTCGGATATTCCTGTCGAATATGGCGGGGGCGGCGGCGACTTCCGGCACGAGGCGGTGCTCTACGACGCCATGTCCCGGCGCGGATTAACGGGCATGAGCCCGTCCGTCCATAGCATTGTCGCGCACTACCTGCTCAATCACGGCACCGAAGCGCAGAAGCAGACGTATCTGCCACGCATGGCGCGCGGCGAACTGGTCGGTGCGATCGCGATGACCGAACCGGGCGCCGGATCGGACTTGCAGGCGGTGCGGACCCGCGCCGAGCGGCGGGGCGACCGCTACGTCATCAACGGCTCGAAGACCTTCATCAGCAACGGATATCTCGCGGGCCTCGTCCTTGTCGTGGCGAAAACCAATCCGGCGGAGCGCGCCAGCGGCACGTCCATCATCATCGTCGAGACGAAAGACGCGAAGGGTTTCCGCGTCGGGCGCGTGCTCGACAAGCTCGGGCTGAAGGCGCAAGACACGTCCGAACTGTTCTTCGACAATGTCGAGGTCCCCACGTCGAATCTGCTGGGAGAGGACGAGGGGCGCGGCTTCTACCAGCTCATGTCCGACCTTCCCTATGAGCGGACCATTATCGGCGTCATCGCGGCCGCCGCGATGGAGGGCGCTCTTGAAACCACGCTGGCCTATGTGCGCCAGCGCGAGGCTTTCGGCAGGCCCATTGCCGAGTTCCAGACCACCCGGCACAAGCTGGCGGAACTCGCCACCATTGCCAAGGTTGCTCGCAACTTCGTCGATTCCTGCGTCGAGAAACTCGTCGCCGGCACGCTCGATACGACGACCGCCTCGATGGTCAAGCTGTGGACGTCGGAGCAGCAGGGCAAGGTGATCGACGAGTGCCTTCAGCTTCACGGCGGCTACGGATTCATGAACGAATATCTGATCGCGCGGATGTATGCCGACGCGCGCATTCAACGCATCTACGGCGGCGCCAACGAAATCATGAAAGAGGTGATTTCCAGAGCGCTGTGACGAACCGGCAAGACGCAAACCTATCCGCCATTCAGGATGGACGGCTAAAAATACGGGAGGCAATCATGGGCAATCTACGATCCGCCAAGGTAACCCAGGGACGCAACGCCACGCTGGCCCGAATGCTGTGGCGGGCCACCGGAATGAAGGACGGCGACTTCCAGAAGCCGATCATCGCCGTCGCGAATTCCTATACCCAGTTCGTGCCGGGGCACGTTCATCTCAAGGACATCGGCCAGCTCGTCGCGAACGAGATCGAAGCGAGCGGCGGCATCGCGCGCGAGTTCAATACCATCGCGGTCGATGACGGCATCGCGATGGGGCACGACGGCATGTTGTATTCCCTGCCGTCGCGCGATCTGATCGCCGATTCCATCGAGTACATGGTCAATGGCCACTGCGCCGACGCGCTGGTGTGCATCTCCAACTGCGACAAGATCACGCCCGGCATGCTGATGGCGGCGATGCGCCTCAATATCCCGACCGTATTCGTGTCCGGCGGCCCGATGGAGTCGGGAAAGGTTCAACGCGACGGCAAATCGGTCAAGATCGACGGCGTCACCGCTCTGGTGGCTTCCGGCGATCCGACCGTTGCCGAGGCCGATGTCATGGTGCTCGAACGCGCCGCCTGCCCGACCTGCGGCTCGTGCTCGGGCATGTACACCGCCAATTCCATGAACTGCCTGACCGAGGCACTCGGGTTGGCGCTGCCGGGCAACGGCACGGTGCTGGCCACCCACGCGGACCGGCGGGAGTTGTTCCTGTCGGCCGGCCGGCTGATCGTCGATCTGTGTCGCCGCTATTATGGCGAGGGCGACGCGCGGATTTTGCCGCGGGGCATCGCCACCCGCGCGGCGTTCGAGAACGCGATGAAGCTGGACGTCGCCATGGGAGGGTCGACCAACACGGTCCTGCACCTGCTGGCCGCGGCGCACGAGGGCGGGGTGGATTTCAAGCTCGACGATATCGACCGGATTTCCCGCACGACGCCGCATCTCGCCAAGCTCTCCCCGTCAACGCCGCTCTGGCACGTCGAGGACGTTCATCGCGCCGGCGGCATCATGGGACTGATGGGTGAACTCGACCGGCTCGGCCTGATCGACACTTCGCTGCACAGCGTTCATTCCGACTCGCTGGAGATTGCGCTGAACCGCTGGGACATTCGCCGCAACCCGAGCGACAAGATCAAGACGTTTTACCGCGCGGCCCCGGGTGGGGCGCCGTCGCAAACCGCGTTCTCTCAGGAGGAGCGCTGGGAAACGCTCGATCTCGACCGGGAGAACGGTTGCGTCCGCGATGGCGCGCACGCCTATTCGCAGGATGGTGGTCTCGCCGTGCTGTTCGGAAATCTGGCTCCCGACGGCTGCGTCATCAAGACCGCCGGCGTCGATGCCTCGATCCTGAAATTTTCCGGCCGCGCCATAGTGTTCGAAAGCGAGAACGATGCCGCCACCGGGATCATGAACAACCGGGTCGCGCACGGGGATGTCGTGGTCATTCGTTACGAGGGTCCGAAAGGCGGACCCGGTATGCAGGAAATGCTCAAGCCCACCAGCCTGTTGAAGGCCCGCGGGCTGGACCGCACCTGCGCCCTGATAACGGACGGCCGTTTCTCCGGCGGCAGCGCCGGCCTGTCGGTGGGACACATCTCGCCCGAAGCGGCGGCGAAAGGCATGATCGCGCTTGTTCAGGACGGCGACATCATCGAGATAGATATTCCCGAGCGACACATCCACCTCAAAATCACGGAAGCCGAGCTTGATGCGCGTCGCCGGCAAATGGAGGCGAAAGGCTCATCCGCCTATCGGCCCGGCAAGCGCGACCGGAAGATATCGGCGGCCTTGAAGGCTTACGGTCTTCTCGTTACATCGGCCGACAAGGGTGCCGTGCGCAACCTGTCGATGCTGGATTGAAACGAGAGACACCGTGCCCGATCATAAGATATCTGCGTCAGAACCATCCGCGGCGTGGCGCGCGGACTGGCTCGATGCCCTCGCCAAGGCGCGCCGCGACGGCCGGCCAGTTTCTCCCGATCCGAACCTCTCGGCCTGCTCGATTCAGGACGCCTATCAGATCCAGGCCGAGCATGTCCGTCGCGTTCTTGGCGATATCGGCGGTGAGGTTGTCGGCTTCAAGCTCGGCGGGACCACCGAGCCGGTCCTTGCGAGGCTGAATCTTGACAGCCCGTTCGTTGGGCCGATCTTTTCGTCACGGACATACGAGTCGCCCGCCCTCCTGCACCGCGCCGATTTCATCGCCTGCATCGTCGAAACCGAGATCGGTGTCCGCATCGGCCGCGACCTCGGTGACACCGTGCCGACCCGCGACGATCTGATCGCGGCGATCGACAGCGTTTTTCCCGCGATCGAAATCGCCGACAGCCGGCTGCACGATTGGTCGCAAGTGAGCGCGGCGGCGATCATCAGCGACAACGGCTATGCGGGTGCGTGGATTCGCGGCAAGGACGTCACGCAATGGCGGGACATCGATCTGGTGGGGTTGCCGGTCACGCTTCGGAAGGACGGCGAGGTGATCCGTGAGGGGTCTGGCGCGCTGGTGCTCGGCGATCCGTTGCGCGCCCTCGGGATGCTGATCTCGGATCTTCATCAGCGTGGACAAATCCTCCGCGCCGGAACGCTCGTCAGCACGGGAAGCTGCATTGCGCCATTCCCGAGCCCCAACGGCGGCCACTTTGTTGCGGATTTCGGTGCGCTTGGTTCCGTGACGATGGACCTTAAATGACCCGTTCGAACGTCCTGATCGAGGAGCGGCCCTTTCCTGGCTGCTGCCTCCTGATTCTCAGCAGACCGTCGGCGATGAATGCAATGTCGCTGGAACTGCGACGCGCGCTGGTCACAACCTTCGATGCTCTTGAAGACGACCCGGATGTGCGGGTGGTGATCCTGACCGGCGCGGGCAAAGCCTTCTCCGCCGGCCTTGACCTGAAGGAGATCGGCAGCCACCCCGATGCGGCAAGCCTCGTCGTCCCTCGACCGTCCGACGATCCGCTCGCCGCCATGGCACGATTTTCCGGCCCGGTGATCGGCGCGATCAATGGCGTCGCCATGACCGGCGGGTTTGAGCTGGCGCTCGCCTGCGACGTCCTGATCGCATCGACACGAGCGCGCTTCGCCGACACGCATGTCCGGGTCGGGGTTCTTCCGGGGTGGGGCCTGTCGCAGCGCTTGCCTCGCCTCATCGGCCCGCTCCGGGCCAAGGAACTGTCGCTGACCGGCCGCTTTCTCGATGCGGGCGAGGCGCTGGCATGGGGCCTCGTCAATCGTGTGGTCGAGCCGGACGATCTCCTGCCCCAGTCGCTCGCACTGGCGCGTCAGATGCTGGACGCGCGTCCCGATATGCTGATCGCTACAAGCGGCTGATCGATGACGGCCTGAAGGTCAGCTTCGCGGAAGGGCTGGCTCTGGAAAAGCAGCGATCCGCTGCGTGGGCGGCTGGCGCCGCGTCATCGGCGTTCGAGACCGATCCGAAGAAGACCGCGCCGCGACGCTGATCCGGCCTACAGCGTCAGGACCGTGGCGCCGATGGTTCGGCGGCTCTCAAGGTCACGGTGGGCATCGGCGACTTCCGTCAATGGTCTCACTTGTCCGATCCGGACCCTCAGCATTCCCTTTTGAATGGCGTCGAACAGATCGGCGGCGGCCTCCGCCATCTGCTCTTTCGTCCCGACGAAATCCGGCATCACCGGCCGCGTCAGGACCAGCGACCCCTTGCGCGCCAGCAGATTGATTTCCAACGGATCGATGACGCCGGAAGACTGACCGAACACCACCATCATTCCCCGCGGGCGAAGGCAATCGAGCGACCCGGCGAATGTATCGCGGCCGACCGAATCGAACACCACGCCAAGCTTTCGCCCGGCCGTGATCTCGTCCACGCGGGCTGCGAAATCTTCCTCGGTCGTGATGATGACGTGCTCGCAGCCGTTCCACGCGGCGATCTCGGCCTTGGCCGGTGACGACACCGTGCCGATCGGCCGCGCCCCGAGCGCTCGCGCCCACTGGCACAACAGGCTGCCGACGCCGCCGGCGGCGGCATGGACCAGAACGAACTCGCCGTCCGTGACCGGCCGGACCTCCTTGATGAGAAAGCGCGCCGTGACGCCCTGAAGCAGCACGGCGGCGGCCGTCCTGTCATCGATCCCGTCCGGCAACCTGACCAGTGCATCGGCATCGATCACGCGCTGCTCGGCATAGGCGCCCGTACTTCCGGCATAGGCGACGCGATCGCCGCACGAGAACTCCGATACCTCGGACCCCACGGCCTCGACCACGCCCGCGGCTTCGGCGCCGGGCGTGAACGGCAGAGGCAGCGGATAGAGGCCGGATCGAAAGTAGGTATCGAGAAAATTCAAGCCGATCGCCGTATGACGCAGCCGAACCTGCCGCGGCCCCGGCGCCGGCACTTCGACCGGCTCCCACCGCATGACGTCCGGGCCGCCGGTCCGATGCACTCGTATCGCGAATGACACAGCCGGCTCCTCCGCTCAAGAAGCCGCGAGCGTGGTTCTGTCGATCTGATCGACGGACCTCAGACCGGACAGCGCCAGCACAGTCTCAAGCTCGCGCTTGAAGGTGCTCAACATGCGGGCCACGCCGGGCTCTCCCGACGCCGCCAATGCCAGCGCCCACGGCCGACCGACAAGACAGGCCTTGGCGCCGAGCGCCACCGCACGCACCACGTCGATACCATTGCGCACGCCGCCGTCGAGAAGGATTTCGGCGCGCCCCTCGATCGTGTCGACCAGCGCCGGCAGCGCATCGATCGTCGACGATACGCCGTCAAGTTGACGGCCACCGTGGTTGGAGACGACGATGGCCTGCACCCCGGCCCGGACCGCCAGCGCCGCGTCCTCAGGATCGAGGATACCCTTGAGAATCAGAGGGCCATCCCATTGCGCGCGAATCCACTCGACATCGTCCCAATCCATGGTCGGGCACCAGTTCTTCGCCGCGAATTCGTAGAAATCGCTTAGCCGCTTCGCATCTGGTATGGCGGCCGCAAGGTTGCCGAACAGGTGCGGACGGCCTTGCAGCGCCACATCCCACAGCCAGCCGGGACGCCGCGCATAATCAAGCGCCACCCGCGCATTCCCGAACGTCGAAAGACCTCCGGTCATGCCCGTCTGCACATCACGGTGACGCAACCCGCCGACCGCGAGATCAACGGTCAGCACCAATGCCGTGCAGCCCGCCCGCCTGGCGCGCGCGATCAACTCGGAAACAAAGCCGCGATCCCGCATCACGTAAAGCTGGAACCAGAACGGCGACACCGAGGCCGCCTTGACTTCCTCGATCGAGCACAGGGCCGCCGTGCTGAGGCAGAACTGGACGCCGGCTTGCTGGGCGGCCTTAAGAGCCTGCACCTCGCCGCGCCGCCGCATCAAGCCGGCAAGACCGACCGGCGCAAGGCCAACCGGCATCGCCCACCGCTCGCCAAGCACGCTCGTCGCAAGATCGATGTCACCGCCGCCACGAAGCACCCGCTGGCGAAGATGCACGTTTGCAAAGCCACGCCGGTTCGCGGCGAGCGTCTCCTCGGCAAACGATCCGCCATCGACGAACTCGAACAACTGGCGCGGCAGCCGTTGGCGTGCGAGCGCGCGATAATCTTCGATGGTGGAGGGTTGCAGCGACGAGACCATGACTTTGCCAAGCAGGAGCCGGGGAATCATACAAATCAACCCCGCGCAAGCGAATGCGCTCGGGGTTGAATCAGTCGATAGACGCAGCGGCCGGCTCTCTCAACAAAGCCGGCCGCCGCGAAAGGTCTAGTTCTCTCCGATGATATCGCCGAACAGTTCCCAGGTCTGCCCGTTGAAGCGCATCATCCGCTGAGCCTGGACGCCGTAGTAGTCGGTCGGTCCGGTCTTGATCTTGATGCCCGGCAATAGCATGGGCAGAGAGATATCGAGATTGGCCGCCTGCTTCATGATGTTCTCGCGCGACAGATCGTCCCCGCACTGCTTGAGCGTCTGCACCAGCGCCTGGGCCATGGTGTAGCCGTAGACATTCAGTTGGTCGCCCGTGCTCCCCTCGGGGTAGTACTTCTTCATGAATGCGAGCCAGTCCTTGTACCCCTGGTCATTGGCCCACTGAGGATCGTTGGGATCCTTCAGATAGTACGCGGTGATCAGGCCCTTTGCCTTCTCCAGGCCGGCGGGAGCCAGAACGCCGGACACCGACGTGCCCGTCGCCGAGAGGATGAACAGCGGCTTCCAGCCGATGTCGTAAACCTTGCGGATCGTCATCGACGCCCATTTCGACACCGCATGAACGAAAAGCGTGTCCGCGCCGGATGCCTGCAACGAAATCACCTGCGAGTCGACGGTCGGATCGGTCGATTCGAACGTGGCTTCCGCCACGATCATCTTCTTGGCCAGCTCAGGCCCCATCGCTTCCTTGATGCCGTCGACATAGTCCTTGCCGGCATCGTCATTGCCGGTGAACAGCGCGACCTTGGCGTCCGGCTTGTTCTTCTTCAGATACTCCACATAGATCCTGGCTTCGTCCTTGTAGGACGGCTGAAGAACAATCGTCCACGGATACTCCTTGTAGTTGCCGAACGTCGAGGCGCCGGCAGCCGTGAAGAGCTGCGGAATTTTCTTGCCGTTCAGATACTTCCGAACCGAGATGTTCGGCGCCGTGCCGAGGATGTTGAAGATGAACGCCACCTGATCCTTCTCGACGAGGCGGCGCACCTGCTCCACCGTTTTCGGCGGGCTGTAAGCATCGTCCAGCGCGATCAAATTGATCTTGCGACCGTTGACGCCCCCCTGCTCGTTGAGCATCTTGAAATACGCCATCTGAACTTTTGGAATCGTGCCATAAGCGGAGGCCGGTCCGCTCAATGGCGAGGTCTGGCCGATCTTGATCTCTGTGTCGGTAATCCCGGGTGCATATTTTTTCTGCGCGAATGCCTGCCCGCCAAACGCCAGGCTAAGCACCACCGTCAGCGCCGTCATCTTTCTGTTCACACGATCCTCCCTCGCTACAAGCGTTTCAGCTATTGAAATCGGTCGTCCATCACGCGGCCGGCCCTGTCAGGCGCGGGCCTTCGTCGTTCGCCGGAGCATTCGCCATCCTCGGTTTATGGCGCCGGCAATGCCGTCCCTCATCAGAAACACACTGAGGATCATCAGCACGCCATAGATCGCCCAGGACGCCGACTTGGACATGTCGTCGGTGATGTTGGGAATGAACTGGAGAAACATCGCGCCAAACAGCGGTCCCCACCATGAATGCAGCCCACCGATCACGGCTCCGACCAGGAACATGATCGACAGCAGCGGATAGAAGCTGTCCGGAGCCACGAACTGGACTGATATCGCGCCCAGCGAACCGGCAACGCCGGCGAACAGCGCACTCACCGCGAAGGCCATCGACTTGAAGAAAGCGCTGTCGACCCCCATCGCGCGCGCCGCCGTCGGATGATCGCGAATCGCCAGCAGCGCCCGCCCGATCCGGCCTTTCAACAAGTTGCGGCCGATCAAGAACAGGATCGCGGTGACGAACAGCGTGAACCAGTAGATCCAGGCATCCGCGGAGATCGGGAGATCGAACGGCGCTTCCGGCTTCGTGAACAGAATGCCTCCCACGCCCCCCGTGTAGGGTTGCAGCGCCTTGTGCTTCAGGAACTGCGGCGTCGCGACCGCAAGCGCAAACGTGGCAAGCGCGAGGTAATGACCCTCCAGACGCAAAGCGGGGCGGCCGAACACAAAACCGACCACGAGGCAGACAATGGCCGACACCGGCAACGTCGCCCAATAGGGAACGTCAAACCGTGTAATCAGGATGGCTGTGATGTAGGCGCCCAAAGCATAGAATGCGCCATGCCCGAGCGAGATCTGGCCGCTGTATCCCGTCAGGATCGTCAGACCGAACAGAACGAGCGCATAGTTCAGGGTCAAGGTGCCTTGAAACAGCCGGTAGTCGCTTACGAAGAACGGCAGACATACCGCAGCGACGAGAACCGGCAGCCATACCCACTTTTCGCTGAAGCTGACCCGCTTCGCGTGTCCGGCATCCGCGACCGGCATCGTATCGGCCACATCAACCATCACACCCTCCGCACGCGCTGGACTCCGAAGATCCCAGCCGGCTTGAACGTCAGCACGCCGACGATAATCAAAAGCGCTACGGTCAGTTTCAGGTCGTTGCCAACGACGTAAGCGCCCAAAAGGTTCTCGACGACGCCGATCAGGAAGCCGCCGGCGATCGCCCCCCATGGATTGTCGATCCCGCCGACCAGCGCGGCCGCAAATCCGTACAGGACGGCCCCCGCCATCATGTTCACGTCAAGGAAAAGGACGTGAGCGACGGTGATTCCCGCGACCGCCCCGATGGCGGCCGCAAGCCCCCAGCCAACCCCGAAAAGAAGATCGACACGAACACCGACCAGCCTGCTGGAAACCGGGTTCTGCGCGGCGGCCCGCATCGCCAGCCCAAGCGGCGTGAAGCGGAAGAACAGGTACAACGCGATCAGCATCGTCATCGTGATGCAGAAAGAGCCGGCTTCATGCGCGGTGACGTACCCTCCGAGCAGCCGCATGTCATCGGGGAACGGGCTCGGGAACGGCCGCACGTCATAGCCCCAGATCCAGCCGGCCGAACTGTTGCAAACGAGGAGAAGCCCGATCACCACGACAACCATCGATAGCATCGATGTTTTCCCGACGGGCCGGATGATGAAGCGCTCGATCAGCATTCCCATCGCGAATGACACGACGACGGTCAACGCGAAGGCGGAGAAATAGGACAGGCCCGCCTGCATCAGCGCCCATGCGATGAAGGTCGAAAACATCGCCATCTCGCCCTGGGCGAAATTGAGCTGATGCGTTGACTGGTGGACCATCGAGATGGCCAAGGCGATGCTGGCATAGATGCAACCTGTCGCCAGACCCGCAACGATTTGGTGGATCAACGTTTGCATGATCAATAACCCAGATAGGAACGGCGGATCGACTCATCGCTCTTGATCGAACTGGCCTCCCCCGACATTTTCACCCGCCCCGATTCGAGCAGATAGGCATGGTGGGCGAGATCCAGCGCAAGATTGGCGTTCTGCTCAACGAGCAGCATGCTGACTTTCTCATGTTCGTTGATACGCCGCATGATGGCGAAAATCTCACGAACGACGAGCGGGGCGAGCCCGAACGACGGCTCGTCCAGCAATAGCAGCTTAGGGCGGAGCATCAGTGCCCGGCTGATCGCCAGCATCTGCTGCTCACCGCCGGACAAGGTCCCGGCCTGCTGCTTGCGGCGCTCCGCGAGCTTGGGGAAATAGCCGTAGACCATATCGAAGTCCTGAGCGACGCGATCACGATCGCGACGGACATAGGCTCCCATGCGCAGATTTTCCTCGACCGTGAGATCGATGAACGTCCCGCGGCTGTCGGGAACATGCGCGACGCCCATGCGCGTGATCGACTCGGTCTTGCGGTTGTCGATCTGCCGCCCGTCCAGAACGATCTTCCCGCGCGTTTTCACCATTCCGCTGATGGCCCTCAGCGTGGTGGTCTTGCCGGCGCCGTTAGCGCCGAGAACGGCGGTGATATGTCCGCTCTCAATCGCGAAATCGATCGAATGCAACACCTGCGTTTTGCCGTACATGGCATCGAGCTGTTGCACCTGAAGCAGGGGGGCTGTCACTCTGTCGCTCCCAGGTAGGCTTCGATAACGTCCGGATTCTCCTGCACCTCCTTGGGCGATCCATCGGCGATCTTGCGACCGAAGTTCAATGCGACCACCTTGTCGGACAGGGACATCACGATCTGCATGTGATGTTCGACAAGCAGGACCGTCAGATCGAGGTCGCCACGCAGCTTGCGGATCAACTCCTGCAAACCGATAAGCTCCTCGTGATTGAGCCCCGCCGCCGGCTCGTCGAGCAGAAGAAGTTTCGGATTTGCCATCAAGGCGCGCGCCAGTTCGACCCGCTTGCGGAATCCGAACGGCAAATCGGCGACGATCTGCTCACCGCGCCCTTCAAGCCCGGCGATCCGTGCCGCCTCGGAGGCACGCTGATGCAGCATATCCTCCTCGATCTTGACTCGCGGCAGCATGAAAGCGTTGGCCAGGAATCCGCTGTGGGTCTGGGAGTGGCCGCCCAGCATGATATTTTCGCGGACCGTCAGCGTATCGAACAGCGCCACGTTCTGGAACGTTCGGCCGATTCCGGCCGATGCGATCTGATGGACATCGAGTGACAACAGATCCCGTCCGTCAAACGCGATCTGCCCGCCGGACGGCTGATAGAGCCGGCTCAGGCAGTTGAAAAGCGTCGTCTTGCCGGCGCCGTTGGGGCCGATCAGACCACAGATCGAACCCTGCGCAACCTCAAAGGACACGTTGTCGAGCGCAACGATGCCACCGAAGTGGACACCGAGATTGGTTATTCCCAGAAGGGGTGACGAAACGGACATTCTTTCAGAGCGCTCTCTTGGACCTGCCTTGCATCTTATGTTTTTTGTTTAGTCTAAAAGGGGGAAGGCCGACGTGGTATCGTCGGAATCGACGAAAATTCGTCGCCGCCGTGACGGGCCGGCCCCACCCGTCAAATCAGCGGCTTGCGGCGCGGGTCGCGGCCGGCACGGCGCTCAGGCCCTCCAGCAGACGAAGCCGGGTTTCATCGCGGACGGCGCCGGTCGACGCCGAGGTCGCAAGCGCTCCATAGATGCGCAGCGTCTGGCTGATGGCGCGTTCCCGCGCCTCTCTCGGCTTCCATGCCGCATCGCCCCGTTCCGCCATCTGCTCGCGTCTCTTGGCAAGCGTCTGCGCATCGACCCGCAACACGATTGTCCGCGCGGCCAGATCGATATCGATCCAGTCGCCATCCTCGACAAGGCCGATCACGCCGCCTGCCGCCGCTTCGGGCGAGACATGGCCGATCACCAGCCCTGAATTCGCTCCGGAGAAACGGCCGTCCGTTATCAGGGCGCAACTGGTTTGCAGTCCCTGTGCGGCAAGGACGACCGCGGGCTTGGACATCTCCTGCATTCCGGGTCCGCCGCGCGGACCTTCATAACGCACGACGACGGCGTCTCCGGGTTTCACGGCGCCGTTCTCGATCGCGATCCGCACATCGTTCTCGCTCTCGAACACGACCGCGGGTCCACTGAATTGATGCAGGCCGGGCGGCACGCCGCCTGATTTGATCACGCAGCCTTCTTCTGCCAGATTCCCGTACAGCACGGCCAATCCCCCGTCGCGGGAATAGGCGTTGGCGCCGTCGCGGACACAGCCGGACGCCCTGTCGATGTCGAGATCCTGAAAACGCCGCTGCTGTGAGAAAGCCTGACTGGTGCGGACATGACCGGGGGCCGCGGCATAAAAGCGACGAACCGCCTCGTCCGGGCTACGGCGTATATCCCAGCGGTCGAGCGCATCCGCCAGCGTCGGAGAATGAACGCTCCCGACGCTCCCATCGATCAACCCGAGGCGGTCAAGCTCTCCAAGAATGCCATAAACGCCGCCGGCGCGATGGACATCCTCCATGAAGTATTTCGCCGTTGACGGCGAGACCTTGCAAAGGTGTGGCGTATCGCGGCTCACGCGATCGATATCGGCAAGCGTAAAATCGACTTTTGCCTCGCGCGCGGCCGCCAGCAAATGAAGGATAGTGTTGGTCGAAGCCCCCATCGCCACGTCCATCCGCATGGCATTCTCGAACGCGGCGCGCGAGGCGATATTGCGCGGCAGGACCGATGCGTCCTTGTCCTGGTAGAAGCGTCGCGCAAGCGTGACGATCAGGCGGCCCGCCTCGCGGAACAGATCGGCACGATCGGCGTGGGTCGCCAGCAACGATCCGTTGCCCGGCAGCGCCAGGCCGAGCGCCTCCGTCAGGCAGTTCATCGAATTCGCGGTAAACATGCCCGAGCACGAGCCGCAGGTGGGGCAGGCATTGGCCTCATACTCCAGCGCCTCGCCGGACGTGATACCCGGCCGGCTCATCGCCACATAGGATTCCACCACGCTGACGCGCTCATCCGAACGCCCGCGAGAGACGCGGCCGGCTTCCATCGGGCCGCCGGATACGAAAACAGCCGGGATATTCAGCCGCAGCGCAGCATTCAACATTCCCGGCGTGATCTTGTCGCAGTTCGAGATGCAGACCAGCGCATCGGCGCAATGCGCGTTGACCATATACTCGATCGAATCTGCGATCAGATCGCGCGACGGCAACGAGTACAGCATTCCGTCATGGCCCGCCGCGATGCCGTCGTCCACCGCGATGGTATTGAACTCGCGTCCGACGCCGCCGGCACGGGCAATCTCCCCAGCCACCAGTTGGCCCAGGTCCTTGAGGTGAACGTGGCCCGGCACGAACTGGGTGAACGAGTTTGCGATCGCGATGATCGGTCTGCCAAAATCCTTCTCCGTCATGCCGGTGGCGCGCCAGAGCGAACGCGCCGCTGCCGCACTGCGACCTTCGATGACCTTGGCGGAGCGAAAGGGATTCATGGGCTTCACCCTAAATTGTGACCTGATCGGAGATCGGCGCGCCGGCCATCCATGAACGCGTGTTCGCGAGCACATGATCCACCAGGCGTTCGTAGTATCGTTCGGGCGCCGCGCCACCGATGTGAGGCGAGATGATGACGTTAGGCATGGACCAGAACGGACTGTCCGGCGGCAGAGGCTCGGGGTCTGTGACGTCGAGGCCGGCTCCCGCGATCATGCCATCGTTCAGGGCGCGCAACAGCGCAGCACTATCGATGACCGCTCCCCGTCCGACATTGATGATGACCGACTGCGGCGGACAGGCGGCCAGTTCGGCGGCGCCAATCAACCCGATCGTATCGGATGCCAGCGGCGCGGCGACGACGACGAAATCAGCGTCCGACAGGCTCTCGCGCAACTGCTGAACCGGAAGCGTCCGATCGGCGGCGGGGTGTGGTCGACCGCTGCGATTGACGCCGGTGATCTTCATGCCGAACGCTTTCGCGCGCTTTGCAAGCTCGCTGCCGATGCTGCCCATCCCGACAATCGTCAGCCGGCCACCGCCCAGCATGTCCATATCCTTGCGAATGGTGTTGTCCCATTCGCGGCGCCCTTGCGCGGCGAGGACTTTGCTCATGCGGCGCGCCAGCGCCAGCATCAACAGCATCGCCTGTTCGGCGACAACCGGCGACCAGACCGAACCGGCGGTGCTCACCGTAACGCGCTTCGGCACGCCGAAGTTCACCAGTTGTTCGTAGCCCGCGGTGATGAGTTGCAGCCAACGGCACGGATTGCCCGGCTCGTCGAGCGCGCGTGCGAGTTCATCGCTATAGAACAGTCCCGCCATCACGATGGCGTCGGCGGATCGCGACAACGCCGGCAACTCGGGAGGCTCGGCCCACGTCAGTTCGATGCCGCCAAGGCCGCGCAGTTGTCGCTCAAACGATTCTCTTGAGACCGGAGATGAGATAACGAGACGCATCAGATTGCAAGCACACGGTTACGATTGAGGATTCGCTTTGGATCAAGAGTCGTTTTGAGCATCCGCATGGTCTGAATCTCGGCCGGACTTCGCGTGTATTTGAGGAAATCCCGCTTCAACCACCCGATTCCGTGTTCGGCGGAGACCGAACCACGATAGGCCCCGACACACTGATAAACGACATGCTCGATCTGCTCGAAAAGCTCCTCCCGATCAGAAGGATTGTGAATGGCGAAGTGCAGGTTTCCATCGCCGATATGGCCGAAGACCAGCATCTCGCAGCGCCGATCGATATCGCGAGCCGCGTTCCCGACATCCTTCACGAACGCTTCCATGTCACGGATGCCGACGCTGACATCGAAGGGCACGAAAGGTGCAAGCAGGCGCGACGTTTCAATCGCAAGATCGCGCACACGCCACAGGCGATCGTTATCCGCGCCTGACCGGGAAACGACCGCATCGGCGATAACACCGCGGTCACTGGCCTCGCCAAGCGCAAGCTCAAGGGTGTCCCGCAACAGACGGGAGTCCATCCCGGAGGCTTCGATCAGGATGTGATAGGCATGGTCGGTCGCAATGGGAGGCGGACTTCCGGCCAGCCCGACAGCCCGCGAATAGTACGACCGCCACATCACCTCGAAAGCCGTAAGGTCGCCTCCGAGCCGTGCGCGACAATGCCGGAGCAGCGCACGCACCCGGGAAAAGTCATCAACCGCACACAGCGCGACGATTCGCTCCGCCGGCTTCGGCACCAGGCGAAGCACAGCGCGCGTCACCACGCCGAGCATACCTTCACTGCCGATAAACAGTTGCTTGAGATCCGGGCCGGTGTTGTTCTTGGTCACGGTCCGGAGGCTGTCGAGAACCGTCCCGTCAGCCAGCACAGCCTCAATGCCAACGACAAGATCGCGCGTCATGCCATAGCGGATGACGCGGTTGCCGCCGGCGTTGGTCGCGATGTTGCCGCCGATCGTGCAACTGCCGCGGCCGCCGAGGTCGAGCGGGAACGTCAACCCCTCTTTCTCCACCTCGTCCTGAAGCGCCTGAAGGATAACGCCCGCCTGAACGGTCGCGGTCCCCGCGTCCGCATCGACGACTTCGATCTTTGTCATTCGCTCCAGCGAGAGAACGATTTCGTCCTTGCGTGGAAGTTGTCCCAGCGCAAGTCCCGTCCGGCCTCCCTGGGTGACAATAGGCGCGCCAAATTCATGGCAGATCGCCAGTCCCCGGGATACATCATGGGTCGAAAGGGGACGGACGACCGCTAACGGCGCCTCACCCCTGTTCCCCAACACGTCCTCGATATATCTCTCGTCAATATCGGAACCGTGAATAACGACACCCTGACCAAGCGCCGTTTCCAGAGCGTTCACGATGTTGGCAGAGGGCACGGCACGATCTCGGCATAGACGTCAGGGATCGGACAAAAATATAGGATTGAGTTCGTCGAGGCACATCGTCGGTTCCGACGAAACACGTCCAGATCGCATCGGGCATCGCCTTCGCCGCAACCGGCTCGATCCGCCCTGATCGACGATGGAATCGGCCGCTCACGCTATTGATCGAGGGCGGGCGATAACGCAAGATTGTCAGAAATCAAAAGGTTACCTCGTTGAGGGGACTGCCGATCGCGGTGGAATCGGCTTATAGCGAGTTCCGGGACGCGCTGCGATGACGCTATTCATGAAGAAACGCGACTGGATGCCTCGATCCAAGCTGATGGCGCCATCGGCTGCCGCGCAGCATATCCATCGCACCTCCCTCGTCGAACAGATTTGCGCGCCTGCCGCGCCCAAACTGGTTCTGGTGCGGGCCCCCGCGGGCTTCGGCAAAAGCACCCTCATGTTGCAGTGTCAGGCGCGCTTTCGCGAAATGTCGGTTGCGACGGCCTGGCTTACGCTTGACCGCTCTGACAACGATGCGTCCCGGCTTCTGCTCGGACTGGAGGCCGCCACCGCGCTCATCGTGAACGACGATGACGTGGATCGATATTCCGAGAATGATCCGACGGTGGGCGGCATGGCGCCTCAGATCATTTCCCGATTGTCCGGCTACAATGCGCCGTTCGCGCTTTTCCTCGACGATCTCGAGGCGATCCAGGAGCCGGGGGTTCTCGGTCTCCTTCGCGAGATGATCGATTACCTCCCGCCACAGGGGCGGCTCATCATCGGATCGCGCAGCCTGCCCGATCTTCACCTCGGGCGAATGCGCGCAAGGGGACACCTCCTTGAAATCGACGCCGCGCGACTTCGCTTCACCCTGGAGGAAACGTCGGAGTACCTCATAACCCGGCGCAACGTGAACCTGGGACAGGAAGACCTGTCGCTCGTCCAAAACAAGACCGAAGGGTGGGTTGCCGCCATCTGGCTCGCCTCGGTGGCGCTTGAACGCAACAGGAACCCTTCCGAATTCGTCACGCGCCTGTCGGGAGCCGAGCGCTCCATCGCCCATTACCTTGCGGAAGAAATTCTGGCGCACCAGCCGCCGGACATTCAGCAGTTCCTGCTGCGCACCAGCGTCCTGCGGCAGCTGGAGCCGGCGTTGTGTCGCGCGCTCGTTCCCGGCGCAGACAGCGAACACATCCTCCACGAACTGGAAACAGCCGATGTCATGCTCACGCCGGTGGGCGCCGCCGGCGACGGCTATCGCTATCACAGCCTTTTCGCCGATTTCCTCAAATCCGAACTCGCGCGTGAATTTCCGGATGAACTGACACATCTGCATTCCGCGGCGGCCGCCTGGTATGAAATGCAGGGCCGCCCGATCCCTGCGATCGATCATGCGCTCGAGGGCGGCAATATCGCGGATGCCGTCAGGTTGATGTCAGCGCATTGCGCCGGTCTTGTTGCGCAAGGCCGGATGCGTCTGTTGACGCGATGGTTCGCGGCGTTGCCCGCCCAGGTTCTGAGCCAGCATCCCCACCTTCAGCTCATTCACATGTGGGCAGTCTGTTTCACCAACGGCGCGTTTCAGGCGATGGACCTTCTCGCGCGGAGCGGCTTGAAGGATTCGACCGTCCCGGAAATCGCGGCGAACGTCCAGGCGCTGGAGCCATGCCTGTTGGCCATCATGGATCGGTACGAAGAAGCCTACGAAATCGGATTCAGGCATCTTGAACTTCGATCCGGCGTTGTTCCTTTTGCCGACGATGTGCTGTCCAATGCGATGGCCCATATCACCTCCGTTATCGGCAATCACATCAAGGCTCGGCAGCTCATCGACAAAGTCCGCCGCAGCCAGGCAAGCAACGCCAGCGAATTCAATCGGATGTATTCCGAAGCGTCCGATGGCTTCATCGATCTCCAGGAAGCCAAGCTGCGCCAGGCAACGGCGCGTTTCCGTATCGCGGTGACCGCGACCCACGGCAGCTATGTCCACACCAACGGCAATGCGTGGGCCGGCGTGCCTTACGCCGTTGCGCTCTATGAATCCGGGAAGGTCGATCAGGCTGCGCACCTGCTTCAGGTCTACGCGCCGCTCGCGCGCGACGTCGGCCTGCCCGATCTCATCATCCTCAGCTATGTCACGCTGAGCCGCATCGCGTTCCTGCGCGGCGACATCGATCAGGTCCTGCATTTTCTGACCGAACTGGAATATCTCGGACACAAGAACCGCCTGCCCCGCGTGGTTTGCTCGGCGCGCCTCGAGCGCTCCCGCGTCTTTCTCCTCCAGGGCCATCGTCAGGCGGCCCGCGAAGAACTCGGCCGCGCCGAAGACAATGAAGTCTGGGAGCGGGTCGAGCGGCTGCGATACCTTGCCAACGATCTGGACTATCTCGCCATCGGACAGATGCGTCTGGCGCTTCACGCAGGCGCGCTGGACGAAGCGGCGCATCAACTGGCGACAGCCGCGAAACACGCCCGCTCCGAGTCCCGCTACCGTCGCGCCTTGAAACTGGAGATGATGTATGGCGTGGCGCTCTTCAGCGCCGGCGACACGGCATCAGGACTGGCGTCTCTCGCAAATGCGCTGCGTGCTGCGAGTGCCGAAGGATTTATCCGCCTCGTTCTTGACGAAGGCGATATCATGCGGGCGCCGATCCACGCCCTTACCGCAACGCTCCAGTCCGGCGTGCTGCCGCGCGACGAAGCCGTCTTCGTCAGCTACGTTCAGCGACTGGCGCAAGCGCTCGGCCCCGTCACACCGGCCAATCCGCCCTCCGACAAGGTGCAGAGTGCAATCCTGCTCGAACCGCTGACCCGAAAGGAGATGCACGTCCTGCAACTCCTGGCCGAAGGATATTCGAACAGCGCCATGGCCGAAAAGCTGTTCGTATCCGACAGCACGATCCGGACCCACTTGCGCAATATCAACACCAAGCTTGACGCGCAAAATCGCACCCACGCCGTTGCGACGGCACGCCGCCTCAACATCATCTCATAGGACGCAAGCGCGTATTTTTGCTCTCCCGCCTGTGCTATCCGGCCGGCGCAGCCGCAGCGACGATGCGCTCCTTGCGTAGCGCGCCGAGGATAATGTCGAGGTCGGAGGGCGTGGTCATGCCCTCGAAACGCAACCGGAACGCACCATTCTCGCTTCCTACAACCGATGCGCGATAGCTGCCGAGCAGCGCCGAGATATCAGCCATCCGTGCCTCCGGCCGGAACGTCACCGTCGCCACCACCTCGTCCGTCGTCTTCGGGACCACCATCGAGCGCCTGGGAACGGACGGCGACGGCTCCGCCTGCGGCCGCGCCGCGCCGGTGGCGTTCTGCGCCGCCCGGTCGGATTGCGCGGACGGTGGCGGCGCGCTGACAGCCGCCCGCTCCTTGGCGGACGTTGTCGGGCTCGTCTCCAGTTTGCGCTCAAACGTGGGGGCCGCGCTCGGCGCGGCGGGGCGGCTGACCTGCGCCTCGTATTGCGGGCTCTGGAACGCATCGAGGCCGGTCCGCATCAGGATGGTCCCGATCAGGCCCGCCTGCACCACCAGCGCCAGCGCGCCGAACGAGGCTGACCACGCCAGCGTGCGCGGCGACAGGCTGGCGAAGAACCCCGCCAGCCATCCCGGACGCTTCGCCGCCGCCCCCGCAGCCGACGCCTTGGGCGACGGCTCGGCGTCGATGGCCGCCATCAGCTTCTGCAGGGCGCGGGGCGACGGCGCGCCGAGGCTCTCGTTGAGCCCGACCGTCTCGCTGTATTCGTCCTGGATCGCGGCATACTGCCGGCGCAGTCCCTCGTCCTGCCGCAGCGCGTCTTCCACGCGGCGGGTGTCGTGCGCGTTCAGCGTGCCGGCGGCGTACCACGGCAGCAGCGCTTCGATCTCTCCCGGTTCGTCATCCATGATCTTCGTATTGGTCGCTCTCATGGCCAGCCTCGTTCAATACCTGCGGCCTGGAGCAGAACGGCCAGTTTCTTCCGCGCGTAAAACAGTCGCGTCTTGACCGTATTCTCCGGAATCCCGACGATCTCCGCGACCTCCTCCACCGATTTCTCGTGGTAGTAGACGAGGTCGATGATCTCCCGGTGCTCGGGCGACAATGCGGTCAGGCACGAACGCAAGGCCTCGCCGGTGTCCCTCTTCTGGACGGTCACTTCCGGATCGTCCGCGGTGTCGGCGATCGCCACCGCCATTTCGTCGTCCAGTTCCGCCTCGGTGCGCCGCCGCAGCGCCGACAGCGCCTTGAACCGCGTGATCCCGAGCAGCCAGGTCGAAACCGCCGAGCGGCCCTCGAACCGCCCGGCCTGCCGCCAGACGTCGAGAAAGACCTCGCTGATAAGATCCTCGGCAAGCTGCTGGTTCCGCACCAGGCGCAGCCCGAAGCGGAAGACCCGGACATGGTGGCGGCCATACAGTACCTGCATGGCCGTCTTGTCGCCTTGCGCGATCCGGGCAATCAAGGCTTCGTCGGTCGTCTCCGTCGTCGGACTCAAATCGCCATCTCGCAGTATGGGTCGGCCTGAGCCGAAGGAAGGTTCGAGGGCGGTCAGGACAAATCTTGTCGAATTTGACCGATGTTGCCCGGCGCAACGGGGGCAAATTGCCCCGAATCCGTGAACGGACGCAAGTCGGCCGGCCCGATCCCGCCTCGCGCCCCGGCTGGAGACGGGAAAAGCCCGCGGCGAAGCCGCCCGAAGACCTCGAAGCGGCGTCAAACGGCGGCCCGAAGATACCAAACCTAAAGGCTTTTTCCCGTAGAGTTCGATTTTCGGGCTTAACCGGCAATTCATAATCTGACGGACCGACCATGCAGAGCGCCGCGACGACATTGTCGAGTCTCTTTCCCACCCTTCCGACGGGGACGGAGAGACAGTCGGCGCTCGGCTCGCGCCGCCACCGGATCCGGATCAATCGCCAGATCCTCGGCTACATCTGCATCAGCTACGTCATCGATGCCCTTATCCTGACCATCTATGCCGGCGCCGGCACGGTGCCGTTCATGATTATCCCGGCTTACCTGGCTTGTGGGATCGGCACGGCCGTCGGTTTCGGACTTCTCTACGAAAGCCGCCTCAACCGGCGCTTCCGCGACCCCTATCTGGCGATGCCGCAGGCCATGGTCGGGCTCTCGATCATGTTGCTGTTCACCGCACTCGCGCCCGGGGCCGGCTTCCTGTTCCTGTGCAACCTGTTCACCGTGTTCGGCTTCAGTTCGCTGCGCGCCTCCGCGCGCGAAACCGCGCTGGTGTGGACCGCCATGGCCGTCGGCCTGATGGTGCTGTTCCTCGGCACCGGCAGCGCCATCTCGCTGCCCCACGATACCCTGACCGAGCGCATCGCCAGCATGCTGGCCTTCGCGCTGACCATCGGACGCTGCATGTTCGTCGGCATCTTCAGCAACGCGCTGCGGCAATCGCTCTACAACAAGAGCGTCCAGCTCAAGGAAGCCTACCGGCGCATCGAGGAACTGGCGGAGCTTGACGAACTCACCGGCGCGTTCAACCGCCGCCGCATCATGCGGATGCTCGACGACGAGGTGGCCCGCGCGCGGCGCGGCAACACCCGCTGCTCGGTGGCGCTGATCGACATCGACTGGTTCAAGCGCATCAACGATACCCACGGCCATCCGATCGGCGACGAAGTGCTGCGCACCTTCGCCATCACCATGTTCGCCAATATCCGCGGCATCGACCGCTTCGGCCGCTACGGCGGCGAGGAATTTCTGCTCCTCATGCCGGACACGGCGGCGGACGCCGCCGCAGCCATGCTCGACCGGCTGCGGCTGATCGTGGCCGATCTCGACTGGAGCGCGTTCTCAACCGGAATGGCGGTGACCATTTCGGCCGGGATCGCCGAACTCCGGCCCACTGAAACGCCCGACGCGCTGCTCGCGCGCGCCGACGAAGCCCTTTACGCCGCCAAGGAGGCCGGACGCAATCAGGTCGCGTGCGCCTGAATTTAATTCAAGCGACGCATTTCACCGGAGGCGCAGAACCCGCCGCCGTTCACGCAAAAAGCCGCTCCAGGATAGAGCCCCGCATGAGTCTTACGTCAGCCCCCAAGGCCAATCTGCTGGATGAACTGCAAGCCGCGCTGGCGCACGGCACGGTCGCCCGGCGGGTCGAGACGTTGCGCCGCGTCACCGACCTGTTTCTCCATGCGGCGGACGACTATTCCGACGAGCAGATCGGGTTGTTCGACGATGTCTTCCGCTGCCTGATGCGGCATATCGAGACATCCGCCAAGGTCATGCTCTCGACCCGGCTGGCGCCGGTCGCCAAGGCGCCGCCGCAGACTGCCCGGACGCTGGCGTTCGACGACCTGATCGAGGTCGCGGCCCCCATGCTGACGCAGTCGGAGCGGCTGACCGACGACATGCTGGTCGAGAACGCCCGCACCAAGAGCCAGGCCCACCTGCTGGCGATCTCCGGCCGCCGCACCCTCAGCGGTGCGGTGACCGACGTGCTGATCGCGCGCGGCGACGACGAGGTGATCCGCAGCACCGCGCGCAACGCCGGCGCGACGTTCTCCGAGAACGGCTATCGCGGGATGCTGGCCCATGCCGAGCGCGACGAGAGCATCGCGGTCTGCTTCGGGTCGCGGCCGTCGATCCCGCGACACCACTTCCTCAAGCTGGTCGCCAGAGCGTCGGCCTCGGTGCGGGCACGGCTGGCCGAAGCCCATCCGGACCGCGCGGCCGATATCGCCGAGGTGATGACCGCGGTCAGCCGGCAGGCGTGCGAAGCGCCCGAAGCCATCGCCGCCGCCACCGACGTGGCGCACGGACTGGTCAAGCTGCTCCATGACGACGGCCGCCTCGACGAAACGGAGATCTCGAAGTTCGCCGCCGCCGGCAAGTTCGACGAAACCAACGCGGCGCTGGCCTGCCTCGCCAAGGTGCCGGTGTCGCTCGCCGAAACCATGATGGCCGATGCTCGCACCGAGGGCATCCTGATCCTCGCCAAAGTGTGCGAGTTATCGTGGCCGACCGTGCAGCTCATCATCGCGATGCGCGACCGGCTCGCCAACATCTCGACGACCGACATCGAGGACACCCGCCTGACCTACGAGCGGCTCCGCCTTTCGACCGCCCAGCAGGTGCTCCGCTTCCATAAGATGCAGCAATCCGCCGCGCCGAAACCCGGGCCCTGAGCGCCGCCCCGGCCGCGCCCGTCATCACGGAATCGTGAGAATCCGCAGGTAGAGGCGGACCGCACGCCGGACGAACCCGGCGGCGACCGCGGATTGTGTCGAAAGATTCCCCTGTTTCGCCCCGGTATGGTCACGCGGGAGCGCTTTGTGCGCATCGGGGCGGGCCAATCCAAATAACGGGGAGACTGCCATGCAAATCAAGGCCAGCGGGCGCTTGGCGTTGATGGTCGCAGCGACAATCGGGATCGGGTGCATCGGGCCGCTGCACGCTCAGGAGGCCACCGGTGCCGCGGCGACGACCGCCGCGCAGCCGGCGCAGCAGCCCAATGCGCTGCAACAACTGTTCGGGGTCAAGCCCGCGCCGGCACCGGCCGCCGAGCAACCGGCGACCGCCGATGCCGGCAAGCCGATCGTGCTCAACAGATATCGCAAGGCGTCGCGCCACAGCCGCCGCCACAGCACGTCGCGATCCCACCGGCGCGCCCGCAGTGTCGCCGCCAAGGCTGCGGCGGAAAGGGAGAGCAAGGCCAGGGAGGCCGCCGCCGACTCCCGCGCCGCCGATGCCGACAAGACCGACAGCACGGCGGCTTCCGGCAAGAGCGCTGCGGCTGCTGCCGCGACGCCGCTACCGGCCTCGGTCGCCGACGCCCGCGCGCAATGGCCCGACCCCAATCCCGCGACCACGGGAATGCCCGCGACGATGGCCCCGCCGTCGGCAACACAACCGATGCCGGCCGACACTTCCGCCGCGCCGGCGCCGACCGCCGAGGCCGCCGCTCCGGCGGCGCCCGGCCAGACCGGGACCGAGGTCGTCGCCTCCGATGAACTGAACGAAGTGGACCGCGCCGCGACCGCGGCGGCCGGCACCGCCGCCCCTGCCCCCGCGCCGACGCTGGCGCTGGCGACGGTCGATCCGGCAGCTTCGGTCACCACCGGACAGGCAGCATCCGCCGCCACCGGCGACGCTTCAAGCTGGGCGCAGGCGTCCTTTGTCGGCAAGATCTTCATCGCCTTCGGCGGATTGCTGACGCTGGCCTCGGCGGCGCGGATGCTGTTCGCCTGAACCCTAGATCGGTGCCGCGCCCGTTCACGGCGCGGCATTTTTTCATCCTCGCTTGTGCATTTTCGCCGTTGCCGCCGCTCTTGCGGCGTGGGCTGACTGCGGGCAAATTGCCCGCGCCCGCGACCGGGCGTCACCGTGAAAAGATATAGCCGCACAAGACAGGGTGGATCATGAGCACGTTCGAACACATCATCGTCGAGACAAAAGGCGCAGTCGGCCTTCTTCGCCTGAACCGGCCGAAGATGCTGAACGCGCTGTCGTTCGGCGTGTTCCGGGAGATCGCCGCCGCGATCGACGCCTTCGAGGCCGACGACGCCATCGGCTGCATCGTCATCACCGGCAACGAGAAAGCCTTCGCCGCCGGCGCCGACATCAAGGAGATGCAGCCGAAGGGCTTCATCGACATGTTCAATGAGGACTTTACGCAGATCCGCGGCGACCGCGTCGCCACCTGTCGCAAGCCGACCATCGCGGCGGTGGCGGGCTACGCGCTCGGCGGCGGCTGCGAACTGGCAATGATGTGCGACTTCATCATCGCCGCCGACACCGCCAAGTTCGGCCAGCCGGAAATCACGCTCGGCACTATTCCCGGCATCGGCGGCACCCAACGCCTCACCCGCGCCGTCGGCAAGGCCAAGGCGATGGACCTCTGCCTCACCGGGCGGATGATGGATGTCAACGAAGCCGAGCGCTCAGGGCTGGTCAGCCGCATCGTGCCCGCCGACAAGCTGATGGACGAGGCGCTCACCGCCGCCGAGAAGATCGCCTCGATGTCGCGCCCCGCGGCCGAGATCGCCAAGCGCGCGGTCAACCGCGCGTTCGAGACGACACTGGCCGAGGGCATGAACGTCGAGCGCGACCTGTTCCGCTCGACCTTCGCGCTGGAAGACCGCGCCGAGGGCATGGCCGCCTTCATCGAGAAGCGCAAGCCGAACAACAAGAACAGGTAGGGCGTTTCCGTTTTTGACGGGACGGGAACGGTTCATCGTCCTGTGCGGACTTGATCGGCCTGCGGGGCCGAAGCTCTTGCGGGGCGCAAAGTCGCGCATCGCCGCCCCACCCTACCCTCCCCCGCAAGCGGGGGAGGGATAAAAGTAAGGGGGATGGATTGCCGTGTCCCGGGCGCGGTGCGGCGTGCAACGCCGCGCCGCTGAACCAGGACCGTATCAAACGGCGTCACCCACGACGGTCCCGGATCAGCGAAGCGGCACGGCGCTCACGCTTGCACCGCATCGCATCCGGGACACGGGCGTTTTTGGGCGACGATACTTCAGGGCTCGCGGATACGTCGCTCGCACCTCGAAGCCTGCCCGAAAACGAGGCGTCATCGTCCGCGAAGGCGGAGGATCCAGTACTGCCGGCAGGGGCGAGAGGAATCCGATTCGATACGGAATACTGGATGCTCCGCCTTCGCGGAGCATGACGATTTTGGTGCTGCGTATCTACCGGATAAAGGCAAATTCCCAGTCAGCTCGGGTCCTCAATGGAAATCGCGCGAGCGCGGCAGGATGCGGACGTTGCGCGGATGGCGCGGCCGTTGCGCCGGACTGTCGAGATGATCGCGGCGGTCGTCGTTGAGCGGCTCGACTGCAACGGCCCCGCCGGGCAGGACGCGCTTTTGCACCAGCGCGTCGTTGGCGAGCCCGATCAGATCGTATGAGCGATCGATCAGGCGATCGGCGACAAGATGCACAACCTTCTCGGGGCTGCTCTGGATGCGGCCTTCGACCAGCACCAGCCGCGCGCCCATCACCTCCTTGCGAAATTGCGCCATCACCTGCGGCCACACCACGATGTTGGCGATGCCGGTTTCGTCCTCCAGCGTCATGAACACCACGCCCTTGGCGCTGCCCGGCCGCTGCCGCACCAGCACCACGCCGGCGCAGCGGACGCGACGGCCGTTGCGTGCGTTGGCGGTTTCGCCACAGGTCACGACGCCTTCCGCCGCCAATCCTTCGCGCAGAAACTGCATGGGATGACCTTTCAGCGACAGCCGCACGGTCTGATAATCCGCCACCACCTGCTCCGGCAACGGCATCTCCGGCAGCGGCGGCGCGCCCTCGTCCGGGTGCTCGCGCGCCAGCGCCGCCTGAAACAGCGGCAGCGGCTCGTCGTCCGGCAGGCGGCGCACCGCCCACAGCGCGGCGCGGCGGTCGAGCCCGAGCGAGCGGAACGCATCGGCGTCCGCCAACAGCACCAGCGCGCGTTTCGGCAGCCGCGTCGCGCGCGCGAAATCCTCCAATGAGGCAAACCGCCGCCGTTCGCGCGCGGCGACGATGCGCGCGCCCCAATCGTCGTCATTCATCGGCGATGAATCTGATTGTTCACATGTCGCGTTTAACGGAGCCTCGATCCGCGCGCGGCCTGCTCTCTCCCCCCTTGTGGGGGAGAGGTGGAGAGGGGGGTGAGTTTCAGGCTCAGTGCCTGCGATACCCTCCTCCCTGACCCTCCCCCACAAGGGGGGAGGGAACAACACATCATCAAACAACGTGTCATCACTCGTCTGCCGCTTGATCCGCTCCTCATCCGGATCGACCCATTTGAACCCGTCGATCTGGCGGAAGCCGAGGCGAACCGCGTGGTGCGCGCCGCATCGTTCCTCCAGCGTGTTCTGACTGAAGCTGTGCGACACATCGACCGGCCACACCGTCACGCCGTTCTTGCGCGCGTCGCCGACGATCTGCGCCGGCGCGTAGAATCCCATCGGCTGCGAATTGAGCAGCCCGCAACAGAACGCATCCGGATGAAAGCGCTTCAGCCACGACGAGACATAGACAAGCTGCGCGAAGGCGGCGGCGTGGCTTTCCGGAAAGCCGTATTCGCCAAATCCCTTGATCTGGTTGAAGCAGTTTTCCGCAAACACCCGATCGTAGCCGCGCTCGACCATGCTGCCGACCATCTTCTCCTCGAACGTGTGAATGGTCCCGTTGTGACGGAAGGTCGCCATGGCGCGGCGCAGGCCGTTGGCTTCCTCCGGCGTGAACTTCGCCGCCTCGATGGCGATGCGCATCGCCTGCTCCTGAAATAGCGGCACGCCGAGCGTGCGCTTCAGGATGGCCCGCAACTCATCCCTGTTGCCGCCCTTCGGATAAGGATATTCGATATCCTCGGGCCGCATCTTCCGCCGCCGCAAATAAGGGTGAACCATGTCGCCCTGGATCGGCCCCGGCCGCACAATGGCGACCTCGATGACGAGATCGTAGAACTCGCGCGGCTTCAGGCGCGGCAGCATGTTCATCTGCGCTCGGCTCTCGACCTGGAACACGCCGAGGGATTCGCCTTCGCACAGCATGTCGTAAACCTCGGGCCGCCGGCGCGGAACGCTGGCAAGCTCCCACCGCTCGCCCTTGTGTTGCGCGATAAGGTCGAAGCACTTGCGGATGCAGGTCAGCATCCCCAGCGCCAGCACATCGACCTTCATCATCCGCAGCGCATCGACGTCGTCCTTGTCCCATTCGATGAAGGTGCGGTTGTCCATCGCGGCGTTGCCGATCGGCACATAGGTGTCGAGCCGGTCCTGGGTCAGCACATAGCCGCCGACGTGCTGCGACAGATGGCGCGGAAAGCCGATCAGTTGCGTCGCGAACCCGACCGCGCGCGCCACCGTCGGGTTGCCGGGATCGAGCCCGGCCTGCCGCACCTGCTTGCCGTCGAGGCCGTCGCCATGGTGGCCCCACACGGTATCGGCCAGCGCGGCAGTAACGTCCTCGGTCAGTCCCAGCACCTTGCCGACATCGCGTATGGCGCTGCGCGGCCGGTAATGAATGACGGTGGCGATGATCGCGGCGCGATCGCGGCCGTAGCGGCGATAGACATATTGCATCACCTCCTCGCGACGGGTGTGCTCGAAATCGACGTCGATGTCGGGCGGCTCCAGCCGCTCCTTGGAGATGAAGCGCTCGAACAGCAGATCGATTTCCGCCGGATTGACCGAAGTGATGCCGAGCACGTAGCACACCGCGGAATTGGCGGCCGAGCCGCGCCCCTGGCACAGGATGTTCTGGCCCCTTGCCCATCGCACGATGTCGTGGACGGTGAGGAAGTAATGCGCGTAGCGCAGCTTGCGGATCAGCCGTAACTCCTTGTGCAAGGTCTTCCGTGTCTTCGGCGGGATGCGGACCGGGAAATGCCGGTGCGCGCCGGCCCATGTCAGGTCTTCCAGATGGCGCTGCGCGGTCTTGCCGGGCGGCACCGGCTCGTCGGGATAGCTGTATTTGAGTTGATCGAGCGAGAAGGCAATGCGATCGACGAAGCGCATGGTCTCAGTGATCGCTTCCGGCGCCGCGCGGAACAGCCGTGCCATCTCCGCCGCCGGTTTGAGATGCCGCTCGGCATTGGCCTCCAGTTTTCGGCCCGCCTTGTCGAGGGTGGTTTTCTCGCGGATGCAGGTCAGGATGTCCTGTAAGGCGCGGCGTTCGGGGTGATGATACAGCACCTCGTTGGTCGCCAGCAGCGGCGCGCCCGCCGTCGTTGCGATGCGTTGCAGGCGTGCCAGCCTGCGCGCATCGTCGCCGCGATAGAGCAGGCTCGCCGCGAGCCAGACATCGCCGTCGCCCCCCTTACGCAAGCGGTCCAGCGTGTCGAGGGCGGCCACCGTCTCGAAGCGATGCGGCAGCGCCATCACCAGCAACTGGCCTTCGGAAAACTCCACAAGATCGTCGCACGTGAGGCGGCAATCGCCCTTGTCGGCGGCGCGCTTGCCGCGCGTCAGCAACCGGCACAAGCGGCCATAGGCGTCTCGATCGCGCGGATAGACAAGGATATCGGGCGTGCCGTCGATGAACACCAGCCGCGCGCCAATCACCAGCCTCGGCTTATGCCTGATCTCGTCATTGGTCAGTTCGCTGAAGGCGCGCACCACGCCGGCCAGCGTGTTGCGGTCGGCGATGCCGATGGCCGGGAGTCGCAATTCGCTCGCCTGATGCACGTAGTCCTGCGGGTGCGACGCGCCGTGCAGGAACGAGAAATTGGTGGTGATTCCGATTTCGGCATAAGCGGTCGTCATGCGAACAGCCCGTGCAGGAACCAGCGGAAGGTCGTGACCTCGCGCTCGTGGACGCCTTCGCGGTAGAGCCAGAAGCGCGCGCCGTCGCAGTCCTCCGCGCGAAAATAATCACGCGTCAGCATGGCGGGATCGATCCGCTTCGCCGCGATCTCGCCCTGCGGCGGATGCAGTCGCGCGAAATCGTCATCCACCGGCTCGGGCGACACCGGATGTTGCGAGCGCTCCGACCGCCACCATTCCGCAGCGATGCGCTCAGGCCCCTCGACCAGCGCGATGCGATGGAAACCGCGCCGCCAGCGGAACGCCGCCGGTGGGCCGTGCGGGAAATCCGCCGTCACCTCGATCGATTCCGGCGGTGCGAACAGGCGCAGCGGCCGCAGCGGCGGCTCGCCGGCGACACGCGCCGGCCATGCCGCGACCGCCGCCGTGGCGAGATGCCGCTGCGCCGGTACCGCCCGCATGGCGCGCTCAGGAATGTGCGTGTCCTGCGGCAGATGCACGACGATGCGATGGCCGCCGATCCGCGCCGCGAGGCGGTCGATCAGCGCCGCCACCGCGTCGCTGTCGTGGACGTGCGGGTCGAGGTCGCGCTGCGCCTGCACCACGTCGTCGGTGCGGCTCGCCGCGAGCCGGATCAGGTCGAAGCCGAAGCCGGGATCGAGCGGATCGGCCAGCGCGTCGAGCCGTTCACGGAACAGGCGATCGACGATATCGACCCGCGTCACCGCAAGCCCGGTGTCGATGCCGATGGTCCGCACCGCGCCGTCGGTGCGGAAAAAGGCGGCTTCCAGCCGTCGCGCGCCCTTGCCGTCGCGGCCCATGCTCTCGGTCAGCGTGCGCGCCAGGGTCGAGAGCGTCGCCGCGATCGCGGTATCGGTCGCGACCGGATCGGCGAAGCGCCGCTCGGCGATGTAGTCCGGCAGGACTTTGCGCGGCGAGATCGGCGCGTCGCGCTGGCCCAGCGCCTGTTCCAGCAATGCCACGAAATCCGCGCCGAACCGCGCGGCGATCTCGTGACGGCCGCGCGCGGCGACGTCGCCGATGGTCTTGAGCCCGGCGCGGCGCAGGCCGCGCGTGATCGCGTCGTCGGCACCGAGCGTGAACACCGGCAGCGTTGCGACGGCGGCGGCCTCCCCGCCCTCCGGCACGATGCAGCCGGAGCGATGGCGCGTCAGCGCCCGCGCGCAAGTCGCGGTGCCGGCGACGCCTGCGCTGACCACGAAACCCTGCCGCCGCAAGGCGCGGCAGATCGTCTCCAGCATGGCGGCCTCGCCGCCGAACAGGTGCGCGCAGCCGCTGATGTCGAGCGAGAGGCCGTGCGGCGGATCGAGCGCCACCAGCGGCGTGAAGCGGTCGCACCAGTCGGCGACCGCTTCCAGCGCCGCCGCGTCGGCCGCGTCGTCGGCCTCGAACACCGCGATGTCCGGACACACCGCCCGCGCGCTCGCCAGCGTCGTGCCGGGTTCAAGGCCGAGCCGCGCCGCGGCATCGTCGAGCGCCGCCACCACCACCGCGTTGTGATCCTTGGCGACGACGATGCAAGGCGCGCCGTCAGCCGGTGCGCCGCTGGAGCCATTTCCGTTCCGATAGAATCGGAATGGGGCTCCAGCTTCTTGTTTTGACGCGTTTTCTTCACGCGAACCGGTATCCACCTCGCTCGAAAACGCTCTTGTGCGCGACAACTGTCGTTTGATGCGGTCGGTCGGCAGGCGCGGCAGCCACAGACCGAGGATGCGCCGGCGCGTCACGGAGCGCGGCGTCACGGAAAAGGCACTCATCACAATTCCATTCCATGATCCATTGGCCGGTCCGGCCATGACGGTTGCGAACCAGTTGCGCGTCGAACACCGGCGCGCCCCAAATCTGCGCATCCCGAATCTGCGCGCCCCGTGCCTGCCACGACGCGCGCGGCGGCGAGCGCGCCGCGCGCACCACCCAGCGCGTCTCCGCCGTGCTGGGCGCGGGCGCGGCCGCGATCCGCAGCATCAGGCCGGTGACGCCGGCGCCGCGCGCCGCCAGCGTCAGCCGGCGGCTTGAGACCATGTCGCAATGGCGACTCTCGCCCCAGATCTCGGCGACCACCGTGCCGAGCGCATCGCAGGCCAACGCGTCCGCCGCGATCTGCAACACCGCTTCGGTGTCGGGCGCGTGCACCGTCACCACGACGCGCGGATCGAGGCCGAGTTCGCGCCAGCCGCTCATCGCCAGTTGGCCGTTCTCGCGCTCGGAAAAATCCTGCCGCACCCACAGGAGCGGCCGCCGCACCGCCACCCGCCACGCCAGCGCGGCGACGAAGCCGGTGGCGGCCGCCGCCTGCCCGCCACCGGCGAATACCTCATGGACCGCGCCGCGCGGCAAGCCGCCTTGCAGCACCGCATCCACCTCCGGATGGCCGAGCGCCGCGCGCGGCGGGCCTTCCTTGCCACTGAGCCGGGCGAAGTTGCCTTCCAGCCGTTCGATGTGCTCGCGCAGACGCACGAACGTATTGATGCGCGCGCGCTCCATGCGCCGCTCCCTCAACCGATGGCTTTCAAAAAATCCGCGAACCTCGGCCGGTGACCGGAAACCCGTTGCGGGGCACCAAAACACGGGCTACGATGTTCATGTTATGTTCTAGTAAACACCCGCCAATGGAAATGAGTCAACCGACTCCGCTAATCAAAAGTTTTCACAAGCGTTATCAACGAGATCGACCTCATGGACGTGGAGCGCAAACTGAAAATCCTGGCCGATGCGGCGAAATACGACGCCTCCTGCGCCTCCAGCGGCGCCCCGGCACGTGACAGCCGCGACGGCAAGGGGCTGGGCTCCACCGCGCCCGGCATGGGCATCTGCCATTCCTACGCGCCGGACGGGCGCTGCATCTCGCTGCTGAAGGTCCTGCTGACCAACGCCTGCAACTACGACTGCCTCTATTGCGTCAACCGCGCCTCCAGCAACGTGCCGCGCGCCCGCTTCACGGTCAGCGAAGTGGTGCAACTGACGCTCGATTTCTATCGCCGCAATTACATCGAGGGGCTGTTCCTGTCGTCCGGCATCATCCGCAGCCCCGACTACACCATGGAGCAGGTGGTGCGTGTGGCGCGCACCTTGCGCGAGGAACACCGCTTCCGCGGCTACATCCACCTCAAGACCATCCCCGAGGCCGACGAGGCGCTGATCGGCGAGGCCGGCAGATATGCCGACCGCCTGTCGATCAACATCGAACTGCCGCAGGACACGAGCCTCGCCAAACTCGCGCCGGAAAAGGACGTCCGTGCCATCCGCCGCACCATGGGCCGGCTGCGGCTCAAGCTCGACGAAAGCCGCGAGGCGAAAGCGCCGCGCTTTTCGCCCGCCGGCCAGAGCACGCAGATGATCGTCGGCGCGGACGCCGCCTCGGACCGGACCATCCTTTCGGCCAGCGCCAATCTCTACGGCTCCTACCGGCTGAAGCGGGTCTATTACTCCGCCTTCAGCCCGATCCCCGACGCCAGCCGCAAGCTGCCGCTGCAAGCGCCGCCCCTGATGCGCGAGCATCGGCTCTACCAGGCCGACTGGCTGCTGCGGTTCTACGGCTTCGCCGTCGATGATATTATCGATGACGACGATCCGATGCTGGCGCTGGAGATCGACCCGAAGCTCGCCTGGGCGCTGCGCCACCGCGACCGCTTCCCGCTCGACGTCAACCGTGCAGCGCGCGAGGACCTGTTGCGGGTGCCGGGGTTCGGCCGCACCGCGGTCGAGCGCATCATCGCCACGCGGCGGCACGCGACCATTCGCGCCGCCGACCTCGCGCGCCTCAACATTCCGCGACGTAAGGCGCTGCCCTTCATCCTGCTGCCGGACCATCACCCGCCGCCGCGCCAGATCGACGCCGCACGGCTGATCGAACGCTTCACCAAGCCCGCGCAGCTTCAACTGGGATTGTAGCGATGCCGCGCGTCATGCTCGCCAGCGAAACCGATTTCGACGGCTGGCGCGCCGCCGCCCGCGCGCTCGCCGCGCAGGGTATCGCGCCCGACGACGTGACATGGCAGGTCGAAAGCCGCGACGCCGACCTGTTCGCCTCGGCCCCTCCCGCTCCGCTGCCGGCCGCGGCGGGCGGCGGTTTCAACGTCCCGGCCGCGTTCATCGAACTTGCGCGTACCGCGCTCCTGCATCGCGATCCCGAGCGCTTCGGCCTGCTCTACCGCCTGCTGTGGCGGCTGCGGCATCATCCCGAACTGATGCGCGTCGCCACCGACGCCGACGTCATCCGCGTCCAACGCATGGCGAAGGCGATCCACCACGACAAGCACAAGATGGAAGCCTTCGTCCGCTTCCGCGAGGTCGGCGGCGCGCCCGATAACCGCTTCGTCGCGTGGTTCGAGCCGGCGCACTATATCGTCGAGGCGGCCGCGCCGTTCTTCGCGCGCCGCTTCGCCGACATGCGGTGGTCGATCCTGACGCCGGAGCGCTGCGCGCACTGGGACGGCGCGGCGGTTACCTTCACGCCGGGCACGGATAAACGCGCCGCGCCGTCCGAGGATCGCATGGAGGATATCTGGCGCGCGTATTACGCCAGCATCTTCAACCCGGCCCGGCTCAAGGTGGCGGCAATGAAAGCCGAGATGCCGCAACGCTACTGGCGGAACCTTCCCGAGGCGCGGTTGATTAAACCCCTGATCGCCGGGGCCGCCCACCGCAGCCGCGATATGATCGCGGCGGACGCGACCGCGCCCGCGAAACCGCAGCGGCGAAACGAGAGCGTGATGAAACCGAAACCGCCCGATGCGCCCGCCGACAGCCTGTCCACCCTGCGCGCGGCGGCCGCGCAATGCCGCGCCTGCCCGCTCTGGAAGGACGCGACGCAGACGGTGTTCGGCGAAGGCCCCGCCCCCGCGCCGCTGATGCTGGTGGGCGAACAGCCGGGCGACAAGGAAGACCTTGCCGGCAAGCCGTTTGTCGGCCCCGCCGGGCAGATGCTGGACCGCGCGCTGAAAGACGCCGGCATCGATCGCAGATTGGTGTACGTCACCAATGCGGTGAAGCATTTCAAATTCGTGCCGCGCGGCAAGTTCCGCCTGCACCAGAAACCGAACACCGCCGAGATCAGGGCGTGCCGGCCATGGTACGAGCGCGAGCGGGCAACGGTGAAGCCGGTGCTGGTGGTGGCGATGGGCGCGACCGCGGCGCAAGGCGTGCTCGGCAAGATCACGCCGATCAACAAGACGCGCGGCCGCCTCATCGACCTCGACGACGGCGCGCAGGCGATCGTGACGGTGCATCCGTCCTATCTGCTGCGGCTGCCGGACGCCGACGCCAAGGCGCGCGAATACGGGCGCTTCGTCGTCGACCTCAAGGTCGCAGCGGCACGGCTCCGCAAACACGCGGACGCGGCGTGAGAGGACAGACGTCGTCACCTCCGGGTCCGACAGGCAAATTTTTGTAGAGAGGCACGACACGAAAGCCGTCATACTCCGCGAAGGCGGAGTATCCAGTATTCCGCATAGGATCAAATTTCCCTGCGTTCACGCGGATTACTGGATCATCCGCCTGCGCGGATGATGACGCCTCGTTTCCGGTCGAATTCTGGAGTACGAGCGCGGCCAAAAATGAGGCGTCATGCCCGCGAAGGCGGGCATCCAGTATTCCCGAAGTTCAAAGGGTTACTGGATCGTCCGCCTTCACGGACGATGACGCCGCATTTTGAATCAGGCTCCCGGGATGACGCTTCAAGGCTCCGCCTTTACGCGCGTCGCACCTCGGGATGACGCCGTCGCGCAAACCTTAACCCATCCTGCTTCAGGCCGCCGCGGCAAGATTCACTGACGACTCGGCAAGCGAGGTCAGCGCCATATCGGTCTTCTTCTCTTGCTGGAGCGTTTCGTCGAGCAGCCGCACGGCATCCTTCATGCCGAGTTGCGTCGCCCATTGCTTCAGGGTTCCGTAGCGGGAAATCTCGTAGTGCTCGACCGCCTGCGCCGCGGCGAGCAGACCGGCGTCAAGGGCCTCGCAGCCCTTGTACTCGTCCATGATTTCCTTGCCTTCCTCGAGAATGCCGACGATCGCATCGCAGGTCTTGCCGCGGGCAGGCTTCCCGAGCAGTTCGAAGACCTGTTCGAGCCGTTCGACCTGGCTTTCGGTTTCGTCGTAATGCTTCTCGAACGCGGCCCGCAACTTGTCGGACCGGGCGGCCTTCGCCATCTTCGGCAGCGCTTTCAGAATGTGCTTCTCGGCGAAATAGATATCCTTGAGGGTGTCGAGGAACAGATCGTTGAGGTCCTTGTCCTTCGCGGTCATCGCTGGCTCCATGACATGAGGGAGATGGGATGGCGGAGCCATCCCGCCCTTCAACGTCACCTCGGGAGACTTGTTCCTGACGCCGCACGCTTTCGCATAAACGACGGAGGCGGGACGCAGGCAGCCGGCGTCAGGCCGCCAGCGTGTGCTCGACCAGCTTCACCCAGTACGAGGTCCCGTAGACGATGGCCTCGTCGTTGAAGTTGTAGGCCGGGTGGTGCAACCCGGCGCTGTCGCCGTTGCCGACGAAGATGAAGGCGCCCGGCCGCGCCTCCAGCATATAGGCGAAATCCTCCGCGCCCATCATCGGCGGCACGGTATGGACATTGGCCTCGCCAGCCACCTCGCGGGCGATCCGCGTCGCGATTTCGGTCTGGGCGGGGTGGTTGACCACCACCGGATAGCCGCGCTCGTAAGTGAGGTCGATTTCCGCTCCGGTCTGCCGGGCGACGCCGGCAACCACCTCGCGCACCCGCTGCTCGACCAGATCGCGCACCTCCGGCGTCAGCGAGCGCACGGTGCCTTTCAAGTCGGCGCTCTGCGGAATGACGTTGCGGGCGTTGCCGGCATGGAACTCGCATACCGAAATCACCGCCGCCTCCAGCGGATCGACGCTGCGCGACACGATCGCCTGCAACGCGGTGACGAGTTGCGCGCCGACCAGCACGCTGTCGATGCACTTGTGCGGCCGCGCGGCGTGGCCGCCGACGCCCTCGATGCGGATGTCGATGGCGTCGGTCGACGCCATGATCGGCCCCGGTCGCAGCGCGAACGCGCCGATCGGCAGGCCCGGCCCGTTGTGCATCCCGAAAACCTGATCGATCCGGAAGCGCTCCATCAGGCCGTCCTTGATCATGGCGTCGGCGCCTGCGCCGCCCTCCTCCGCCGGCTGAAAGATCACCACCGCCTCGCCGGCGAAATCGCGCGTCTCCGCCAGATAGCGCGCGGCCCCGAGCAGCATCGCGGTGTGGCCGTCATGGCCGCAGGCGTGCATCTTGCCCGGCACCTTCGACGCATAAGGCAGATTGGTTTCCTCCGCGATCGGCAGCGCATCCATGTCGGCGCGCAGCCCGATCACCTTGAGATCGCCGGAGGCCGGCTTGCGACCCTTGATGACGCCGACCACGCCCGTGCGCCCGAGGCCGGTCACCACCTCGTCGCAGCCGAACTCGCGCAAACGCTCGGCCACAAACGCCGCGGTGTCGTGGACGTCGTACATCAGCTCGGGGTGGGAATGCAGGTGCCGCCGCCATCCCATGATATCCGGCTGCAATTCGGCGATACGATCGATCACGGGCATGACTGGACCTCGAAGACGCGGGTAGGACGGCAAATCGCGAACGGCAAGGCTAGCATGACCGGGCGGTCCGCCCAATACGGGCGAAAATTCCACCCCATGGCCAATGTACATGACCTGTTCGCGGCGCTATGGCATCCTTCAGGACAAGCCGGGGCCTTAAAAAACCCGGCGCGGAAGAAAACGCGGTGGGACATGGTGAAACGGATCGAGGGCCAATTCGACTACATCGTCGTCGGCGCGGGGACGGCGGGCTGCGTCACCGCCAACCGCCTGAGCGAAAGTGGCAGGCACCGCGTGTTGCTGCTCGAAGCCGGCGGCCGTGACAACTGGATCTGGTTCCACATTCCGGTCGGCTACCTGTTCGCCATCGGCAATCCCCGTGCCGACTGGCTGTTCAAGACCGAGCCCGAGCCCGGCCTCAACGGCCGCGCGCTGAACTATCCGCGCGGCAAGGTGATCGGCGGCTGCTCGGCGATCAACGGCATGATCTCGATGCGCGGCCAGGCAGCGGATTACGATCACTGGCGGCAACTCGGCCTGACCGGCTGGGGCTGGGACGACGTGCTGCCGGAGTTCAAGCGGCTGGAGGATCATTTCCTCGGCGCGGGCGAACACCATGCCACCGGCGGCGGCTGGCGCATCGAGCAGCAGCGCCTGACCTGGACCATTCTCGACGCGATCCGCGACGCGGCAATCGAGATGAACATTCCCCGCAGCGACGATTTCAACACCGACAATAACGAAGGCGTCGGCTACTTCCACGTCAACCAGAAGCGCGGGCGGCGCTGGTCGGCGGCGCGCGGCTTCCTCCGGCCGGCGCTGAACCGGCCCAACCTGCGGCTGGAAACCGGCGTGCTCGTGGACCGGCTGGTGATCGAAAACGGCCGCGCGGTGGGCGTGCGCTTCTCGCGCGGCGGCGAGGTTTTCGAGGCGCGCACCGAGGGCGAAATCATCCTGTGCTCCGGCGCGGTCGGCTCGCCCGCGATCCTGCAACGCTCCGGCATCGGCCCCGCCGACTGGCTCAGTGCGCTTGGCATCGACGTCGTCGCCGACCGGCAGGGCGTCGGCCACAACCTGCAGGACCACTTGCAGCAACGCGCGATCTACAGGGTGTCCGGCGTCAAGACACTGAACGAAACCTACGCCTCGCTGATCGGGCGCGGGTTGATGGGCGCGGAGTATTTTCTGCGGCGGCGCGGTCCGATGACCATGGCACCGTCGCAACTTGGCATCTTCACGCGCTCGGACGCCGGGCGCGAGCGCGCCAACATCCAGTTTCACGTCCAGCCGCTGTCGCTGGAGAAGTTCGGCGACCCGCTGCATCGCTTTCCGGCGGTGACGGTGAGCGCCTGCAACCTGCAACCGACCTCGCGCGGCACCATCCGACTGCGCACGACCGCACCCGACGCCGCGCCGATGATCGCGCCGAACTATCTGGCGACGGACGAGGACCGGCAGGTGGCGGCGGACGCCATTCGCGTCACCCGCCGGCTGATGAAGCAGCCGGCGCTGTCACGCTATCGTCCGGAGGAATATCTGCCCGGGCCCGCGGTCGGTGACGATGATGCCTCGCTGGCGAAGGCCGCCGGCGATATCGGCACCACCATCTTCCATCCGGTCGGCACCGCGAAGATGGGGCTTTCAAGCGACCCGACCGCGGTAGTGGACGAGCGGTTGCGGCTCTACGGCGTCGGCCATCTGCGCGTGGTCGATGCCTCGGTGATGCCGACCATCACCTCGGGCAACACCAACACGCCGACCGCGATGATCGCGTCAAAAGCCTCGGCGATGATTCTGGCGGACGCGCGGTAATTCTGAAGCGTCATCCTGAGAGGCCCGACCGAAAATGAGGCGTCATCGTCCGCGAAGGCGGACGATCCAGTCATCCGTACTGGAAATGGATTTCCCTCACACCTGCCAGCGAATACTGGATGCCCGCCTGCGCGGGCATGACGGCCGCCGTTTACGCATTCGCTCCAAGAAGCAACGGCTGAGTGACTGGTCTCAGCCATCAAGCCCTACGCCCGCCCCAACTCGAACGCCTTGATCTCGCGGGTGCGCTTCGACGTCAGTTCGGCCTGGTGGTCGGTGGCGATGGCGACGTAGACCGCCGGCAGCACGAACAGCGTGAACAGCGTGCCGATGGTCATGCCCGCCACCACCACGAGGCCGATGGAGAAGCGGCTCGCCGCGCCCGCGCCGGTCGCCGTCAACAGCGGCAAAAGGCCGGTGACCATGGCGGCGGTGGTCATCAGGATAGGCCGCAGCCGCACCCGCGCCGCCTTCTCGATCGCCGCACGCTTGTCGAGGTTGG
>JBIQLW010000004.1:0-161207 GCA_044463945.1 Bradyrhizobiaceae bacterium | reverse complement strand
CTCCGGAGGCCGGTCGGTCGGTGTCGAAGCTGACAACATCGTAACGGTCGCCACCCGCCAGAAAGAGCGTCCAGTAGTCGGGGCTGCTCTCAGGCGGGTGGCCCTTGCCTGCCTGGGCGCTTAGCCACAGCCGACCGCCACGCGATACAACGTCGCCGGCGACATAGTCAGCGTTGGCATCCCATTCTCCCTTTACCGAGACCGCCTTGTAGACGCCGATATAAACCCAAACGCCGCCTTCCTTGAACCACATCTTTCCTGTGCTGGGTTGAAGCGCATAATCGCCTTCATCGCCCAAGGACGGATCGGGAGCAGATGCTGACGACGGGACAAAATGATAGAAGCCCTGCGTATTAAACGCGGCAACGATCTTGCTGACGTCCTCCGCGATTCTCACATCGTCGAAACGTAGTGATGAGTTCTGGTAAACGACATAAGTCTTGTTGCTGACGGCCCCGCCGTTCCAACCAACCAATTGGCCGTGCGTTGCATCGATGACATCGCTGATTAAAAGCGCATTGCCGCCATCAACCGAGATCGCGTCCCCAACGCTAACTGTCGGCCCACCCCAGATTCCACCAGAGACAGTTACTGCACCATTTGCATCAATGGAAACGGTACCGGTTGAATAGGTCGGAATCGCCATACAGTCGCCCTCACGCGCCGAAACGGCGCGAATACATTTCTGTTCTGTGGATGGTATTATCGGCGCGCGCTATGCGGCGTCCTGCGAAAGGAATCAGGCCCGATTATCGGCCATAGAGCTCCCGCGCCTCTCTCTCAATGCTATCAAGTTCATCGCGCGACGTGGCGCGATCAACGCGCAACATATATTCCTGGCGCTGCAACTCTCGCTCGCGCCACCTATCGCTTACATCTGCCTTGCCAAGGATAAACTCTGCAAACTCGCGCACCGTCATGTTGCGCAAATCTGCCTCGCCGACAAACGCGCTCGCCACCTCCCCACCAGACAAGGCGCTTTGTGCCTGCTTCCGCTTGTCGGCCCACGCACGCTCGCGGCGTTCCGCGCCGCTGTCAAACACGCCGAATAGACGGTTCAGGTTCGCGATAGTGCGCTTACGAAATGCGACCATCGGATCAGCGACGATGGATATTCTTCCCATATGCTCGCCCCCTAGATAGCCTGAATTTGGAATCGGAAATCCTGCCAAGGCCACTTGCGAAACGTCACGTCGTAAGTGATTGGGCACGGAATTCCTAATTCCAGTTCCCCATCCGGCAGAACCCCGCTTTGGATGTGCTCCCCAGCGCCGATGATCGTGAACTCAGTTTCTTTCGGCGCTCCGACGATCACGGCACAGTCAACGCCGCCGGCCTTAATGACAGTCTTGTCGATTCGGACGGGCATCCGGGGGCGGCGGCGCAATGGATGATCTCTATCGCTGACGATCATCCATCGCTCATCCGAAATCAGACTATGATGCTTGAACTTATAGTAGCGTTCGTTTGTCTCCTTTAGTCGTTCTTCGTAGGCTTCAACATCACTGTTGACCTTGTTGGCCTGACGAATGCGCCCCTCGTCATCCGGCAAAATAAACAGCATCTTCTACCCTATGTTTCGAAGAACGGCGTAATAGACATTGATAGACGGCGGCGTGACCCATATAGGTGCGGGGTTCCCGGAAATCTGGTACTTTTCGGAAAAGTTAATGCCGAATATCTTTCCGCTACTATCCAGAACCAACCCTGCTCCGCTTTGCCGATAGAAGAACGGATCGCCTGTGTCGTAGACTGAAATGCGCGCACATTTCACCGACGTGTCGTCGCCGCTTGTCATTTTGTATGCGGCGAAGATGACCGGAAGCATCCCCGATGGGAATGAGAACGTATCTGGCCCCTGTTTTTCCAGTCCTCCCGCGCCCAATTCAGGCGGCGCGATCGAGGTAATGCGCCCCGTTGTCCACAACCTCAGTGGCGTTTGATTAGCGTCCCATATAATGCGATTGAACACGGCCTGATTGGCGTCTTGACCGCCGATCGAAACGCGAAACGGCGAAGCATAGTCCTTTCCGATCAGCACGCGCCGAGCCACGCCATCAACTCCACGCTTCGTTATAGACTTCGTACATAACCTTGATCGACGTGGTTATGCTCATGTTCGCGCCATTGCTGGCAACAACCGCACGGGCATATGCGTCGCTACGAACGTTGCTACCACCAGTCTTTACAAAGAACAGGGGAGAAGGTTTGCACGACCCACCAGTAGAACTAAACACGGATGCAATTGTAGAGAGGATAACAACAGGACGGGCTCCGACGCCAAGTGTCACGGTCCCGCTTGAGGTCGCATATCCCAACAGGAGCAACGAACTAACGCGGCGATTGACGCTTAGAATCAGATTGCTATCCGCCGCAGTATAGGCATCGTATCCCGCCCGCGAAACGAAGACTCCCGTATCGCCGTTCGAGCGCTTCCCCAAAACAAATCGTCGCGCCATTCATGCTATTCCGGTATTCCACAGCGGTAAATCACGTAGGAAAAACTGAGCGCGTAGTATTCTGTATCCGGCAATGACGGCTCCTGAATTGCGCTTGTGTAGTCTGCCAAAACTCTGAAATTTGACGTATTGATTTGGCAGTCGTATCCACTCAACCAGCGTTTATGATTGCCGCCAAAATCCCTTATTGTGATGTAGTTGTCCCATGTTGTTGTGCCGCTACGCTGTCGCAGTTCGATGAATGGCTTATAACCAAGGGCCGCAAAGTTAACCTGCAATCGCGTAACGGCATGGCTACTGTCCATTGTCGCGTTACCGACAAGATGGATATCGACGAAGTCATCCCACGCGCTGTCAAATGAGATGTATCGCATGTCATCCGCGGCCGTCAGGGCATCATAACCCGGCCGGGACGCGCGAAAGCGATAGCTACCGTTGGGCATCTTGCCGATAATGATGCGCCGAGACATCAGGAATTGCCCCGCATCAGGTGCTGTCCCACATTTCAAAGCGCTCATCCGAAAGCAAGACGCGCATCATATTGTTGGGACCGCGGATGGTGCCGGCCGTCACTGTTCCGATGTTGGCCGAAATAGCACTCAGAGTCGCGACGCTGATGTGACGCGCCAGAATGAAGCCATCGCCAATCATATCGCCACGCCAGACGATTTTGGCGACTCCATTGACGTTTGAGATTGTGAATACGGGAACCGGCGCGCCGCCAGCCGCCCCCGGAAACGTCACGAGGAAGTTGTTGGCGTTGACCGTGAACGTGCTTGACTGATCATCACCGTTCAGCCTGACGTACCCGGCGATGGCACCATTCACGTCAATTACGACACCCCATGACGCAGCGGCGTAGTCCTCAAGATCGGCGACCGCTTCCGAGGTTTCGATGACTTGCGCCTTAACTCCATCAAACTCTGCGCCAACGGTTTCTTCGAGGTGCGCAACAGCTTCGTTGGCGGTCACTGCGACCGTCTCCACCCGATCGATCTCCGCGAGCGCATTGTCGCTCCGCGCAGACAGTTGTGTCCGCACTTCCTTCTTATCTATTGCGGTGCGAGACAGCGCCTGCTGCACAGTAGCGGCGATACGGGAAATTCGCTTATTCTGATCGTCAACGACGCTCTCGAATATCTCTGTGACCTGCTTACGAATAGACTCGTCGAAGTCAAGGATGCTCCACTTGATGTCCGGTAGAATAACCGTCAGCCAGTCCGACCATTCCGTTGCGCGCGGCGATGATGGGATGTACCTCCCGCGGGCATAGACCGTTTCCCCCGGAATAAAGGTTTGCGATCCAATGATCACTGAGCCGCGTTGCGCGTCGTCTGTGCGTCCGCGATAGATGACGTTGGCGTCGCTGGCGGTTTTCGATATCTCGAACGACACGCCGCTGATGTCGGACTTGCTGCCATCCCACGACATATAGATAACAGGCCGCCGAACGCGGTTCTCTCCATCCGTGATGACCTGGCCTTCCGCATACCATGCAATAATCGGTTGCGGTGCCGGCCGGATAATCTCCATAGGGGAGAACGACGGCGGAATATAATCGCTGTCCTGGTTCCAGTCGTAATCTGACGGATCGACTTCCGTCAGTTGCAACATCACATCAAGGTTGGCCTTGTAGGCGATCCCGTCGATGCGGAGCCACTTGTCCACATAGCCATTGCGCGCGCTAGTCCACGACACAACGTCGCCCGGTTCGAGGCATTGCGCCCATGGCGGTAATACGATGGTGTGGCGACGCTCGCGCAGAGCTTCAAGAATTGCGCTCTTGAGCAGGCGTTGCACCTGACCTGTGTAGGGGCAGGTGGAGAGATCAACGTCCGCGATGAGTTGCCGGCCACCGTCCCGCGTTTCCTGCGCTGGATTCCGGCTGATAGGCGACGTCTTGACGTTCCAGCCTTCTAGCGGCTCGGGATACTTCGCGACGGCACCATTGACGCTGTCGGCCAATCCGCGAAATGGGTTGTAGACTTGTTCCTCGGACGAGAGAATATCGGCGTCCGAAAATGACAGAACCGGCGTGTCCGGTTCACCAACATGGAGCGTGTAGACCCCGCCAGTCTCCGAAAGGCGGCCGTTACATGCCTTAAGCAGCGCCTCGATCGCGTCAGCTGGAGGCACATTAACATTAATCTGGATGCCTGACCGATATTGCGGTTCTAAACCGTTCGGCCCGTTGACGGACTTCCGGCATTTGTTAATGGCGGCGATCCAGTTTGCCGGCGGCAGAATCGCGGGATTAGCGCTCTGTAGACCGTAGAGCCACTTTCCGTTCCATGTGATGCCACGAAGGATGTTGTAAATCTGGACGGCGGGAAGGTTGTCACCATCGCCACCCCACGTCGCCGGATTGCTCCACCGATGAGATCCGCTACCGCCAACGGTGCTATCTTTTGACGGATCGTAGAGTTTGGCACCGCTCAGCGTAAATTTGCACTGCGGGAATCCATTGAACAGCGGGTTCTCATTTTCGAGATCGTCCCGCAACGCCGTGATGATGACATACGGCACGCCCCGACCGATCCGATCAGCGCCGTAAGGCCGAGCAGACCCGCCAAACTGATTGACAAGCGCGGCATCAGCGGTCGTCTGAGTGCCATCGTAGAATCGAAACCACAAATGCGGCAGGTCGCCCCACTTGGTCCCCCTCTTGACGTATTGCTCTGCGGACCACTCAAAACCATTGAAAGTGAGGTCGACCTTGGCACCATCAACCCACACCTCAGCCAGTTCGCTTCCGACAGGAAAATCCGCGAGCGCCCGCACCTCGACATAGAAGGCATTCGGTGTGTCGCCAACCTTGCCGTAGGTGTTTCGATAAACCAGCGAACCCGCGGTATTGTATCGACCCAAGATGATCGACCGCGGGACATCACCGCCTCCAGCCAGAGTGCCTTGGATGCCGATCGGTTCCTGCTTCGGCTTCCCCTTAATCGCCGCAGCGATAAGATTAAGCCCGACGCCGGCCGCCATCTGCAAGACAAACGCAGTCGCGCTAGCCAGAAACGTGCCGGCGCCAAAAAGCGCCGCACCGATTGCGGAAAAAAGAGGCATTTGGAATTCCGTTGACGCTACAGCGTCTTTACGAAGGTCGTTTCAGCGACGTGGTAGCCGAGCCGCCCATAGAGGCGGGCAAACACGTCAGGCTTGCCAATGCAGGACAGTGCGGCGTCAACGCAGCCGTTGGCGAGTGCCCATCGTTCGTATTCAGCAATCAGCGCCCGGCCCTGCCCGCGTCCCGACCACAACGCGCGCTCGATGGCGTGCCGCCCGGAGCCGAACTCACAATCGAACCAGCGGGCCAGCAACAGCGCATCGTCTCCGATCAATGCCAGCCAGTCTTCCGCCTCGATGGCATGAGCGCAGACGATCGATAACCGGACCCGATCAAACGGCCACTCGAACGAATGCGCGGCGTGGTGCTTCCGCAGCATCACCAGCATTGCCGGGATATCGCTTCGTGTCGCGATGCGGACCACGAGACTAGCCCCACCCAAGGAGGCCGGCCGCCTTTTTCACCGAAGCGCCGTCGAGGCCGCTATTGTTGGCGTTATTCTGACCCCAGAAGATATTCCAGTCGGAAACAGCGGTGACATCCCTGAAGAAACCATCGCCAGATGCGCGCAGTTGCTGTGAGTCGTGCGAGCGGGTGTCTGGATTTGACCGACGAAGCTCTGAACTGTGCGAAGTGCAAGTTAGATCAATGGACCCATCCTCGCCTTCTTTCGGTGTATGCACCTCGACGAAGTCGACAAACCCTTGAAAGCGGCAGAAAGCTGGCTCAAGCATCGCGCGGCTGGCCGTGTCGAAGTATCCGGAGTAGACTTCAACACGGCCTTGCTTTAGATCGTATCCACGAACGACGGCTTGCGCGTCGTCGTTCAACTGCGAAATGTGGATTGAGACTTCCTGCGGCTCTAGCGTAGACACGGCCGGAATTTCACTGATTTCGATAAGCGATCCGGCGCCCTCGAAATTGCGGGTAACAGCAACGCCGGACAGCGGGTTAACCACCTGCGCCGAGATATTTCCAGCCCCAGACCAGAAACCGTATGGAGCCGGATTTCCGGTATCCATGTCGCGCGGGATCAGCCACAGGAAATCACGAAAGATGATCGTGCGGTTGAGAAGCGCGTTTTGGAGAGTGGAGGAGAATGAGCGCATTATAGGCGTCCCTTCCGTCTCGCTTCTAGCACCGCAGCGACAGCCCGCCCATCGAACGTGTCATTCAGGATTTGCACCTGCGCTTGCAAGTCTGCGAACATCTCCCCTAGCGCGACCGATGACGCGCAAGCCTCTTCGCGCGCGTTCTCAAGCACTCCGGCAACGACCTTTCCGATTTCAGCGTCAAGTGCATTCATGTCTTTCATTTTCTACCTGGCCTCCACCGCCTGGAACGTCACTGCGCCGTCACCCGTATCCGGCGCGGCTTGCGTTTGAATGCTGCCCGGCACGATCATCATCACGCAAGCGGGCTTGCTAATAACCACAGCTGCACCAGTGGTAACACCGGGCCAAAGGTGCGGGCGGACCTCAACGTTGGCGCCGGTCGAAACGATGCGATGCAAGTCGGTGCTTCCGATCTGCACCATATCGCCGACGCTCAACGTAATGCCCGTTAAGCCGGTAATCGTCAGCGTTTTGCGGTCGGTATCGACGCCGGACAATGTGCCAGTCGGCAGAGCCGCTGTGCCGGGATGCTTGATGGGCCTACACCGCGCGAAATGACGCCCATAGAACGTGCCCGCACCGTTTTCCAGTTGGTCAAGTCGCGCGCGCCAGTAGTCTAGTTCATTGATTTTCAGCAGACGAGACTGATATGTGGCCGTCCAAAGCGGATCGCCCAAGTCCTTGACGTAGGTTCGACCACCAGATGCGCGGCTCACCTCTTGCCGCCAAAGCAACTCGAACTGCGTCGACCACCCCGGAAAGCCTGACAGCAGGTCAATCGTTGCCATTACAGCACCCCGCCGTATTGCTTCTTACGAACGGTCGCTGTGATCGTCGCCGGCAACTCAGCGCGTAGGCGCGCTATCTCGCCTTGTACCCGCGCAAGCCCGGCCGCATCTGCACCGCGGGCATCGATCGAGATGGAGATTGGGGTGGAAATTCCGCCCATCATGCCGACCAATTCGCTATTTGGCGTCACCGTTGCTCCGCGCGGCAGATTGACTAACTCGGGGCCGCGCTCGCCGACGATAGACAGCCCGCCCGGCGCAAAGTTAGTGCCATTGGCATATTTCGGAAAAAACTGATTGCCGACTTGAATGGAGCCTGTAGGGCCGCCTCCACCAAGCAATGACAGTAGCCCGCCGCTACCGCCGAACGCCTTACCCCATAGGCCATCAACGGCCATGTCGATCAGCTTGTTGCCAATCTTTTCAAGCGCATTTCCGAGGCTTTCCAGCGCGCTTTTGCCCGCCAGAATATCCGAGATAAATCCCTTCGTAGCGTCCTTGCTGATATCGCTGTACTGACGCAGCGCATCGTTCACGAGCAACTGCTGCTTATAGAACTGCGCTTGAGCGGAGTTGACGTCATCGCCGAAGACGGAACGAAGTCGAGAGTTGGCGGACTGTTCAGCCGGCGATAGACCGATCTGAGACCGCTCAAAGCCGATATCAGATTGCAACCTTGCTTTAGCGAGCGCGTCAGCCGCGCGTCCGGCCGCAGCCGCAACAGCATCGATCTTCGCTGCGATCTCGGGTGTTACCTTGCCAAATGCCTGTTGCGCCGCTTCGGTGAGGCGGTACTGCGTCTCAAGACGCGCCAACTCTCCAACGCCTTGGCCAATGCCGCTCTGAGCACCGAACAGTTGCGCGTTCCGCTTTTGAACGGAGTCTAGTTGGCTTTGAAAGCGCTTTGCGGCGGATTCCGCGGCCCTACCCGCTTCTTCGGCAGCCTTCTTGCGCTCGTTGTATGACAGGATCGCGAGTTGGTTATCGCGCTCAGCCATGGCCGCCATCTGCTTGTAATCAGAGTTGGCAGTTTCCATCGCCTTGTTGTAATTCTGCATGATCTTTTCACGATCAGACAGATTTTTCGAAACTGTACCCCCAAGCGTCTTCAGCGCGTCGGCAAAACTTTTATTCATAGCTGCAGCGGCCAGTGCAGCTACGTCCAGATTTTTACCCGCTTCGCCTACTGACCGAAGGGAATTGGCAAGCTCACCAGCGTTCTTGCTGGCGTCAAGTAACTCGCCACCAAGAGAACGAACCTTTTGGTCAGTACTGCTATTAACCGTCTCAGAGATCGAATCCCGAAACGCTTGGACATCAGGCTTCCCAGCGCGGACAGAAGCATTGAAGTCGTCAATCGCCTTGCGAAACGGCGCGAACTTATCCGATCCGGCATCAATGATTCGCCCGAGGTCGTCGACAAACTGCGCCATCTGCTGCCCAGGCGCGGCGGCAGACTGTGCCAAGCGGGCGAAATCTTTCTGAAGTTTGTCGGTCGAAATGTTTAGGAGAGCGCGCAGAACTGCGGCACTTTCCTTGGTCGACGTATCAACGCCCTTAGCTGCATCGCCGTAGACACCCTTCAACTCCTTTACAAGTTCAGCGTGCTTCTTGATGCGCTCATCCAAATCATCGACTGCGCCCACGGCCTTCATGCCGTATGACACCGCCGCGCCACCAAGCGCGATAATCCCGATGGTCGCCAAAGACACGGGCGATACCAACGAAGCAAACGCCGTGCCCAGAAGTTTGACAACGCCGCCGGCGCCGGCTTGGCCCAGCACCTGACTAATTTGTGTGCCCTGCTGAAGAGCAACGGTAAACGGGGACGCGCCGCCCTGAAGCTGGACCGCGATGTCCTGAAACTGCGCAGCGAGGTTGGCCGTCTGAAACTTGGCAGCGCCAAGCGACTTAGTAACGGCATCGACCTTCGGCGGAACTTTCGTAAACGCTCGCGCCGCGTCGTTGTCCACATCGCCAAGCGACTTGACAAGTTTGTCAAGCTGGCGCTGCATGGCGCGCGTGTCAGCCGAAATGGATAATACGAGTTGTTCGTTATCGGCCATTAAAGGTGGGTGCTCACAATGAGATACTTAATAGCCATGGTGATTTGCGTTTTGTTGTCTGCGTCTGCACGGGCCGAGCTATCGCGCGCCGAGTGTGAGACGCTAAAGGGGCCGATGCAGGTGACGTTGGTGTCTCTCGGCGCCCTGGCGAACAACCTGTCGAACGTCGAAACCATGTCCCGGAATATCACTCAAAAGGCAGAAGGAACGCCTACCGCCTTAGCCGCCGCAAGGTTCGAAGAGGAGTCGTCCGCCCTGGCGGCAGCGCTGAAATCTTTCTTGGCGGCCGGCGAAGACTTTACCGCCGAACTCCAGAAGTGCGCCCGCTAACCATACTTCCGCTTAAGCTCATCCAGCCTTTCGCGGCTTGGCGCATTGCTTGCGGTCTTTACGCCGTTGGCCTCAAGCCAGAAGTCCGTTGCCGCAGTAAACTCGGTCATGGTCGCCGACCAGAATTCAACCGGCGACCATCGCAGCCTAACGGTCGCAAACCCAAGCCATCGCCGCCAAGGGATTACGTCGTCTCCGTCTTGGCGGCTTCCTCGTTTTTTGACGCCTTCTCCGCATGATGTGCGATGGCCTTCGCGATGGATTCAGTGCATTTCGGAAGATCGGCAAGCGACATCTCGGCGGCGGCCTTCACGCCATCACCCTTAACAGCCAAGCACTCTACAGCGGCAATCGTGGCGTTGATCTCGGCTCCTACCAGCTTGGCGTACAGGTCGGAGAATCCGGGATTACCAAGCCGCGTTGATAGCGCGGCAAGCCCCTTCATCTCAGCGGCAATGACCAGATCAACGCCACCAACCGTGAGCGGGACTTCGCCCCGCTCTGCGTTGTAGGGAAGTGACATTAGACCTCCGGCGTGAAGGTCAGTTGCGAAGCGTCAAGCGGAGTCCATGTTGCCGAGAACGCGAGCGGATCTTCCATGTCACCATTCCATTGGAAGTCGCTAATGAAGAATGGACCCTCGAAAGTTCCGTACCCAGGCACAATAACCTGATAGTTTGTTTCAATGTTCTGCTCGCGAGCGTCGTCCGCAATGGCTTTGCCGGCCGCGTTGCTGTCGAACAGGCCGTCGCCGGAGAACGTGATTGTTTGGCGGCCCGGCCGTGCCGTTGCAACGATCGGCAAAGACGGGTCAGTGCAGTTGGGGACGGTCGTGTCGATTGATGCGTTGGACATGGAGAACGTGCGCGTGCGGATGCCGCAAACGAACGAAAATACTTCCGGGGAAGCCCCGTCACCACGCTTGATAACTAGTTCTTTTGCGTCTTGCTGAGCCATTAGGAAACCTCTGCCCCGAAATGATTGACTGTTAGTGTGACGACGCCATGAATTGCTGTTTCATCGGCGTCATTGAAGATGCGGGTGCTGCTTACAGTCGCGAACGCATAGGACCGACCCGAGACAGTCAATTTCTGCGCGTGCAGCGCGTCGCGTATTCTGGAAATGATTTGTTTAGCCGGCGCATATGAACCCGGCGCAGTCCAAACATGGATATTCAGCGTTTCAGTTAGCCCCGTCCGCCCCACGACGTCGGCAGCAATGGCGTCGCTATCGTCAATCTCGACATAAGGAAGTGGTGTGTCCTGCGCGGCCGGAGCATGAACCCCGCCGGCGGCCAATACGGGGTTCAACCCGGCAAGCGTGGAATAGACCGCCGCCTGTAGTTCGAAAGAGCCGTCTGACATTACTGGTGATCGCTACTTCTTGCCGTTAATCGCGTTGCGAATCGCGCGCAGCACGCGACGCCTAATCCGCTTGCGATATTGCCTATATGTCGGGAAGAGATGTGGCCGCGCTTTCGCGCCCTTATGATTTACTTGGGGCGTTACAATCTTTTTGCCCTTGGAAAAGAACACAAGATCAGACGTGTTTTTCGCCTTGATGATGTGCCCCTTGGTCCCGTACTCGATGAACTTCCAAAGGTAGCTTGCATACACAGCCCAAGCGTTCGGGTCTTTTGTTTGCTCGATACCTACGGGCTTCTTCCCAGGATTGTTCGCCACTCTATCGGCGCGAATGCTCTCGGCGTATCGTCCGCTCTTGCGAGGCGCGCGCGCGCGCATGGCCTCGGCCAGTTCTTTCGCGGACTCTTCCTGAGCCTTGGCTATCTGCGCTTCAGCGTTGGGCACCAACTCGCGCAACCGCTTGGTTACAGCGGCTCGGCTCTGCGGCGTGAACCGCGCCTTAATAGGCATTACGCACCCGCCTGAGTGCCGTTCGTTTCTACAACGAACTCCAGCATATCGTTCCGCTGGTCAGGATTCGCGTGCGACTTGATGTCGTAGACCACGCCATCCACCACAGCGCGATACCTGCCATCAATCAACCGCGTCGCGGTGCTACTGCGCACGCGCAACACGCCCGCTTGGTTGTCAGTAATGCGGCCCTGTTGGATTTTCTCGCGCGCGCGCTCTGGCGACAATTGCGCCCAAACCGTGACGTATTCCTGCCAGGATACCGTGGAGCCGCCAGCACCGTCAGAGACGGAAACCTGCGATTCGAAGCGGGCGCGTTTGTTGAGGGTGCCGGCTTTCATTTATGCGCTATACTGCCTGCGGGCCAACTGAAAGGGAGAGGAAGAGATGATGACCAACGAGCAACGCGACATCCAGAAATTGCAATTGGATCTGGCGCAGGCCAACGGGACGATCATGGTACTGGCTGCTCTTGTTTCCAAAATACCAGGCGCGGAAACGGTGAACTTCGACGACGCCGTTAAACGCGCCAGGCAGTTACCGTTGCCAAGTCGAACCGCGGACACTGACTGGGGCAGACAGGTCTTGGCACGACTGTTTCCCTCAGCGTCCTAAAACATCAGACTTTCCACCGCCACTGGCTCGGCCCGGAAAGCCGATACCGGTGCTCCAGCGAATACAAACACCTTCTGGCCGCGGTGCTCGGCGGCCAACGCTTTCGCGCGCGCATCAGCATCCGACTTGGAATAAAAGACATCACCGTATTCAACGCGATATCCGCCAAGCCTGGCGCGCTCTTCGCGCGCAACAAAATACGTGGTGTCAATCATCTCATCCCTCACTGTTGAAACACCGCATCAAATAACGCAGGCGACATCGGGCGCACCTACCTACACCCGCTCAAACGCCAACCAAGTGCCCGAAACGTGCTGGATATTCGCGCCGCTATTAGCCAAATCGTCCAGCACACGGCTAACATCAACAGTGCGAAGGCCATTATCGTCGTGAAAGACAATAATGCCGCCATGGCGAACAACACGTCGAGCCAACGCATAATCATTGCGAACCGCCGCTTCCGAATGGTCGCCATCGATGAATACCGCGTCGCATTCCGGCAGATCGTCCGCGGTAAGGTCGAACGTGCCGCGCTCCCTCAGAACAAGTTCAAACCGATCATCAGCCAAGGCCAGTTCACCAGGCTTTGCTGGTACTTCGCGCGCCTGTACATTGCACGCGAACCTGTACCCAGCCGGGACGTCTACGCCGATGTATCGCTCAACTGTCGGGACATTGCGCAGAATAGCTGCTGCGGTGCGACCATTGTTGCAGCCAAACTCAACTACCGTGCGCGCGCCGCCAAGCAAATGCGCCAGAACGTCAAGCTCACCCGGCCAAACATAGCGCGTCGGCAACCCGCTCAAGTCCGCCTTCGGGGCGCTGATGGTGACGCTCGATCGCGTCTCCGGCGAATAATGCAAGGCGGGATTTGGCTTTCGGAACGTCAATCGTCTTGTCCTTGGTGTTGTCGTGCTTGAAGTCGTCGCAAGGGACAATCGGATCAATGCCGAGATATGGGCTGTATCGAGCGCCACCACTGAAACTGTAGCTGGCCTCGTAGGAGCCAAACACTGCGACAACCGGCAGCCCAACCGCCTGTGCGAGGATTACCGCGAAGCCCGGCGCGGTGTACGCCATTGCCGCAATAGAAAAGAGGCCAGCCAAAGTCTCAAAAGGAAGTTCGCCATGGTGGAACTCTTGATCCGCAGCGATCGGCCGGCTGGTCATCCACTCCACGCCAGGCACAAGGTCTGCAATCGACACGACATGGAAACGATCGCGAATGCTCTGAAACAGCGCGTCATACGCGTCGCGATCAGGGTTGCGTGCCTCGCACCCGCCCCATTCGGTGCGCTCAACCAGCGGCCGGTAAACCAAAATCGGCCGGTCGGTTGGCACCGCATTGCGCGCCGCAGCGATCCATTCGGCCTTAACCGGAAGGCGGAAGTCCGCCCGGTCGTAAGATACATCGCAGTTGCGGCACATGGCGGCCAGGACGCCGCCCGCAGCACGAACCTCGCGCGGTGCGTACCAAACCTTTCTGGTGCGCACATTTTGCGGCCTGACCTTGTGAAACAGGCCGGCCTCGCGCTTTGCGTTTTTGGCTTGCGTCCGCAGCGTGGTCGGCTTGTGGACAACCTTCAAGCCCTGTTCAATCAGGTCGTAGTATGGCGCAACCCACGAGGACTCCAGCGTCACATCATAACGCTGCATCAACTGGCGGATGACAGCACGCTGATGGAGGTTGTCCCCAAGACCGTGCATACCTTGCAGCAGCAATTCGCGCTTATCAGTAGTCACACACGCCCTCACTCACGGTGCGCCAAACCCGGTACGGCGCAAGCAAGGCGCGAACAGCACGCGGCAGAACGGCGTCACCAACGAGTTTTGCATCCGGCTCACGAACTGCGTACAAGTCGCCAATTAGAAGCAAAATGGCGGCTGTAATCGGCGGCTCAATCTCAATTGCATATTCGTCTGTTGAGACCGGGCTATCACCAGCCACATACACGTCACGATCGATGTACTCGCAAACGCTGGCCTCGGCCGCAGCTTGATACGCAGCGATTACATCGTCTTCGTCTACGCTGTCGACGCGAAGATGTTTTTTCACCAACTCAATATCAAGCAGCGGCATCTAGTTCACCTTGCAACGCCGCTTCCAGCGTCATTTTCGGATATGCCTCAAGCGCGCTAACCGGCGAGGCGTTTATGACTTCCACACCAAGGCTTTTTAGTAATGGAGCTTGCGCATCCAGGACTTGCCGCCAACGGCGCGTATTAACATCGCTAGGGTTGTTCATGCCTTTTGGGTGCTTGCCGTGCCAATGAACGCCAAGATCAACCCGCATGTCATATCCAACCAAGACAACGCGGCGAGCGCCAAACTGTATTGCGAGATTGAGCGCGTGAAACCCGCCGTTCCCGCCCCACCCTATCTCGCCGAAGCGGTTAAACAGTAGGCGGTCGCAATTGCGGACTAGAGTTACGAGGCGCAAGCCCCAAGCCGGATCGGGCGCGTAACCATCTTGACTAACCTTCAGCCCTTTGAACTCAGGCGCCCCCGCTTGCGCTTTCCACCAGTCGTGGTCGCAGGCGTAGAGTGCATCTGCCCATGGGCAGAGTTTGTATCCGTTGTTGATGGCGAGGACGTGGACTTGCCTGCCGTTACACTGTCGGCCTCTGGCTCGCTCAATGCCTGCCGTGGCTGCGCTTGGTCCGCTCGCAACGATAACTGCGGTACTTCCGCGCCAGTCTGGGAACCAGTCTGGTGCGCCGCGTCGAAAGGGATGTTGTCATTATCAGCCTTCGGTGCCGCCTCCTGCTTGTCGAGCGGCAGGACTTCGATCATGTAACCAAGAGAAATCATATCCTTGGCTTCATAATCATCAATTTCTGCAACGCGGCCACGGGGTAACGTTCCGTAACTTCCGTGCGTGGTCTTAAGCGCGCGAACTCGCATAAAATCTCCAGAAAGGAGTGGTGGGTGCCGTAACACCCACCACCTTATTCGTTAGTCGGCAGTCGTGATGGTGGCAATGTCGCCCGTAATGAACGCTTCAGGGCGCTTCACAATGAATGCCAGCCGCTCCTCGATGCGCACGGTCGCCATGTTCTTCTCGAAATCGTCCGAGTTTTCGGTCGACAGAAGAACCTCAACACCCATGCGGTCGAAGATCTGAGCAGCAAGGTTAAACGACCCGGTGAGAAACTCGCCGGAAGCCATGGCCTGGGACTCGACAACCGGCAGGCTCCACAGCGTAGGACCGATCGGCGAGAGTGCGCTGCCAACAATATAACGGTTCTCGGCGTCCTTGGTCAGTTCGATGCGTGCCCAATCAACCGGGTTGAGAACAACACCGCTGGCGGGGAGGTTCGAAAGCACGGCCTGCAGGATTGCGAGGCGAATGCGGTCGATGGGTTGCTCGGCGACGGCATTGAACGCGGGAGCGAATGCGGTTGCCTGCGGGACGATACCGTGCAGGTTCTGACCGGACCCGTTGCCGTTCAGCAGCTGCGTCTCTTCAACAAACTTCAGGCCATAGGTGCCCTCAGCATTGATGTAGCTCGCAAGCCCAGGCGCGTCGTCCATAATCTGGCGCGACACCTTGAAGATGTGAGCCAGAGTCCGCACGGGCGAAGTAAACAGGTTGAAGGTCACGTCCGAGGTCGGTTTCGTCTGCGTTTCCGTCACGGGACGCGCATTGTTTGTGAAGCCAACCGCCTTAACGTACTCAACCGAATTGGACGAGGTCTGACCGGGGGCAATCAGGTCGCGGATGGTCAGCTTGCGTTGTGCAAGGCCAACCATGCCCGGAACGCGCATGCCGGGAACCAGCGATGTGCCGGCCGAACGACCCGCGCCGACGGTGGAGTCGGACGAAGTAATAGCAGCCCGCTCTACGCCAACCTTAACCGAGCCGCGCCATCCGCCGGACTTGTCGGTGTTTTTGTACGCGTCCGAAGCAACCAGATGGTCGCCAAGGTCCATACCGACCGCATCAGTCGGCATCTTCTTCTCGCGAGCGGCGCGCTTCTCAAGCTCACCAACGCGGGTCACGACGGCGCCGAGGTCCGACAAAGCCTTGTCGGTCTTTTCCTTCAGTTCGGCGGAAACCTCGCCGGTTGCCTTCAGCTTTTCGGTGAAGTCAGCACCGAGATTGCCAACCTGCTCTTTGATAGAGGCCAGCGAAGTACCAAGTTCGCCGATCTTGTCGGCAAGCATATTTTCTGTAGACATTAAATTATAACTCCAAAGGTAGGGAATGCGCCTTAAGCGGCGCGAGGGAACGCTTTCGCGGCTGCAATCACCGCATCGAGTTGGGCGATAATCGCCGCAGCATCCGCATCGCCGTCAGGCTCCCCCTGACCATCCTTGAGGTAGAGCCGAGCGGCCCGCTCTGCCTCTGAGTTGGAAAGACCTGCAAGACCCTTGAGGCCGTTCTCCCACTCACGAACTGAAATCTTCTCACCAGCGCGGATCTTCGCGCACAGCGACTGTGCAGCGGCCTCGCGCGCCTGATTGGCGGCCTTCACGCGCCGCACATAGGCTGGCTGCGTCTCTGCGCCGAACCGCTCAAGCGTCTGCTCAAGCGTCGCAATGCGGTCGACCATGCCGCGGTCCATGAGGGATTCCGCGTAGTACACGCGCCCCTGGCCGTAGCCGTCCTCAACCTTGCCGGCCGTGGTGCCGCGGCCCTCCGCGACAGCAGCAACAAACCTTTTATAGGAACGATCAACGCCATCCTGAATGTGCGCGAGCGTGTCTTTACTCAGCGGCTCGGTCTCGTTCCCCTCAACCTTGTGTTTGCCGGCCGAAATATACGTCCGCTTGATACCGCGCTTTTCCAACGCAGCCGAAACGTCATCATGTGCGGTATAAACGCCGATCGAACCCGCCCGCCCCGAAGGCGTAACCACAATTTCGTCGGCGGCTGACGCGATCCAGTAAGCCGCGCTCGCCGCGAGGCTGTTTACCTGCGCAATAATCGGCTTTTCACCACCGCGGATGGCGCGGATTTCCGTTGCCAACTCGTCGGTGCCGGGCACTGTGCCGCCGGGGCTGTCGATATCAAGCACAACAGCCTTCACATCTTCGTTGGAAAGCGCGGAATGCAGGCTCTTTTTGATGCCCGCATATGACGTCCCGCCAGACATAGCGGACATGAAGTCCATTTTCTGTGCCAAGACGCCATAGACCGGAATTACCGCGACTTTTCCATCCACATCCGCGATTTCCGCCGCTCGCGCATCCGAAATAGCCGCAGCCATTTCAGACGACACCAACTTTTCGCCTTCAGCGCGCGCAACCAGCAAATCGGCAAGCAAACCCAGCTTTTCACGCTGAATTGCCCACGGTTCGGCTACAAACGCCGACAGGATGTGCTCAAATTTCATCTAGGTTCCTTATGCGGCGTGCACGCCGCGTGAAGCCACGCTGATCAGGCGGGCTGCGGGTCTTCTGGCGGCTTCTTCACGCCAGGATTGGGTTGCGTGGGCTGCGCCTCGCCTATCTTGTCCAACCGCTGCATCGTTCCGTTGACGATTGCGTGGTCGCCGCCATCGATCGGAGGCTTGTTCTCGTAAGCGCGCGCCTCGTTCTTGGTGTAAATGCCGCTGTCCGACATTTTTGTTAGGAAGTTCGCGCGAGCGACGCTATCCCCTTCGAGGAACGCGTCCATATTGAACTTCACCGAGAACTTCTTACGCTGTTCAGGCGTGAAAATGTCTCGGTATATCGCATCTTCGATACGTTGAAGCATAGGACGGAGGCACGTCTTGCTGAACTGCAAGATCAGTTGCTCAATGCCGCTACCCCAAGTGGTCGTACCGTTAGCCGCGTGTCCGATCATAACAGGCGGAACGCCAAAAATCCGGCAGACCTGCTCAACCGAATACTGACGCGACTCCAACATCTGCGCGTCAACCGGCTTCACCGAAATAGTGTGCGGCGTCAGTCCGGCTTCAAGGACCGCAACGCCTCCGGCATTCTCGGCGCCAACAACACCCTTCAACGACGCAGCAAGCTGTGTGCGCTGCTCTGGCTTGAGTATCTGATCCGACGACAGCAGAGTCGTCGAAATCAAGCCGCCCTTGTAGACCTTGGCGCCCGCCTTCTCTCCGGCCATGGCCGAGCCAAGCACGTTGCGGAGCAAATAAACCGGCGAAATACCGCGATCGCATTCCGGCATCCGCTTCCCGCGGACGTGGAACATCTTGTCTTCGCTTATGCGGCGGATTCCGGTTTTTTTGCCGGAGCCGTAGCTCTCGTTGTACTCGTAATAGCGATTGTTGCGGTCATCGCGCTTGATTTCCACCGCCAACGGGTTCAACGGGTTGATCGCAACCAGTTTGGTGCCGTTATACTTCTTTTCGCCGAAGAAGTTGCCGTCCGTGCATAGACAAAGCGCAACCATCGACCAAAACTCTGACGCCGTATCGTCCATGTTCGGCAAATCATGCAAAATGCCGTACAGATCGTCGCCTTTCGCCGGCGTCACACCATCCGCATCATACAAAACGCACGGCAATGTGCCGATTGCGTCCTGGATCAGGCTAGTACAGGCCCAAAAAGCGTCAAGGCCAAGCGCCTTCTCGATCGTGACAACCTCGCCAGACGTCGTGGACGCGCCAAAAAAACCGCGCCAAAATGGCTCGCTAGACGCATTCAGGTCGATCGGTTTTCCGATCCACTTGTTCCACCAAGCCATTTAGGTAAATGTCACCAGGTTACGACAACCATGTTGTCGACGAAGTCTTGGACGTCTTGCGGATCACCCGCCCCATCAACCGCGGCACCAACCGCCATGCAAAGCGCAACGGCGGCGTCAATTCGGCGATACGACTTGTCCTTAACGAGGTACTTGTTGCCTAGCGCGTCAGGCACGCTAAATGTCGCCGCCATAAGCGCTGTCATCAGGACAGGACTGCTGCGAAGCCGGATGCGGCCGTCGATAATGAGCGATTCCAGTTCGCGGATTGATCCCGGCATCCACAAACCGCCAGGCTCCGGCAACCCTTCGGCCTTCGCCTGCTCAACCAGTTCTTCGCTCGGGTTCTTCCGGCGATACCCGCCTTGAGGATGGTCGCGGTACGTTAATTCCAAGCCAAGTTTGCCGCACTCTTCCTTGAATTCGGCAAATGCGTAGTTGTCGTAAGCGACAGCCTTGATGTCAAACCGCTTTGACGCCTGCTGCACATCATACGCGACATAGTCGTAACGAATGCGCTCGCCGGGGATCGCGTGGAGATACCCGTCCTTCACCCACTGCAGATAAGGCGCCTTGTCCTCGTCTGCGCGCTGTTTCAGTGTATCCAGCGGCGTAAATGGCTCAACCCAAGCATCAAACGTTGGCGCAAGGAATACGCTGCCGTCCGGTCGTTTAACTTCTTTGTGGCCGGTTGGCGTTACATACGCCACCGCAGTCATATCCTTGTGCGAGGACAGGTCGACGCCCAAAAAGACCGGCTTGCCTTCGTGCTGCGCAATGTCGAAGTCCGCCATAACGGACTCTACTGTCTTGCGCGGCATCCACGATGTGTGGGCGTCAGTCCAAACGCAGAAATACAAGCGGAGAATGCCAGGAGCGTCACTAGGGAAGTTCTTGGCGAACGCAACCTGCGACGCGATGTATTCCTTGCTGACCGTAACGCCCAACAAAGGGTTAGTCTTAATCCAACAAGACGGATCCTCTAGCGGATCATCGTCCTTGTCGAGCGCGCAGACGTAGGAGAAATACTCGTCAGAGCCTTCCCATGTTTCGCCGACGTACTCGTAAACCTCATCTGGCGTTTGCGTGCCCGCCGCAACAGCGCAGGCCATCTCATGTTCACGCCAGCACACCGACAGCCGGTCACTACCGGAGTTGGTAATCATCACCATGAGCGGCTGCCGGCGGAACTTAAAGCCCGCCTCCAGCATACGCATGATTTCCGGGCCTGGGTGCTCGTGCACCTCGTCGCACAGCGCAAAGTGAGGACGCAAACCCGAGCCAGTCTTACCGGCCTCCCTCGACATAGGCCGGAAGAACGACTGCGACCTGTGATGCGCGATATTGAATTCCCGCGCAAAACCGCCGCTAAATTTCAACCGCTTAGCAAGGTCAGGCGACCGCCGCACCATCTTGCAGGCGTCGCGGAACAGAATGCCGGCCTGGTCTTTGGTGGCGGCTGCGCTGTATATCTGAGCGCCCGCCTCGCCATCGGCCATCAAGCCGTACAAACCGATACCGCCAACCAGCGGCGACTTACCGCAACCCTTACCGGCCTCGATATACACGCGCCGGAAACGCCTAGTGCCGTCCGCCCGCTTCCAGCCGAACACCGAACCGAGAATGAACTCCTGCATAGGCTGCAGGACAAACGGCTCGTTCTCAAACTGGCCCTCGCTGAGCTTCAGCTTCTCCTCAAAGAACCGAAATACGCGAAGTGCCGCAGCATCATCCCAATATAATCCACGCTCGGCACCGCGGGCCAAATCGTCGAAATGACGACGGCAAGCATTTCTGACATGAGGACCAGCTACAATCTCGCCATCTAGTACGGCCCGCGCGTAAGCAGAAACGCGGTCCAATGCCTCAGTCGAGGATGTCGTCTTCGTCCTCGTCATCGTCTGGCAATGTCACCTTGCTTGCATCTGATGGGGTCGCGCCCATCTGGCCAAGGCACTGCCTCAGAAGATTCAAGGCTTGGACGCCGCACTCCTCTCCGGACATGAGCCGGGCCCTGATAGTTGCTGCGATCTCAACGACGCCGCGGTGCGATGCATTGAGCCACGGGATTTCCCGCTGAAATGTTCGCCACGCCAACCGCTGCTCGCCGCCCATCCATTCTGGCGGGTCGCCCAGATCGCCAGGCGAATTCGGCTCCTTGCGGTTTTTGAAGCGCTGCGGGTCTTTTTTATCGCGGGCTTCAACGGCGGCTTTGGCGCGTGGGGTTCGCGGCCGAGCCACGATTTAGCCTCATATTTTGAATTGCGGATGCGTGCGAAAGTGGGGGCCGCCGCTAGCTAGCGGCAAAGGCTGGAGACTTCATCGCCACCCCCGCCGTCACGCCGTCTCCATGAACAATTCCAATGACTTAGTGCCCTTCGAACGGTTGCATCTCAGGCAGGAGCACTGGACGTTGTCATATGTGTGTGAACCACCGCGGGACAACGGCACAATGTGGTCCATCTCTGGTGCTTGCGCGTGGTCAGTCCCACGAAGGTAGCGCGGCGTATCCACGCCGCACATCTTGCACTTCCATCCATCACGCTCGAATACTGCGATAGGGTCGACGTTGTCGTTATCCGCCCCCATCATGCGCGCTCTACGAACTCCGTGCGCAACTCCTATTGCGTTATCATCGGCACATGCAGAGCCGCAGAACTTAGCATTATTGTTATTGTTCACAGGTCTAAAGGACACTCCACACTGAGCGCATGGTCTGGGTTTGGCGCTAAGACAGACGACGTTACCAACAACATGGTCCGGCATCGGCCCGACGCCAGCGCATTCCCGAGAACAGAACCGCGCGGCGTCTTTGGTGTTTGGTCTTCGATTGAAGGCATCACCGCAGCGTTCGCAAGCGCGCTCTGGCGCTGTAGTGTGACGTCCGTTGCGGGCAGCACTAGCTAGTTTCTTGCACTTCCTTGTGCAATACTTCTTACCGCGGAACGGAATGAACTCGGCTCCACAACGGAGGCATGACGGCTTATTATCGTTCGCCGCTGGTGGCATCTCTTCGCAGAAGAACATCGCTCTCTTTTTCTTCTTCCGTCTTCTGCTTTGGCAATATCGTTCGGATAACGGCAAAAGCTGCTTTGCGCAGCTTGATACAGGTCTTACAAGGGCCAGCCATCGGAACCAAAAGTAACCACTGTCTGCCCTAACTCCATCCGCTGCTTCACGCTGTCATGGCAGTGCTTGCACAAACTTTGGAGATTATCGGGATCGAAGAATAATTCTGCGCTACCTTTATGTGGTATGATGTGGTCGACGATGTCGGCCTCAACGATGAATTCGCTCTGCTTGCAGAATTGGCAAAGCGGCTCTAACGTTAACTGCCTCTCACGCAGCCTGTCCCATCGCGCTGTGTCGTATAGGTGTTGCCACGGGCGCTTGGTGTATCGAGGCACAACCTAAGCCGGATCACTCTTATCCGAATCCCACTCACAACCCGCCAGAACCTTAAAGCCCTCACCGCGAGCGTTCAGTTCAACCGCCTTGGACTGCACGCGCGCTACCTCGTCGAGGCACGCCGCATACGTATCGACCGGCTGGCGCTTGACAAACGGCTGCGTCATACCGGGCGACAACAGCATCACGACGAAAATGATTTTCAGCATGGGTGGTCCTGCATGTGCGGTGCGTCGCAAGGCATAAACACGAAATGCCAGCCAGCATCTTCCAGCGCCGCAACGATATCTTCCGACGCCGTCTCCGGGTCGTCGTGGTCCCACAACTCTTCCCGGATAATTTCAATGGGCTTGCGGGCTGTGACCATGGCACCGTGGTGGTGGCTACTGTGCTCACGCGCAGTAGCGGAATTTATAGACGGGCGAAGCGTACTGAAACGGCGCAAATGAGGGGCCAGAAGAGGCCAGTGTGGTTGTGACCGACGTGACGCCGCCCGTCTGAGAAACAAAAAACTTTTGTCCCTTACTTAACTGTCAACCAAATTGTGGCGAAGCCGCCACAATTACGATGACTGGCATTTACGCAGCCTTGTCATAGAACACCTTGGCTACGTCACGCACTTCCTGCTCGCCTGCATCCGATACTGCCGCGTGGTCACCCTCCGCCCCTATGTGCAGTCCGATATCATGCAGCGTCGTATGGGTTTCAACCGCCATATCCAGAACGTCAGCATCCGCACCGAGCCATTCCCGCATTCGCTTGGCGTCGAGATACCGCGCCATCTCAGCCTCTGCGTCGACGTATTCCGGAAGTGGTGGTGCAGACTTCTTTGCGTGTTTCACCCGCTCAAATCGCTCGGCGTGCAGGCTCTCACTATACGGCGGCGTTGTCCGCTTGAACGTCGGGTCCAGCTTAACTTTCTCATCTTCCTCCATAGACAGAATGAGTTTCTCGGCGCTGACCGCGTCGATGCGGGTTTCAATCTGCATTGGGTTGACGTTTGGGTTATTGTCGTTGACGGCCATTTGTGGCTCGCCGTCGTGATAATCAGTCATCCAAAGCCAAAGGGCCTTTAGCGTGAACTTGTCGCCCTTGGCGCGAAATACCCGCAGCGGCTGGAATAGGTTGGTCATGCGGCGATGGCCAATCCACGGTTATGAGTGAATTCCCGTCGATACTCAGCGATATCGCGCTCGTCGGTGCAGTCAATACTGGCAAGAAAATCACTAAATTCTTCTTCTGTCATGGGCGGGATCCTATCAAAGGCCGCCCTCGTTTTCGAGTCAGTTTCCTTAAGGCGCTCTAGAGCATCAACCGCCGCCTTGATCTTTGGCTTTAAAAACTCCCACGCCGAATCCTCGTCCTGTTTCCCGCGATATCCAGAGGCATTGGCGGCGTCCACTATTTCCATCGTGGAGCAGGCTCTATCGAGGACATTTGCATGTTCGCCAAGCATAAATCGAACGCGATTGATTTCTGTCTGTCTGTTCATAGTCATCACTCCGGGATGTCCGCGCCAAGTTCGCGAAGCCTGTTTTCAATGTGATCGATGCGCGCCCTATTCGCTCGAATAAGAATATCCATCATCTCCGGGAAAAGCGCATTGTGTCTCCCGACCTCCACACCATCGCTACCGAATCCACGCGAGATATAAACTCCTTCGACCGTCCTGCCGTCGCCCACCGCACTCATTTCCTTTCGCGCCGTCTCCAGATAACGAAACAGCCTAGTAGCCTCCGCCGCATTGTCTGCTGTAAAACCCATTTTATTCTCCCTCTACTTTCTTGGGCACAACTGTACCCTGTTGGTTATCATTCCCCGCCAACCACCCCATCACGCACGCTACCGCCTGCTCGGCCGCGTCGGCCTCCGTGGTGGCCTTTACGACGGTCTGGTATCCAAACCCCAGCCGCGCCAACAACGCGCCCCTGTCCTTTTGCTCGGGCGACAGGCGGCCAGTCGCAGCCTTGAATTCGATGAGGCCCAGCCGCCCGCCTTCCAGGTACACACGAAGGTCGCTTTCGCCCGGCACGAGCCCGGTTGCCTTCGCGATCGTGGCGTCTTGCGGGCGGCGCTTATGGGCGGCCATGTCGGCGGCCAGCGTGAACCGCCTGCCGAACTCCGGGAGCGCCCGCAGGGCACGCACAGCGGCCGCTTGAATGCGCCATTCTGGCACCGTGTCCGTGCGCCGCACGACGCGGGTTCCGTTTTTGAGTCTGGTTGTCTTGATGCCCATACAGGTTAGTGGGCCAAAAAAAGAAAAATGCTAAATGGAGCGGCAGAAATAATTTGCGTGGGCGGTGGGGCATCCGGCAAAAACAAACCCGCCCCAGCTTTATCTGGGGCGGGCTGTGACTGTAGCGCCGCCCTCGGGCATGAGGACGGCGAATGTGGAGGTTGGTGGGTTGGGTTACGCGGTAAGGGCCGCAATAAGTTCGTCGTCCGTCATCTCGTCTTCAGCCACCTTGCCGATGAACTCGATCTCGTGATCGATTTCCTTCTCGATTCGACGCCGAGCGGAGGGGCAAACGTCGCTAGCCCAGATTATGGCAAAGTATAGGCGGTTGAATTTGCACACCACCTCCACCCGCACACCTCGGGTTTGAGGTGGATATCCGTAACCTCATCCCTCCACCCGCACCCCACGTCCTATCTAAAGATAGGGACGTGGTGGTGTGCAGGGATTCTTATGCTTCGTGGTGGGCATTGCACACCACCTAAAAACAGGGCACGTGCAGGTGGATAAACAGGGTGGCCAAGAAGGCGAATTGTGTCGGAAATGCGTCATTTGCACCCCACCTGCACACCTAGGTGGATAAGGTGGCTGTTGCAGATATGGCACAAGAAAAACCCGCCTCGCGGCGGGTCATCGGGCCAACCTTTCGGCCTCCTCCAGCCCCACGCCATGCGCCACCATGAGGCGCAAGGCCAGCGCGACGGCGCGCGGTATTACCAAATCGCCCGCCACCCACCGCCTGCTGGTGCGCGGATCCACCCCAAAAAGCCGAGCCGCCCCGACCTGCGAGAGGCCGAGGCGGTTGAGGGAGGCTTGGTATTGGGTGGGGGTCACGGTTCCACCGGATAGTCGCGCAGCGACTTGCGCGGCTCTCTGCCCATCTCGGCATCATACAGCCGATACCAAGCTAAGCGCTCATCGGGATTTGAACTGTCTGGGTCAAGGCAGCCCATCGCCATGTCGATGCATCTGAGAAGGCGCGCGTGACTGTCGATTGCTCCATCTACCAGCCCAACAATGATCTCTTTGTTCACCGTGTTGTTGACGACGTGCCAACGGATGGATTGGAGTTGTTCAGACATTCTGAGTTCCGTATTTTGCCTGCTTGGTGGCGGCCTCAACCGCCTCATCCCAAGTCTTGAACCCGCCACGCTTACCGAGGTTGATTGCGCGTTCCATCGTGCGGGTTACGAAAACAACGTAGCTAAATACGCTGGTGGTTTCGGTGTGATGGAGGACGGTGAAGGGGCCGATCTGCATTTGCTTGCTCCGTTGCCGATGTCCCTATATAGGGCGCACTGCCCTAGGGCGTCAAGCCCTATTTCAATAAAAAATGGGGCCGAAGCCCCATTTATCTTTAAGCCGCCCTCTTCATCTCACCCGGCCGCACAAACTTGATTTTTCTCCCCACATGCCGCGGGTCATCCTCGTCGACCAAGGCCAGTACGCCGCTCTCGATCCAAGCGTCCATGGCCGCCTTGATGCGGCGCTTCTCCGGCGTCATGGTGCGGCCTGTTTCGACGTGGACGCCCATGGCCTGCGCCACGACATAACCCGCCCAATCGCCCGACTGCGCGCTCTCGCGGCAATTCTGGTTGGCTAGTCGCACCAGCACTTCGGACAGGACGTCGTCCGGGATTTGCGCCGCAACCTCATCCTTCGAAGGCCAGTGCCACTCTGTTACGACGCCTGCATGGTCCTGCGGCTTGGAAATCCCCGTGCCGTTGCCTAGTGGCACGGATTCTATCTTGCGCCAATGCTGGCTGTTGTCGAGTTTGGTGAGGTTGGCCTTGCCGTGGTGGATCCAGAAGTAACTAAACCTGTCGTTCGGGTCCAAGCCAGCCTTGGTAGCCTGATCCTCTGTCATGCGGTTGAGCACCCGCACGGAACGCGCCGCGCCAATCAGCGACACGGCGCCGCGGGCGTCTTCCACAGTAGCCTCGCGGTCTGACATCTTGCGCAGGTGATGCACCACGTCGACGGCACAATTCGTCATGTCAGCAATTTGCGCCCACAGCTTGGCTACCTTGTCGATCGCGCCGTTGTCGTTTTCGTTGACGCGGTGCGTCGACACAAACGGGTCGATGATCATCACGTCGATATCGTTGGCGCGGATTTGCTCCACGACGGCCTCGACGACCGGCTTATTGATCTTCAGGCCGGTCTTCTTGTCCTCTTCCATGATGACAAGTTCCTGCTCGCGCCCGGTATCGAGAAACAGCCGTCCAGCGATATCGTCCGGCTTGAGCTTGTAGTGGAGGCACGCCGCCATGATGCGTCGCTCCATTTCGTCGCGGGGGTCTTCGGCATTAAACAACCAGCAAGACAGACGCGTTGGCGGCTTGGTGCCAGCCAATGGTTTGCCCGACACCATGGAAAGCGCTTCAACGATGCTGTTGGACGTTTTGCCCAGGCCGCCAGGCGATACGGTTACGGACACGAATTTGCGGATGTAATGCGTTCCGAATGCGAATTCGCGGCGCGGTAGCTTGCGCGGGTCTTTGTAGGTGAACGGTGTGGCTGTGAAGGCGGGGCGTTCTGTGTTGTCGTTGGTGGGTGGATTGGCCGATGAGATGTCAGAAGATTGTGTATGTTTTTCTGACACATCGTCGACCCCTTTGACTTCCTTTGGCCGTTCTTCTGGCCGATCCCTTTCCCTCGCCTTCCGCAGCCCGTTCTCAATCATCTTGGTAATGTCGATCAGGCGCGTGTTGTCGCCACGATCCGGCGCCGGGATATCGCGTGGCTGCCGGATGCCCGCTGCTAGCCCGTTCTCGATCGTCTTGGCGCAGCGTGCCCAGTCGCGCCCCCATCCGCGAGCTACGTCCTGCAGCAAGGCGCGCGCTTCGGATTCGGGTAAAGCACCGGCGCCGACGAATTGGCCGAGGGCGAAGCTGGCATCGTTCAAGGCGTTATTACGGTTGCCCATCGGCTCATTGGCAAGGTCAGCCAACTCGCGGTCTACCGCAGCATTGACATACGCGCTGTTGGTTACAACGCCGCCATGCCGAATGGCGGGCTGTTCTGGTGTGCGACGGACAACAAGGTCTAGGAGCCAGGAAGGGGCGTCAACCGGCTCAAAGTCGTTGTCCCACTCGTATCGCCCGCCTGCGGCTGTAACGCTACCAGGCGCGATGACGTAGCCGCCGTCTCCACGCACATCCACGCCTTCACCCAGATTGCCGCGGTTGCGCACTCCGGCCATGTGCCTGAAATAATAATGCTTGCCGCCAGATGCTGTGGTTGCAGTCAACGTCGCAGGTAGATTGCCGTATTCAGCCTCCATCTGCTCAAGCGTAATGTGCCCGTTATGACGCGGGTCGATATCAAGCACCCATGCTTGGATGCGCTCGCCCGTAGGAACGCCAACCATCGCCTCCGGCCAGTCGCGCCACCAACGCTCGATGATATGTTTGAATCGCGTAGCGGCCTTAAAACCATTAGCCGTAAGAGGCGTTTTGACCTTGAGGACTTCCACCTCGCCCGTTTCCGGGTCGAAGTTGTCGGTAGTTTCGTCCGCGTGTCTGCACGGAAAAATCGGCCAACCGCGGTCGAGATATGAGAGAGCTACGTCTTTAGGCTGCAAGGCTGGTCACCTGTGTCTGGTTGTTGTCGTTGGCGGCGATGGGCATAACGGCTGGCATATACATCTCGATACGCTGCCCGAGCCACGCAAAGAGCGGAACGGCCCAAGAATTGCCGAGCGCCTTGTAGCGCGGGCCATCGGGACAAGCCGAAGCCGGTTTGTTGCGGTAGGGAATGCGTGTGTAGTCGTCAGGGAAGCCCATCAGGCGCTCGCATTCGCGGGGCGTGAGGCGACGGACGGCGGAACCGTACAGGTACGCTCCTGCATTTTGCTCTTGGCCGGTGCAGTAGCCCGACCCCGCATGTGATTGTAATGCTGGCCACACTTCTCCGCACGCCGCCAACACATGCGGCCTATCCCCGCCACCACTGGACGCGCGCAGAGCGGTAGCAACCTCGCCACCTAGTTCTGCGGTTGCGCCGCCTTCACGACCACGGGGGGCGACGGTTTGGGCCTGTATATGAACCCCCATGATTTGATTCTTGACCAATGTGCCAGAAATCTCCTCCGCTCCTTGATCCGCAAACGAGCTTTGCCTGGCAAAGCTCGTTGCAACAATCGGCGTCCCGCGCCCCGTACCATCCTCACTCGCGTCGGCACCTTCAGCTTTCAGCGCGTGACTGATCTGGCCGGTGACACCTACCGCCACCATCGTCGTCGACTCATAATCCTGCGACGAACCTTCGCGCGTTGCGACACAACGCGCGATCTCGGGGGCGTAGGCGACCGCAGAACGTGAGTGTCCATCAGTCGTGAGAGTTGGCACGGTTTCCGTCTCAAGCGTCACCATTTCTTCATGCGCAGAATTTCTACCGTTGGGACGCCCTTTGTTTACATGCAGGAACGTAGCCACCACCGGATCTTGCCCGCGTGTGTCTCCGGTACGCTCTACGCCCCGGCCACTTGCTGTAGGGCTTGGCGCAACATCGGCGGCAACTCCTTGCCCCGCTTCTCGGCTCGGCGGAGAATCCCGGCGCACGCTTTCTGGCTCAAAAAGAACCGCTGCGGGATCGGCCCCGTTTCCAAAATCTGCGACAACGATGACACGCTTGCGTCGTTGGGCCAGTCCGAAGTATTGAGCGTCGAGGACACGCCACGCCGCACGTCCTTTGGGTCCAGCGACCATACCTGCGTTAGGCCATCTTCTCTTCTTGCCGCGCCCGTCGGTTGGCGGTGGTAGGGCATCAGTTGCGCCCACAAGTCCCGCCAAAAAACATCCGAAGGCATTGTCTTTGGTTGAGAGGACTCCTGGGACATTTTCCCAGACTGTATTCCGAAGTCCATTGCCATCTGCGAGTTCATGAGCCAGCCTTACAAATTCCAGTGAAAGATTTCCGCGCGCGTCGTCTAAAGATTGCCGCAAGCCAGCAACGCTGAATGCCTGACAAGGCGTGCCGCCGCACAGAACGTCCACGCGGCCAAGTGTGCTGGTGTTAATGGCTGTAAAGTCACCAAGGTTCGGCACATCCGGGTAATGGTGCGCCAGCACAGCGGACGGAAACTTCTCGATCTCCGCAAACGCTACTGCCTGCCACTGCGGCCACGCACAGCTTGCGGCCTCAATGCCAAAGCATACGCTCAGGAAGCGCAGCGCGCTTACGTGCGCCCCTGCGTTAGCTGGTGCGCTGTTATCGTTCGCCGCTTGCATCATTGTCCCTTTCATACCCCCTACACGGCGGCACTCGCCTAGTGATGACGTAGCCGTAATGTTCGCGCATATGTCGAATGATGTGCTCACCTATGCCGGCAACGTCGTACATGCTGCGGTCCAGCGCCGCCCAGTCCGATATTGCGCTCTCTAGCGCATCTTGCGGCGTCATTAAAACGGCACCTCCCTGCTCACAATCTCCCGCATGCTGTCGGCATAACCCGTCATCACCAGCCCGAGAAACCGCGACCATTCGTGCGGCTCTAACTCCGCAAGGTCCGTCTTCCCGATGCTGTCCAAGTACTCCCCGCCAGCATTCCCGCCATCTTCCAGAGCGCGCCGCTCGAAGTCGTCCAGTTGTCGTTTAGGCATGTGGTAGACCTTTGGTAATTTCGATCGGATTCCGTTGTGCGTGTCGTCGAGGCATTCCCAGCACACCCATTTGATAGGTGCGCGCCGCTCGTCAGGGCTGTAGCCCAAATTGTCGTGCCGGCGCTTGCAGATGAAGCAGGTGCCGACAAGTTCGTCTGCGATGGTGGTGGTCATGCGGCCTCACCAGCTTGCGCAGGAGTGTTGTCGTTGGCGAACAGGCTGGCTGGCTTCTCCGGCTTGCGCTCCTTCTCCACAAACATGTCTCCCTGCGCATAGGCTTTCGCAATGCGCTCGCACGCAACGTCGAAATACTTTTTGTCTAGTTCAATGCCGATGAACCTGCGGCCCATCTTCGCGCACGCAACACCCGTCGTGCCGCTACCCATGAAAGGGTCAAGGATGGTCTGGCCGGGATTGGTGAAATCCTGCAGAAGCTCACGCATCAGCGGGATGGGTTTTTCCGTTGGGTGGCGTCCGTCACGATCGCGTTGGTTGGTAAGGTGGGTATAGACACCGCGCTTGCCGCCCGCGTTCCATTTGCGATAGCCTGGCGCACACCACGCCGTAACAGCGCACTCAAACCCGCGCGCTGGTCCCTGCCCGTTGAAGCGTGGACTTGCGTCGGGCTTAACCCAGGCAATACAAGTATCGTATTTAGCTTCAGCTTTCTGAAGCGCATCGCGCCATGCGCGAACCCCCTCAGCAATACAGAAAAGAATCGCCCAGCCATTTGAAAGTCTCTTAATCTCAGAGCAAAACGGATCGCGAATGCTGCTGATACCTTCGAACCCTAGCGCATCAGCAAAACTGCTTCCCTTAACTTCGCGCCCGTCAGTGCGCTCAATGCGCGCCTTTGTGTTCTGATACTCGTCCTCATACGGCGGGTCGCTCAGAACGTGCGAAACCGGCTCCAGCCCCGCCATCACCTCCAGGCAATCCGCATTGTACAGCGTGCAGTCGCCGATAATTACTGGCTCAATCATGCCGCCACCTCTTCGCGCTCGATATACCGCACCTCAACCGGCACGCCATGCTGTGTAGCGCGCAACTGGCCTTGCGCCATTCCCTTGCTGTACCCCCTATCCGCATACACCACGCACTTATCCGCCACGCGATACCACGCGAGGCCCGCCTCAATGCCTAGCTTGCGATCGGCAGGGTTGGTGTCGTTGAGGATGCCTGGTTGTGTGAACAACAGATGCGACGCGATTGGTGCCTCGCCCCTATGGACAGAGTCCGCCACGCACTTGCGCGCGTAGGCGATGTTGGCTTCGACGTCACCGGCAAACGGGGACTCGATGATGACTAGTGGTTTCATCAAAACGGAATCTCCTCCGACCAATCTTCACCCGCCGCCTTAAGCGGCTTCCAGTTATCGTTGTCTGCAACAGGCTCAGCTTGCGCAGAGCCCGCACGCCAGCCCACAACCGACTGATACTTGCCGTCCGGTTTCAACTGAATTTCCGCTGTCGTGCGTAGCTCGTCAGCGCGGTCTAGGAACTCCGCAACTGTGCGTGGGAAGGGCCTCTGCCCGCCGTGCATGGACCAGTAGCGGTCAGCCTTGCTGCGCGCGTAACCTTCGTGCTGCGGACATATCCATTCGTTCTGAACGTTAAGCCCTAGCCTATAACTGACCTTCACACTCGGCGGCTTCCCCGGCTTAGGCGGGTGTTCACGGAAGGTTCGGCCTGTGACGGTGTGCCAGACTGGCGGCGCGGTAGAGAGGATCGGAGTAATATCGGCGCTCGCCTTGTGCTTGGGCTTGTCCGATTCTGGAAACTCAAACCCACAATCGATGCATACTCGCGCAGCCGCATGATTGATGCATTGGCATTCGGGACAAATGCGAATAGGTGCCTCGCCTTGACCCTTGCCAGGTTGCTTGATCTGGACAGCATCAATAGGGCCAAGATCCGATACCACGCCCGCGAAGTCCAAAACGCGACAATTTTTCTTGCCTGGCGAAAGCCGCAAACCCCTCCCCACTTGCTGTACGTACAAGGCCGGGGATTTCGTCGGCCGCATCAATGCTAACAGGTCGGTTGGTGGGTGATTAAACCCAATAGATAAAACGTTCACATTCGTAAGACAGCGAATCTCGCCACGCTTGTATGCGTCAAGAGTGCGCCGTCGCTCGCCTGCATCCATTGCTCCCTCGACCATGGCGCAACTGATACCTTGGCGGATAAACTCATCTCTCACGTCGGCCGCATGCTGAACCCCCGCACAAAAGGCCAGCCAACTTTTGCGCCCTTCAGCCAATCCGAACTTGATGACCTCTGCGACGGCCGACTCTGTTACGTCAACCTTGTTAACGGCCCGCTCCAATTCGCCAGAAATATATTCACCACCTCGGGTGTGAACACCTGACACGTCGAATTTCGTATCCGTGACCTTGCTTACAGGCGGGACAAGAAAGCCGTCGTCGATAAGGCGGCCAACTCCGACTTCAAATGCAACCGTCTTAAACAGTGCGTCCTCAGCGTCTACTAGCATTCCGCTGTCCATGCGATATGGTGTTCCGGACATGCCGAGAATCCGCAAATCAGGGTTGGTCGTGCGAAGCTCATCAATGAACTTGCGGTACATGGTCGTAGATTTTGGGCTGATCAGGTGACACTCGTCGATGATAAGACAATCGACCCAGCCAATGACTGCCGCCAATTTGTAGACAGACTGAATCGAGCAAAATAGAACCTGCGACCGCGTATCGCGCTGGCCAAGAGCCGCGCTGTTAATACCGGCCGGGCAAAACGGCCAAGCGTCCACCAGCGCTTTATAATTCTGCGTCACCAACTCCCTTGTGTGAACAGCACACACGAACCGAGCATCGGGGAAGCCAGCAATCATACGTTGGATAAAAGCGGCCTGCATGATTGTTTTACCGGCACCAACGCTGGCGACAAGCAGGGTCGACTCCACGGCATCAAATTCCTTGATGACTGCGGAAACCGCCTCTTCCTGATACGGACGGAGCGTGAATGTCATGCTGCTTTCGTCGCCTCTTCCACCATTCTTGCCGTTATGTTGTCGTTGTCGGGGTGCAGATGCGCTCTGCGCTCCATCCGAACAATTCTAGATACCTGCTTGGAGTCCGTTCCAATTTCTCGCGCGATATTTGACAGTGATAGACCCAGAGAGTGCATAACATGGATGCGACGCACGTCATCATCAAACAGACTTACACGGCAGTCCTGCGTTGGCCGCTGTCCGCGCACAGCAGCCAACATCTCTGCAGTAACCGGATCGTTATCTGGATGGACGTGTTTCCATCTATCGCCCGACGCTATGCGGCCCACCTGTTGTCTCAAGATGTTGAGGCTGGACGCGATATACTCCTGAGTTTTACCCTCTGCACGCAAGACATGTACCATGCGGGCTGTCTCCGCCGTTACCTTAGACCATGGCGCGGCCTCGCCAATCAGTTTGGTGCCGTGAATTACCTTGTCGGCCTCATTTTCAACTTGCGTAGCCCATCGAAGACAGAACGGGCTAATGCAACCGTGCTTCCCGTTGCCGCAATTATGGGCCGCCTGTGGGCGACCAGGCGGCGGATCACCGTTTACTGCTTTACAGACGTACCTGTGTGCAAGACCAGGCTGAGAGTTAATGGTGATGCGCGCGTAACCTTTATGGTCCCGATAGAATGGCCAAAATACACACCCGGTTATTTCGTCCTTGCGCGCGATGACATCATTAAGAAACGCGCGGGCCTCGCCGATTTTAGCGCGCCTAGGCTCATTATCATTCACAGCCAGCGGAAATTCGTTCTGCTCAGCCATCACGCCGCCTTCTTATTGTTATCATTCGCCGCATCACCGCACATAGAAGCGCGCGCGGCTTTAATTCGATAATAGATAGCTTCGCCCGTCAGACCTTCCTGCCGGCCAATTTCCGCTTTTGAATACCCAATAGCCGACAGAAGAATCTCATCGCTACACTCCTCAACCGCCCGTGAGAGGTCCGCTGCATATTCCTGCGACGGCTCTGTGGCGCGCAGTGCCGGGCCGTACTCGGCGCTTTTTTGACGTTTATGCGTCGATGCAAAAACTGCCCAGTGGAGCCAACCGGCGAAGTTTCCATCCTGACGATATGTCCTCCACTTCTCTAGTGCGCGTAAACATGTCGATTGATAAATGTCTTCGTGCTTTTCGACGTCTTTTTCCAGCTTATGAATACGAGCGCGGATGAATGGGTCGTGTTGCAGAAGAAGGGCATCGAACCATGCGGGGCGGGGCTGGGGCTGCGTGAGCTGCTGTGGAGTATTGTCGTTGGCTGGAGTGCGGGTCATGCGGCACCTACTTGCGTGGCGGCAGGCAAATGCCCCGTGTCCACAAAATGTTGCAACAGAGGGATTAAGTCTGCTGCCATGTCTTGGGTAAGGTGTGCCATATTCCCTCTGCACCCAAGCCAAACGCACGATTCAGTTGCAAGAGAGCTTTCCTGAATGCTGCATTCTGCGCCGTAGCGGTCGACAAACAACCCGCGCTGGAATCCTCTAGACGTTGGCTTTAGATGTATCACCCCACCTTCTCCATCTTCCTGTTATCGTTCGCCGCCCCATCCACCCACGTTTTGCCGTTAACGAGGTACGTCACGGTGCCGGCCTCTTCATCGCAATCGATCTGCTCGCCTGGTACGAGGCCGGGTAGGTATAAGTGGCTACTGCACCCGGCTTGCTGTTCATCATAGCTCAGAGGCTTGTGCCATTTCGCGCACGACCACTGCCCGCCAGCCTCTGGCGTGCTGTAAAGGCACGTTCTACAATTTCGCCGTGGCATATCTCCATCATGACAAACCTGACGATGTTTGCACCAGCCGCACGCGAACGCCATTTTGGCGTTTGGATCTTCGTGCAGTTTCGGTGGCGGCTCGTTCGCCTTAATAATGTGCTCGGCGCGAGCCAGAAGGCGCGTCACGTAAGGCAGGTCCAGTTCAAGCCGCTCTGCGTACAGTTCATCGTTATCCTTGCAAACAGCTAGGTAGATGCCACGTGAGCGCCCGCGCTGGTGCATGTAGGTTTGGATCTGTCCAAAATGATGCGGCTTCGATAGCCGCACGCCGCGCTTCTTGAGGTCGGTGAATGACTTCAAGTTGTGCGACTTCATTTCACCGACATGGATTGTCTTCGGCGCTTCGGGCAAGCCAAGGATTTCCGAGTCCAGATAACCCCTCACATGACCGTCGCACGCCTCAACCATAATCTGTCGGCCGTTTTCGTCACGGTCGACGACCTCGCAGCCGATGCGGCGGAGATTGTCGATCCAGCGCTGCTCCTCGATGTTGCCGGTTTCAAACAGCCTTAAGGTGCGGCCATTGATATGCTCATGCGGCGTGGTCCAGCGCAGATTATACCAGAGGTTTCTCGCGCATTCGTCTGCAAGTGTTGACACGGATATTGAGCGACCATCCCGAGGTTCACTATCTGCCTCATACGCTGCATAGATGGCGCGTATGGTGGGTGGAATTGGTTGTGGGAGGGGGGCCATTATTTACGGCTCTCTAGCGCGCGCAACCGGTCGTAGGCGTTCCTACATGCCAAGGCTCGCTCTACGGCCTCGTGCTTAAGCGCGTTTTTGTCGATCCCCAGCGCAATGCAGACGGCTTGGTACTTGTCGCCAAGATGCTCTGCATTGCGTCGCCACAAGTCTGCTTCCGCTTTCCAGTTCATCACCGCACCCCTTCCCGCACACCGTCATAAGCCGCCTTGCACGCACGAGCGCGGGCAAGGATGGCGGGGTGTGCGTCCAGCGGGTCGCCCCAGAACGGATCGCCAGGCGCACCTAACGCGCGTGCCAGTTCGGAATATTCGTCCTTCAGTTGGTGCCAACTGATTTCGAGTTCTTTGTATTCGTCGCGCCAGTTCATGCTGCCTCCTGTGCTTGCGCTGGTGGAGTGCGTGCTTTATCTGCCATCACTTCCCTATACCGATCCTCACAGGCCGCCATGTCCTCCCAAGCCGGGAGGAAGGCGCGCTCAAGCGTCACGATTGCGTCGTCTGTTTTGCCAGCGCGTATTTGGGCGATGGCCGTCATGGCCTCGTCCTTCAGTTCCTCGCGCGCCGTCCAGTACATTTCGTCTTCGTATGCGGTGCCCATCACATCCTCCTAGACGCGCATCGGCATGCACAGCGCTAACACATCGCCCGTGCCTTGGAAGATCGCTGGCGTCTGCCCGTCATTTAGCGACACGCGCACATCGTCTCCCGGCACTGCTCCCAATACGTCGCCCATGTACTGTGAATTGAACCCGATCTCGATCGGCTCGCCGCTGTACTTCGCAGGCACATCCTCATGCGCCGTGCCGTCATCGGCGTGCATGTCGATCGCGATGTTGTCGCCGGCCACCGTGAACTTTGCGCCCTTGCCGCGCTCGCTGGCCACGGCTGTTGCTCGCGCAACGGCATCGGCCAGGGCCTTGCGCTCCACGGTCACGACGTTGGTGTTGTCGCGCGGAATGACTCGGGCATAGTCAGGAAAGGTGCCATCCACCAGTTTTGACACGATGATGGTGTCCGCGGTGGCAAAGCGGACTTTGCTCTGCGACAGGCCAACGGTAACTTCGCCAGCTGGCACAATTCCAACCGTCTTGGCCGGGATAATCACGGCCGGGATTTGCGGCATGCCGCACGCGGTGTTGTGTGCCAGTCGGTGCCCGTCCGTTGCAACAGCCCGGATGCCGCCTTCCGCCGTGTTGTGCAGGTGTACGCCGCACAAATAATAACGAGTTGATTCTGACGAAATCGCGAACTTGACCGGCGCGACAAGTTCGGCAAAGTCCAGTTGGAACGGAGCGCCAAGTTCGCCCGCGTCAAGGTGCGGGAAGTCATCGACCGGTAACGTAGGCAACGTAAACCGGCTGCGGCCGGATTTAACCACCAGCTTGTCGTCGGCGTGAGTAATGGTGACGATGTCGCCAGACAGGCGGCGCGCGATATCGCTAAGGCGCTTGGCGTCGACTGTCGTGCTTAGCTCGCCGTCGCAGTTCGCCATGGCGCTGTACTGGATGTCGAGGTCGGTGCCAGTTACCGTGAGCGTGCCCGCAGTGGCAGATAGCAGCACGTTGGCGAGGATCGGGATAGTGTTGCGGTGTTCAACCACGCGCGAAACAGCCGCCAGCATTCGCGCCAGATCGGCGCGTTGGATTGTGAGGGTCATGGTTCACCTATGTAAGATTGTGGGTGGCTGCACAACTTGCGTAGTGCAGCCGGGGTTGGAGCTAGGAGGCTACTGCTGTGCTTGCGCGACAGCAGTTAGGCAGGACAGCTTGAACGTATGATTGTTGTAGCCGCCATGATATCCATTAAACCACTGACACCACGCGATTTGGTTTTTCTCATCGATCTTACCAATGGTCATTTCCGGCCCGCCGCTGTTGAGCTTGCAGATATCGCCCGCCTTAAGGTGCGAAACCTCCTCGCGCTCCTCGTCGAAGCCAGTCAATATGTCACTTGCCGCATTTACAGACTTTGAAACTGCGTGAAGCTCTGCGGGAGACATGAGGCCAATACGAACTTTTCCGTCTGCGTACTTCAGTGCAGCATCTCGCATTTTCCTAACACCATCAACAAAATCAAACTTCATTCCGCCCTCTCCTGCTGTGCTTGCCATTCTAGTTCCTCCTGCTCCATGCGACGCATGGCGTGCTCGTATTCAAAATAGTCGTGTATTGCCCCGAGTCTTTTTGCCTCCATTTCAGCATCACGATTGATAAGGTGTTTGGCGTGATCCCTACCTTTCGCACCAATGCTAGAGCGCAATGCGTGAACCCGACGGCTTGTAAAGTCTTCATCCAGATTCAACTTTTTCAGCCTCTTTGCAGACGCCTCCTTGAATTCACGGTCTGCGTTTCTTTTCGCTACAGTTGCCCTGGCGCGCGACTTGTGAGCGTCAGAATTTACCAGTCTGCGCATATGGCATTTGTTGCAGATAGTGGGGCCGATGGCACAGCATGAATGAGGCTCTGTGCAACCATCTCTAACAGTCACGGAAGAGCCTGTTTTTGCATACCGACTTTTCGCCTTCGCCTTTACGCACTCCTTGCACTCTGCCTGAAGGCCAGACGATGCGCGCTTGTCTGCGTAGAACTCCGAGCGCGCCTTATCCGTGCTGCAGGTAGTACAACGTTTCGTTGCGCCTTCTGCGTTAGCTGATTGCGCAACCTTTCCCATCACCGCACCTGCAACGTTTCATCGCCAACCACGCGCTGCGCACCAGGCACAACAATGCCCGCATCCAGCGCCTCTTTGATCGCGACTTTGCTCGGCTTGGACACAACCTCCGTCTTGAACGCCCAGCTTGGCAGAGCGGATTCGTCCGTAACCTCTACGGACTCGCGGCCCTTCACGCGCGAAAGCGTGCCTTCGGGTAGCTTAACGCTGCGCAGGTCGCCTGCCGTCATAAGGCGCAGCGCGAGGCGTCGCATGGCCTCCTTGCGGCCAACGGCGGCAGTCTTGCGCGCGTCAAGGCGGTTCATGCGGATGGTAATTCCGTCCGCGTCAGCCTCAGCCTCGCGCATCTTCGTCAGGATCCTGTCCAGCACGTCATAAGCCGCAGTGCTGCCCTCAATCATGTCGGCGCGGAGGTCCTCGTCGTCCGCCAGTTCAGGGCACTCTTCGACGAGGCGCGCGATTTCCAACTCGATCAGTTGAACGTCCAGCATGATGTTGCTACTGCCGCGCGGAGCGCGTGCTGTAGCAACAGTGGTTTCGGTATTGCTCATCAATGCACCGTCTTTCGCTCAAAGATGTTGTTGCCGTCCCACGTGTCGATGCGGGAGATTGTCGGAAACGACTCGCCAACCAATTGCACTTGCTCCAGGCTGTACAGCGCGAGCGCAATCATGAAGCCGCCCTCGTTGTCGTCGATGAATACGTGGTAGATGTTCATGCGCGCACCACCTTAAGGCCGCACTCTGCGAGCGTTTCGTTGAAGATCCGACTGCTGTGCTCGCCCCAATTGAGAGCGGCGCACAGACGTTCGGTCTCGGTGAGTGGTTTGTCCAGTTTGAGCAGGCCGAGCGAACTAAGCGCGCCAACGATCTCTTCGGCCCGCACGCGGTTGCCACCAACCTTCGTAACCGCCTCATCTCGCGTCATTCATCCCTCCATGTTTTCGGGTAACTACTGGTGCGCGCTGCGCACCAGTAGTGTGTTGCTGTACTAGGCGGCCTTACGACCCCAAGGGCGACTACCTGCCGGCTTCTGCTGCGTAGCCGGTGCCGGGCGATTGTCGTTGGCCGCACGCGGCGCCGGATGGTTGTCATTCGCCGCGGTTACGCCAATCTCTGGCATGTCGTCTGCATCGGGGAAGTAGAAGCGCTTCACCTCGTTACGCGGCGAATATACCTTGTCGCCAACCTTGCGCTCCTTGGAGAGACCGACCTTGGCAACGAAGCGCTGGAAGTGCAGTTCTTCGCTATCCTCGATCTCGGACAGGCCGATAGCCCGGCACAGGCTGGCAAGCTGTTTCTGCCCGATCTCTTGGGCCTGCGCGTTCGGATTTTCGAGAGTGATATTCCCGAAGATCAGCCTGCCCTTGTGCTGCTCAGGCTCGATCACGCTGTACCGCAGCTTCAGAATGGTGCCGTCGCCCTTCGACGTGGCGGCAACTTCCGACTGCACCACCTCGAGAGCGTAGATGCCATCGGGAAGATTTTCGTAATCCCGCTGTTCCGTGTCGTGTTCTTGTGCGTTAAATTTACCAAGTTGTGCCATTTGATTCCCGTTGGCTTGCGGGTTGCTCCTTCGGAGCGATGCACTCGGCTAAAGGGCCGATCGTGCTACTACACTGGTGTGCAGTTAGTCTTCGTCGTATTGATCGTCGTCTTCGTCACCGTCAAAGACAACCCTCAGTTCGGTGACGACGCCGCGATCACGCTTAATGTAAACAGGGTAGATGCCGTCTCCGTGGCCTGATGGAACAACTACACCCAAGCCGTTACCGCCATGCGCAAACTTAAGTTGCGTTGATGGCCCCGAAAGAAGGTTGCAGAACGTTCCCCAGTCGTGGATAGGATGGTCCTTGTTCGCTGCGTAGCAAGGGTCGCCAACCATAATCAGGCCAGCGTCTACAGCGACTTCTCCAGCGTACTGCCAGTCGGCATCCATCACGCCGCCTCCCTCTGCGCACCGTTATCGTTCGCGGCGCTAGGCAGGTACTTCGCCAATTCCAGATAGCCCTTACCCTTCACGTATTTGATGGACTCGGGTGTCGGAAAGCGCGACTTCGCCACAAAGCCAGCATTCTCGGACAGGTGGATGTAACGCTCCTTGCCTTCGGCGTGGTGCGTAGACTTCTTGTTGCTCGGGTCGGCCTTAACCAGCGTCACCCGGTAATTGACGAAGCCGACGATGTCCGACTTCTCGCGGATCAGTGCCGCACCGCGCTTGTGCAGCTTGATTTCATACCTGCTGTAAGGATCTGAAACCGGCGAGTTGAACGTCACGATGCCGGGATGCGCTAGCAACACCACGTTAAGTCCGGCCTCGGCAAGGTCGTTCAACGCATCGGTGAAGATGCCCCACTCAACGTCAGCCTCGCGGTATCCTCGGCCATAGGCGGCGGGCGAGCCTTGGCTACTATCATCGATTGCCGTTGCGCCGATACGGGCGCAAGTGACTTTCCAGATCAGCGGTTCGAGTCCGTCAAGGCTGTCGATAATGACGGTCTGGAAGTCGTGCGCGAGCGCGCCGTCGTCGTTAGTGGTCAACAGTTCGCCGACAACGTCCCAAAGATCGTTGATGTCGGTGATTACGCCCGGCGTCGGCAGGTCGATATCGGACGGCGCCCGTTCGCCCTGCGTGGTGATATATACCGGCGACGGGAACTCTGAGGCCAGCGTGGTTTTACCCACGCCGTCGACCCCATATATGGTTACGATGGGGGCGCGTTCCTGCGCCTGCTTTTTGGTAGACTTCAAACTCGAAAGTGAAATAGCCATTAGGTTTGTTTCCTAATGAAAGATAGCGCGCGGCAGAGGGCCGCTCACGCTTTACCGCCAGTGCAGCGGCGTGTTGGCTAAGGCCAGTACAAGACCGGCCAGAAGCAAGATGTGCAGCGGGTCGAGGTTGCCGGTTGCGGTCATGCTGCAGGGCTGGTTGTGGTTTGGCCCAACCGCCCCGCCACCTCACGCAGCGCCGCACACTGCGCCTTGTGCCGCATACGCGCTGGGCGGAAACGCGCGTCGTATCCCTTGCGCTCGTTCCAGTCGGCTACAGCGCGCAACGCTGCGGGGTTGGCGTTGGTGGCGAGCGCCTGCTGCAGTGTGATGGTGTTGGTGGACTGCTGCGGGGCAGCAGTGGGCAATGGGCGCGGGTGCGCGGCTGCGTAGGTGGAAAGGCTGGTGACGTTAGTCATGCTGAACCAACTTTCGTTCAAGGCTTTCGATGTGGTCGGCGGCGTCTAGCATCATCTGCCATGCGCCGTTCGGCAAAACAGGATTGCCGCTCGCATCCTTCGACGGCCCTCCGCGAGACATCACGTGCTCGCGGAGGCGTTGTGCTAGTGGCTTCGTTGTCACGCCACCTCCTTCATCTGCACTTCCGCCACCCGCCCAGCCACGCGCTGATAAACCGCAAACTCCTGGCCTGGATTGTTGCGCGCGAGGCGTTCGGCTTCCTTGGTTGCCGCCTCGACGGAAGCGTGAACGTGGGGCCGATGCGACGGCAAAGGCTGGTTGTTGGTGGTGAGCGCGACGATGCAGGGTTGAGGGGTTGGCCAGTCCTTTGGCTTGGTACCCCACGTCCATTTACCTCCAGTGATCCACAACCCGACGTTGTCCTGCTCATCCTTGCGCCCCGCGCAATCGCTAGCAGTCCTTACCGGCGCAACATCCTCCGCCCGTTCCCAATCCAGAGCGTCAGCCGACAGCGCCGCAACAACCGTGCCGTAGTGCGAAGGATCGTCCATTCGTACGCAAGCGGCATCGCCGAGCACGCTCGTCACCGTGCCGCGCTCACCACACGCACGCGCCCCGCTGTGCTTGTTCAACTTGACTCGGTCGCCGGGACGGAAGGCGGGTGCGATTTCGTGATCCTTAAATGCCCATCCGTTGCTGGCGTAGTAGCAGTCGGCGTCCTTCTCAACGGCAGAAATCGTAGTGATGTCGCCAACGTCGGCGCAATGCCCGCTTCCGTTGTCATCGTAGCCATCCTTCACCACCCGCACCCGATCACCAACTCGGTAGCGGCCCTGCACCACTTGCGCAGGTGCAGGCGTATATTCATGTCCCATGTAGCTCGCCATGTTGCTCCCCTCCTCAGTGCTTCGTTGCGTTGCGCGCATCACGCTCGGCGCGCGCGCAGGCCAGACAGGCCACGTTGCCGGCGTTGGGCTCGGCGTCGTCCAACGACGAGGCCGGCCACCATTCGCGTTTCGGATTGCCGCCGCGGTCGTGGTACTTGATGAGGAAGTAGTCCTCGCTGCCTTCCTCCACGCGGAGCCCGGCGACCTCGCCAATCACGCCGCTGTCGTCGATCTCGACAAGATCGCCCAAGTCGAAGTAATTCATCGCGTACAGTTCCTTTTCGAGTGGTGTCATTGGGGCTCCTGGTGGTGATGGGTCGCGAGAGCGGCGTGCGGTGTGGGGCACGCGGGATTGCTGTAGAGGCGCAGGCGGGCGCGGCCTCTGGGCTTCGCGGCTGATCTGGCGCGCGGCTAAACTAGTTGGCCCGCCTATTGAACTGTCCCGCTGTAGGGGAGCGTCACCGGGATACGGCGGCAGGAGGTGTGGCCGCCCCAACCGCAATAAGTGCCGTATCGAATCTCGGTACCCGGCGCTGGTTCATCAGGAAGCGGCGGCTTGCCACGGCGCAGACAGAGGACGGCGTATTGGCTCATCCCAAGGTCTTCGGCGATGTCGGATTCGCGAAAACCGTAGTCCCAGAGTTCGTCCACCGTATCTTCCAGCGTCTGCATTTTCGCAATCCGTTAGGGTTAATCGGTAACCACAATTCAGATTGTGCATTTTGCACGAGAAAAGTCAATGCGATTTGCACAAATATTTGTGCTAAAAGCACAGCCATGAGTAAGTCATTGAAAGACAAGGCATCGGAGCGTCTGGTTGAGGCTAGGAAGGCGCTTGGGCTTGATGCGCAAGAGGCTGCGGTAAGGTGCGGGATAAAGCCGAGCACCTATTACCAGTACGAAAATGGCACACGATTCCCGCCGTTGACTAAAGCCATTCCCATAGCGCGCAAGTTAAAGGTAAGTCTCGACTGGTGGCTTGCCGGTATTGGTGTCAACACCCCGGAAGGCGCGGAAGTTGTCCCTATTCTCGGCTGGGTTAGCGCGGGGGACATGTTGCGCGACGATGTTTCACAGGACGCGCTTGGTTCGATAAAGGTAGCGGAGTTACCCCCTGGCGACTGGATAGCCCTCAGAGTCGTAGGCGATTCAATGGACCGCATTTCCCCGCCAGACAGCGTGATCCTGGTAAATCGCAGAGATAAGAAGCTGGTGGCGAACGCCTGTTATGTCATCGACGACGGCGAAGGCAATGCTACATACAAAAGGTACCGTCCCGGCCCACACGGCGGGAGATTCGAGCCAGTATCCGTGAACCCCAATCACGAGCCGATATATCCAGACAATGAGCCGACGATTGTTGGCCGCGTTTGTCGCAGTATTATTGAAATGAAATAGATGCCGCAGCCGGTGTGCGATTCGCACATCGGCATTTTTATTTCTGAATTTTGTGCGTTTTGCATTGACAGTATTCGTGCAATATGCACAATGGCTCCATCACATCGAGGAGCCCTCCCAAAATGTCCTCCATCTCCATCACCCGCCAGCACATCCAGAACACGACGAACTGGCCGCTTTATCGTGAGCACCTTGGGCATCTCGCCGACTTGTTCCCGGTTATTCGGTACGACGGCCAGCCCAAGCGCCCGTTGTGCTGCCATATCAAGTATGACCTGATCGGCGCCAACACCGGCCTTAACGCAGACGACATCAAGCACTTCCTGCGCGCCTACACGTTTGGCGCAGAGTATCTGCGCGCGCTGAAGGCTGGTGCGGCACGCTACGACTTGTGGTGCGAGCCTGTCGGGATCGTCACGGACGACGAAGCCGAGATAGCCGCGCTTGCGCTCGATGTGCATTACGAAATGCGGCGCGCTGGTCGGGTTGGTGGTCAGGTTCGCGGGCTGGAGTGCGCGGCATGACCAGCAAGACAGGACATAAGTTCACGGCGGGGCCGTGGAAGGCGATCGCATCTGGCATCGACGCGATCACGGTGTCAACGACGCTCAGGAGTGGCCGCCGCGTCCCGTTTCGCGTTGCTTGCTGCAAGGACGGCGACATTGAGCAGGTGCAAGCCAACGCTCGCCTAATCGCAGAAGCCGGCACCGTCGCGCACGAAACCGGCCTGACGCCGCGCCAGCTTGCGGAGCGGTGCAAGGAATTGGAGGCGGCGCTGCGCGATATGCTCCGCGAGTTTGACGATCACAGCATCACCGACGATATCAAAACGCAATGCGGTATCTCCGCCAATGTCATTAAGGCATTGCAGCGCGCCCGCGCCGCTATCGCCAAGGCGGAAGGCGGTGCCAATGCTTAGCCCCGACCGCATCGCAGACGAAGCGCTACTCACCATCAGCCGCTGGCAGCGAGAAGCGATGGTCAATCGTGCTCTGGCCGCGTGGTGGCAAGGCAAAGACGATGGCCTGCCGCCTGAGCAGAGGCTCAATGACAACCAATCACTAACCGATTTGCGCGCTATTGACGCCGCCCTTCAAGCCTACGAGGCCGCGCAATGACCACCGGCCTCCACCAATCGCAGCTTGCGCCAGCCGAAAACAAGTTTCATGTCGGGAACGGATCCGATGGGAAGCACTATTGGCTGACCCCACCTGATGTTTATGCCGCGCTCGATGCCGAATTTAATTTCTACTTCGATCCGTGTCCGTACCCACTACCACAGGGCTTCGATGGCCTGACGTGCGAATGGGGCCGGTCGAATTACGTCAATCCACCATTCGGCTCGATCATCCACGACGGCAAGAAGAAATGTCCGACTGCGTGGGTTCGCAAAGCCATTGCCGAACAACAAAAGGGCAAGCGCGTCGTTCTGGTCTACCCGGTCGATAAGTGGGTGCTCATGCTGATGAAGGCGATCCTTGGCGATCACGCTCAGGTTCGCAACCTCGGTGATGTGAAGTGGCTGGCAACGGAAGACGGATCCGCAGGCAAAGGCACTGGTCGCCACATCGCATGTTTCATCTTGGAGCCCTGCCAATGACCTCGCTCACCTCACTCATTGAGCGCATCGAGGCCGCGACGGAAGGCAGTCGGGAGTTGGACCTTGCTGTCTACCGCGAACTTCACCCGATGAGCGACATTGACCGGATTACCGCTTATCGCCGTGGACTGGACGGCCGCGAAGGGTACGCATGGGACATTCGCGGGGGCGCTGTGATATTCGAAATGTACGACGCTGACGGTCGCTGCCCATTCAACGGCGGATATACTCTTCCGTTTTATTCCACCTCCATCGACGCCGCTCTGACACTTCTGCCGGGGGGGGGGGGGGGTATGCAGTCACAAACTTAATGATCTGGCCCGAGGAACCGTCGTCGGTGATGGTGGTAGGCACGACGCGCCGCCCCTTCGGCGAAGATCGTCTAACTGACGCAATGGTCGCGAAGGCGCTGGATGCCTTTACCAGCGACAAATGGTCAAGCGGCATGGACGCCATGCGCGCCGCCCTTGAGGCCGCGCTGGCAGAGATGTGGAGGCAGATTGAGGACGGACAGATATGACCGCAAACAGAAATTGGTGTGTTGACTGTCAATATGACGGCCATGCACGATTCCGTGCCGGAACGTTTGTGGCCCCGCATGACGCGAAATTTCACGAGGTCGAGGTACTGGCTGGTGAGTTTCTGGGCACGTTACTACCGACGCGGCCACGCATCCTCGATCTTGTGCCAGGGTGTCTTTGGTTTCAGCCTGAACCGGAGCCTGGGGAGCGATGAGCAGGACACCGGAAGCGGCGAATGATAACGACGGAGAACTCACCGTAGAACTCCTCCGCAACGTACTTTCGTACAATGCGGACACGGGAAAATTCAGATGGTTGGTTAGCCGTGGCAAAAGGAAAGCAGGCGACGTCGCCGGCAAACATGCCTGCAACGGGTACTGGCGAATCAAACTGTTCGGCAAGGAATACCCGGCTCACCGTCTAGCGTGGTTCTTTTTCTACGGCGAGTGGCCGGATGGCCAAGTCGACCACATCAACCTCGATAAGATTGACAATCGGATCGTCAATCTTCGCCAGGCCACTGTATCTGAGAACCAACACAACAAGCATCATCAAAACAACAATACCAGCGGCTTTAAGGGCGTGTCTAAATTTAAGAGAACCGGAAGATGGCGCTCAGAAATAATGGTGGATGGTCATAAACACTACCTTGGATCTTTCGCCACGGCTGAGGAGGCCGCCGACGCATACGCAGGAGCAGCAATGAGACTGCACGCCGAATTTGCCAGGGACAGCATGGGGCGACTGCCCGCCAACGACAATCACGGTACGAAGGACATCGCCGCATGAGCCTACAAGACGACCAATACCTCAACGCGCGCCAAGTTCGCAAACGCTACAGCGTGTCCAGTTCGTGGATACTGCGAAAGACCCGCGACCAAGGATTCCCCGCGCCAGCCTCGAGATTCGGCGGCCGCAGCCGGTACTGGTTATTGTCTGACCTCGTTGCGTGGGAAATGACACAGATCCACGCCAACGACAACGCCCGTCACCGGCCCGTCACCAAGGCCGTTTCTTAATTCCCAAAATCGGCTAAGTATTGGAGCGGGTGAAGGGAATCGAACCCTCGTATTCAGCTTGGAAGGCTGCTGCTCTACCATTGAGCTACACCCGCGCCGCCGCGATGACCTATCACGCCCGCGCCGATGTCTCAACCGCCGGAGCGCGATCACAAGCCTGCTTCCAAGCCTGCCCCTCGCCCTCAATCGTCGGCAAATTCGGAGAACAGCGCCCGCGTCAGCCGCCAGCCGCGCGGCTTGGCCCGCTTCGGAACCTCGCCGGGCTGGTGCTTCATGATGACCGGCTTGCTCTCCTTGGCGCGATACGGCGGCGGCCAGTTCGCCAGCCGGGTCTGGCCGGTCTCCGCCGGCCGCAGAGAGGCGCGCGGGGATCGCAGTCCTCCGGTGTCGGGATCGCGGGTCTTGGCCACGGCGCAACCTCCTGTCGCCTCACGCTTCCCCAAACCCGTTGACGGGGCGTTAAACGGATCGCGCAAATTCGCCGGATGCGACCTCCGACCGCAGCGGCCCGCACATCCGTCCCGCAGCGTCAGGCAGCCATGCCGCAGATGCGATGCTCGAATGGATCGAATGCGCTATTGTTTCGCGCACATAACGCTCCACCGACAGGAAACCAGCGAGGATCGCCATGGCGCAGGCGCAAGCCATCTCCATCAATCGTCACCCTTATGCCGACGGCGGCGTCAAACGGATGCTGATTGACGGCAAATGGGTCGATGCAGCCTCGGGCAAGACCTTCGAAAGCCGCAACCCCGCGACCGGCGAACTGCTCGCCACCGTCGCCGAGGGCGACAAGGCCGATATCGATCGCGCGGTGGCGGCGGCGCGGCGCGCCTTCGAGGGGCCGTGGAGCAAATTCACCCCGTTCGAGCGGCAGAACCTGCTGCTGAAATTCGCCGACCTGGTTGAAAAGCATTTCGACGAATTGAGCGCCCTCGACACGCTCGACATGGGCGCGCCGCTCAGCCGCACCCGCGCCGGACGGCTGCGCGTGCTCGGCATGTTGCGCTTCTATGCCGGCCAGGCCACCTCGATCCATGGCGAGACAATCGAGAACTCGCTGCCCGGCGAGGTTTTCTCCTATACCCTGAAGGAGCCGGTCGGCGTCGTCGGCGCCATCATTCCGTGGAACAGCCCGCTCACCGCGAGCGTCTGGAAGATCGGCCCGGCGCTGGCCACCGGCTGCACCGTGGTGTTGAAGCCGGCCGAAGAAGCGCCGCTGACGCCGCTGCGGCTCGGTGAACTGGCGCTGGAGGCCGGGGTGCCGCCCGGCGTCGTCAACGTCGTGCCGGGTTACGGCGAAACCGCCGGCGCGGCGCTGGCGGCGCATCCCGATGTCGACAAGGTGGCGTTTACCGGCTCGCACCTCACCGGGCAGGCGATCGTGCGGGCTTCCGCCGGCAATCTGAAGCGCGTCTCGCTCGAACTCGGCGGCAAGTCCCCGGACATCGTGTTCGCCGATGCCGATCTCGACGCGGCGGTGCCGGGCGCGGCCATGGCGGTGTTCGCCAATTCCGGGCAGATTTGCAGCGCCGGCACCCGGCTGTTCGTCGAACAGCGCATCTACGACGAATTCGTCGGCAAGGTCGCCCAGTTCGGCAAGGGTCTCAAGGTCGGCAATGGCATCGATCCCGACGTCCAGATCGGCCCCCTGGTGTCGGAGCAGCAGATCGAGCGCGTGACCGGCTATTTCGACATCGGCCGCAAGGAAGGCGCTTCCGCCGTGGTCGGCGGCGAGCGGCTCACCGAAGGCGCGCTCGGCAAGGGCTACTTCGTGCCGCCGACGGTGTTCGCCAACGTCCGCGACGAGATGCGGATCGCACAGGAGGAAATCTTCGGCCCGGTCATTTCCGCGATCTCGTTCAAGGACCCGGACGAACTGGTGAAGCGCGCCAACGCCACCAATTTCGGGCTCGGCAGCGGGGTGTGGACCCGCGACGTCAGCAAGGCACACAGATTCGCCAAGGCGATCCGCGCCGGTTCGGTCTGGGTCAACTGCTACCAGGCCATGGACCCGGCGGTGCCGTTCGGCGGCTACAAGATGAGCGGTTATGGCCGCGAGTCCGGCATCCAGCACGTCGAGGAATATCTCAACGTCAAGGCGGTGTGGATCAAGACGGACTGAGGCTGCATCGCCCGGGATGAGGGCCGCCGGAGATCGGCCGGCCCGGGATCACGTTCCGGGCATGGTGCCGTTCAGGGCTGTAGGAATGGCCGCGGCTTCCCGCGCCAAGGGGCCGGCATTCAAGAAGGCCGGCATCCAAGGGACTGAATTTCAAGCGTTAAGCTTCAGGCGCGGCCGTTGTGGCTCGACCGATAGCCGTCGATGGCGTGGGCGAGGAAGATACCAGCACTCAGAAAACCGAAAATCGCAGTCACAGTCTCGAACATCGTCGTCGTCCTTGGCCCAGCACGCCCAAGGTAACGGCACGCAACCCCGCACAGTCAAAAGGAAAACCTGCGCGATCACGATTCAGCGAGGCGCTGATGATTTTCTGCAACAGGTTGCGGGCACGATCCGCCAAAACGCGGACAAAGGCCCCCGCCATGGGGGATAAAGACGCCTGAAATGTCGCCCGACAGCCGGGCGCTCCCCCGGCCGGCCGGCAGCTCCGCTTCTGATTCCATCAGAAGCGGAAGCTCCAAGGAACGGACCGATGAGACAAACGCGCTGTGAAGCTCACCACGCGTATCGGATCGTTCCCTTTCCGGCGTAGCTGGTGACGTTGCCGGAAAATTCGCCCTCGAACGAGGCGGCGAGCGCGAGGCCGTTGCGCCAGGCGATCTCGGCACCGGCGGAGACCAGCGCGGCGTCCGGCGCCATCGCCGCGCCGTTGACGAGGAAGCCGGTGCCCGGCAGCGTCTGGAACGTCGCGGCCACGTTACGCGCGGTGTCGAAGTTGTGCGCCCATGCGGCGCGGCCGCGCAGCGTGAACAACGTCTCGTCCATCACCGTGGTGCGGTCAAACCGCAATCCGAGTTCGCTGCGCGTGGCGGTGACGTCGCGGCCCGCATAACCCAGCGCGAAGCTGTCAGCCGCGCCGTTGCCCTGCTCCAGATAGGACGGCATCCGATAGCTGATCGCCTGCGCCGCCGCGTAAGGCGTCACGCCGGCGAACTGAGTGTCGATGCGCCAGCCGGTCTCGATGCGGCCCGAGAGCACGCCGGCCTTGTAGGCGCCGCGCAGCCGCTCGCCGGTGGTCACCGTCCGCTCGGTGTCGACGTCGTGCCAGCCATAGGCGAACGCGCCGCTCAGATAGCCGCCCCGCGCGAAGCCGTGATGTGCGAATACGCCGGCCTGGAACATCTCGCTGTGGCCGGAGCCCATGCCGCCGGCGAGCGCGAACGAGGTGCCGCCGCCGCCGAAAGCGAAGCCGAGTTCGGTCGCCGGCGACAGCGCGTAGGACGCGCCGCCCATCGCGCCGTAGGCGCGGCTGGTGGCGTCGTGACTGCCAAGCACGGCGTTGCCGCCGATCTGTGTATTGCCGCCATAGGCCGCCCCGAAGATGCGCCAGCGTTGCTCGGCGCTCGGAGCCATCGGCGGCGCCTTGGTGACGAGCGCTGCGAAGGCGTCATGCAGTTTGCGCTCGCCGGCCTGCGCGGCATAGCCCAGCGCCGGCGACGACGATGCGGTGGCCGACGCGTTGCCGCGATAGCCGCCCGCGAACGGATCGGTCAGCGCGTTGAGGAACAGGCCCTGCGCATCGAACGCCGCCTGCGAGGCGGTGGTGCCGATCTCGCCCGAGGCCAGCGACAGCCCGCGCGAATCCAGCGCACCGAACGCCAGCGGAATGCCGCCACTGCTGTTGAAGAAGTTCACCAGCGTATTCGCGACATTTTGCTGGTTGACGTTGAGGCCGGCGCCGTAGTCCGGCGACGTGTAGTCCAGCACCAGGTCGAGATAGGCGTTGTTGCTATCCGTCGCGAGCGCGGTCTTGAAGTTGCTTGGCAGGTTGGTGTCGACCGGTCCGGAGAAAGTGCCGTTGACGCCACCGTCGGCGGTAAGGATGGTGTAGCGTTTCTCGACATAGCTTCCCGCCGCGAACCGCGCCGCAACCGTTGCGCCGCCCAGCGCCGCGGTGCCGGTGACGTGGGTGAAATCGGAAGCCGCCGGCGACACCTCGACCATGTAGGTCGCGGCCGCCGTCATCACCAGATTGCCGGCCACCGTCAGCGCGCCGATCGAATTGCCCGGCGCCAGCGTGCCGCCGTTGACGGTGGTGTCGCCGACGACGCCGTTGCCGCCGAGCGTGCCGCCCGGGTTCACCGTCGTCAGCGACGATGACGCGATCGAGCCGTTCACCGACAACGTGCCGCCGTTGACCGTCGTCGCGCCCGTATAGGTGCTGATGCCGGACAGCGTCAGCTTGCCGGTGCCGGCTTTCGTCAAGGTGCCGGCCCCCGAGATGGCGGAGTTGAGGATCGATGTGTCGGTGAAATCGGCAACGATCCGGCCGTCATTGACAATGGCGGAGCCGACGAACGTACCGGCAAGGCCGCCAACGCCGAGATTCATCGTTGCGCTCGACCACAGCTCCATCGTGCCGCCGGTCAAATTGACGACGCCGCCATCGGCGATCGTCAGGATTTCGGTGCCGCAACCACAGCCGATCAGCGCGTCGTTGTGGATATTCCAGGTCGACCCCGCTCCGGTCACCAGCACCGACGCGGCATCGGTCGCCGATCCCTGGATATCCGCGCCGCCGAAACTGTTGACCACGCCGCCCCGGGAAATGGTCAGCGACGCCGGCCCGAAGCCAGACGATGCAACGACCGTCTGCCCCTGAACGGTCGCGGACGAGCCCTGACCGTCCACGATCATCTTGTCGGCAACGAAAATACCAGCGGTGTCGTCATTCTGGTGGAAGGTACCGCCATTCGAGACATTCAGCGTTCCCATGCCGACGATGGCCAGGCCGTCAAGTTGGACCGAGCCGCCGTTGACGATATTCAGCGCCCCTCCAAGGAGAAAGACCGCATCGTCAAGCCGGACAGAACCTCCATCCACATCGAGCGAACCCGCCGCCACGCCGAGAAATCCCAGATGGCTGCCCTGACCGGTCAGGCGGAGTTTGCCGGCGCCGATCTGTGCGAGGTCACCTGAACCGGTCAGCGCCTGATCCACGGTGAAGACATTGGCCGCGTCGGCGATGTCGAAGACGGCGGAACCGGCGCCGACAACGATGTTGCGGGCGGTATGCCGGAACGTGGTCCCCGTCACCTGCAATATGCCGTTGTCGAACGTCAGATCGCCGGATGCCGCGCCGAGACTGGCGTCGGCGGCGACGGACAGTGTGCCCTCCGTCAGCGTCCACGGCGTCACCGCCGTCGTCGTGTTGGTCAGCGTCCAGATGCTGCCACCGGTCTTCTCGAAACTGTCGAAGCCCCGATACTTCTGCGTGGCGCCGATCTGCGAGACATCGAAATCGGCATCGGTATCGCCGCCGAGCGCCAGCGTATTGCTGGTACCACCGCCCGAGACCACGACATTGCCGTTGATGATCGAGGAACTCCACAGCTCCAGGCGGTTGTCGCCGCCAAACAACGATATCGCGTTGGCCTGCGCGACACCGTCGCCCGACAGGCCGCCGGTGATCGTACCGCTGTTGACGATGGCGATATTGCCGGTTGCCGCGCCGACGATGCCGATGCCACCGCTACCGGATACGCCACCGGAGGCCGCGCCGCCGTTTCCACCCTGGATCGTGCCGGTATTGGTCAGGGTCGCGGTTTCTCCATCCCTGAAGCGGACCCCATGTCCGCCGGTGCCGCCGTCTCCGCCGTCACCCCCGCCGCCGCCGGTGATGGTGCCTGCATTGGTCAACATGCCGCCCCACGCCTCGACGCCGCTGCCGCCAGCGCCCCCGCTGAATGTGCCGCTGCCACCGTGACCGCCGAGGATGGTGTCGCTGTTGTCGAGCACGCCCTTGTTGCTGAGCGCGCCGGCGCCGCCTGCGCCGCCGATGTCGCCGCCACTTCCGCCAGCGCCGCCTGCGATCGTTCCGATCCTGTTGTCGAGCCAGCCCTCATTCCAAAGAAACAGCCCGGCGCCGCCGCTGCCGCCGTCGCCCGCACCGCCGGCGCCGCCAGTGATCGAACTGGTGCCGGCTGTGCCTGCATCGACGGTGATGCCGCCCCCGTTCAGGAGCACAAGTCCCGCGCCGCCACCGCCGCCGCCGCCGTTGAAGCTGGCGCTACCCCCGCTGCCGCCGTCACCCCCGCTGATATCGTATCCATCCGTCGTCAACACGGCGCCGGAGCCGACGAGAACAAGGCCGGCACCGCCACCGCCGCCACCGCCGCCTCCGCCGCCGCCCCCGCCGCCGGGCGAACCACCGTCACTGCCTGCGCTGCCCGAGATATCGGCATTCAGCGCACCGCCAGCGGGATTGTCTTCATTGCCGGCACCGCCATTGCCGCCAACACCGCCAACGGCACCGGCGAGACCGTCTCCTCCTCCGCCGCCGCCACCGCCCGCGGCGGCGTTATTGGGTGATCCCGCCGCACCACCGAGGCTGCTTCCGCCGGCGCTGCCAGGATTGGCCGTGCCGGGCTGGCTGGCCGCTGCAGAACCGCCGCTGCCGCCACCGCCCGCGATGCCGTCGCCACCAGCGCCGCCGCCACCGCCCGCAAGACCGCCGCTGCCTGCGATGCCTCCACCGCCGAAGCCGCCGCCACCGTTCCCGCCACCCTGGCTGATCTGCTGTGCCGCAACCGGTGAAGGCGTCGCTGTTGCCGCTAGCCCGAGCACCAGCACCGAGGATGCCAGCAGCGCCGTGCGCCGATGCGAAAATGCCGGCCGTGCCGGCCGCCGATCCCTGCCCATGCCGATGCCCCTGTCGTCCCGGTGCGATATCCCCGCCCGTGCCCCTCTGATCTTTTTAGACTGGCAAACAGTCGCCGGGGCAACCCCGAATTGCCGATTGCCTTATCCGCGCCGTGCCGGCGAGACGTTCGACTTCCCGCTACCTGTAACGATACCGGATCGCGGCCCGCACTGGCTACGGTGTTTCTCCGCGATCATGCTTTCGGGCTGCCCGGTCCCTGCCCGCGCGAGCGAAAGCGAACACGCGTGTCGCCTGAATGTCGCATGGAGTAGCAAAAGCCGCGTCGCGACAGAGAAAATTATCCAATGAAAACAAGATGGTGGGGGAAGAAGGACTCGAACCTTCGAAGCCATACGGCGGCTGATTTACAGTCAGCTCCCTTTGCCACTCGGGACACTCCCCCGCTCCTCGTCACCACTCCCTCCCCCACCGAAAACGGCGGCGGGAGGGTCGTCGATGACGAAAAAACGCGCGCCCTTCAAAAGGGCTCCCGGCTCGGCGGGTTTATGACGGAAACGCCATGGCAAAGTCAACCAACGGCGTCATGAATCTGCCGGCCGGCGAAAATGCGGCCAGGTCAAATTGCCATTGCCCGGAACCCGTGAGAGAACGCCGCATGACCGACCGTGACCGAAACCCGCGCTTTCGCGGGCCGCCGCCCAAGGGGCCGCGACCCGGACCGCCGCGCCGCGGCGCCTGGCGCGACCGCAACGCCTCCCGCGACGATACCGTCATCCTCTACGGCTGGCACACCGTGACGGCGGCGCTCGCCAATCCCCAGCGCCGCCTCCGCAGGCTCCTGCTTACCGAGAACGCGGCGCGGCGGCTCGCCGAGGAAGGGATCGACACCCGCCTTGCTCCCGACATCGTTCGGCCACAAGAAATCGACCGCCTTCTCGGCCCGGACGCGGTGCATCAGGGCCTGTTCGCGGAAGCCGCCCCGCTGCCCGCGCCGACCATCGATACCCTGCCGCAGGAGGGCATCGTCCTGGTGCTCGATCAGATCACCGATCCGCACAATGTCGGAGCGATCCTGCGTTCGGCGGCGGCGTTCGCGGTCAAGGCCGTGGTCACCACCGCGCGGCACAGCCCGGAAGCAACCGGCGTGCTGGCGAAATCCGCATCCGGCGCGCTGGAACTGGTGCCGCTGATGCTGGTGCAGAATCTCGCCCGCGCCCTCTCCGCCCTTAATGAGCGCGATTTCCTCACCGTCGGCCTCGACAGCGCCGGCGGCGAGAACCTGGCGACCGTCGCGCTGCGACAGCCGCTGGCGCTGGTGCTCGGCGCCGAAGGCAAGGGCCTGCGGCAACTCACCCGCGAGACCTGCACAGTAATGACGCGGCTCGACATGCCCGGTGACATCAAGAGCCTGAACGTCTCGAACGCGGCGGCGCTGGCGCTCTACATCTGCGCCAGCCGGCTCGGCCTGATGGCCTGATCCCGGCAATGAAAAACCCGCCCGCGGCGCACCGCGGACGGGCATAGACACGACAGCGGCGGCTCAGTGATGACGGCGCGCGCGCGGAGCCTGATGGAAGCCGCTGCGGTAGGAATAGCTGCCGCTATCCCGGAAGCGCGGCGCCTGACGGGCGCGGGGGCCGGCCATCCGCTGCGCGCCATGGTGCATCCCATGGTGGGCGTGACCGCCGTGGTGCATCGCGTGCGGCGCATGGCCATAACGCATGCTCGAACGCACGCCGCGGCTCACGCCATAACGAACGCCGGTGTCATAGCGCAGGCCCGGACGCGCCGCATGGCGATAGCCGTGACGATGGCTCACATGTGAGCGATAGCCGTAGCGCAGGCTTGCCGGCCGCGCGTGGCCGCGCCAGCGGTAGGTGGTGATCGCCGGGCCACCCCACGGCTCGCCGCCGTAGGAATAATGGTTGATCGGATTGGCGTAGGGGCCGCCCGTATAGCCGTAGTGACCGCGCCAGCCGGTGACCGTCCGTTCCTCATAATACGGCCGCGGCGCGAACTGACCGGGGCCGTCATAGGCCGGTCCCTGATTGACCCAGAAGTATTGCGGCGACGGCACCGCGAGCCGCTGATAGTGGCCGTAGCCGGCGTAGCCATAGCCGCCGTAATAGCCCTGGCCGCACGGGCTGACATAAGCCTGCCCACATGGCGAGCACGGGCTCGTCAACAGCCCGCCTCCGCCGCAGGCCATCGCCGGCGTGGCTCCGGCACCGAGTGCGACCACGGCAAACGCCGCGACCCATCCTGAAAATGTCTGACGCATGACTCTTCTCCTGTTCATTTCTGCTTTTTGGATTATTCGACGATGTGGCGATGCTCGCCGCCGGGCAGTCGCGACGGATCGGGCGCCCGCGTCAGATCATCGCGAGGTGCGATGATCACCGGCGGGGGATCGAACGGGACCGCGGCCGCCGGCGGCGCCGACTGCATGGACCATGAGCGGTTGTAGCTTTCGGCGCGCGGCGGCAGCTTGCGGTTCGGCGGCGGCTCGCGCTCCAGCCGGCCGTATCCCGGCTTCACGCCGGCGCTCGGATAATAATGCCCGACACGCGGCTCCAGCCCGATCCGCCGGCCGCCATAAATCGTCGGCTGACGATGGATGTTCTTGGCGAGGCCCCAGTCGCTCTCGACCACCGCGTAGGACGCATCGACGCCGTTGATGACGATCGGCACGCCCGGACGTGCCGGGATGACCACCGAAAACCCATCGTTGGCGGACGCCGCCCACGGCACGCCAATAAGCATCACCAGTGCGCAGATCGCACGCATCGCCCTTTTCCCTCAAACGATGCGCCACCGTAGCCGAATGCATCGCAACGAGGGTTAAGACCGCGCTTCATTCTGCCGGTAAGCCTAACGGGTAAGGTTTAGCCTCCCGTCAATGCAACCGATCGAGGCGAGGATTCCTTAAACGTGGCCAGCCCCTTCCCGGCCGCCACAGCGCCTCCCCGTGGCCGCCGGTTCGGGCTTGTCGCCGCCCCCTCGCGCTGATAGCTCTCACCGGCAGCCGGCGTAGCACAGCGGTAGTGCAGCGGTTTTGTAAACCGAAGGTCGGGAGTTCGATCCTCTCCGCCGGCACCGCATTTCATGCATTCATGGAACCGGCCCCCGCAACCGACAGAACCGATCCTGGCTGGCACAGCGCTGACACGTGCGGCGATTGAGCTATGATGCGGCCATCGCCGATCGCGCGAACCGCTTCCTGCGGCAATGGAGCGGCGGCGCGAGCACGCAACGGAGGTCGCTATGACCGAGATCTGCGCGCGGAAGGTCGCATGGCGGGAGGTGGGAGAGGTCGCAAAGCCCGGCCGCTACCTGTTCAGGTTCGGCTGGCTGACGGTGTCAGCCGACGATATCGCGATCTGGCAGGCGCATCCCCATGCCTCGTTCACCCTGGTTGCGGTCGCGCCGCTGGGCGACACGCCGGATGAATATCGGCTGGGTGCCTTCGATCTCGGCGAGACATGACGGCTCGATCGCACATCGCTGTCGAGCGACAATCCGAAACAACGAACGGGCCGGCCCCCCGGCCGGCCCGTTGCGCGCCCTGCGGATCAGGTACCGGCGGACATCGCGTCCGCGCGCTGAGAGAACCCTTCGGCTCCGGCTGAAATCAGGACCGGAGTTTCAGTAGTTCGTCGCCGCCGGTCCGCCCCAACCGAAGCGATAGTTCAACCCGGCCTTGACCGTGTGTTCGTCGTTGCGGAAGCTGGTGTCGACAATGTCCGCAGGTCCGCCGGTGAAGGTGGTGTTGCCGAAGTTGTAGTATTGATACTCGACCTTGGCCGACCAGTTCGGCGCGAACATGTATTCGAGACCGGCGCCGACGGTGTAGCCGTCCTGATGATTGCCGGTCGCGCTGAAGGGTTGCGAAACTCCCGCGAAGCTGACGTCAAGGCTGCGATCCCTGAAGGCGTAACCGCCCTTGGCGTAGAGCAGCACCGGTCCCGTGGTATAGCCGAGCCGTCCGGTCACCGAGCCGAGGCCACGCGTGTCCAGCGTCGCCACCGTTCCGCCCGGGAACACGACGCCGTTGCCAGCCGATGCCAGCCAGCTATAGCTCGCCTCAAGGCCCAGCACCCAGTTGTTGGCGAACTGGTAATCGAAGCCGCCCTGAACACCACCCATGAACCGGCCGTCACTGCCTTGCAGGCTGTCGTCGCTGCCAAATGCACCGCCGAGATGGCCGCCGATGTAGAAACCGGTCCAGTTGTAGACGACTGCGGGCGCCGTCACCGGCGGCGGCGCCTTGGTATACGGACGCGGCGGCAGATCCGCCGCTTGCGCTGCCCCACCGGCAACCGATCCGGCCAACGCGAGCGATGCCGCCACAAGCATCAACGTTTTCATATGCGAAGTCCCCTTGTTGTGACCAGAACCCTGTTGAAACAACGTGGCGGCAGTTTGATAGCGATGTGGCATTCAGGCAGCGGCGATCGTACGTAACTGTGTCGATGCAGTGCAACGACGGGTTCCATTGCCGCCGATCCCCGCTACACTCGCCCCTCATCATCGACACGTCCCGAAACGGGACGGCCAGCCACGCCCGGGAGACACCATGATCGCCAACGATCTGATGAACGATTTTCCACCCGCGCCCGACAAGCAGGTCACCCTGGCGAACTGGCGTCAGTCGCCGTTCAACCACTGGAGTTATCGCAACGTCCGCCGCCTTCTGCCGACCGCCAACATCGCCGCGACCGATCCGGGCCGGCCGTTCGAGATCAGCCTGGAAAGCATCGCCGATATCGAGTTCGTCGGCGCCGGCGACGAACCGACGACGGTGGCGAGCGCCCTGCGCGCCAGCGACACCGACGCATTCGTCATGCTCCGGCGCGGCCGCATCGCCGCCGAGTGGTACGCCAACGGCATGGACGCGCGCACGCCGCACATCGTGTTCTCGGTCAGCAAGTCGATCTGCGGTTCGCTCGGCGGCATTCTGATCGATCGCGGACTGCTCGATCCCGACGATCTCGTCATCGACTACGCTCCCGAACTGGAAAAGTCAGTCTACGGCGACACCACGGTGCGTCACCTGCTGGACATGGTTGTCGGCATCCGCTTCACCGAGGACTACGACGATCCTGATGGCGACGTGATCCGCTACCGCTACGCCATGGGCTGGGACATTCCGCCGCCCGGCCGCGAGTCCACGGATGTGCGACGCTTTCTGGCGACGATGCGGCCCGACGGCACCCGCCACGGCGAGACGTTCCACTACGTCTCGACCAACACCGACGTTCTCGGCTGGGTTTACGAGCGTGCCTGCGGCCAGCCGCTCTCGGACATTCTCAGCGAATACCTGTGGGGACCGCTCGGCGCAGAGCACGATGCCTATGTCACCGTCGACTCCCACGGCGCGATGCGCGCCGCCGGCGGCATCTGCGTCGCGCCGCGCGACCTTGCGCGCTTCGGCGAGATGATGCGGCGGCGCGGCGTCAGCGCCGAGGGCCGTCAGGTGGTGCCGGGCTGGTGGATCGACGACATCAACGCGCACGACACCACCGCCGCCTGGGCGCGCGGCGATTTCGCCGACCTGTTTCCCGGCGCGAGCTATCGCAGCAAGTGGTATCAGATCGACAGGAGCCAGGGCGTATTGTGCGCGCTCGGCATTCACGGCCAATGGATCTACATCCATCCCGACGCCGAACTGGTGATCGTGCGGATGGCGTCCGAGCCGATCCCGCTCGATCCCGACCGCGCCATGGCGTGGCGGCGCGGCTTCGACGCCATCGCCGATGAATTCCTGTAAGCGAACGTCGCGGCAGAAGCCGGGGGGCGGCTCGACAATGCGGCGAACCGCGTATAGACCACCGCAAGCGGTTCTTTCCCTTTCGCGCCGCGCCCGCATTCAGGCTCGCCACCGATGACGCCTTCCAAGCGATACGACAGAATCGCCTTTGTCGCGGGATCCGGCCCGGAAGCACAGGAAGCCCTCGCCAGCCTGGTCAAGACCTACGGCAATCACCCGCCGGCGGATGCCGACGTGGTGGTGGCGCTGGGTGGCGACGGCCTGATGCTTCAGACGCTGCATCAACTGATGCGCTCGGGAAAGCCGATCTACGGGATGCACCGCGGCACCGTCGGCTTCCTGATGAACGAGTACCGCGCCGAAAATCTCTATGCCCGCCTCGCGGCGGCGCGCGACACCGTGATCCATCCGCTGTTGATGCGCGCCACCGACGTCCGCGGCGCCGTGCATCTGCATCACGCCATCAACGAAGTCTCGGTGTTTCGCCAGACCCATCAGGCCGCGCGGCTGCGCATCCTGATCGACGAGCGCGAGCGCATGGCCGAACTGGTCGCCGACGGCGTCATGGTGGCGACGCCGGCGGGCTCGACCGCCTACAACCTGTCGGCGCAAGGTCCGATTCTGCCGATCAACGCGGCGCTGCTGGCGCTGACGCCGATCAGCGCCTTCCGGCCGCGACGCTGGCGTGGCGCCCTGCTCCCGGACAACGCTTTCGTGGTGATCGAGGTTCTGGAACACGCAAAGCGTCCGGTCGCCGCCGTCGCCGATCATGACGAGGTGCGCGACGCGCTACGGGTCGAGATTCTGTCGGACAAGTCGATCTCGATGCGGATGCTGTTCGATCCCGGCCACAGCCTCGAAGAACGCATCCTCAGCGAGCAGTTCGGTTATTAGCCGGCCGGCGCGCCGCAGCCAACGGCAACCATTCCTTAACGACGACAGGCATATCGTTAACACGGCGTATACCGGCCGGCCGCCGGCGCCGCGTTCAGAGCCGATCATTGATGTAGCCGATTGATGTACCAGATCGATTTCAACAAGCTCCGTTTTCTGGTGTGCGACGACAATCCGCACATGCGCCGGATCCTGCGCACGCTGCTGCATTCGTTCGGCACGCGCGAGGTGTATGAATCCGAGGACGGCGCCACCGCGCTGGAGATGTTCAGCCACTACGTCCCGGATATCGTCATCACCGATTGGGCGATGCCGATCTTCGACGGCCTTGAACTGGCGCAGATGATCCGGCAGCCGGACGCCAGCGGCAATCCCTATGTGCCGATCATCATGCTGACAGGACACTCCGAGAAACGCCGCGTCACGCTGGCGCGCGACGCCGGCGTCACCGAGTTTCTGGCCAAGCCGATTTCGGCCAAGGGCCTCTATCAGCGCATCATGAACGTCGTCACCAATCCGCGTCCCTTCATCAAGACCAAGACCTATTTCGGGCCCGACCGGCGGCGCAACACCTCCGGGTCCTACATCGGGCCGGAGCGCCGGACCAACGGCGACGCCGAGGTGATGCCGCAACCCTCGTTGCTCGATAAAGCGCGGATACCCGGATAACCCTCAAGGGATCGAACGATGGCCAAACCGAAACCGCCCGCCCCGCGCGTCGAGGCGTATGCCGATCATCACGTCATCACCCAGCCCAACCCGCTGCGCCGCGCCGTTCACGTCGTTCAGGGCAAGACCCTCGACGATCCGGTGGCGCGGGCCGAGCAGGCGCTGGCAGGGCTGTCGGAGGAGTTCAACGACTGGATGGCGATCGAATGCGGCCGGCTCGCCTCCGCCTACGCCGCCGTTCTCAAGGACGGCTTCACCACAGAGGCGCGCGACGAACTGTTCCGCGCCGCGCATGATATCAAGGGCGACGCTGCCACCTTCGGCTTCGCGGCCGCCGGCGCCGCCGCCGAAAGCCTGTGCCGCATCATCGAGCACGCGCCCGACCTCGCCGCCGTGCCGGCGGATCTGGTGGCGCATCATGTCCGTTCGATTCAGGCGATCGTCCGCGAGCAGACCAGCATCGAGCGCATCGGCGTCGCCGAAATCCTGAGCGCGCGGCTGCGAAGCCTCGCCGACGATTATCTCACCGCCGTCAATCAGGATCGGCCCGAGCACCTCGAAGCCATCCTCGCGCCGAGCATCGTGCCGGGAGACTGATCATCCCGCACAGCCACGCCGGCGTCGTCACCGGCGACGCAGCCGCTTTTCCGTTTGGATTTACGCCGCGATCCGCCGGTCTTCCGGCGCGATCTCGATCTCGTCCGCGACCAGCCGGTCGCAGAACAGCCGCGCTTCCTCGCGCGCCGACTCGGTGGCGAAACGGCGCAGCAGGATGAGCAGCGGCTCGGACGCATCCGGGTCGGCCTCGCAGCGCTCCAGCACGCGCTCGACCATACGGCGGCGCAGCCGCGCCGCGCCATCCACCGTTCCGGCGAAGCCGATCTCGCCAGTCGCCTCCAGCGCGGCACGGAAGGCGGGGAAGGTCGACGGCGGCAGCCCGGCCCGCGTCAGCAGCGCGTAGAGACTGGCGCCGCCGTGACGATCGGACATCAGCGCCGCGACACGGCTCGCGGGCAGCCCCGACAACTCCATCAGCGCGTGATCGAACAGATCGAGATTGCCCGACAACAGCGCGCGCAGAATGAGGCCGGGGGTGAGTTGCCCGCTCGCCCGCAGGTGACGGACGAGGTTGCGCAGATCATCACCGCGGGAGCGGGTCGCCAGATTGACGGCCGAGCGCTCGCGCGCCTCGCCGGCGATGCGTTCGGCACGATCGGACGTGAGCCACCGCCGCGCTACCACGAACTGCGTCAGCGTCTCGGAGAGTTTTGCGGCGAGCGTCAGCCGCGTCGCCGGCGGCAGGTCGTCGAGCGTCAGCATCGACTCGCGAATGGCGGCGAGATGACCGTGCCGCTCGACGATGCGGTCCCAGGAAAACGGCGCCAGCACCGCATGGGGATTTTCGATCAGTTCGAGAGCGGCCGCGGGCGAGCCGACCTCGGCGATGGCGGCGCAGACCGGGGCCGGGAGCGCGGCGCGGCGCGCGATCGCGCACTGCGTCTCGCAATTGCCGGTCGCGATCAGATCGACCAGATCGGCGTCGATCAGCAGCGGCGAATGTTCGAGGATCGGCAGCGCCACCGAGGGCTGATCGAGCGCCAGAGCCTGGACGATGGCGGCCGGCGCGGCGGCGCTGCGGGCGAACACATCGGCCATCGCGCGGCGCACCAGCGGCGACGCATCGTCGAGCAGCATCAGCAGCGCGCCTTCGGCGGCGGCGCGATCGTCTTCGGACAGATCGGAAATCAGCCAGGCGCGCGCGAGCGATCGTGTTGCCTCCGCGCGCTCTCCGGCGGACGCGGTGCGAACCCAGGAAATGAACTGCCGAACGATCATGCTTGTTCCGGCTTAACGCAACAGGACGACACGCGAAGGCGATGTCACTGTCAGACAAAATAAACCATGACGCTTAACAAAGAGTTCACCATAACCGCCTGCGTCGGTTGAGGTTTTGTTAAGGACGGGAATTGCCGGAGCGTGCCCGCGACGCTGCTTCGGCAAACGCGTCTTATAGCGTTTCATGTTTTGACGGAAACACAGCGACGCGAGACGTCATTGCCGGGCTTGACCCCGCGATCCACCATTTTCAGAAAGATGGATGCGCGGATCAAGTCCGCGCATGACGATGGATAATTCCGCCAAAAGCGGAAAGACTCTAGCCGCTGAAAACGCCGGCGCGATCGCTGAACAGATCGAACGGACGTGGCGGACGCAACTCAGGCGTCGCCTGCAAGGCATCCGACGCGGGGCCATTGGCCCAGAGTTGCTGCACGGCGGACGACACCGGCTCCGCACGCGCGCCGGTCTGAAACAGCGTGCGGAACGACACGTCCTGCGCCGGCTGCGTTGCGGACGCGGGCTTGACCGCGCGGGCATCCGGGAAGCTGGACAGATAAGCGGCGTTGTCGACGGGCGCGAATGCCGCTACGGAAGTTGCCGGCACGGCATCGGCGGACGCCACCGCGCTGCGCGGCGTGTCCGAGCGCGCCGCCCTGGCATAGCGCGACGACAACACCGCATAGACCTCGGACACGCTGCGGGCGCGGCCGTCGCGAGCGTAGAAGATCGGGCGGTTGGCGGCCGCCGCGTTGGGAAACAGTTGCGCGCCGCTGACGCCGGGGCTGGTCTCCGCGCTGGTGATCAGCTTCGCCGCGCCGCCGACGCCCATGAAGTGGGCCATGTAAAGCTCGGCATCGGTCGGTCGCCGGCCGATGCGGCCGATCAGCTTGAAGCTGTTGGAATGGGTCAGCACGCCGGCCATCGCGGCGCTGGCGGCGGGATCGTTGCGCAGGTCGAGGATCGCCTTGCGCATCGCCGGATCGCTCACCGAATAGGTGCCGGAGGACGAGCGGGTGATGGCGTCGGCGTATTGGCCGTAGCCGAGCGCGGCGCCGGCTTCCTTGACGGTGCCGAGCCAGGTCTGGTCGATGAACTGGAACAGGCCGCGCGCCGACGAGGTGGTGGCCACCGCGCGCGGATCGAGATTGGACTCCATGCGGGCGGTCGCCAGCAGATAGTCGAAACTGGTGCCGGTGGCCGCCGCCGCCTGCTGGATCGCCCCGGTCACCCGGCTGCGCTGCGCGCCGGCGGCGGACGCCATGGCGCTTGCGGCATCGACCGACATGGCTGCCCCTGCTCCCCCGCGACATAGACGCGTCCGGCGTAAAGCTTCGGATGCGCCCGGCGATAGCGCCGGCCAACGCGGCCGCCGTCCCACACGACGCCGCGATTGCCGATCGCAACGACCCTGCGCGATCATGGTTAATGGCGGGTTAAATCGGAATCGGCCCCGGCAGCGAGCGCCGGTCGCCGCGTCATCGGGACTCAGGAGGATTTGCCATACACCTTGCCGGGATCGAACACCTTGTCGGCATCGACGAAGGTCAGCGCGCCGTCGCCGCCCGGCACGGCGGCGCGATAGAAGCACGAGCGCCGGCCAGTGTGGCAGGCCGCCCCGCCCTGCTGCGCGACGCGGATCCAGATCGCGTCCTGATCGCAATCGACGCGCAGTTCGACGACGCGCTGAACGTGGCCCGAGGTCTCACCCTTGCGCCACAGCGCGGCGCGGGAGCGGCTGTAGTACCACGCCTCGCCGCTGGCGATGGTCCGCCGCAGCGCCTCGTCGTTCATGTAGGCGACCATCAGCACCTCGCCGGTCGCCGCGTCGGTAGCGACGCAGGTGACGAGCCCGGCGGCGTCGAACCTGGGCGTGAACCGCAAGCCTTCTTCAATCTCGTTGGTGGCGGCGGACATCGTCAAACCTCGCTGAAGAATCTAATATGACGGTTGAAATCTTTTATAATCAAACAGATGCACGAAATATCTCATACATCAGGTGATATCTGGGGCCCGCGTAGCGCCGACTTCAGCCCCCAGCCCCTCGACAACCCGACAATGCTTGCATCCCGTATCGGGATTATCGCCCTAACCTTTGATCCAACAGGCTCTTTTGCTGTCGCGTGGAGTTGGGCCAGTCCCGGCCCCGGGATCAGCGCTGTGGCCCGCGCACCACGGACATGAAGCGCGCCTGCTCGGCGGCATTGTCACGGAAGATGCCCGTGAACCGCGTGGTCAGCGTCGAGGCGCCGTGCTTGCGCACGCCGCGCACCGACATGCAGGTGTGCTCGGCCTCCATCATCACCGCAACGCCGCGCGGCTTCAGCACGTCGTCGATCACCGCCGCCACCTGTGCGGTCAGGTGCTCCTGGGTCTGGAGCCGGTGGGCGAAGATATCGACCAGCCGCGCCAGCTTGGACAGGCCCACCACCCGCTCCACCGGCACATAGGCGATATGCGCGTGGCCGTAGAACGGCATCACGTGATGCTCGCAATGCGACGTGAACGGGATGTCCCGGACCAGGACGAAATCGTCATAGCCGGCGGTTTCACCGAACGTGCGGTTGAGCACCTCGGCCGGGCACTGCTGATAGCCCTGAAACAGCTCGTCGTAAGCTTCGACCACCCGGCGCGGGGTGTCCGTCAAGCCCTCGCGGTCGGGATTCTCCCCGATATAGGCGAGCAGCGTCTTCACCGCCTGCTCGGCCTCGCCGCGGGTCGGCCGGACCTGATCGGGGCGAACGGCCGCTTCGAGATAGTCCGACGGGTCGAGTTGAGCCGGCCGTCCTTCCGACGCGCGAAAGTCGGCGGATCTTGCTTCGGTCGCCTCCGAAGCGGAAATCTTGTCGTCGGCGGCTTTGCCGGCCCGCAGCGGTTTAATCAATGCGTCCATCTTCACTCCGTTCGACCGGCCCATGAGGGCCGGAGTGTCACCGGGCAGACGGGGGCGGCACGACCGCCGGACGCCTGAGTCCCACCATGCTGACTGGCTGCCGCCGACCCTCAATCCAATGGCGGAAGCCGACGAGACTGTATTTCCTCGCTTCAATCCTTATATAGGGTGATGAACCGGACCGCCAAGGGCGGAATACCGGAGCGACCGATTGCGAGCGACGCTCATCCTGCCGGCGCTGGTTCGATCGGTGCAAGTCCGGGCTTCGAACGCCATGCTCAACGACGTCTATAACAAGCGCATCATCGCCCTGGCCGGGAACATTCCGAGGCTGGGCCGCCTCACTGACCCCGACGCCACCGCCACCGCCCACTCCAAGCTCTGCGGCTCGACCGTCAAGGTCGACCTCAAGATGGACGGCCCGGTGGTGACCGATTTCGCCCATGAGGTGAAGGCGTGCGCGCTCGGCCAGGCGTCGTCCTCGATCATGGCCCAGCACGTCATCGGCGCGACGGCGAGCGAACTGCGGGACCTGCGCGAGACTGTCCGCCGGATGCTGAAAGAGAACGGCGCGCCCCCGACAGGCAAGTGGGCGGATATCGCGGTGCTGGAGCCGGTGCGCGACTACAAGGCGCGCCACGCCTCGACCATGCTGACGTTCGACGCCGTGGTTGACGCCATTGGCCAGATCGAAGCCAAAACCACCGGGACCGCTGCCTCGCCCACTCCCGAAGCCCAGCTTTCCGACGCCGCAGGCTGACGTTGCCGGCCTATGGCCGGGACGCTGCGCCCGGCGAAGCCGCACCCTTCACCGATGTCGAGGCCGGCGTTGCGGCTTCCGCCGTTCGGGTCGTCGCCCCGACCGGCGACAAGGTCGCCTCCCCCGGCGTCCCGCTGCTCAACGTCCCGCCGCTCACGAGGCGATCCTGAACCGGCTTGCTTGGCAGACGCGCCATCGGTGGCGAGCCCTCCCTGAGCCGCGGGAACACGTCCGCCACGACTTCGGTGGTGACGACGTTGGTCCGCACCAGTTCGGCCGGCGTCAATTCGTGCAGAGCCTCCCACGGCGGCACGCCCAGCGCCAGTTCCAGCAGATCGCCAGTGCCGCCCATATCGAACGTGTATTTGGCGAGCCGGCCGATGTCGCGCTCGACGATCATCAGGTCCTGCGCGGTGTAGCTTGCCGCGCGGGCGTCTTCGGCCCGGTCGCCCATCCAGATCTGATGCACACGCACCCGGGCGCCGGGCGGCACGTAGCGCACCTTGCCGGACAGCAGCAGGAACACGCACATCGATTCGCACGAGGCATCCGGCGCCACGGCGGCGACCCCGGTCGCCGAGCCCGGACTGTCGATGGTCGCTCCGACCGTGGTCAGCACACCGAGCGCCCGCCACCGCCGGCCGAGAGCGATCGCGTCGTTCACCGAGCCGCCGGTCGAATCCAGCACCATGGTCGCCCCGGCGAGATCGTGGCCGCGCGCGAACTCGTCGAACGCCTTCGGCGTCTCCGCCGTGATAACGCCGGTGGCGCTGACCCAGCCGCGGCACGGCCCCTGGCACGCGACCCATTCGAACCGCATCGGCAGCTTGCGGACATCGACGGCGGCGCGGGCACGCGCCGGCCACGCCTCGGCGGCGGCGAGCGCGCCGATCAGGATCGCGACGAGCGCGAGCGCCGGCATGATTGCCCTGCGAGCCTTTGCCGAAGGAGCCTTTGCCGGAGTCTTGGGTGAAATGGCGCTGCTCACGCCCTCTCCTTGCCGACCATATCTATCTACCGGCCAACGTAACCGCACCGCGGCGGCGCTCCAACGGTCTTTTGCCGCCTTGCGTCATCGGACCTGTGATATTTCATCAAGTGTGTCGCAAATGCCAATCCGAACGGTTCCCGGAACCGGACCGACACGGGACCCCTCATGCCCCCATCGTGCGCGCATTGCGCGGCCAAGCTGCAAAGACTGCCGCGCCGGACCGGGCAAGCCGCGATCTGGTGCTACCGGCACACGCTGTCGCCGCTGGTCGGCTACAACTGCCGGCACCTGCCGACATGCTCGGTTTACGCCGACGAGGCGATCGGCCGTTTCGGGCTGTGGGCCGGCGGCTGGATGACGCTGGCGCGCCTGTTGCGCTGCCAGCCGTGGGGAACCTCCGGCATCGACAACGTGCCCGCGACGCCGCCCGCCACCGCGCGGTGGTACCTGCCGTGGCGCTACGGGCGATGGCGCGGCGTGAACGATTCCGAAAGCTAGCCGTCACACCGCGGGAGCGCCGGTCTCCAGACGGCGCGTCATCCACACCACCAGCAGCGCGGCGATAACGAAGGCAACCCCGACATAGCCGGTGGCATGAAGCATATCGCGCGCGAACAACATGCCGCCGACGGCTGAACCGATAGCCTGGCCGACATACAGGACCGACGAATTGAGCGACACCGACGCGCCGGCGAACTGCGGCGCCGCGCCCACCAGGCGAACCTGCTGCATCGAACTGGTCGAGGCGAATCCCACGCCCCAGATGCTGACGCCGATCGCCATCACCGCGAAGATACCCGCGCCGAGGCTCCAGATCGTCAGACCCGCGAGCAGGACGAAGACGAACAGCAGCGAGGTCCGGTAGCCGCCCCAGCGATCGACCAGCCGCGTCGCCAGCACGTTGCCGACGAATCCGAACACGCCATAAAGCGAAAACGCCAGTGCGATGGCCGCGGGCGACGCCTCGGCGAGGCGCGCCAGCAGCGGCGCCATGAACGTCAGAACCGTAAACTGCCCGGACATCTGCAAGGTGGTGATCAGGAGCAACAGCATCACCAGCGGATTGCGGCCCAGCGCCGTCCAGGTCCCGAGTTCGACGGCGACGCCGCGCACCCGCGCGGGCAGACGCCAGACCAGCAGCAGGAAGCCGACGAACGACAACGCGGCGGAGCAGACGTACACCGCGCGCCAGCCGGCGGAGCTGGCGATGATCGTCACCATCGGCAGGCCGGCGGCGGCCGCCAGCGACCAGCCGAGAAAGATATAGGCGATGGCGCTGCCGCGCTTTTCGACAGGAACGATCAGGCTGACCGTACCTGCGGCCTGCGGCGTGAACGGCGCGGCGAGCGCCATCATCGCCAGCCGCAGGATCATCAGCGTCGCATAATCGGGCGCGAACGCCGACGCCAGATTGGTCAACGCCAGCAGCAACAAGAGCGCGCTGAGAAAATTGCGGCGGTCGAGGCGGCCCGTCAGCCACGCGCTCAGCGGCGAACAGATGCACAGCACCACCGCGCCGAAGGTGATGAGGAGCCCGGCATCACGAATCGAGACGCCGAGGCCGGACGACAGTTCGCCCAGCATTCCACTCGGCGCGATGATCGAGGTGCCGATGACGAAATTGCCGAGCAGGAGGGCGGTGGGCGCAAAAGATGACTTCACGCGCCAGCCTTACCAGCGTCTTGATGCACCTGCATGTTGTTTTTTTGACGGCAGCGCCGCTTGACTTTCCGCGCGACACGCCGGCGCACGCTCCCGGACAACGACGCCGGCGGGCGCTTTGAACCGTTGCAAGTCGCCGCACGGCTGCTATATCGCTGTTTTCCGCTTACCCGCGTTCGTTCGCGGGAGTGAGCCAGAGGAGAATCAGAATGTCCGCGACGCCCCCTTCCGGATTCCAGTTCGGTCTTGCCAACCTCAAGCCCGCCGAATCCCTGAACCTCACCCTCACCTTTCCCGACGGCGCCCGGCGCGACTTTCCCAAAGGAACCAGCGGCCTCGACATCGCCAGGGGCATCTCGCCGTCGCTCGCCAAGCGCACCGTGGCGATGGCGCTCGACGGCGTTGTGAGCGACCTCACCGACCCCATCGAGCAAAGCGCGCGGATCGAGTTCATCAGCCGCGACGATCCCCGCGCGCTCGAACTGATCCGGCACGACTGCGCGCATGTGCTGGCGGAAGCCGTGCAGACGCTGTGGCCCGGCACCCAGGTCACCATCGGCCCGGTGATCGAGAACGGATTCTATTACGACTTCTTCCGCAACGAGCCGTTCACGCTCGACGACTTCGCCGCGATCGAGAAGAAGATGCGCGAGATCATCGCGCGCGACCGGCCCTTCACCAAGGAAGTCTGGGACCGCGAGAAAACCAAGCAGGTGTTCCGCGACAAGGGCGAAGCGTTCAAGGTCGAACTGGTCGATGCCATTCCCGGCGACGAGCCGATCAAGATTTACTTTCAGGGCGACTGGTTCGATCTGTGCCGCGGCCCGCACATGACGTCCACCGGCAAGATCGGCAACGCCTTCAAGCTGATGAAGGTGGCGGGCGCGTACTGGCGCGGCGACAGCAACAACCCGATGCTGACCCGCATCTACGGCACCGCCTTCGCCAAACAGGAAGACCTCGACGCCTATCTGAAGCAGATCGAGGAAGCCGAGAAGCGCGACCATCGCAAGCTCGGCCGCGAACTCGACCTGTTTCACTTTCAGGAGGAAGGCCCCGGCGTCGTGTTCTGGCACGCCAAGGGCTGGACCCTGTTCCAGACGCTGGTCGCCTACATGCGCCGCCGCCTCGCCGGCGATTACGACGAGGTCAACGCGCCGCAGATTCTCGACAAGGTGCTGTGGGAAACCTCGGGCCACTGGAACTGGTATCGCGAGAATATGTTCGCCGCGCAGTCGGCCGGCGATGAGGCGGAGGACAAGCGCTGGTTCGTGCTCAAGCCGATGAATTGCCCCGGCCACGTCCAGATCTTCAAGCACGGCCTGAAAAGCTACCGCGACCTGCCGTTGCGGCTGGCCGAGTTCGGCGTCGTGCATCGCTACGAGCCGTCCGGCGCGATGCACGGGCTGATGCGCGTGCGCGGCTTCACCCAGGACGACGCCCATGTCTTCTGCACCGAGGAGCAGCTCGCGGACGAGTGTCTCAAGATCAACGACCTGATCCTTTCGACCTATTCGGATTTCGGCTTCGGCGACATCGTGGTCAAGCTCTCGACGCGGCCGGAGAAGCGCGTCGGCAGCGACGAAAGCTGGGATCACGCCGAGCGGGTGATGGCGACCGTGCTGCGCGAGATCGAGAGCAAGTCCGGCGGCCGCATCAAGACCGCGATCAACCCCGGCGAAGGCGCGTTCTACGGCCCGAAGTTCGAATACGTGCTGCGCGACGCCATCGGCCGCGACTGGCAGTGCGGCACGACGCAGGTGGACCTCAACCTCCCCGGTCTGTTCGGCGCGTTCTACATCGACGCCGATGGCGCGAAGAAGGTCCCGATCATGGTCCACCGCGCCATCTGCGGCTCGATGGAGCGCTTCACCGGCATCCTGATCGAGCACTTCGCCGGGCACTTCCCGCTGTGGCTCGCGCCGGTGCAGGCGGTGGTCACCACCATCACCTCGGAAGGCGACGATTACGCCAGGGTGGTCGCCGCCGCGGCGAAACGCGCCGGGCTTCGGGTCGAACTCGACCTGCGCAACGAGAAGATCAACTACAAGGTGCGCGAACATTCGCTCGCCAAGATCCCCGCGCTGCTGGTGGTCGGCAAGAAGGAAGCCGAGACGCATTCGGTGTCGATCCGCCGTCTCGGCCACGACGGCCAGACCGTGATGGCGCTGGACGATGCGCTGGCGGCGCTGGTCGAGGAGGCGACGCCGCCGGACGTCAAACGGGCGCGCGCGGAAGCGGCGGCATCCGGTTAGATTATGTCGAAATCGCGGTGTCCGGCCTTGCGCCGGGCACCGCCATTGCCACATCCGCGACAGCAACGACGGGCCGAGCAGCCTCGCCGTTCACATCAAGACCAAGGCACAGTCCGAATAAATGTCCGACATCATCGAATTTCTCAAAACCCGCCGCTCGGTGAAACCGCGCAACATGACCGGCGACGGACCGACCGAGAGCGACCTCGACACCATCCTCACCATCGGTGCGCGCGTGCCCGACCACGGCAAGCTCGCGCCGTGGCGCTTCATCGTCTTTCGCGGCGACGCCCGCGTGCGCGCCGGCGACGTCATTGCGAGAGTTTTCGCCAGCCAGCATCCGGACGCATCGGCCGACGATGTCGCAAGGGCGCGCGAGAGTCTCACCGAAGCGCCGCTGGTGATCGCGGTGGTCAGTTCGCCGAAAGCGCACCCGAAGGTGCCGGCATGGGAGCAGCAGTTGTCCGCCGGCGCCTGCGCGCTGAATATCCTGACCGCCGCGACCGCGCTCGGCTACGGCGCCAACTGGCTCACCGGCTGGTTCGCCTACGACCGCGACGTGCTGAGCGGCCTGGGTCTTGCGGCGGAGGAGCGGATCGTCGGCTTCATCCATATCGGTCATTCGGACAAGGCCAACGAGGACCGGCCGCGCCCGGCGCTCGCGGATATCGTGACGCGGTTCTGATTCGGGCACGTCACGTCGATCCCGCGCGTCCCGCGCTATCGCGCGACGACCTCGACCTCACGGTCGACGCCGTTGACCACCTTGAAGGTCTGCTCGAACACCTTGCCCTCGTTCTTGGCGATGGCGCGGTATTCGCCCTCGGCCAGGATCACGCGCGGAAACGCGCCGATCGATTCCTTGACCACGTCGCCGCCCGGCGTGATGACCGACCATGCGGTGTTGGCCAGCGCCTCGCCGCCCTTCTCGCTGACCAGCTTCAGGGTGATGACCGCGGCGCGGTGCGTGATCGTGGCGTCGGTCAGTTTGCCGGCCTGGACGCGGATATCCGAACGCACCACCGAGTTGGCGTCGCCGTAGTTCGAGATGATGTTGTAGGTGCCCTCGGGCAGGATCACCACGTCGCCGGGCGTGGCGTTCGGTACCAGTGCCGGGCTTTCGCCGCCGGATTCGAACTGGCTGCCCTTGTGAACGCTGAAGGCGATCTGATTGGCGGGAATTTTCGAGGTGCCGACGCGCCCCTCGATGCGCAGGCCGCCGGCCGGCAGCACGAATGATTCGCGATCGGTCTCGGAGCGGATCGTCACCAGTCGCGCCGCGGTGACCGGGCCGAGCGCAACATGCACGACGTAATTGCCCGGCGGCAGGACCATGTTCGGCGTCGCGCCGCGATCCTCGCGGATCAGCTTGAATGCGCCGGTGTGATCCGGCTTGTCGGAAAACACCCGCCATATCAGTCCGCCGTTGATGACCGGCAGGTCTTTGCCGTAACGGGCGCTCAGCGCCAGCACCGCCTGGTTCGGCGCAGGTCCCGGCGCGGGCGCGGCCGCCGGCGGCGCAATCGCCGTCACCGGCGGCTGGGTGAGAGCGGCCGGCAGCGGCGGCGTTATCGACGGTCCTGACGACGGCGCAAGGTTGGCGGGCGGCTGCACCGGCGTCTCCGGGATCGCGGCCGGTGGAACCGGCGGCGGGCGATCGCCGAACAACTGCGCCGCGGCCGGTGACGCGAACGTGATGGCGTACAGGCACGCGACAACGCACGCCAATCTTGCGCCCGATCCGGATTGTTCGCGATTGCCGCCCGCCGATCTCGCCATGCTGGTTTCTTGACTTAAAACGCGGCGAATTCAAGCCTCCAGACCGCCTGCGGCGGCAAGCGAACGGTGCGTCTTTCGGGCCGGCCGCAATGGCAACGCCACCCTCTACGCAATGGAGGCTCCCGGCGTGATTGCTGGAATTTCCGCTCCAACCGGACTATCCAAACCAGAGGTTGAGCCCGCGCGACATCAACCGGCCTGATTTGGAGAGCCTGATTTGCTTGAAAGCCTGATGGGGAAAACGCAAAACAACATCCAGAGCCGCGCCAACAACGGTCACGCCCCGGCACGACGGCGGCCGAAAGTCGGGCTCGCGCTCGGCGGCGGCGCGGCGCGCGGCTTCGCCCATATCGGCATCCTGCGCACCCTGATCGATCACGGCATCGTCCCTGACGTCGTGGTCGGGACCTCGATCGGAGCCGTCGTCGGCGGCACCTATGCGTGCGGCCATCTCGACGAACTGGAGGAGTGGGCGCGCGGCCTGCAACCGCGCAACATCTTCGGCTATCTCGACATCAAGCTCAACGGCTCCGGGCTGATCGGCGGCGACAAGCTCGCGGCGCAACTCGAAGCCGCGCTCGGCGATACGTTGATCGAGGATCTCCCGATCAAGTTCGCGTCGGTGGCGACCGAGGTCCGCACCGGCCATGAAGTTTGGCTGACCCATGGCCGCCTCGTCGATGCGATGCGCGCCTCGTTCGCGCTGCCGGGAATTTTCTCGCCGTTTCTGGTGGGCGACCGCTGGCTGGCCGACGGCGCGCTGGTCAACCCCGTTCCGGTCTCGACGGCACGCGCGCTCGGCGCCGAGATCGTGATCGCCGCGAATCTCTCCACCGACGTGTTCGGACACGCCACGACGATCTTCTCGCACGGCACCGCGCCCGATCCGGCGCCGCCGGTCGCGGAGGAAACGCCGGTGCAGCGCCGCGGAATCGGCAAGTTCTTCTCGCCGGAGCGCACGATGAAGCGCGAGTTCTTCGGCGGCAGCGGACGCCCCGGAATTTCGACCGTGATGATCGACGCCTTCAACATCATGCAGGACCGTATCACCCGCGCGCGGCTCGCCGGCGATCCGCCCGACCTCCTGATCGCGCCGCGCGTCGCCCGCATCGGCTGGTTCGAGTTTCATCACGCCGACGAAACCATCGCGCATGGCGCGCGCGCCGCCGCTCGCGCCATCGAGGCCATTCAGGAGGCGATTGAAACCGTCGCGCCCGCCGCCATGGCCTCCGATCCGCCCATCGCCGTAACGGAAACCGAGGTCAGCCGCGAGCAGGCGGCCGATGGCGAGGCGATCGCGCCGCCGCAGGAGTAGCGGCCGGCAAGCAGCCGTCGGCGTAAACGGCCGGGCCGCGTTCCGGTCAAGCTGTCTTGATGTAGTCCTGAAGCGCCGCCTGCTCGCGCTCGTATTCCATGACGCGCCACTTCACCACGTCGCCGATGGAAATCAGGCCGACGAGCCGTTCGCCTTCCAGCACCGGCAGGTGCCGGAACTTGCCGGAGGTCATGCGCTCCATGATCTCGGCGACGGTGTCCTTGTCGCGGCAGCCGACGACCTTGCTGGTCATGACCTCGCGCACCGGCGCGTCGAGCGCGGCGGCGCCGCGCGCTGCCAGCACGCGCACGATGTCGCGCTCCGACAGGATACCCTCAATCCGCTGATTCGTGACCACCAGCACGGCGCCGATGCGCCGATCCGCCAGCACCTTGATGGCGTCCGACAACGTGGTGTCGGGCTCGATGCTGACGATGTCATGACCCTTGGAATCGAGAATAGCGCGCACGGTCATAGTCGCCTCCCAAAAAGCAATCGCGCGGTACGAGACAACGCGATCCCGTCTTCTCTGCTTTCAGGCAACTCGCTGGCGCCGATCCGGTTCACGCTCCTGTGACGAACAGACGCGCTTCGCTCACGCAATTTGGTGTTCACGCGATGGGTTAAGTCTCAACGCCGCCGGACGCCATATGCTCCACGTCGCCTGAATACGCAGGAATGATGGATCAAATCATTCCCTCTCGCAAGCGAGGCTGGCGCGCGGTAAGGCGGTGCCACCGCGGTGTCATCCCGGATCGGACAGGTCCGATATCGATGAGTCGGAGACTCGCGCGCCGCGCCGCGGGACGGGATCGAACAGCGAGAACAACAAGAGCCCGGCGAAGAACCCGCCGATATGCGCCTGCCAGGCCACCGAGACGTTCTCGGTCCCGACTCCGATCGCGCCGACGCCGAACACGATGTTGATGCCGAACCACACCGCGAGGAATCCGAGAACGCGCGGATCGCGCAGCGCCCGCCACAGCGGTTGCGCCGGCACTTTCGCCGCCGCGTCGGCGTCGCCGCGGCCGAAACCGAGGAACCCGCCCCGCACGAAGGCGAAACGGATCGCCGCCGCCATCGCCCCCGACACCGAGGCCGAGGCGCCGATCATCGGGGCCAGCGCGTGCTCGTGGGTCACCAGATGTGCTGCCGCGCCCGCCGCCGCCGTCACTGCCATGAAGATGAAGAAGCGTACAGCGCCGAACCGCCGGGCCACCGCGCTGCCGAACGGCAGCAGCCACAGGATATTGAAGACGATGTGGGTCAAACCCGCGTGCAGCAGCGAATAGGTGAGGAAAGTCCAGACCTTGGCACCCTCGCCCCCGGCGATCGGAATGGCCAGGAGCGAACTGTCGTAGCGTTTCGGGATGAAGCTGAAGACCTCCAGCACCCAGTAGTCCCACTCCATCGGCAATAGCGCCCGCACGGCATGGATCGCCACCAGCAGCCCGATATAGGCGGTCAGCGCGCCCGGGAGCGTCAAAATCGGTTCGCGCGGAGGGCGGCGGATGTCCAACGTCGGGATGCCTAAAGGGACAGGACCTGAAAAACTTAATGGCCCCAATAGGCGGCTTGGCGGGCCGGCGCAAGCCCATGACGCGGGCGGGCGCTCTGTGGTTGCACTCTCAAGCTGGCGCGCGGTCGCAAGAACACGGCACAGGCAAGGAAAAAGGCAGGGCCTGAGATCAAGTAATCCCAGTCCCAAGGTATCAGTTCCTTGTCGGAAAGATGGCAGCAAACCGCCGCGGCGGAACCTGACCAACCGCAGTCAACCGGCGTCCTCCCGCTCGAAAAATGACAGAACCTTTCCGGGTATCCGGCATTGCCCCAGTATCACCGCTCAACCCCTGGGTATCCATCGGTGATGAGAACGCCCAATCGCGCTCCCGCCTTTCCAGAAAGGAGCACGCCATGTTCAAGCGGCGGCGTTTCAAACAAGCAGAATCCCTTACCGACCGCCTCGCGGTGTTCGCCAAACTTATGCGAGAGCGAGCCGCTCTGATGCCACCTGGCACCGAAAAGACCGCCACGCTGGCGAAGGCCGATCAAGCCGACAGGGCGGCCAATATCGACCGATGGATCAGTTCGCTGGAATTGAAGCCGCCGGAGCGGGAGTCGCGGTAAAGACCCTGCTTCTCGGCAGGGCTTTATGACATCAGCGAAAGCGACCTGCTTCTATCGCTCTCGCCGGATCAACTGGTCTCCGAAAACTCACAATCGGCTATATTCTTCGTATCGCGATAATATCTCATCGTCGCATTCGCATGCCCAGGACCGGATCCCCTCCCGGTCCTTAACTCTCATTTGTCCTCGTCGATAATCGATGAGGCCGGCGGCCTGGAGCTGTTGGGCGACCGTCGTGACGCTGGTTCGACGCACCCCCATCATCTGACTCAGGAATTCCTGGGTGAGCGGAAATTCGTCCCCGACCAGATGCTGTATGCGGAGCAGCCACCTGCACATCCGTTGAAGGACCGTATGAACGGCGTTGCACGCGGCGGTCTGCTGCACCTGCGCGAGAAAGAACTGCTCGTAGCCGAGCGTGAATTTGCGAAGATCGGGCATGTCGAGAACGAATCGCGTGAAATCCGCCGAGGAGACGGACAGAACCTCGCCAGGCATCTGAACGGTCACCCGGTTCAGCGAGATTCGTTCGTCGAGCGCGTGGCTGGCTCCGAATACGCCATCGCGTCCCACCATCCCGGTCTCGATGGCGCCGCCGCCGGGCAAATCCACCACGAACGACAACAAGCCGCTCAAGGGAAAATAGACCTGGCCAATCGGCTCAAGGACGTTTGCGAGCGAACGGCCGACATCCAACTGCTGCTGCACCAGAACAGACCGAAGGCGATCCCGATCGGAAGGCTTCAGTTTCGACAAGACCAGATTTTGCAACATGGTGCCCGCCTTTCTGGCTGCGGGCGAAAGCACGACCGCTCAATTATCGGCGCCCATTGATCCTAAGCCAACAGATCATCACCCCGATCGTTCCAAAACCAACAGGTCGCGCCGAGTCGCTTACCGGTCAGACGCGCGTCGCCAGAACTTCCAAGTTTGTTAGCCAAGCATTTTTGCGCTTGGCCCAATCCTGAGGAAGTAGATGACCGAGTGTCCGCGCACCAAGCCGGCTGTTTCGCTAAGAGGCAGGCTCATGGCATTTGCACACGCTGCAAAAGAATTGGTTCTGGGGGCGTCGCCCGTTTCCGAAAGAGACGAAATACTTGAAGGCGCCACTACGGCCGAGATTGATTCCGAACTGGAAAAATGGGCGAATTCGAGAGAGCTGAAGCCGCCAGAATAAAAGCTCAAAGGGAAAACCCGCCGGAGCGGGATCTCTATGTCATGATGCAGAAGCCATCAGGACACAGCCGAATTGAGATGAGCTATTTCGCGTGCGGCCCCGCCCTTCGCCGTGTCTTGCTCATGCTTCCGCCTGACGCGGCGGCGACAGGCGGAAAGCATCAACTAGTCGGAGGCGAAAATGAAAAGGCAGGGCCTGAGAAACCCTGCCTTTTCCCTGTTCCGATCCGCCGATGCGGGTCTTCCCCACCCCTCCCCGCGTCACGGCCGGTCTTTGGTTCTGAGCCGCCCTGCCGATGTCTGCCGTCGCTGGCCCTTGGAGAAGCCCGCGATGTTGCCGACCCGGAGTTTCCTGTCGTCTTGAAGCAGGCCGATACTACCGCGATCCGGCAAAACCCCAACCCATTCCTTAATCCAGGGTTAACGCTGCCCGCCGTAGCCGGCGGGGCATACGGCGCGCAGGCCGCCGGACGACCGACGCGCAATGATTAACAGCGCCTTAAAATTCGTGCTTAACTTAACCTTAACGCCATAAAGTCGGGAGGAATCCGTATCCGGCATGGACGCTGCATTGTCTCCCCTGCGACAATGGAAAGGACGCCATGGACGTGTGAGGCCGGGACACTTCTGTCCCATCGCGGCCGGCCACGGGTCAGGTTCGGACGATGAAGCATCCAGCAAGCCGGAAATTCTTCGCATACTGGGACGAGAAGCGGGGCTGCGACGCAGCACCCGAGCGCTGCGAGCTCGACCCCGGTCCGGTGCGCGAGCTGATCGGCGACGTCTTCGTGCTGTCCTGCGAGACGCCTCCCGGCTACCCGTTCCGCCTCGCCGGCACCCGGGTCTGCGCGCTGCTGGGCCACGACCTCAAGGGTCAGGAATTTACCGGCCTGTTCGCGGCCGAAAGCCGCACCGATCTTGAAGACATCCTCGGCGCGGTGACGGAGGAGAAGCTCGCCGCTATCGCCGGCGTCAACGGCCTGACACCCGAGGGCCGGCGGGTACCCCTCGAACTGCTGCTGCTGCCGTTCAAGGCGCGGGTCCATATGCCCGTGAGCCTCACCGGCCTGCTGGTGCCGTTCGCTGACAGCGCGCAGGGCTTGACGGAGCTGACGCTGACGTCGTGGCGCTACATGGGACATCCGCCGCAGCGCTTCGCCCCGCGCGTTCTCAGAAAACTGGCGCTGGCGCGCGGGCTGATGGTCTACGAAGGGCTGATCTGACAAACCTCACCCGCCGCGGGCTGCCGGCGCCCGCGATAACGCCGCGTTAACCCTGAGCACCGTAGGGTTTCTCCATAGTCGTGACCCCGGCCCACCCGGTAGACGTATGGCTTTTGCGCAAAAACAGTCCGTCCATCCGGCCGCTCAAGAGCGGCGGCGCTTTCAGCGTGTGAAGGTTCACCTGCTCGGACGCTACATGCTGCCGGACCGGCGCGAGTATCCCTGCCAGGTCATCAACATGTCGCCCGGCGGACTGGCGATGCTGGCGCCCGGCATCGGCAATGTCGGCGACCGGGTGATCGCCTATCTCGATCACATCGGCCGGGTCGAGGGCAAGATCACCCGCATCATCAACAACGGCTTCGCCATGACGGTGGGCGCGACGCCGCGCAAGCGCGACAAACTCGCCGCGCAACTCACCTGGCTCGCCAATCGCGACATCCTCAACCTGCCGGAGGATCGGCGGCACGACCGTATCGTGCCGCGCAACCCGATCGCGATCCTGACGATGGAGGACGGCCAGCGCCTCACCTGCCGGATCATCGACCTGTCGCTGTCGGGGGCTGCGATCGGCGCCGAGCAGCGGCCGCCGGTCGGTTCGGCCGTTTCGCTCGGCCGGGTGCAGGCTCGCGTCGTCCGCCACCTCGACGACGGCGTCGCGCTCGAATTCATTCACGAGCAGGACGCCGAGACACTGGAAGACAGCGTCACCGCCCGGTAAACGGCGGAACCCGCCCTTTCGCCTCCCAAACCACCCGCAAGCGCCTCTCGCATGACGGAGGCGGCCTGATTCCACTTGCTCCTGCTCGTTAACGCTGCCCGGCACGCGCGGCACAAACCCGCGTCGCCACGCCCTTCAAGCCGTTAATCCCTCAAATTTGAATCGAATCGGAATCGATAAAATTCGAGATAAATTCGATTCAATATCGCGCCAGTCTTTACGCGCATTCGTCTCAATAGCGCCTCGCCGACTTAGCCGCGCTGCAAAACCTTTGTGCGAAAAGTGGTCCCAACAAGAAAAACGGGGGCCACAATGTTCAAACGGGGACAGGGGAAGGGACTGGCGATCGCCGCAGTCCTGTTGGGATCGATAACAACCGCGCAGGCCGGCGACCGCGTGCAATATGCAAGCCTCGGCGACGCCGCGCGCGCACCGATCGGCTGGGTCGAGTTCTGTGCTGAGAATCCCGGCGAATGCCGCGGCGGCGCGACGCAGGCCCGCGACATCGTGATGACGCAGACCGCATGGAAGGATCTGTTGCGCGTCAACCGCTGGGTCAACGACACCATCAAGCCGATGACCGACATGGAGCACTGGGGCGTCGTCGAGAAATGGTCGCTGCCGACCGACGGCTACGGCGACTGCGAAGACTACGTTCTGTTGAAGCGCAAGATGCTGATCGATGCCGGCTGGCCGCGCGAGGCGCTGCTGATCACGGTGGTCCGCGACAAGAAGGGCGAAGGCCACGCGGTTCTGACCGTCAAGACCAACAAGGGCGAGTTCATCCTCGACAACCAGAACGAGGACGTCGTCGCCTGGACCGATACCGGCTACCGCTTCGTCAAGCGGCAGTCACAGAGCGACCCTACAGTCTGGGTATCGCTCGGCCAACCGAACGCGGCGGTCGCCACCGCCAGCGCCCGCTGACCTAAGGAGCTACGCGACCCGGTCGTCCCCCACCCCTCCCCGTCCAAGACCGGATCGCGCGCGGCCAGCCTTCCCCCAAGGCTGGCCGCACCCCTGTTTGGCGCATGACGATCCCTTCCCGGGAACGAGCATGTTGCCGCCGCTTTTGCGCTTCAGCATGAGCCGATGAACCTGCTCCGGTCGCTTCTGCGCGCGCTTTCGATCGCGCTGCTGCTAGCCATCTGCCTTGGAATTGCTTTATGCGTCGGCCTGATTCTGGCTGACGCGGGCGCTCTCGGCACCTGCCAGGACGGAACCTGTCAGCTTGTTGCGGCGATCTACGTGATGCCCATCGCAGGCGTGATCCTGTATTTCGCGGCGCTTCTCGGGCTTTCACACATCAGCCGAAAGAGACGGAGCGAATATTCGTCCTGACTTTCCACAAGCGACGTCTGCTCCATCAACCTTCTTGACTCATGGAACCTCATCGCCAACGCTGTGGGCCTTGCTCATCAACGGCTGAGGAAAGACCATGGCTTACAAGTTCGAACTCTATACCGACAAGGCCGGTGAGACCCGCTTCCGCTTCAAAGCCCCGAACGGAGAAATCATGTTCGGCTCCGAGGCTTACAAGCAGAAGAAATCCGCTCAGGATGCGATTGCTTCGATCCAGAAGAATGCAGCCGGGTCCACTGTCGAAGACAACACCACCAAGTAATTCCCTTCCTTGGTGAGAATGACTGCGAGGCGGGCCGGGTCAGAATCTTTCGGCGTCACCGCCTCGCCCCCTTGCGGGATTCACGTTTTGAACTCGTAACGCTCGCTCCAACCGCCGCCTCGATCACGTCACATTCCGCCTGCTTCGATCAGCGATCAAGGATTCTATCGCAGGGGGATGAATATCAATCATGCTCAAACCCGTCGCTCTTGGCGCGATCCTTTTGTCCGCAGGTCTGACCCAGACCGTGACCGCCGACGAAATCAGGATTGAAGGCGCCAGTCTCAGCCGGGACATTCATTGCACGTCCAGCGATGTCGGCATTCTCGGCGCCGGCAATGCGATCACCCTCACCGGCCGGTGCAAGACCGTCCTGATTTACAGCGCTAACCATACAGTGACGTTCGAGGGCGCCGAAAAGCTCGTGGTGTCCGGCTCCGCCAACAAGGTCACCGGCGGGACTTCCGAGCATCTGCTAGTCGAGGTGGCCAACAATGACATTCAATCCACGCTGAAGCCCGGTGCCGACGGCCCCTCAACGCTCGAAGTCACGGGCAGCAAGAATGCCGTATCGGTGAGCCTCGAAGGCCAAGCCGTAATCCAGGTCGCCGGCGCCGATCACAAAGTGACGTGGACGGCCGGCGCGGGCGTCGCTCCTCCCAAGGTGGAAATGTCCGGAATGAAGAACTCGGTCAAACGCGGCAAATAGCACGGCGGGATCTCACATCTTTCCGAACGTCGGTGTCCGGCAGCGCTCCTGCGCATGTTCTCGGCGTGCGGACATACTCTGGCCAGAAACCACCCTTCGCATGGGGGTTGTTGATTCGTGGCAGTCGCGGTTCGCTTTGAGCCGCTTTCATGAATCAGGTTTCCGCACACCGAAAGCTGACCAGGAGGTTTGAAACATGGAGCTTCTCATTCCGCCTCGTCATAGAAAGCAGTTTGCTGCGCTGAAGGATAACTACTCGACCGGGCAGACCAAGGTTGGCCCGATCACCTGGCACGGATATCTCCGCGTCCAAACCACCGATCAGGAATTGATCGACGCGCTGAAGACGCAGTTGGACGCACAGCCGCAATAGCGAGGTCAAGGCAACCTCGTCTGCTCCTCCGGTTCGAGTTGCTGGCGCAGCACGTCAAGCTGCGTCGCCGCAACCGCTCGCCGTGGCGAGACGGCCCGCATGTTCGCCTTCGCGCGGCCTTGACGATCGACGTCACCACGCCTGAATCACAAAGGCGGAAAACCCCGCCGAAGCGGGGTTTTCTATCAGCCTATGCAGCCTTGTTCTTGATCGCGCCGACGATCGCCGTGAGGATCGCTCCTCCCGCGCCGCCACCGACCACCTGCGCGATGATCGACCCGATATCGAAATTGCCGCCTTGAAGGGACGTTGCAACCGCCGGCCATATCAGCGTGATGACCTGACCGAGAACACCGCCGCCGACCAGGCCGGCGATCGTGTTGCCCAAGGTGCCGAGGTCGAACGTCGGCGATGATTTGCCAACGGCGTTGCCGCCCAGCGCACCCGCCACCAGGTTGATGAGAATCTGTTCCATTTTATGCCCCTTGCTATGTCCGCTGCGCAGGATTGATCAAAGCACGGGAACCGTCAACGAGAACGCCGGCCGAACTGGAACCCTTCCAACAGGTTGAGTTGATCCCTCCCCGCCGCCCTTCATCCGAGGTTCAGGCAAATTGAGTTGAAATGCCTCCATCCAACAGCACGGAGGATAACAATGAAGATTCTCGCATCCGCATTGTTCGCCGCCGGCCTCCTTGGCATGGCCTCGACGGCACAAGCGCTCCCGGCGGGACCGATTCCGAACGTTCCAAGCCCGACGACCCACGTCGATTGGTACTGCGGTCCCGGCTGGCACCTCAATCCATGGCGGCGTTGCGTCCCCAACCGGAGGTTCGTCCGGCCTTTCGCGTATTGGGGACCGCCCCGGTTCCACTGGCACCGTCCCCATTGGCACCGCCACCGCCACTGGGGGCACCACCACCACTGGCGACCCCATCGGTGGCATCACCACCACCGTGGCCACCGTCTGTAGACCCGGCAGAGCCCGCCTCTCGGTTCCGAGGCGGGCTTTTCTTTCGTCCCGCCCAGGTCGTCCCGAACGGTCGCAATGCGCAAGCTGCCGTCATCAGTGTCCGGGCGCGCGCCCTCAGCCGATCTTGCGCAGCCCTTTCCTGAACCGCGCGCCGTTGGCGACGTAATGCGCCGCGCCGCTCGTCAGCATTTCCGCCTGTGCCGGCTCCAGCGTGCGGATGACGCGCGCCGGCGCGCCGATTATCAGCGACCGCTCGGGAAATTCCTTGCCCTCGGTGATGATCGCGCCCGCGCCGACCACGCTGCCGCGGCGAATGCGCGCGCCGTTCATCACGATCGACCCCATCCCGATCAGCACGCTGTCCTCGATCGTGCAGCCGTGCAGGATCACGTTGTGGCCGACCACGCAGTTCTTGCCGATCGTCAACGTGAAGCCGGGATCGGTGTGGCAGGTGCAGTTGTCCTGAACGTTGGAGTTTTCGCCGACCTCGATCCAGTCGTTGTCGCCGCGCAGGACGGCACCGAACCAGACGCTGGCGCCGCCCGACAGGCGGACCTTGCCGATCACCGCGGCGCTGTCGGCGACGAAGCAGTTGCCGTCGGCGGGAAGCTCGGGGGCCTGGCCGTCAAGTTCGTAGATCGCCATGAGATGTCTCGCTTCAGAAAGCCGGTCACGGCGCTCATGCTACGCCAACGCGCCGCCGATGCAAAACCGCAAGGCCGCGCTGTCAGGCGAGCAGGCCCAGCGCCCGCAGCGTCATGATGATGAAGGTGCCCGACATCAGGCTCCAGAAACCCGACAGCACGGTCGCCATCATCACGAACTCGACGCGGCGACGCTCGACCTGACGGCCGCGGATGGTATTGCGCATGATGATGAAGGGCGCGGCAAACACCAGGAACGGCACCGCGACGAAGGCGCGCGCGGCGACACCCTGTTGCAGCAGGCCGAAACCCGCCGGCCGCCGCACGAACGCCTGATAGCCGCTGACCAGCGCGCCGGCCAGCGCGAACCCGATCATGAGCGACAGCAACGAGTTCAACGCATCCGCAGACATGAGCGTCCTGCTTTTCGACAACATAGCGTTTTCGAGCGAAGCGGATTCCGGTTCGCGCGAGGAAACCGCGTCAAAACAAGAACCTGGAGTCGTTCACCGGCTCCACGAAACGGTGACCGACAACAGCGCCTCATGCTTGGCAAAATCGGCCATCCGCCGCCAGCTTATCCTTAAGAAAGGGTTAACGAGCGGGCGACACCTGAAAAAAGATCGCGGCGCGAAAACGAGGGCGCGGCACGGCGGAGACGGCGCAACCGCCGTCTCGCCATGGCATAGTCGTGCGTGATTCGGTCAATGGCCGAGCGACGTCGATCCGGTCCGATTGCGGGTTGCCCATGACAGCACTGACGCCATCCTCCACCCTGCCCCGTCGCCGGCGACGGCCGCAGCGCCGTTACTACGGCATGGCGTTGCTGTCGGGCCTGCTCAGCATCAGCGCGGTGATCCTGATCGCCTACCTGCTATGGCCCACATGGCAGCCGGCGCCGTCCGCCGAACAGCCGGCGCGGCTTCCCATCAGCGTCGGCGGCATCCTGTTCAACATTCCGCCGCAGGCCATCCGCGAGAAGGTTCAGCGCTTTTCGGGGCCGCAGGAACGGGTCGATCTCGGCTTCGATTATCCCTCGCTCGATCCCCCCGGCGCGCCACGCCACGCCGATGCCGACAGCGCGGGCGGACACCGGGACGCCATCCAGCGGATTTTCCTGTCGATCGCCGCGCACCACGGCGCGATGGCGCCCGACATCCGGCTGCAAAGCATCTATCCGCGCTATCTCGAGGCGGCCGCAACGCCCGCGTCCGACGGCCTGACGCTGCAAGCCTTCCGCGACGGGACGCCTTACGAGCAGGAGGATCTCGCGGTCGCGCAGACAGGAGAGACGCCGTTCGTCGCCCGCTGCACGCGCGACGGCGAAACGCCGGGCACCTGCCTTGCCGAACGCCGCGTCGGCGGCGCCGATCTCACCTTCCGCTTCCCGCGGCAATGGCTGACGCAGTGGCGCGACGTTGCCGCCGCCATGGATCGCCTGGTCGGCCGGCTGCGCGGCAACGGGGCATAGTCGCGGCGCGAACTGCCGCTCAGCCCCGGTGCCAGGTTGGTCGCCGAGGCTTGGTCGCTCAGTCCTGATCCACGAGGTCGTCTTCCAGAATCGCCATCTGGAACTGGAACGAGCGATCCTCGTCCTCGTCGTCGACGAAAAGCACGCCGATGAATTCCTCGCCGATATAGACTTCGGCGGAATCGTCTTTCTTGGGGCGCGGCACCACGCGAATCTTCGGATTGCCAAACAGGCGCTTCAAATAGGAATCGAGCTTTCTGACTTCCTGAACGTTCACGAGCGTCTCCAATGCACGGGTCTGGCGCTTCTTACCTCGGGAACGCCCCGGCCGCCATCGTCCCATCGAAAGAACTGCGCCGGTCAGACCGGCAATCGCGCCTCAGAGGCCGGTGGCGTGCAGCATCTGGTCCATGGTCCGCGACGGCTCGGCGCAGCCCGCCGTGCCTACCACCTTGGCCGGGACCCCGGCCACGGTGACGTTGTGCGGCACCGGCTTGACGACAACGGAGCCCGCGGCGATCCGCGCGCAATGGCCGATCTCGATATTGCCGAGAATTTTCGCACCCGCGCCGATCAGAACGCCGTGGCGGATTTTCGGGTGACGGTCCTCGTTCTCCTTGCCGGTGCCCCCCAGCGTAACGTCGTGCAGGATCGACACGTCGTCCTCGATCACCGCAGTTTCGCCGACCACGAAGCCGGTGGCGTGATCGAGGAAGATGCCGCGGCCGATCCGCGCCGCCGGATTGATGTCGGTCTGAAACACCGACGACGACCGGCTTTGCAGGTAGTAGGCGAAATCCTTGCGGCCCTTGATGTGGAGCCAGTGCGCCAGCCGATGGGTCTGGATGGCGTGGAAGCCCTTGAAGTAGAGCAGCGGATCGATGAACCGCGAGGTCGCCGGATCGCGATCGTAAACCGCCACCAGATCGGCGCGGAACGCGTTGCCGATGTCAGGGTCGTCGCGCAGCGCCTCGTCGAAGGTCTGGCGGATCAGGTCGCCCGACAGCGCCGAATGGTCAAGCCGTTCGGCGACGCGATGCACCACCGCCGCCTCAAGACGGGCATGGTGCAGAACCGCGCCGTAAATGAACGAGGCCAGTTCCGGCTCGCGGCGAACAATATCCTCGGCCTCGCTTCGTATCCGATCCCAGATCGGATCGAGGGCGGCGAGCTTGGCGTTGTGCGACGTGACGTGATGGGCGACCATACGGCTCTCATGCGTTCCGGATGAGCCGACCTATACCACAGGTCGGCGGCCTTTGTCCGCTGCCCGAGGCCGCGGAAAAAGCCGGGATTTGCCGGCAAATTGCCGAAAATAGCAATATATCATCCCGAAACCCCGCAAAATCCGCGTCCGTTCACCTGGATCGGCCCGGGTCCCCGGAGGGTCGGGCGGCATCAGGAACGAAAGACATCATGCGGGACATGGGTTCGCGGACAACACGCTGCAATCGTCCCGGACGGCAAGGCTACAACTATTTATCGACTGGGAAACCGACCGGGTTTAAGCATCCTGCGCGCCGGGAGCAGAAGGAAATCCGTCCATTAGCACGCAGATTTTGACCGTGGACGCCCCCGCGCCCCCGCGCCGGACCACGGCCGGCCGTCTCGCGGTGGCCGCCGCCTTCGTCCTCCTGATCGCGCCGGCGATCTGGAACGGCTATCCGTTGCTCCAATACGACACCGGCGGCTATCTCGCCCGCTGGTACGAGGGCTACCTCGTCCCCAGCCGCTCCACCGTCTACGGCCTTTATCTCCATTTCGGGGAAGCGTCGTATTTCTGGATCAATCTCGCGTTCCAGTCGGCGGTCACGCTGTGGGTGCTCCATCTCACCTTGCGCGTCCTCGGCCTCGCCAAACCGCTGCGGCTCGCCGCCGTGGCGCTCGCTCTCGCCCTGACCACGGCGCTGCCGTGGCTGGCCTCGATGCTGATTACCGACATCTTTGCCGGGCTCGCGGTGCTGGCGCTGTTCCTGCTGGTGGCGCATGGCGCGCGACTTGCGGCGGTTGAGAAAATCGCGCTGTTCGCGTTCACCGCCTTCGCCGCCGCGACCCACAGCGCCACGTTCGGCGTTCTGTTCGGGCTGTGCGTCGCGGGCTGGCTGCTGCTGCCATGGCTGCGGCCGCGCCTCAGCGCGAGCGGCCTCGCGCAAGGAAGCCTCGCGGTCGCCGTCAGCGCGGCGCTATTGCTGGCCGCCAACTACGCGCTGTCGGGCAATCTGGCGTGGACGCCGGGCGGCCCCGGCGTGACGTTCGGCCGGATGATGCAGGATGGCATCGTCGCCCGCTATCTCAACGACCATTGCGACAGCATCAAGCTCAAGCTCTGCCCCTATCGCAACGAACTGCCGGCGACCGCCGACGAGTTTCTGTGGAGCAACGACAGTGTCTTCAACAAGCTGGGGCGGTTCGAGGGGATGGACGACGAGATGGGCTTCATCGCCCTTCGCTCTCTCACGGCCTATCCGCTGTGGCAGCTCAAAGCCGCGCTGGTCGCTACCGCTACCCAGCTCGTCATGGTCGGCACCGGGGAAGGCACCAACGGCTGGATCCCGCACACCTACGGCATCATCGAGCGCTACCTGCCGGCGCAGACGGCGATGATGCGCGCGGCGCATCAACAGCACTGGGATATCAACTTCGTGCCGATCAACTGGGTTCACGTCCCGGTCGCGCTCGGAGCGATGCTGCTGCTGGCGATCCTGCTCGGGCGCGCCGTGTGGCGGCGACGCCTGAACGATCTCGACCTATTGGCCGCGACGGCGATGCTCGCGCTTTTCGGCAACGCGCTGCTGTGCGGCGTGATATCGGGACCGCACGACCGCTACGGCGCCCGCATGGCATGGATCGCGGTTTTCGTGGTGCTGATCGCGATCGAGCGATTGCGTCGCCGTTACGGACGCCGCGACAGGAAGTCCAGCACGCCGGCCTTGTAGACCCGATCGCCGACCGCGCGCATATGGTCGCGGCCGGGAATGTCCAGCACCTCGGCGGCCGGGATGATCGCGGCGAGCGCCTGCGCGGAGCCGGCGATGTGATCGGTGGTGCCGACCGCGATCAGAACCGGGATCGCGATGCCGGCGACCTCGTCGCGGGTCGCGAGCCGCCGCGATCCGCGAAGACACGCCGCAAGCGCCCTGCGATCCGAACGGGTCTGGTCGGCAAAAGCGCGAAACATCCGCCCCATCGGGTCGGTGACGTCGTCGAGCGACGGCGCTTCGAGCGCCCTGGCGACGTTCTCGCCGGGGCCGCCGCCCTCGATCATGCCGATCCCGAGCCCGCCGAAGATCGCCGAGCGCAGCCGCTGCGGCTGGCGATACGCCAGATAGCCGGTCAGCCGCGCGCCGAGCGAATAGCCCATCACGTCGGCTCGCCCCAGCTTGAGGTGATCCATCAGCGCCACCACGTCGGAGGCCATGATGCCGATGTGATAGTCTTCCTGATCGTAGAGCTTGGTGGATTCGCCGTGGCCGCGATTGTCGAGCGCGATGACGCGCCGGCCGTGCTTCCTCAACTCGGATATCCAGGTCGGATAGACCCAGTTGACATTCTTGCTCGATGCGAAACCGTGAATGAGAATGATCGGCTCGCCCTCGCCCTCATCGAGATACGCGATTTCAACGGCGCCGTTGTGAAAGCTCGGCATCTTTTTGATTCCATCGATTGGGGTGAGACAGGATGGGCGGAAGCCCGACAGTTGCCTGTTTAAGCAACCGCCGGACGCAAGGCCAGAGGCCGGTTCATGCGGCCACGGCCTGCGCGGACATCAGGCGCGCCCGCGCGGCTTTACGACGGTGGAGCCACCGCTGCGTGAAACGCTCGGTGGCGGTTTTGATCGATACGACGAATCCGATCAGGGCAATCAGCGCCGCGAGAAGGTGGAGCGCCAGATCGAAAGCACTGAGCGCCAGCACCAGAGCGCTACGCCCGAGCACCTTCAGGATGGCCCGAGTCTGGCCGCCTTTTACCTCGGCAAGCCGGGCCGCGCGCGCGATGTCTTTCGGGCCGTCGGCCAGTTTCAAGGCATCGAGCGCGCCGCGCGTTCCCGCCCGTTTGCCGACCCGGCCGATATTCTTGGCAACGCCCACCAGCGCCGCCACCTTCTCGGTGCGCACGGCGGCCTTGAGCGCCGGCGCGATCCGGCCGGGCCGCGCCAGCGACGTCGTCGCCAGCGCCTGTTGCAGGGCCGGACCATCGACGGCGTCGCGCAGCGCATGACTCGCCCATCGCGACAAGCCTTCGCCCAGCCGTCCGGCCTTGCGGGCATCCTTGACCAGCGTCAGCCCGGCGCGGACCGGCGTCGCGCCTCCGGCCGACAGATAACTTGCCGCGGTCACCGCGAGGCCGGTCGCGGCCAGGCCGAGGATCAGCCGGTCGCCGTCCTCGCCCATCGCCATGCGCTTGCCCTCGCGCAGCACGTCGCGGATATCGCCGAACACGAACAGATCGCCCACGATGGTGCCTGACAGGCTGGCGGCGTCATCGGCCTCGCCGGTAACCAGTCCGGTAGCGAACCGCGCCGCAATTTGGCCTGAAGAATCCTCCCGCGCCTTCGCCTCCGCGACGCGCTTCGAGAGGTCATCGGGAAGGTCCGCGTGGCGGTCGGCCGCGACCGCGACGAAACTGGCGGCAAGATCGACATCGCCAGCCTTGAGCGCCGCCTCGGTTTCCCGCGCCAGCAGGCCGGGATCGTTCCGGATCAGCGCCTGGAGTTGAACGTCCGAAAGCCGCGCCGGATCGTCCTGCGCGCCGAGCAGGGCCGCGGCTTTCTCGGCGCGCGGCCACAGCAGGACGCAGGCGACGGCGCAAACCGTCACCCCTCCGAGACTTGCTGCCATCCGCCACCACGGCATCGGATACCTCGACGCGCCGCCCGTCGCCGCCACAGTTTCGACGCAACCGGCCAGACGAAAGAAGGGCTTCTCCAGAACCTCAGGATTGTGTCGAATTTGTACCTGTCAGCGGGCACAATGTCGCTCTAGGAATCAGCCACGCCTCCCCCTATGGTGCCGTCGTTTCTATCCCGCTGCCATCCCGGCGAGCGCCGGGCTGTCCGCGACCAAAGGTGAGCAAGATGTCCGATCACGTTGTTCCCCATTTTCATAATGACGCCGGCGTGGCGGTCATCGAGATCGGATCGAAAGAATTCATGTGCGTGGGGTCCAACCCGCCGTTCGACCATCCGCATGTCTTTCTCGACCTCGGCAACGACACCGAGATCATTTGCCCATACTGCTCGACGCTCTACCGCTACGCCCCGGATCTCGCGCCCGGCGCGGCGCGGCCGCCCGAATGCGTGGTGATGGACAAGGTCCCTTGACACCTGTCTCCTTGACACCTCGTCCCCCGACGCTTGCCTGACCGTGTCGCGCGAAGCGATCCTTGTTGCCGGCGCGGGCATCGGCGGGCTGACCGCCGCGCTGGCGCTCGCGGCCAAGGGGTTTCGCGTCATCGTCGCGGAGAAAGCGGAACGGCTGGAGGAAGTCGGCGCCGGCCTGCAACTGTCACCGAACGCGGGGCGCGTGCTGGTCGATCTCGGCCTCAGGTCCGCACTTGAGGCGCGCGCCGTCGCCCCCGACGCGGTCAGCGTGATGAGCGGACCGCGCGGCACCGAACTGGTGCGCCTGCCGCTCGATCGTGCGGATGCCGCGGTCCCCTACTGGGTCATCCACCGCGCCGATCTTCAGGGGATTCTCGCCGACGCGGTCGCGGCAAACCCCGACATCGCGCTTCGTCTGGGCTGCCGGTTCGAGAGCGTTTCCGACCATGCGGATGGCGTCACGGTGGGCCTTCGCCACGGCGACGCGGCGCGGCAGGAAACCGTCGCGGCACTGATCGGCGCGGACGGAGTGTGGTCGGATGTGCGCCGCCAGCTTGATCCGGCGCTGCAACCGGCGTTTTCCGGCCTGATCGCGTGGCGCGGCACCGCCGCCTCCGAAGCGCTGCCGCCGCAACCGGGGCCGCCGCGCGTCCAGCTCTGGATGGGCGAAAACGCCCACCTCGTCACCTATCCGATCTTGCAGCGGCGGCAGACCAACGTCGTGGCGATCAGTTCCGGCCAATGGCGCGACCAGGGCTGGAGCGTGCGGGCGACGGCCGCCGAAGCGAGGGCCGCGTTCACCGCGCCGCGGTGGTCGGAGCCGGCGCGCGCGATCATGGCGGCGGTCGAGCAGTGGCGCAAATGGGCGCTGTTCACCCTGCCGGCTCCGGCGTCATGGACGAAAGGCGCGACCGCCCTGCTCGGCGATGCGGTCCACGCTATGCTGCCGTTCGCGGCGCAAGGCGCGGGGATGGCGATCGAGGACGCCGCCGTGCTGGCGCAATGTCTGGCCGAGTGCCGCGACGACATTCCACAGGCGCTGAAACGATACGAGAGCCTGCGGCGGGCACGGGTCGCGCGGGTCCAAACCCTCGCCCGGCGCAACGGCCAAATCTATCACCTCGCCGGCCCCCTCGCGTCGGCCCGCGACCTGACCATGCGCCTGCTTGGCGGGCGTCGCCTGCTGGCCCGCCAGAACTGGATTTACGACTGGCGCGCGTGAGGCACACCGCCCTACCCGCTCAGCGGCCGACGCCGCCCCTGCCCGTGCCGGACGGCCCCGAGACGGGAGGCGACGCGGGCGGCGTCGCGGACGCGACGCACCTGCCGCGCGCCCACGCCTCGTTGACCGCCTTCAGCGAGGCGCGGGTCGAGATATAGTCGTTGCGGTAAACCATCTCGCCCACCACTGTTCCCGCGGTGCCGGTGCGGGCCTTGTCGATATAGCCCTGCAATTCCGCGCTGCGTTCCTCAAGCTTCGCGCGCTCCGTCTCCAACTGCCCGCAGTCGTAGAGTTCGTACTTCGCCGGATCGACGAACGCGCCCGAAGCGAAACCGTCGCCGGCACCGGCGCATCCGGCGAGGCACGTCGCCGCGACCGCCAGCACAACCAGCGAAAGCGCCCGCGCGCCGATCGTCCGGTCCAGATCGAGAGTCGCCGTCACGCTGTCGTTCAATGCGTTGCCTTCCAATCGGGTCGAGCGCTTGGAGCATCGCGGCATGGCCGCAATGAGGCCGCCTCCCGACGCTCGCCCGACAGGCTTTAATCGAAACCGCACGCGATGGCCATCGGCTCCAGCGCCGGCGGCGGCCGGAGGATGGCGCGGATATGCACGGCAGCTATTCCCGCCACGAGCCGATACTTCGTTGATTCAGCCGGTCGGCCATGTTGAACTTCGGTCAAGCCGCGCATCCAAGCGGGGCAGACAGGGAGACATGCTCAATGACTTATCCGACCCTCGGTCCGATCGCGGGCCCTCGCACCCGCTGGGGCGCGTTCGCAGGCGCGCTTTTCGCCGGCGCGCTGATCGCCACCCCCGTCGCACCGGCGCTGGCGCAGGCCAGCGGCCCGATCAAGATCGGCGTCATTGCCGAGGTCCAGTCGATCGCCGGCGCCGCCACGCCGGGAGGCGCGGAGATCGCGGCCGAGGAAATCAACGCGAAGGGCGGCGTCAACGGCCGCAAGATCGAGATCGTCACCTATGACAACAAGAGTTCGTCGGCCGACTCGGTGCGCGCCTTTCAGCGCGCGGTGTCGGAGGACAAGGTCAGCGCGGTGATCGCGAGCTACATCAGCGAGGTGGTGCTGGCGCTTGAACCCTGGGCGGCGCGGCTCAAGATGCCGCTGATCACGCCCGGCGCGGCGAGCAACGAAATCACCCGCCCGATCCACGATGATTACGACAGGAACAAGTACACCTTCCACGGCTATCTGACCTCGGCCGCACAGGCGCAGGCGATTTGCGACGCCGCCAAGGACCTTTTGGTGGACGGCCTGAAGATGAAGTCCGCCGCCGTCATGAGCGAGGATGCCGCCTGGACCAAGCCGCTCGACGAGGGCCTCAAGGAGTGCCTGCCGAAAGCGGGCCTGAAGGTGGTGGAGCACATCCGCTTCTCGCCGGACACCACCGACTTCACGCCGATCTTCAACAAGATCGAAAACACCAAGCCGGACGTCATCGTCACCGGCATCTCCCACGTCGGCGTGCAGCCCACCGTGCAGTGGAAGAACCAGCAGGTGCCGATTCCGATGTTCGGCGTTTCGGCCCAGGCGCTGAGCCCGACCTTCTGGGCCGACACCAACGGCGCCGCCGACGGCATCCCCTCGCTCGCGGTCGCGACCGAGAACGTGGCGGTGACGCCGAAAACAAAACCGTTCGCGGAGAAATTCAAGAAGAAGTTCGGCAAGGCCCCCGCCTACACCGGCTATACCGCCTACGACGAGGTCTATATCATTGCCGAGGCGATCCAGCGCGCGGGCTCGACCGACCCCGACAAGATGGTGGCGGAGCTGGAGAAAACCAACTACGAGGGCACCATCGGCACGGTCAAGTTCTACGGCCGGACCGACAGGTTCACGCATGGCCTGGTCTACGGCCCGGACGCCGTCAACGGCCTGGTCTTCCAGTGGCAAAACGGCAAACAGGTCACGGTGTGGCCGAAGAAGATCGCGGAAGGTGAGTTGAAGTACCCGAAGTTCATCAAGCTGCCGGACTGAGCGGCAGCGAGGCGCGGCGCTAGATCAGCCGGCGACGGAAAGACTTGCCGTCGCCGGCGCAATTGAGCGTCAAGCCCGGCGCAGCGTCACGAGGCCGGGTTTTCCTCGTCGGGCACCGACCGGCGCGTTGCGACGCGCCGGAGAGGGCCACGACCGGACCCTATCGGGCACCGTGGCGCGGGCGAAAACCGGCTTACGCAAGAAACCTGCGTCAAATCAAAATCATGGAAGCCCATTGGCTCCGACATGGCTCTCAGGCCGTCTGACGGCTAGGCGCTCATTGATGAGCAGGCTATAAGTTCCGCCATGCCCGTGACCGATATTGCAACGCGCACCTATGACCACGGCTGGCGGCTGGATCCCATCATCCGCAGCCTGCTCGATACCGATTTCTACAAACTGCTGATGATGCAGATGATCCGGGAGTTCTACCCGGCCGAGCACGTCACCTTTTCGGTCATCAACCGCAGCCGTCACGTCCGCCTCGCCGAGGTCATCGACGAGGGCGAGTTGCGGGCGCAGCTCGACCACGCCCGCAGCCTCCGCTTCAGCAAGAAGGAACTGATCTGGCTGGCCGGCAACACCTTCTACGGCACCACCCAGATGTTCTCGCCCTCGTTCATCCGCTGGCTGAGCGAGTTTCGGCTGCCGGAGTACGAGTTGCGCAAGGTCGAGGGGCAGTACGAACTGCACTTCCACGGCCCCTGGGCCTACACCACGATGTGGGAAATCCCCACGCTCGCCATCCTCAACGAACTGCGCTCGCGCCAGGCGATGAAGGGACAGGGCCGCTTCGCGCTCGACGTCCTCTACGCCCGCGCCAAGGCCAAGCTCTGGAGCAAGGTCGAACGGCTGCGCAAGCTGGAGGGCCTGCGGCTGTCCGACTTCGGCACCCGGCGGCGGCACGGATTCCTGTGGCAGCGCTGGTGCGTCGAGGCCGTGAAGGAAGGACTGGGACCGGCGTTCACCGGGACCTCGAACGTGCTGCTGGCGATGGACAACGATCTCGAAGCGATCGGCACCAACGCGCACGAATTGCCGATGGTCGCGGCGGCACTCGCCAACGACGACACCGAACTGCGCTGGGCGCCGTATCGCATTCTCGATCAGTGGCGTCACACCTACGGCGGCAACCTGCTGATCGCACTCCCCGATGCGTTCGGCACCAAGGCGTTCCTGCGCGACGCGCCGGACTGGGTCGCCGACTGGACCGGCTTCCGCCCCGACAGCGCGCCGCCGATCGAGGCCGGCGAGGAGATCATTGCGTGGTGGAAAGCCAAGGGACGCGATCCGCGCGAGAAGCTGCTGGTCTTCTCCGACGGCATGGATACGGACTCCATCGAGGAGGCGTATCATCACTTCGCCGGCCGTGTCCGGATCAGCTTCGGCTGGGGCACCAATCTGACCAATGACTTCGTCGGCTGCTCACCCGATCCCACCACCGACCTCGATCCGATCTCGATCGTGTGCAAGGTGACCTCGGTGAATGGCCGTCCCGCCGTCAAGCTGTCGGACAATCCCGAAAAGGCGACTGGCGATCCCGCAGAGACCGCGCGCTATCTGCGGGTTTTCGGCGACAGCGGCCGCATCCGCAGTCCGGTTCGCGTCTAAGCCTTTTCAATCAACGAAAGCTGAACCCCTCATCTCTCGTTCTCTCCATAGAACGGTGAGGGACGATAAGTGTCGGGTTACCGTCATTATCGACGCGACAGCGCGCGCTGGTATCAAGATAAGCCTCATCTAACAGGCTGATCACACGATGCGTCGCAAAAGCGCGCCGTATCGTGCGCTTCATCAATATCTCATCCCGCAGCAAGAGATATTCATTGGCTTGATCATCGCATGTCGCGCGTCGCACCTATTGCGCTGCTTGCAAAAAACGGCCTCTGCTACTAGGGATATATCGATGCGATCCACGTCGCTCATCACCCGGGCTGGAAATGGCTGAGCTTAGCTTCAACGAACCATACGCGATTCCGCGCAGGCGGGATCCCGCGAGCACACAGCGCAAGCTGCTCGCGGCGGCGCGTCTGGAGTTTGCTCGCAATGGTCTGGCCGGTGCGCGGGTTGACGACATCGCGGCGCGCGCCGGCGTCAACAAGCAGCTCGTCTATCACTATTTCGGCGACAAGGACGCGCTCTATTTCGCGGTCCTTCAATGGATGTATCACGAGATCAGGGACTACGAGCAAAAGCTGTGCCTCGACGGGCTCAACCCAGATCAGACCTTGCGCAAGCTGATCCTGAGCACGTTTGATTATCTCGTTCTGCACCCTGACTTCGTTAGCATCCTCAATGATGAAAACCGTAACGACGCCGCTCATGTCAGGAATCTGGAGCGTTTCTCCGAGATCGGCGTCTCGCTGCTGCGGCTTTTTTCAAGGACGCTGAATCGCGGCGTGCGTGACGGCCTGTTTCGCCGAGGCGTCAATCCGGAGCAGCTTTACATCTCGATCGCAGCGTTGAGTTATTTCTACGTTTCAGGGAGGCCGACACTGTCCGTCATGCTCGGCAAGGACCTCTCGAGCAAGGCGGCGCTGCGCCAGCGCCGCAGGCACATCGTCGATTTCGTCATGAAATCGCTGCGCCCCTGACCCGCGCCGCTTCGCACCGGCACGACGTCGAACCATCGCCATTTCAGGCAACCGCCGTTTCAGACCATCACCGCGTCCGCCATGCGCCGCGCCCGGTTACTTGGCCACCGAGGTCGGCGCCCGCAGCCGCGTCAGCCATTTCTCAAGCGGCGGCAGCAGGCCGCGCGGCGAGATCAGAATGACGGCGATCACCACCACGCCGTAGATGAAGTAGTGCAGTCCGGGCAGCGTGCCGCCGAGCTTGCCGCGCAGGATCTCGCCGAGCGGCACCAGCAGCAGCGCGCCGAATGCCGGCCCGTAAGCCCGCCCGAGGCCGCCGACCGTTGCGAACAGCACAATCTCGATGATGATGATCGGCGACACCAGAAGATAGGGGTCGGCGAACGTCAGATAACGGACATAGGCGGTGCCGATCACCGAACTGAGCATCGCCGAGATCACCATCGCCGCCACCTTGTAGCGCAGGATATTGACGCCGATCGCCCGCGCCGCGTTCTCGTTGTCGCGGATGGTGCGCAGGTAATAGCCGAGCGGCGCGTTCAGGATCGCGACGTTGATGAGAATGCTCACGATCGCCAGCACCAGCATCACCCAGAACGCACCGATGCCGCCGCCGAACTGGAACGCCCAGAAATTCCCCGTGTCCCGCGGCAGCAACAGTCCCGAGGCGCCGCCGAGGAAATCCCATCCTTCGACGATCACCGTGCCCATCTCGGCGAACGCCAGCGTGATCAGCACGAACGACAGATGACCGAGCTGGAAGCGGTAATCGATCCAGGCAATGATCGCCCCCATCGCGCCGGAAATCACGGCGGAGATAACCAGCCCCAGCCACATGTTGATTCCGAGCTTGAGCAGCAGCGCGGTGGACAGCATCGCACCGGTACCGATGAACAAGCTGTGCGCCAGCGAAATCTGCCCCGCCATGCCGCCGACGATGTTCCAGGCCGAGGCCAGCGCGACATAGACCAGCGACAGGATGATGATGTGCAGATAGTACGACGGCAGAAACGGCGGGACCACCGCCGCCAGCAGCAGCACCACGAGCCACACCGGGGACATCAGGGTCTTGTAGAATTCCTGCCTCATCGCGACGAACTCCAGGTCAGTCCCTGAGGCCGGAACAGCATGATCAGCACGAAAATGCCGTAGGGCAGCAGCATCCCCAGCGTGTCGGAGAGATAGATGGTGCCGTAGGCTTCGGAAAGGCCGATGATGAGGCCGCCGAGCATGATGCCGACGAAATTGGTCATGCCGCCGAGCGCGACGACGATCAGCGTAATCACCGTGTAGCGCAGGCCCTGGGCCGGCTGGATCGGCGTTCCCGGCAGCAGCAGCGCCGCCGCGATCGCCAGAATGCCGATGCCGAGCGCGAAGGTCAGCGTCTGCACGCGGCTGACGTCGATCCCCATCAGCGCGGCGGCGTGGGCGTTCTGATGCACGGCACGGATCGACCGCCCGAAGTCGGTAGAGCGCAGCATCACGTAGAGCCCGATCGCCATGGCGAACGACACCACGAAGGCGATGACGTGCGGAACGCGAACCACGACGTCGCCCAGAATGAGAAGTTTGGATTCGACCACCGAGGGCGTGCGCGCCGGCTGCCCGCCGAACACCATCAGGATGCCGTTCTGCAACACCAGGCTCAGACCCAGCGTGAGCTGGACCACCATCAGGAACTGGTGCCCCACCATGGGTCGAAGCAAGTACCAGTACACCAGCCCGCCGATGACCGTCATCACCGGAACGGTGATGACCAGCGATACATAAGGATCGAGCGCGAACGCCGAATACAGCGCCAGACACAAAAACATGCCCAGCGAAATGAAATCGCCGTGCGAGAAGTTGACCACGCCGCTGACGCCGTAGAGCAGCCCCATGCCGAGCGCCAGCAGCCCGTAGGTGCTGCCGATCAGCAGGCCCTGCGCCAATGCTTGCAGAAATTCAGTCACGCCCGTCTCCGCCCCATTGTCATCGACGACAGCCCGAATGCTAGAGCATGATCCCGCAAAGTGAAAACCGGTTTTCGGATAAGATCATCCTCAAGTAAAAAGATAAGCAAGGAGCCTGGTTCAACAGAGTTGAAACAGACTCTAAAGCCCGAGATAGGCGCTGCGGGTCCGCGGATCGTCCTTGATGATCTCGGACGCCCCCTCCACCGCGATCCTGCCGCGCTCCAGCACATAACAGCGCTGCGCATGGCGCAGCGTTAGATTGAGATTCTGCTCGATCAGCAGGATCGACAGCCCCTCGCCGTGCAGGCGGTCGATAATGCCGAAAATGTACTGCACGAACAGCGGCGACAACCCGAGCGACGGCTCGTCCAGCATCAGCAGCTTGGCTTCCGCCATCAACGCCCGGCCGATCGCCAGCATCTGCTGCTCGCCGCCCGACAGCGTGCCGGCCTTTTGCCCGAGCCGCTCCTGCAAGCGCGGAAACAGTTCGAGCACATGCGCCATCTGGCGCGGCCGGTGCTGCCGGGCGCGCGCGTTGATGCCGCCGAGCAGCAGGTTCTCGCGCACGCTCATGTCGGGAAACACCAGCCGGCCCTCCGGCACCTGGACGATGCCGAGTTCGACCCGCTGGCGCGGCGTCATCGCGGTGACGTCCTGTCCCTCGAAGCGGATGCGGCCCGATATCGGCGCATACATGCCCGAGAGGCTGTTGATCAGCGTGGTCTTGCCGGCATTGTTGGCGCCGAGCAGGCCAACGATCTCGCCCGCGCTCAGCTTGAGCGAAATGTCGTGCAGCACCGGCACACCGCCGTAGCCGGTCACCAGATGATCGACCTCAAGCATCGAGGTGCTCCCCGAAATAGGCGTCGATGACCTTCTGGTCCTTGACGATCTCGTCGGGCGCCGCCTCGGCGATCTTCTCCCCGAAGTTGATGACCACGATGCGGGTCGCCAGCCGCATGATGACCGGCATGACGTGCTCCACCATGACGATGGTGACGCCCTGGCTGTTGAGTTCGCGCACGATCGCCATTGGCGCTTCGGTCTCGGCGATCGTCAGCCCCGCCATCACTTCGTCGAGCAGGATGCAGCGGGGATCGGTCGCAAGACACTTGGCGAGTTCGAGCAGCTTCTTGTCCTGAAGCGACAGCGTCCCCGGCGTCAGCAGTTCCTTGCCAGCCATGCCGACCCGCTTCAGCACATGCGCGGCATAGTCGATCGCCTCGCGGATCGGCCGCCGCGTCAGCGCCGCCGTCGTCACCACGTCGAGCGTGGTCATGTCGGCGAAGGTCTGCACCACCTGGAAGCTGCGCACCAGGCCGCGGCGCACCAGCCGGTCGGGCGATAGGCCGACGATGTTCTCGCCGGCGAAGCGCACCGTGCCTTCGCTCGGCGGGATGAACCCGGAAATCACACTGAACAGCGTGGTCTTGCCGGCGCCGTTGGGGCCGATGATGCCGAGGATCTCGCCCTCGGGCACTGCAAAGCTCACGTTGTTGACGGCGACCAGGCCGCCGAACCGCCGGGTGACCTTATCGACCTCGAGCAGCGCCACGGCCCGCGCTCACGCCCGTGGACGCGGCGCAGTCTGCGCAAACTCCTTGGGGAACACCACCTGCTGCTGCTGGTCGGGCGTCCATTGAATGAACATGGCGCTGCCATCCTTGAGCAGGCGATCCTCGGCGAACTGCAAGCCCTTCGGCTTGGCGACGTAGAGATGGGGGTCGCCGAAGGGAATGTTGACCTTCTTGAAGGCGTCGAGCAGCGCGTCGCGTTCCAGCGACGCCGAGGTTTCCAGCACCTGCTGCAACACGCGGCCGGCCTGCGCGTACTGGATCGCGCCCTGCCCGATGCGGTCGAGCTTGGCGACGTCGCGCAGCTCGGTGATGATCTTCTGCATCGAATCGATCTTCGCGCCGGGGCTGAACCCGGTCATGCCGAACAGGTTCTGGGTCAGCACCGCCTTGCCGATCTCCGGCCCGAGGTCCTTCCACAGCGACAGATCCGAATAACCACCGGTGCCGCCGCAGAAGATGCTGCCGTGGTAGTTGAGGTTGTAGCGCGCCTGATGCAGCAGGATGCCGTCGCGCGGCGTCACCAGGCCGACCACGACGTCGGGCTTCAGCGAACGGATGCGCACCATCGCCGAGGTCTGATCCTGCGCCTTGATGTCGAGCGGCGCTTCGCCGACGATCTCGATGCCGCTGGCCTTGAGCTTCTCGACCAGGAACTTGTTGACCTGCTGGCCGGCCTCGTAGTTCGAATAGCCCATCACCGCGGTCTTGATCTTGAACTTCTCGGCATCGCGCAGGAACACGACGAAGTCGTGCATGGTTTGCGCGTAGCCGCGATCGTAAGGGTAGCCGAGCGTGAACATGTAGTTGGATCGCGCGCCGCCGGCCCATACCGACAGCGTCGGCATCTTCAGTTCATCGAGCACCGGCGTCAGCGCCAGCATCTGGGCGCTGAGGATCGTGCCGGTCAACAGATGCACATTTTCCTCGGTGATGAGGCGGCGTGCCTCGGTCGCGGTGCGCGCCGGCTGGCTGGTGTCGTCGGCCTGGATCAGTTCGATCTTGGCGCCGCCCTTGCTCTTGATGCCGCCCTCGGCGTTGATCTTCTTGATGATGTATTCGAACGCCGGCTGTCCTTCCTGCGCGTAGGCCGCGAGCCCTCCGCTCATCGAATTGACCACGCCGATGCGGATGGTGGAATCGGCCGCGCCTGCGCGCCGCACCCACGGCGAAACGACCGAACCAAGCACAACGCCGGAAGCGCCGGCGGTGAACGCGCGACGGGTCATCCTCATATCAGTCTTCTCCCTCTTGTTTCGATATGACCGAGGCCACATCGATATTTTGATTATGGCGAACGGGCCCGCATCGGTCCGGCGGCCGCCCTCGCAGGGCCGCACGTCAAACCGCCATCAGGCCGGCCGCGCTTTGGGCAAAACTTATCCACCTTTGGCAGGCGCCGTCAAATAAGCCGATCGGCCAATACCTGTCCTCAATTCGATGCAACAGTCTCTGCGCACGACGCCAGCCGCGGCATCCCCGGCCCGACGTCACAACGAAACGCAGCGCCTCGATCACTTTCGACCGCCATCGTCATCGCGAGGAAGGTCGGGCGCCGATATCCTCCCGGCGATGGATACTCATCCCGATGCAAAAGCCTCGATATCCTGGACGTTTTAGCCCGCGTTGACACCCTGGAATCCGGTATGCCAAAAGCGATTCCAGTTTGAGCGGTGGTGGTGGAACGCGCCGATGCCAGCAATCAAACCGTCGAGGGGACGCACCGTGACCGAGCCCGAAATGGAAATCGTGCGCCTGGCTCCCGAGACGAGCTTCAAGACCAAAGCCTACGATGCGCTCAAGGATGCCATCCTGCGGATGGATATCTACACAAAGCCAGATCCCGTGATGCTCGATGAGCGGGCGTTGTCGGAACGGCTCGGCGTCAGCCGCACGCCGATCCGCGAGGCCATCGCGATGCTTGAACAGGACGGCCTCGTCAGATCGGTGCCGCGGCGCGGTATCGTGGTGGTGCGGCGGACCAAGGCCGAGGTCGTCGATATGATCCGCGCCTGGGCGGCGCTGGAAAGCATGGCGGCGCGGCTGGCCACCCACACCGCGCGCAAGCGCGACATCACGGCGCTGCGCGACCTCTTCAAGGACTTCAACGCGGACCGACTACCGCAGGATCATGCCGAGGAATATTCGAGAGCCAATATCGCCTTCCATCAGACACTGATCTCGCTAAGCGAGTCGCAGGTTCTGATCGACATGACCAGCGCCATTCTGCTGCACGTGCGCGGCTGCTGCCAACTGACGACCGGGCGCGCCGAGCGCCTCTCCGCTTCGCTGCCGGAGCATCTTGCGATCATCGGCGCGCTTGAGGAACGCAAGACCGAACTCGCCGAGAAATTCGCCCGCGACCACACGCTGGGCCTCGCCGCTTACGTCGAAGCCCACGGCGACGAACTGTTCGACTGACGCACGCGCGGGCCACGCCACATTGCCCGCCCATTGATGAGGGTCACCATGAAAGCATTCCTCTATGGCGCTCACGGCGCCGAAATCGGAGATGTCCCGCAACCCGCGCCGAGCGGGGCACAGGTGCTCGTTCGCGTTCGCGCCTGCGGTCTCAACCGCGCCGATCTCGGCATGACCAAGGGTCACGTCCACGGCAGCGCCGGCGGGGCCGGCACCGTGCTGGGCATGGAATGGGCCGGTGAAGTGGCCGAGGTCGGCCCCGACGCCAGGGACGTCAAGGTCGGCGACCGGGTAATGGGATCGGGCACCGCGGCGTTCGCAGCCTACACGCTTGCCGACTACGGCCGACTGTTTCACATCCCTGCCGGAATGAGTTTCGAAGCCGCGGCAACGCTGCCGGTCGCATTGACCACGATGTACAACGCGCTCGTCACCAACGGCGGTTTGCAGCCCGGACAGTCGGTGCTGGTTCAAGGCGCAAGCTCGGGCGTCGGCCTGATGGCGTTGCAGATCGCCAGGCTCAAGGGCGCCAGGACCGTGATCGGATCGTCAACCGATCCGATGCGGCGCAGCCGGCTGAAGGAGTTCGGCGCCGATCTCGCGATCGACTCGCGCGATCCCGCCTGGGTGGATCAGGTGCTCGCGGCGACCGAGGGCCACGGCGTCGATCTCATTATCGATCAGGTTTCAGGCGGCGTCGCCAACCAGAACCTCGCCGCGACGAAGGTGCTCGGCCGCATCGTCAATGTCGGCCGGCTCGGCGGCAACCATGGTGACTTCGATTTCGATCTCCATGCGGCGCGGCGCATCACTTATATCGGCGTCACCTTCCGCACCCGATCGATCGCGGAAATCCGCGATATCTTCGCGCGGGTCAAATCCGACATCTGGCCGGCGGTCGAGGACGGCAAGCTCAAGCTGCCGATCGACCGCACCTTCGCCTTCGACGATATCGCCAAGGCGTTCGCGCACATGGAAGCCAACAAGCACCTCGGCAAGATCGTCGTGACCTTGTAGCGGCGCGCTGGCCGCCTGCGCGTTCCGTCTGACTTTTGAAGTCGGAATAAGTCGCATGTGCAATTGGCGCGGAAATAATCGTGTGGCGATCCGCGCGGCGCTTTGATGTCGGCGGCGCGGGCTGCTAAACCCCGCCGATGGGACAGAGCGCGTCGACCAGCAAGACCCGCGTCGCCGCAATCTCGGTCGCGGCCAGCGCCGCCATGGCCGCGATCAAGTTCGTGGTCGGCGTCGCCATCGGCAGCCTGGCGCTGATCTCGGATGCGCTGCACAGTTCGGTCGATCTGGTGGCGACCGCCATCACCTGGGTCGTGGTGCGCTTCTCCGATCGCCCGGCCGATGACGAACACCACTACGGCCACGGCAAATTCGAAAGCCTGTCGGCGCTGGGGGTCATCGCGCTACTCTATGTGCTGGCCGGCGGCATTCTGGTCACCGCCTACGGCCATCTGCGCGACGGCGCGCCGCCGCCCACGATCTCTTTCGTTCCGTTCGTGGTGCTGCTCGTCGAAATCGGCGTCAACCTGTGGCGCGCCTATGCGCTTCATCGCACCGCGCGCGACACCGGAAGCCAGGCGCTCGCCGCCGACGCGCTGCATTTCACTTCCGACGTGCTGGGCTCGGTGGCGGTCATTATCGGGCTCACGCTGACGGCGCTGGGCTATCCGTGGGGCGACGCCGCCGCCGCTATCGCCGTCGCGGTGGTGATCTCGGTATTGGGACTGCGGCTCGGCCGCTCCACCATCGAGACGCTGCTCGACCGCGCGCCGGAGGGCATCTCGGACAAGGCGCGCGCCGCCATCGCAGGCGTCCCCGGGGTGATCGGCATCGAACGGCTGCGCGTGCGCATGGTCGGCGCGACATACTTTATCGATGCCGACGTCCAGGTGCCGCGAACGTTCCCGATCGATCGCGTCGATGCCATCAAACGCAAGGCCCAGGAGGCGGTCGCCGCCGCGCTCGGCGACTCCGACCTGACTTTCACGGCGCTGCCCGTTGCCCGCGACAACGAGACGGTGCGGGAGCGGGTCATGGTGATCGCGCGCAACATGGCGCTGGCCATCCATCACGTCACCGTCCACGATCTCGGCGAGCGGCTGACCGTGAGCATCGACCTTGAGGTGGACGGCAACCTCGGCCTCGAAGCGGCCCACGATATCGCACAGGGTCTTGAGCAGAACATCCGCGACGAGTTCGGCAGCGACGTCGAGGTCGATACCCACATCGAGCCGCTGGAGCCGGAGAGTCCGACCGGCGTCGAATCTCCGCCGGCCCGCGTCGCCGAAATCACCGCGGCGCTGTCACATTACGCAGCAGCCCGCGACATTCACGACATCCACAATGTCCGCGTGCGCGATACCGAGGCGGGGCAGATCGTCAACTTCCATTGCCGGGCGGCGCCGACCATGACCGTGACCCGTGTCCACGAGAACGTTGACGAGATCGAACGCGCCCTGCGCCGCGCGTTCCCGACCGTGAAGCGCGTCATCAGCCACGCCGAACCCGCGCGCGAGGGCGGCTAGAGAGGCATCCCGCCTCGCCTGTTCTCCTTTCGGACTCGTTTGCGCCGCGCATCCGCCCGGCGCAATCGCCTTTGGATAAAAAATTCCGCGTTAACGATTCGTTGACTCTCGACAGCCCGCCAAATCTGGATTCAAATCGCAGTGATTCGAAGCGGTCTGGGGGCCGCTTCAAATCGGGAAGAACGGCACCGTTCGCATTATCCGCCCGCCGGATTCGTAGCGATCGGCCGACCTCCCGCGTGACGATGTGTCGCCGTCCCGGCGTCGGAAGTTGCGTCAGGGCGGCGTTCCAGAGGAATCCCAAGGGGGCAAAGGCATGACGCGCGCGCGCACGCAAAGCGCCTGCGTCCAATCCGATTCGATCCGTGGATTGGCGCAGTCTATCGCGAAACCTGCCTACCATCGGCTGCTCAACGCCGAGCCGGTGCTGCGCCGGGCGGTGCCGATGCTGATCATCGCGTTTCTCGTCACCATCTGTTTCGGCGCCTTCGTTCAGGTCACCGATCAAAGCCGCCAGACTCAGGCGGCCGCGCAGCGCGACCTCGCGGCGCTGGCCGACCTCGTCGCCGAACGCCTCGACCGCGCCATCGCCGAGCGGCACGCGGGGGCGACGCCCGCACAGCTTCAGGATTTGCTGCCGGCATTCATTCCTTCGTGGGGCGTGGAGGTGGACCGCGCCATCGTGCTGATCGAGGATGGCCGGCGCGTCCTCGCCCGCGTCGCCATCGGCCGTGCCGACGCCGATATCGACACCTTCTCGCCGCGGTCGCTGATGGCGATCACCACCTCGCTCGCCGCCGCCGCACCCGCCGGCATTGACGGCAGGATCAAGGCGATCGACGACACCATCGCCACCGCCCGCCCGCTGAAGGCGCTGCCCGGCCAGCTCGTGATCGCCCAGAAGAACCGATCGCCGCTGTGGCAATCGGAAGCCGCGCTCTCGATCACGCTGTCGGCGACCACCGGGTTCGTGGTTCTCATTCTCGGCTTCGCGTTTCACTGGCAATCGACCCGCGCCCGCGAGGGCGACCTCATCAACGACGTGGTGCGCGCGCGCATCGACACCGCGCTCAATCGCGGGCGCTGCGGGCTGTGGGATTGGGACCTGTCGCGTGGCCGCATCTTCTGGTCGCAATCGATGTTCTCGATCCTCGGGCTTGAGAGCCGCAGCGACCTTCTGACCTTCGGCGAGGTCAACGCCCTTGTCCGCTCCGACGACATCGATCTCTTTGCCATCGCCGATCGCCTGATCTCGGGCGAGATCCGCTACATCGATCAAAGTTTTCGAATGCAGCACAAGAACGGCCACTGGATCTGGCTGCGGGTGCGGTGCGAACTGATCCGTGGCGACGGCGATGGCCGGCTGCATCTCATCGGTATCGCGGTCGATATCACAGAGCAAAAAAGCCTTGCCGAGCGCTCCGTCGAGGCCGATTTGCGGCTGCGCGACGCCATCGAGACAATTCCGGAATCGTTCGTGCTGTGGGACGCCGAGGATCGCCTGGTGCTGTGCAACTCGCACTTCCAGCGGCTGCATCGGCTGCCGGATTCGGCGGTCGCGCCGGGAACCTCGTACGAAACCGTCAGCGAGGTCGGCAAGATGCCGCAGGTCCGTTCCCTGTTGCCGGCGGCGGGTACGCTTGCCTCGGGCGCGCGAACCTTCGAAGCGCAGTTGGACGACGGCCGCTGGCTCAACATCAGCGAGCGCCGCACCAAGGACGGCGGCTACGTTTCGGTCGGCACCGACATCACCCGGATCAAGGAGCACGAGCAGAAGCTCGTGGACAACGACCTTCGCCTGCGTGCCACCGTCATCGATCTCAAACGCTCGCAGGCGACGCTGGAGCGTCAGGCGCTAGAGCTGGCGGATCTCGCCCAGAAATACGCCGACGAGAAAAACCGGGCGGAGGACGCCAATCAGGCCAAATCGAAATTCCTCGCCAACATGAGCCACGAGTTGCGAACGCCGCTGAACGCCATCATCGGGTTCTCCGAGATCATGGGCAACGGCATGTTCGGCAATCTGGGATGCGACAAGTATCAGGAATACTGCCACGACATCCTGACCTCAGGCCGCTACCTGCTCGAAGTCATCAACGACATTCTCGATATGTCGAAGATCGAGGCCGGGCGAATGCAGCTCGATCTTGAGCCGCTCAATCTGGCGCAGACTCTCACCGAGTCGCTGCGCGTCGTCTCCGGCAAAGCGCAGGAAAAAGGACTGACGCTGGACGCCGACTTCGAGGACACCGTGCCGCTGGTGGCCGACCGCCGCGCTGTCAAGCAGATCGTGGTGAACCTGCTCTCCAACGCGGTCAAGTTCACGCCGGACGGCGGCCGTGTCGTTGTCCGCAGCCGCCTCGTCAATAATGCCATCGTGCTGATGATCGCGGACACCGGCATCGGCATCGCGCCCCATGCCATGCGCAAGCTCGGCCAGCCGTTCGAGCAGGTCGAGGGGCAACTGACCAAGACCTATCACGGCTCCGGGTTGGGACTGGCCATCGCCAAGTCGCTCACCGGCCTGCACGGCGGATCGATGCGGATGCGCTCGCGGCCCGGCAGCGGCACCGTGGTCGGCGTCAGGCTGCCGTGCGACGGACACCCCCGCTCGCTCTCCGCGGCGGCGTGACCATCGTAACATGAGACGTCATTGCCGGGCTTGACCCGGCAATCCATCCTTTTGAAGCGGCTCTTCTTTTTTGATGGATGCGCGGGTCAAGCCCGCGCATGACAATCCCGTCTAAATCAAACCCGTCCTAACCTTCCACCAGCGACAGGAAGATGCCGCGCACGTCGCTCTGGGTTTCCCGCAGCCGCGCCTCCAGTGCCGAGAAATCCGGCGCGTCGCCGGCGCGGGTCATGATGCGCAGCAGGTCCTCGCCCGCATTCGACGGATCGAACCTGCTGCTCACGCATAGCCGCAAGACCTGCGTGAGATCGTGATAAAGGCGCGCCGCGGGCCGCAGCACCTCCATGGTCGATTGTGACAGGATGCCGAGGCGCGCCGCGTTTTCCAGCACCTGCACCGTGCTCACGTCGAGAATTTCCGGCGTGCGGGCGGCATGGACCAGTTGCAGATACTGGGCGATGAATTCGATATCGACCAGTCCTCCGGCGGCGTATTTCAGATCCCAGATGTCACTCTCGCCCTTCTCCTGAGCGATGGCGCGCCGCATTTCGGCGACGTCGCTGGCGATGATGCCGGGATCGCGCGGCCGCGTCAGCACGTTGCGGATAATACCCTCGATCCGCTCGCGGAACGGCACTGATGCCGAGATCACGCGCGCCCGCGTCAACGCCATGTGTTCCCAGGTCCAGGCCTCGTGATCCTGATAGTCGGCGAACGCATCGATCCGCGACGCCACCGGGCCGGCGCGTCCGGAGGGCCGCAGCCGCATGTCGATTTCGTAGAGCACGCCGTAGTTGGTGCGCGTGGTGAAGGCGCTGATGAGGCGCTGGGTGAAGCGCGCGAAATATTGTCCGCCGTGCAGCGAGCGCGCGCCGTCGGAATCGGGATGCTCGTGATCGAAGTCGTAGATCAGGATGAGATCGAGATCGGAGGACGCCGTCATCTCACGGCTGCCGAGCTTGCCCATCGCCAGAATGGCGGTTTCCTGACCCTTGATGCGCCCGTATTGCTCGGCGAACTGCTTGGTCACCAACTCATGCACGGTCTGCACCGTACCCTCGGCCACGTCGGCGAACGCGGTGCTGGCGTGCCGCGCCGACACGGTGCCCGACAGAATCCGTGCGCCGATCAGAAACAGGCTTTCCTGTCCGAACAGCCGCAGCCGGTCGAGAAATTCCTCGTAGGAATCGGCGTCCGCCAATGTCGCGGCAAGGCGCTGGGAAAATTCCTTGCGGTCCGGCATCGCGCCGAAGAAGCGCGGGTCGATCAGGCCGTCCATCAGTTGCGGCTGCCGCGCCAGCATCCCGCCGAGCCGCGGCGCGGCTCCGAGGATCAGCGCCACCAGCGCCACCAGATCGCGGTTCTGACCGAGCAGCGAGATCAGCCGGCCGCCGCGCTGCAACGCTTGCAGGAAGCCGTCGAACGCGGTCACCGCGTCGTCGGGCTCCTCGGCGTGGGCCAGCCCGTCGATCAGCGCCGGCACGAACGCCTCGAAGGCACGCCGCGTCGCCTCCACCTTCAGCACGCGATACTCACCGGACATCCATTGCCGCACGATGGCCGCCACCGTCAGCGGCTTGCCGAAGCCGAGATCGGACAGCCGCTTGACCACGCGCGGGTCGTCCGGCCCGCCGCGATAATCGACCTCCGGGAGCGTGGTCTCCTTCGCCGCGTCGCCCTCGAACAGCTTGCTGTAATGCGCCTGCACGCAATTGAGGTGATGCAACAGATCGACGGCGAAGGCATCGCGGCTGCCGTAGCCGAAGAAGAACGCGAAGCGCTCAAGCGCATCGGGGTCTTCCGGCAGGGCGTGGGTCTGCTCGTCGGCGATCATCTGCAGGCGATGTTCGAGGCGGCGCAGAAACCGGTAAGCCTCGCTCAATTCGTCGCGCACCGCCGGCGTGATCCAGTTGTCGGCGGCCAGCACGTCGAGCGTCGCGAGCGTCGGCCGGGTGCGCAGTTCGGGGTGGCGGCCGCCGGCGATCAGTTGCTGGGTCTGGGCGAAGAACTCGATTTCGCGAATGCCGCCGCGCCCGACCTTGACGTTGTGGCCCTCGACCGACATCTCGGTCTGGCCACGAAACGACTGCATCTGGCGCTTCATGTCGTGGACATCGGCCAGCGCCGCGAAATCGAGGTGCCGGCGCCACACGAACGGCGCGATTTCCGCCAGCAGCGTTTCGCCTGCGGCGAGATCGCCGGCGCACGGGCGCGCCTTGATCATCGCGGCGCGCTCCCAGGTGCGCCCTTCCCGCTCGTAATAATCGAGCGCCGCCGCGGTCGAGATCGCAACCGGCGTCGAGGCCGGATCGGGTCGCAATCGCAGATCGACACGGAACACATAGCCGTCGCCGGAGCGCTGTTGCAGCATCCGCGCCAGCGCCTGCGTCAGGCGCACGAAGAACGGCTGCGGCTCGATATCCGGGGCGAGCGTCGGCGCGGCGAGATCGAAGAACACGATGAGGTCGATGTCGCTGGAATAGTTCAGTTCGTCCGCGCCCATCTTGCCCATCGCCAGCACCACGAGGCCGCTGCCGTCTTCCGGCTGCTCCGGGTTCGGTGGCAGGATTTTGCCGCGTGCGGTTTCCTGCAACAGCAGGAAGCGCAGCGCGCTTCGCACGGCGGTCACGGCGAGGTCGGTCAGCGCGCGGGTGACACGCATCACCGGCCACACGCCGCCGATATCGCACAGCGCGATCATCAGCGCGGCCTCGGCCTTGAGCCGCCGCAGCCGCTGCATCGCCTCGGCCTGATCGGCGGCCGTGGGGACGCGCTCCATCGCCTCAGTCAGAAGCTGCGCGAAATGCGCCTCGGGCCGGCATTGCAGCAGCCGCAGCAGGCGGCGGTCGTCGGCCCGCATCAGGTCGAACAGATAGGGCGAGGCTTCGGCGATGCCTTCCAGCAGCGTCCTCACCTTGGGGTATTGCGCGCTCATCTCACCGATGGCGGCGGCCTGCGGCGGCGGCAGATCGGCGAGCCAGCCGTCGAGGCGCTGCGCGGCGTCGGCAGCGGCGAACACCACCGGCCCGGTCACCACGGCGGCGGCCAGGGAGGACGGATCCGCGTCGCCTTTCGCGGAAGACATCATGCAGGGTGCGATTCCAGTTGAGAGGACGGAGCCGGTTGCGGAACGGACTTGATCTTCGCCCCTCGTGACTTGCGAAGTCGCGGGACGAATGTCAATCCGAACCTCCCGCGCACCTTATACGTCGAAGCCGCGATTTGCATTCCGACCTTCGCACGGGATGCCCGCCGGCGCGGCATCGCGGGCTCACGCCGCCGCGCCTGCCGCCTCGCCCGCGGGCGCCGGAAACGCAAGCGTGGCCCGCAAACCGGGCCCCGCATCCTCAAGCCGAAGTTCACCCCGATGCAGCGTCGCCACCGCCGAGGCAAGGCTGAGGCCAAGCCCCGAGCCCGGCAGGGTACGGCTGGCCTCCAGGCGCACGAAGCGCTCGGTCGCGCGCTTGCGGTCGGCTTCGGGAATGCCGGGGCCGCGATCGGTGACGCTCAGCAGCACCTTGTCACCGTGGCGGCCGGCCTCGATCACGATGGCCGGCATCGTCCCGGCCGCAACGGCAGCCGCGTCCTCGGCCGGCTTGCCGTACTTGATGGCGTTCTCCACGAGATTAGCCAGCGCCTGACTCACCAGTTCGCGGTTGCCGTGCAGCCGCGCCGGCGCGGCGTTGACGCGCAGCACCAGCCCGTTGTCCTCCGCCAGCGGCTCGTAGAGTTCGTGAATACCGTTGGCGACGTCGGCGACGTCGAAATCCTCCGCCGCCTCGCCCGCCTGCCCGGATTCGGCGCGCGCGATCATCAAGAGCGCGTTGAAGGTGCGGATCAGCGCGTCGGATTCCTCGATGGTGTGTTCCAGCGCGGCGCGATATTCGGCCTCGCTGCCGGAGGTCGCAAGAGCCTCCTCGGCGCGGTTGCGCAGCCGCGTCAGCGGCGTCTTGAGGTCGTGGGCGATGTTGTCGGAAACTTCCTTGAGGCCGGTCATCAGCGCCTCGATGCGCTCTAGCATCCGGTTGAGGTTGTCGGCGAGACGATCCAGTTCGTCACCGCTGCGGCCGACCGGCAGCCGCTCGCTGAGATCGCCCTCCATGATGCGGCGCGTGGTGCCGGTCATGGCGTCGATCCGGCGCAGCACCCGCCGTCCGACGAACACGCCGGCCGCAAGGCCAAGCACCACCACCACCAGGATCGACCATTGCGCCGCCGCCGCGACGATGCGGAAGATGCGCCGCCGCTCCTCAAGGTCGCGGCCGATCAGCAGCCGGAATCCGTTGCTGAGTTCGGAGATACGCACCAGCGCGAGGTGCGGTGCCTGGTCCTGCTCCTCGATCCGCTGATAGCTGGTTTCGAACCAGCCGGTGCCGGACATCGTGCCCGGCGGCAGCGCGCCGACATTGCCGGCCACCGGCTGCCCCGTCGGCGTGGCGACGAGATAGAGGTTGGCGCCGGGCCGCAGCGCCCGGTTCTCGATCCCCACCATCAGCCCGCGCAGCCCGCGCCGGCTGTATAGCCCGGTGAGATCGGAAAACTCGGCGTTCACCGTCGTGGTGATCTGCTCGGTGATCATGCGCCGCGTGTTCCAGGCGAAAAAGCCGAGCAGCGACGCAGCGAACAGCGCGAACAATAATAAATAGACCAGCGTCAGCCGAAACGCCGTGGTGCGGATCAGTTTACCGAATGCCGTCACGAATCATGTATCCGGCGCCGCGAATGGTGTGCAGCAGGGGCCGCTCGAAACCCTTGTCGATCTTGGCGCGCAGCCGCGAGATATGCACGTCGATCACGTTGGTCTGCGGGTCGAAATGATAGTCCCAGACGTTTTCGAGCAGCATGGTCCGCGTCACCACCTGCCCGGCGTGTTTCATCAGATATTCGAGCAGGCGAAACTCGCGCGGCTGCAAGGTGAGTTCTTCCTTGCCGCGCGTGACGCGATGCGACAGCCGGTCGAGTTCGAGATCGCCGACGCGATACACGGTTTCCTCCGCCGGGCCGCCGTGACGGCGCGACAGCACCTCGACCCGCGCCAGCAGTTCGGCGAAGGCATACGGCTTCGGCAGATAGTCGTCGCCGCCGGCGCGCAGGCCCTTGATGCGGTCGTCGACCTGCCCCAGCGCCGAGAGAATCAGCGCCGGCGTGCGGTTGCCCTTGTCGCGCAGGGTTCCGATCACCGATAGCCCGTCGCGCTTGGGCAACATGCGGTCGACCACCAGCACGTCGTAGTCGCCGCCGTCGGCCATGGCGAGGCCCTCCTCGCCGTCGCCGGCGAGATCCGCGATGTGGCCGACCTCACGAAAGGCTTTCGCGAGATAATCCGCGGACTCGCGATCGTCCTCGATAATCAGTAGCCGCATCGGATGGTCTGTCTCACCTGACGTCACGGGAAGTTTCCTCAAGCATGGCCCGATCGCACTTTCGACGCAAGGCGACCAAGCGTCGTCCCGACAAAGAACGGCGGACGATGAAGCTGGGGACTTCATCGCCCGCCAAGCCTTCCAACGGAGGGGGCTGATCCATTGGAAGTTGCCCTGTGCCGCCGGCGTCCGGCGGCCGGGGCTAGCCCTTGCCCAGCGGCACCGCGACGAAGCGCAGCGAGCCGCCCGAGCGAACCCGCATCAACACGCTGTTCTTGTTGTCGCTCTGCGCCGAGCGGATGGCATCGCGCACCTCGCCGGGATCGGTGACGCTCTTGCCCGCGACTTCGAGGATGACGTCGCCTTCCTTGAAGCCGCGCTCGGCGGCGGCGCTGTTGGGATCGACGTCGGTGACCACGACACCCTCCTTGCCGGCGCCCGCTACCGAGGCAGCCGGCGCAACAGTAAGGCCGAGGCGCGGGACGTCGCTGCCGCGCGACATCCCGCCGCGATCGCCGCCACGCTCGAACGAGGCGCGGGCCTCGCGCTCGCTCGGCAGCTTGCCGAGCGTCAGTTCGACCACCTTCTTCTCGCCCTTGTGCAGGACGTCGAGCTTGATCGTGTTGCCGGGCGAGAAGCCGCCGATGGTGCGGGCGAGTTCACGCGCGTCCTTGACCGACGTGCCGTTGACGCCGGTGATGACGTCGCCGGACTGGATGCCCGCCTTGTCGGCCGGGCCGTTCGGCTGCGGCTCGGCGACCAGCGCGCCCTCGGCCTTTTTCAGGCCCAGGCTGTCGGCGATGTCCTGCGTGACCGGCTGGATCTGCACGCCGATCCAGCCGCGGCTGACGGTGCCCTTCTCCTTCAACTGCGTCACCACGCTCTGCACCGTCGAGGCGGGGATCGAGAAGGCGATACCGACGCTGCCGCCGGAGGGCGAATAGATCGCGGTGTTGACGCCGATGACGTTGCCCTGCATGTCGAACGCCGGGCCGCCGGAATTGCCCTTGTTCACCGGAGCGTCGATCTGGATGAAGTCGTCATAGGGGCCGTTGCCGATGTCGCGGCCGTTGGCCGAGACGATGCCGGCGGTGACGGTGCCGCCGAGGCCGAACGGATTGCCGACCGCCAGCACCCAGTCGCCGATGCGCGCGGTGCCGGTCGAGAGCTTGGCGAACGGGAAATCGGAACCGCCCTCGACCTTGATCAAGGCGAGGTCGGTGCGCGGATCGGTGCCGATCACCTTCGCCGTATAGGTCTTGCCGGCATCGGTCGTCACCTCGACCTTGTCGGCGCCTTCGACGACGTGGTTGTTGGTTACCGCATAGCCGTCCGCGGAGATGAAGAAGCCGGAGCCCTGCCCCATCGACGGGCCGCGACGGCCGCGCAGTCCCGGCGGCAGACCGTCCGGGCCGCCGAAGCGACGGAAGAAGCGCTCCATCGGCGAGCCGGGTCGGAACGGCGACGCATCGTCGTCATCGGAGTCCGCCATCTTCTCCCGGATCCGGACCTTGACCGAGATCACCGACGGCTTCACGCGCTCGACGATGTCGGCGAAACCGACCGGCGTCTGGACCTTGCTGACTTCGGTGTTGACTTGCGCGCGCGCCGGCGTCGACAGCAGGTCGAAGTTGTTTGGCGCGGGGCTGAGGCTGTAGGCGGCGACGCCAAGCCCGGCGGCCACCGAGGCCATCAATGCGAACTTGCGCAGCGACAGAATCGAGCGGCGCGGCTGATAGGCGGGAGCGGAGGTGAGATCGGAGGGACGGTCGTTCATGAGAAACTCCAGGGCCGGATTGGAAGCGCCCGACGGGGCGGCGCATCGCGTGGCCTTGAAGATGGGGGCCGTCGCCTTACGACATGCTGGCGGGGGGATTAATCTTTTGTAATCTTGAATGCGGGTGCCGGTTCCGACGCCTCGCCGGCTTGCGCCGCGAGCAGCGTTTTCAGCCGCGCGTCTTCCTCGGGCGTCAGCGCCTGCGGCTCGCCGCCGGTTTCCATGGCCAGCCGCGTGCGGCGGCGATGCTGCCACCACAGCCCGAACACGCCGCCGCCGAGCACGAACGGCGTCAAGAGCCACAGCAGCAGGGTCTGGCCTTCGAAACGCGGCTTGAGCAGCACGTATTCGCCGTAGCGCGCGACGAGGAAATCGATCACCTGCTTGTCGCTGTCGCCGGCGGCGATGCGCTCGCGCACGAGCAGCCGCAGATCGCGCGCCAGCGGTGCATCGGAATCGTCGATCGACTGGTTCTGGCACACCATGCAGCGCAGTTCGCGCGACAGATCCCGCGCCCGCGCTTCCCTGGCCGGGTCCTTCATCACCTCGTCGGGCTGCACGGCAAAGGCCGGCGACGCGCTCAACGCGACGCAGCAAGTCAACAGCACCGCGACCATCTTTCTCACGGCCCTACTCCGCCGCCTGCAACGCGCGTGCGGCTTTCGCCGGCTTCGGCGCGCCGACCCGCAAGCGGCGGTCCGACAGCGACAACAAGCCGCCGAACGCCATCAAGAGCGGGCCGAACCAGATCAACAGCACCATCGGCTTGTGATAGATGCGGACCGCGATCGCGCCGCTCGCCGCGGTGTCGCCCAGCGAAATGTAGAGCTGGCTCGCGCCGCGCGACAACAGCGCCGCCTCGGTGGTGGACATCGCGCGCGCCGCGAAGCTGCGCTTCGACGGCGTCATCGCGCCGATCACCGCGCCGCCCTCGCTCACGGTGAACTGCGCCAGCATCTCGGCATAGTTCGGGCCCTGCCGCTGGCTGATGCCGTCGAGCTTCAGTTCGTAGCCGGCCACCTTGGCGACCTCGCCGGGCTTCATCGTCGAGATCAGTTCGGTGTTCCAGGTGGTTTCGCAGACGATGCCGATCAGCGCGACGCCGACGCCGAGATGGGCGAACATCGTGCCCCACGCGGCGCGCGGCAATCCGCGGGCGCGGCGCAAGGCGATGGGAAACGGCATCCGGAACACCATGCAGCGCTCCGCGATATCGGTCAGCGCGCCGACAATGACGAACACCGCGATCCCGATCGCCAGCGGCGCGAACGCGCTGCCGCCGCGCACCCACGCCCACAGCACCGCGACCGACACCAGCGCCGCGATCCCGGCGGCATAGAGCCGCTGCGCCGCGCCGAGCACATCGCCGCGCTTCCACGCGAGCAGCGGCCCGAACGGCAGCGCCAGCAGCAGCGGCACGAACAGCGGCGCGAAGGTCAGGTTGAAGAACGGCGCGCCGACCGAGATGCGCTCGCCGGTCAGAACCTCAAGCCCGAGCGGATACAGCGTGCCGACGAACACGGTGGCGCAGGCGGTGGTCAGCAGCAGGTTGTTGAGCACCAGCGCGCCCTCGCGCGAGATCGGCGCGAACAGCCCGCCCTGCTTCAGCGACGACGCGCGCCATGCGTAGAGCGAGAGGCTGCCGCCGATGAACACGCACAGGATCACCAGAATGAACACGCCGCGCGTCGGATCGGTGGCGAAGGCATGGACCGAGGTGAGAACGCCGGAGCGCACCAGGAAGGTGCCGAGCAGCGACAGCGAGAAGGTGAGGATGGCGAGCAGCACGGTCCACACCTTCAGCGCGTTGCGCTTCTCCATCACCACGGCCGAGTGCAGCAGCGCGGTGCCGGCGAGCCACGGCATCAGCGAGGCGTTCTCCACCGGGTCCCAGAACCACCAGCCGCCCCAGCCGAGTTCGTAATAGGCCCAGTACGAGCCCATGGCGATGCCGAGCGTGAGGAACATCCACGCCATCAGGGTCCACGGCCGCACCCAGCGCGCCCACGCGGCGTCGATGCGGCCTTCGATCAAGGCGGCGATGGCGAACGAGAACGAAATCGAGAAGCCGACATAGCCGAGATAGAGCATCGGCGGATGCAGCGCGAGGCCGGGGTCCTGCAACACCGGATTGAGATCGCGCCCTTCCATCGGCGGGTTGGCGAGCCGCAGGAACGGGTTCGAGGTCAGGAGGATGAACAGGTAGAAGGCGGTCGCGATCCAGCCCTGCACGCCGAGCGCGTTGGCGCGCAGCGTCAGCGGCAGGTTGCCCCCGAACAACGCGACGAGGCCGCCGAACAGCGCCAGAATACTGACCCACAGCAGCATCGAGCCTTCGTGATTGCCCCATACGCCGGTGATCTTGTAGATCAGCGGTTTCAGCGAATGCGAATTTTCGTAGACGTTGGCGACGGAGAAGTCCGACACCACGTAGAGCAGCGCCAGCGCCGCGAACGAGAGGCCGACGAACACCAGTTGCGCGAGCGCGGTCGAGCGCGCCACGTTCATCAGCACCGGGTCGCGCAGCCGCGCGCCGATCATCGGCACCGTCGACTGGATGAGCGCCAGCGCCAGCGCCAGCACCAGCGCGTAGTGGCCGGCCTCGGCGATCATCGCGAGGCTCCCTGCATCGGCTTCGCGCCGCTCTGCGCGGCAGGCTTGTCGCGTTTCTCGTAGTCGTCCTTCCAGTGGCCCTGCTTCTTCAGGGCGTCGGCGACGTCTTTCGGCATGTAGGTTTCGTCGTGCTTGGCCAGCACGGTGTCGGCCCGAAACACGCCGGCGTCATCGAGCGCGCCTTCGGCAACCACGCCCTGCCCTTCGCGAAACAGGTCCGGCAGGATGCCCTTGTAGGCCACCGGCAGCGACGTACTGCCGTCGGCGATCTTGAACGTCACCGCGAGGTTGTCGCCGCGCGTCAGCGACCCCGGCTCCACCAGGCCGCCGAGGCGGAAGCGCTTGCCGGCGGGAACGTGCTTTTCCGCCACCATCTGCGGCGTCGAGAAGAACACGATGGAATCGCGCAGCGCGTTCAGCACCAGCGCGACCGCAATGGCCAGCACCACCAGCGCGCCGCCAATCATCGTCAATCGCCGTTGCTTGCGTGTCATGCCGTCCTGTCGCCGGGAACTGCCGCCCTGCTATCCATCTATGCCCAGTTGCTTGAGGCCGTCGTTGAGTTTGCGCAACCCCGCTTCATCGGCGGCCAGCGCGCGCCGGGCATCGTCGCGCGCCGCGCGCGCGCGGTCGGGCTCGTTAAGCACCATATAGGCCCGCGCCAGCCGCAGCCATCCCTCGACATCGTTGCCGTTCTGTTGCAGCCGGGCGGCGAGCCGTTCCACCATGCCGCGGATCATGACGCCGCGCTCGCTCTCGCTCATGCCCTGCACGGCGGCGACGGCATCGCCGGACAGCGCCGGAGCTGACGCGGGTGCGTTGCTCTCCTGCGGCGCGGGGGCGGCACCCAGCCGCGCCAGGCCCGCTTCCAGCACCGGCCGCCATGGCGCGTCGGCGGGAGCCTTCGCCAAAATAGCGCGCCACGCGGCGATGGCGTCCTGCGGCCGGCCGTCCTGCTCGGCGGCGACGCCAAGAAAATAGCGCGCCCGCACCTCGTCGGGGTCGAGCGCCACCGCGCGCTCGAACTCCGCCTTGGCGTCGGCGGTGACGACGCCGTTCGCGGCGGCCGCCAGCGCCTCACCGAGCCCGGCGCGCCGCGCGGCGGTATCGCCGTCATATTTGATGGCCTTGCGGAAGGCTTCGGCAGCCTCGTCGAAGCGGCCGAGCCGCCCCAGCACCGGCGCCAGCACGCTCCAGCCGCGGCCGTCCGTCGGGTTCGTCTCAAGATGCGCCTGCACCCTCGCGACCAGTTGATCGAGCGACTGCCCGGCGATCGGCTGCCGGGCGCGGCTCGCCAGCGCGAAGTCCGGCATCGCCGGAGAACCGATGCGCAGGTAGAGCCCGCCCGCCAAAAGCGGCACACCGACCAGCGCGACCACCGCCACCGCGCGGCGCAGCCGCAGGCTCGACGACAGCCCGGTGCCCTGCTCGGCGTCGGCGGCGGCCAGCAGGCGGCGGCCGATCTCGACGCGGGCGGCGGCCGCCTCGGTCGCGCCGATCAGGCCGCTGGCGGCATCACGGTCGATCTCCGCCAGTTGATCCTGATAGACCGCCGTTTCGCGGCCGCCGCCGGTCGCGGCGGTGCGCCGGCTCAGCGGCCATAACACCGCGAACACCGCCGCGACGGTCATCAGCGCGAGCAAAAACCACAGCGACATTCGGCACGATTCCGGTCACGGCAATGGGGTCGGCCTCACGGCCGGCGTCAAACGGGGGCGTTACACCATGCCTGCGGCGGCCGCGCAATTGACAATTGCGGCACCGGAACTTTGGAAAAACCGCTGTCGAATCAAGGATAACTATCCGGCACGGGCCGGCTTGCCGTCGCCGTTGAGGGCCTGGTCGGCGGCGCGCTCCATCAGCGCGGCATAGTCGCTGCCGAACAGCACCTGACAGAACCGGATCGCCGCCCGCGCCTGCGCCTCGCGGAACGGCCGCGTCTTGCCGCCCGCCCCGCGCAGCGATTCCACCAGCGCCTCGGTGGCCTGCTCGAGATAGTGCTGGAGGTCGGAAAAGGTGCGCAGCGTCACCTCGTTGATCGCCAGTTCGCTGGCGTAGGTCCGGCACACCGCGACGAAGTCGATCAGCGCCGCGGTTTCGTCGATCTCGATCGGGTCGAGCCGAACGCCTGCGGCAATCTCCTTGTCCGGGCGCTGGCGCAACAGCCGCCGCACGCGGCCCGGCACGCTGTCGATTTCGGTCTGCAAGGCGCTGGAGACCTCGACCCGGATCGCGGCGAGCTGGCGGCCCCAGGCCGAGTCCTTGCGGATATCGAGTTCGGTGCGCAGACCGCGAACGCCGTCATGGACGGTCTTGAGCTGATTGGTGACGTCGGCGAAATGGCCGCGCCGGATATCGGCCCGCAAACCGCCCACGACCTGGGCGAGATCGTGGATCGCCATGGTGACGGCCACGCCGAACGGCGTCGCCGCGACGCGGATCTCGTCGTCGGAGGCCGCCGCCGCGATCGCCAGGCGAATAACCTGCCAGGGAGCCGCGAGCCGTGAGATCACCAGCGACAGCGCGAACGGCAGCACCGGCCGCGCCTGCAACGCCGGGACCTTCAGCGCCGCGCTGACCGAGGCGACCTGAGACTCGCCGAACGCGCGCAGCGTGCCGGGCAGCCGGGCGTTGAGCGCATCGAGCGCCTCGCGCGCCTTCAGCACCGCCCCGATCGCCGGCAGGTCCTCGATCGCCTCGGGCGAACCGAGCCGCGCCAGCGCCCGGCGGCTGTCCGCGCCATTCGCAAGGACGCGCTCGATCGCCTCAGCCGCCGCATCCTGAAAGGCGTGGACCGAAGCGTCGCGGTCGGAAGACGGCGGCCGCGCCAGCGCGGCTGTGAGCACGCCGGCCGCCTCGGACGCGCCGTCCCGGCACAGCCATTGCCACACCGGCAACAGCGCGGCGCGACGGATCTGACCCGGCCGTGCCGCCGCGTGACCATCGACAAGAAAGGGATCGAGCGGACGGAACGCCAGCCGCGCGGGGTCGTCCGTCCGCGCCGCCGCGTCGTCGGAGCCGCGCGCCACCCGCCGCAATTCGCCAAGCACCAGCGTCGCGACGGCGGTGTCCTCGCCGCGCTCGATGGCCCGCTCGAACTCGCGCATCAACAGCGCCTGCGCCCTGGGCGGAAGCTCTGCCAGATAATCTCTCAGCCGCTCGGTCGTCGTCTTGGCCATGCGCACGGGTCCGCGGGCGGCAAGCGACGCCCATCGGCTGTCATAACCGAGCCGTCGTTAAGAAGCCGTTGAGGATAACGCGCCGCGCGGCCCGCCCTGGCCTTACGCCGCCGGCAGCGTCAGTTCGGCCCGCAGCCCGCCGAGCGGCGCGGCATCGAGCTTGAGGTGGCCGCCATAGAGCGCGGCGAGATCGACCACGATCGAGAGCCCGAGCCCCGAGCCCGGCTTGGATTCGTCGAGCCGCTTGCCGCGCCGCGATACCTGCGCGCGTTCCTCTGCCGACAATCCCTTGCCGTCGTCGTCAACGACGATGCGCAGCATCTCCGCCTGAGCGGGATCGTCTCCCGGCGCGATCTCGGCCCGGATCGACACCTGGGCGCGCGCCCACTTGCAGGCGTTATCGATCAGGTTGCCGACCATCTCCTCGAAATCCTGACGCTCGCCGCGGAATTTCGCCCGCGCCGGCACCACGATCTCGATATCGATGCCGCGATGGATCTTCTCCATGGTGCGGCCCAGCGCCTCGATCACCGGCTCGACATCGGTCACCGTGGCGACGATGGTCGGCCGCGCCGCGAGGCGCGCGCGCTCCAGATGGTGCGCGACCTGATCGCGCATCACCGACGCCTGTTCGAGGACCTTCACCGCGAACGGATCGCTGGCGCGCGCCTGCGCCTCGTTGACGATCACCGACAGCGGCGTCTTCACCGCGTGCGCCAGATTGCCGACATGGGTACGCGCGCGCTCGACGATCTCGCGATTGGCCTCGATCAGCGCGTTGGTCTCGCGCGCCAGCGGCGCGATCTCCTCGGGAAAGTCGCCCGCCAGCCGCTCCGCGCGCCCGGAGCGGATATCGGCGATCGCGTCCGAAATCCGCTTCAACGGCGCAAGGCCGAAGCGGACCTGAAACACCGTGGTCAGCAAGAGCCCGATGGTCAGCGCCGCGAAAGTGCCGAACAGATAGTAGTCGAAGGCGCGGGTCTCCTCGTAAATCTCGCTGGCGTCGCCCGCCACCGTCACCAGAAACTTGCCGTCGGCGCCGAGATCGACCGGCCGCTCGACCATGCGCAAATCCTGATCTTCCGGCCCGCCGACATAGCCCTGCCGGACCCCGGAGGCGCTCAGCGCGATGCCCTGATCCTCAAGTTTCGGCAGCCGCTTGTCCCACAGCGAGCGCGAGGCGCGAACTTCCGGCTTGGCGGTGTCCTCGCGCACGATCTGCCAGTACCAGCCTGATAGCGGCAGATCGAACAGCGGCTCGCCGAGCGACTGGAACTGATGATCGGACGACTCGTCCGGCACCGCCACTTCCGCGACCAGCGTGCGCAGATAAAGATTGAGGCGGCGATCGAAGGCGCGTTCGGTGGCGCTGCGATAGACCGATGACAGCACGATGCCGGTGAGCAGCAGCACCACGACCACCCATACCGTCGCCGACACGAACAGGCGGGTGGCGAGCGAACTGGAGCGCTGACCGGTCACGCCGGCGGTGCGGCGGGGGTCATGCGCCGGCATCGGTCGGCGGCGTCAGCAGATAGCCGAGCCCGCGCACGGTCTGGATGATATCGACCTCCAGCTTCTTGCGGATGCGCCCGACGAACACCTCGATGGTGTTGGAGTCGCGGTCGAAGTCCTGATCGTAGAGATGCTCCACCAGTTCGGTGCGCGACACCACGCGCCCGGCATGGTGCATCAGATAGGCAAGCAGCCGGTATTCGTGCGAGGTCATCTTGACCGGATTGCCGTTGACGCTGACGCGCCCGGTACGGGTGTCGAGCACCACCGGCCCGCACGTCAGTTCGCTCTGGGCGTGGCCGGTCGAGCGGCGCAGCAGCGCGCGCAGCCGCGCCAGCACCTCCTCCATGTGGAACGGCTTGGCGACGTAATCGTCGGCGCCGGCGTCGAAGCCCTGCACCTTGTCGCTCCAGCGGTCGCGCGCGGTCAGGATCAGGACCGGCATGGCGCGGTTGTTGCGCCGCCAGGCTTCCAGCACCGCGATGCCGTCCATCTTCGGCAGGCCGATGTCGAGCACCACCGCGTCGTAGGGCTCGCTGTCGCCAAGAAAGTGCCCTTCCTCGCCGTCGAAGGCGCGATCCACCACGTAGCCGGCGTCCGACAGCGCGGCGGTGAGCTGGCGGTTGAGGTCCGGATCATCTTCGACGACAAGCAGGCGCAAGGCGGTCTCCGTTCATGCAGGCGCGTCATAAAGGCCATCAAACCGCATCGGGGTGAATGACGGCTGAACGATGGCGAGGGAACCGGCGCGATCCGGCTTCCGCCCGTTTCCCGGATGCGATGCAGCGCGAAGCGGTGCGTCGCTGATCCGGGATCGTCGCAAGCGCAAACCCCGAAACGGTCCCGGCTCTGCGGTGCAGCATCAAGAGACGCCGCACCGCGTCCGGGACACGGGAGCCTATCCCGCCTTCCTGCGCAAGCCTTTCGCCAGCTTCTCCCGCGCGCCGGGGCGCGTCCGGCCCGCTCGCCGAACAGCCTCGCTCATTTCCTGAGCCTTGCGATAATCCGCTCACCGGCGGTTCCGATGAACAGCGAGCCGACAATCGCCCCCTCCCACTGGTCGAGAGGCGACGGAAGCGCGGCGATGGTCCATGCCTGCGGGTAGCGGCAGCCTGCGCACCACAGAACGCTGTAGATGCACACCGCGCCGTAATGCATGGCGGTCGGCACGAGAAAGAACAGCGGAAACCACCAACCTCTCCCGGTCAACACCGACACCTGGGCCGACAGATAGGACTTGGCGAGGTCCGCCTTGATCCGCTCCCGCTCCGTCTCGTTGTCGATGCTGGTGTCGATCGTCTTGAACAGGCGATCCAGAGGCCCGGACGTGAGCCAGCCGAGGATGGTGACGAGAAAGCTCATTTCGCCCACCCGAATTTCTTGGCGAGGGCGTACCATCCTTCACCCAACAGAGCGCACAGAGCGGCCCCGGCATAGCTGATGGCCGCAACAAGCTCCGGGTCATCGAACAGCCCGGAATCGCCCTGTGCGAGCCAGCCACGGGCCGCCAGATAGCCTCCGAGATAACGAAGGCCGATGCGGATAAATGGAGCCATGTCATGCCCTCTTGAACAGTTTGCCAACGCGCAAGAAAAAAGCCGCCCAAACGGGCGGCTGAGACGGTGCGGGTTGCGACGCGGGCACGGGATCGGGCGGCGGCTTCTCCGTCGCGGCCGGCGCGGAGGCATCCGCGAACGCGATGCTGCCGTCCATCGCCATCATCGCCTTGAGCAGGCCGGCGCAGCCGAGTTGCTTGTCCACTGCGTTCGCGTCGTAGACGCCGTCGCGAACGTACTTGCCGGCGACGTACTGATCCGTGCCGGCCCACAGATATGGCGACGGCACACCCTTCGTCGCATAGCCAAGCCCGTTGTATCGTTCGAGCAGCAGCAACGTGCCACCGAGCGACCAGTCCTTGTTGCGGGCAGCGTAAGGCGCGCAATTCGCCAACGCATCGATCGCCGCCGCCTCCCATGACGCGAACGGACCCCGGCCCTTCGGCACATGGGTCGAGATTTTATTCCACGGATCGCCCTGGGCGAGGCTGCGCGACCAGTCCTGCGCGGACTCGCGCTCGTGGATCACCGCGATCACGAACCACGGCACGCCGGTCCTGGCCTCGACGCTGCGATAACGTGCCTTGGCGGCGACGAGCCGCCGCGCCGCGCGGTCAAACGGCCGTGTCAGCTTCGCGCCGCTCCAGCGCGCGACGTTCCGGGCGGCCAGTTTCTTCAGATCAACCATGGTTGCTCCTTCTTGCGGGCGCACGCCGGCTGCCCTGGAATCGAGGTCGGGCATTGGATCAATCCTTCGGCGGGTTTACTCGGCGAGGTTGTGAAGTGTATTATTCGCCGGCGAGGTCCGATATGCGAAACAACGATCAAGATTTAATGGAAGACGTGATCGATGAGGCTATCTGGCAGGCTGTCAAAGATCACTTCCGCACAGCGCTAAAAGCCCCCATCATCGCAATAATGATGGGCTTCGCTATATGGATGCTAAGTTCGTCTTTTCAGAAGGCTTTTTCGATCGGCGCGCTCTGTATGGTAGTATCGTGCTTCACGACCTGGCGGCGCTATCTTGAGCCCATCAGCCTGTATGCGTTCCTGATTGCCGTCGTTTTCTTCGCTTATCCAGATATCGGTTCAGATTTAAGCGCAGCCGTATCATCCATTTCGGGCGGCTGATCGAAACGACGCGTCTATCATCAACAATTTAGACGTAATCAAAACTCCGCAACGTCGTGAAGGCCGGAATGAAAGCTAGACACATCGTGTTGCCATTGGCTGCATTGCTTCTAACAACGCCGGCGCTGGCCAATTCTTATCGCAACGAACGCAGGGACTGCCGCGCCGACGCCATGAGACTCTGCAGACACGAAGTTCCGCATGTCAAACGCATCACGTCGTGCATGGAGCGTCACATCAAGCAGTTGACCCCGGCTTGCAGGCGCCACTTCAGATGAGGCCGGCAGCCTAGAGTTCGACCGCCGCCTTGAACAGATTGTCGATCTCAGCGCTCGACAAGCCTAACTGAGCACCGAGCCCCGCGAGGATGGGATGATCGCGCCGCCACTCGGTTGCGTACTCGAACCAGATTTTCGTCGCTTCATCCGCTTGATCGACGGCCGCCTTGACAGTTGCGAGCAGTCCCGCATCGAGCAAGGCAAGACGCCCCTGTGCGGCGGAGACGACAAAGGGCACCGCCGCGGAAGGCGCGACGTAGGGCTCCGGCACGCCGCCGGCGGCGCGCCATTCCTCATAGGCGCGGCGGTCGCGATTGCCGGGATCGTTCGGGATGCACGCGCCGTCCGAAACGCGAATGATCGTGTCGCCGCCGGTGAGACGATAGTCAGCCATGGTCAGAGCCTCGCGTCCGCTGTCCAGTAGGTCGTAACATAGGTGTTGCTTGCGGGGCCGTTGACGTTCATCGTGTTGTTGACGCCGAAGACGGTCGCGCCCATGCTTGGCGTCAGCGATGAAAAGTTTCCGGATGACCCGCGAATTGTGCCGGTGACGGTCGGCACCGCTCTCTTTTTCACCCTGAACAGAGCCGTCGCCTGAATATTCATGGGCCCGGTCGCCGAACCGAACCAACTAGCGCATCCGATGAAGCCGCCGCCGATGTCATCGGACATACACTGTTCGTAATACCGCTGACAGCGCGCCCGCTCGGTCTCGATATCGATGGGTGGCGAGGGATCGTCCTCCTTTGTTGCGTCGCCGAGCACGACGGATACATGCGCCAGCGACACCTGGGCCGTTGGGTTCACGCTGGTGTGGGCGCGGATGAACCGCAATCGCAAACAGTCATCATCGTTCGAACCGAGCGTTTTTCCGGCGATCGACGGAACGCTGACGGTGAAGGTGAACTTTTGCAGCGATGTCGTCAGACTGCAAACTTGCGTGGCTGTGTAGACCGCCGCCGACGGCGAACCGCCCGTTCCAAAAATCTGCACCAGATCGACGGCCACGTCGGTACTGGCCGACGCATTGGCCCAGAACGTGACGGTGACCGTGCGCCCCTCGAAGGTCCGGACGCCCTCGATCGATTGCTGCAATACCGATGCGGCCGTTCCGGCGGTTGAGCGCGCCCATGTCAGGTAATAGCGAGGGCTTGCGTGGCCGACCTGCGAGCCGGCGGAAAACGCGGCCCGGCTGACGCTGCACGCCGCGCCGCTGCCGATCCCCAGCCACCACATATCCGCCGTATAGCCCGACGCTGAGAACGACGTGCCGGTACTCCAGAAATTGAAGTCGCCGTCGATGATCCGGTTGCGGAAGCCGGTCAGAACGTCAGCCCCGATCGCCGCGCGCGTCGCGCCCGCATCGGTGAAGCCGTTGAACGCAACGCTGGCGGTCGCCTTGTCGATGACGAAAGCGTCCTGCCAGTTCGTGCCATCCGGCGACACCTTGAGATGGAAGTCATCGTCGCCGGTGAGACCAAACTCGGCGCGGCCGGAATAATCGTCGGAGAAGAACACCGAGGCGGTGCCGGCCGCCGTCTCCTTGGAAATCTGCAAGCGCGCGTCGCCGCTGCCGCCATCGGCCGCCGCGATCGCCGCCAGCAGCGCCGCGTTGGATTTGACGCTGAGCAGATTGGGCGCGCTCGCCGTGGTGTTGACGCCGAGCCGGCCGACGTTGTCGGCGGGCGGCGCGAAAGGCAGCCACGCCGCGCCGTCGAAGATCATGATCGAGGCGTCCGCGACCGACCACAGCCACCAGCCGGCTTTCGGAGCGAGAAACGCCCACGCTCCGTCCTCCCAGGTGGCGATCGCGCCGTCATGGCCAGTCCACGCGCCGCTTGCCCCGCCCGCCACGACGTGGCGGTCCCCCGTCGCCGGCGAGGCCGGCGGCACGGTGCGCGTGGTATCCGCGACCGCGATCTGGATCGCCGCGTCGAGAATCCGCAGCGCCTCGTTGTGGGTGACGTGCTTCTGGGCCTGGTTGCCGTCGATGAACGGCAGCCCGAGGTTGATCGTATCGGTCATGATGTGATGGCTCACAGGGTGAGAGTGCGTTCGGTCGGAAAGCCCGCGCCGACGGTGCGGGAGAGTTGCGCGACGCGAACGCGCAAGGTTGCTTGCGGCGCGCCGAAATCCGCCAGCTCGTCGGCGTTGGCGTAAAGCGCTTCGGGCGCGGCGCACAGGATGGTGCGCACCACGCTCGCGCCCGACAGGATGTCGACACGATAGGCTTCGCTGTCCTCGCCGAGCGGCACCTCGATATCCCAGCCGTCGCCGTCGAGCCGGGTGCGGCGGATCCACGACAGACGCACGCCGTCGTCCTCGCGCTCCGCCCTGAGATGGCTCGGCGCGAACGGCCGCAGCGCGGTCGGTCCCGGCGTCACATTGAGCGCCACCGCCGCGACGTCGTCGTGGCTGCGGCTGCTGGCGACGATGCGCAGATCGAGCGTGCGGCCCAACGGATCGAGCCCGCTCGCCAGCGGCACCAGGCTGCGGTCGAGCGCCACGAACGGCGCGCCGGCGGGCAGCATGTCGGTGATGGCGTGTTCGCTGCCGGCCTGGCCGCGCAACAGGCGCGACAGCCGATAGGTGTTGCCGTCGATCAGTTCGGCGCCGGCGAACTGGATGATCTCCCATGCGCCGTCGGGATTACGGATCGCCGCGCCGTTGGCGCCGTCGAGCACCCGGGCGTCGCTGGCTGAGGTCAGCGCGCCGCCGTAGAGGCGCACGCGCAAACTCGCGGCCGCGTTCCAGCACGCCGGCACGCCGCGCGGCAACGGATCCAGCGTCTCGCCGACGATGGCGGGGACGGTCGCCGCGGCGATCGGCCGATAGCCCGCGCCGTCGCTGGAGCGCCAGATCGTAACCGAGCCGGGCCACGGATTGGCGAACACCGCAAGCCAGGTCAGCACCGGCTGCGTCGCGTCATAAGCCGGCAGGTCGAGCGCCAGCACATAGGGCGGGCCGAGCGCGGGCGGCATCACCGCGGTTGCGCGGCGCGGCGGCAATAGCGGCACCGCGAACACGTCGGGATCGATGCCGCGCGCGGTGATGCTGCGCGATTGGGTATCCACCAGCGCGTCGATCTCGAACAGCCGCCGGCGGCCTTTCAGCGTCACCGCGACGACATCGCCCGGCGCCAGCGCCAGCCGGCGCATCCCGAGACCGAACGCGATGGTTTCGCGCCCGGCCCACAGGTCCTGCAACCAGATCTCGGCGCGGCGCGTCATCCCCGCGTCGTGGCTCACCACCGCGAGGTCGGAGCGAACGGCGCAGCTGGCGCCGCCGACCAGCCGGCGCGAACTGACCGCCGAGCGGCGGTAGTCGATCGACGCATCGGTGAAGCCGAACGCCGCCTCGCGCGGCAGTTCGGTTTCCTGCGCCCGCGTCAGCCGCGCCGGCGCGCCCTCGCCCGGCAGCACCAACTCGTCCTCGTCGATCTCCGCGACCGGCGCGCCCCCGCGCTGGATGAAACGCAGCGTGCCGTCGGCGGCGGTGGCCTCGAACGCATAGGCCATCGCCAGCGGATCGATCATCGCGCGCGGCGACATCGGCCGGTCCACCACATAGCCGTCGCAGCTGTCGCGCAGCGCCGTTGCGTCGATACCGGTAACGCCCGCGTCGCTCAGGATCGCCGCCACCAGCGCGTCGAGCGGCGCGCCGCCGAGCCGTCCGGTGAGCCAGTGGCCGGCCTGCCAGTTCGGCCCGTCGCTCCACACCTCCTCGGCCGCGGGAAACAGCGGATAGGGCCGCGCGTCCCAGGTCCACAGATGGATCGCCGAGACCTCGATCATGCGCCCGCCATAGACCGGCGACACCGGATTGCGCGCCTCGCTGGCGCCGAACGCCGGATCGAACGCGCCGAGGAACGCTTCGAGGAAGCGCCGCTGGATCAGATCGTCGCGCGCGCCGTTGGAGAAATACGGCGCGAAATTCTCCGACGATTTCGGATCGGGAAACACGCTGGGCTGGTTGGCGCCCTTGTCCACCGCCGGACAGCCGACCTCGGTGATCCAGATCGGCTTGCCGCGCGGCACCCAGCCCGTCGGCGTCTCAAGCTCGACGCCGCCGACCCGCTCAAAGTGCCGGTTCGCCCACCAGTTCCAGAAATCCTTGACGCGGAAGACCCACGGCTTGCCGAGGCCGTCGGTGATCGGCACGCGCGTCTGCGCGACGCGCGCGGCGTCGTTCGGATAGTACCAGTCGTAACCCTCGCCGGCGGCGACGTTGTTCGCCAGATACGCGAGATCGTAGGTCGAGGATGCCGCCTGCACATCGAGATGTTGCGCATCGTCGCGCCAGTCGGCGAGCGGCGCGTAGTTGTCGATGCCGACCACGTCGATCGCCGGCGAACTCCATAAGCGGTCGAGCGGAAAGCGCACTTCATTCGCGCCGGCATCGACCACGTCGGCGCCGTATTCGGTCCAGTCCGCGCCGTAGGTCACTTTCGTCGCGCCGCCGACGATGGCCTTGACGTCCGCGGCCAGCGTCACCAGCGCATTCACCGCCGGATAGACCCCGGAGCCGGAGCGAAGCCGCGTCAGCCCCTTCAGTTCGGAGCCGATCAGGAAGGCGTCGACGCCGCCGGCGGCCTGCACCAGGTTGGCGTAATGCAGCACCATGCGGCGATAGTTCCACACGCCGCCGCTGAAGAACGCCGCGACCTGATCCGCCACGCCGGCGGTGCCCTGCGGCGAGCCGGGCCGCCCCGGCGCGGGATCGCAGGTGATGCGGCCGCGCCACGGATAAGGCGGCTGCGACGCCGCGCCGGTCCACGGGTCGGGCAGAGCATTGCCGGCGGGAATGTCCATCATCACGAACGGATAGAACGTCACCTTGAGGCCACGCGCCTTCAACTCCGCGATCAGGTGGATGACGCTGTCGTCGGACGGCGTGCCGCCGTAGGCCGGGCGACCGTTCACCTGCGACACCAGATAAGCGGTCTGGCGCACGACGACGTCCACCGACCAGGTGGCGCCGCCGGTCTGCTTCACCCTGTTGTCGATGCCCGGCCGCACCACGCAATGGGCGGCGCGCAGATCGGAGCCGAACCATGCCACCACCACCGCGACCCGCTCGACGTTGGGGCACACGCCTTGCAGATCGTCGAGCGCGGCCTCGACGTCGGAAGCCGCGTGCGCGACGTGGCGGTTCTCGTTGGCCGATTGTCCCGGCCCGAGCAGCGTCATCACCCGCCCCGGCTCGTAGCCGAACTCGGTGGTGCCGGGGATCAGCGTCACCGCGCGCGCCATTTTTTCCAGCCGCCCGACCGGGCGGACGATCTCGAACGACAGTTGCGGGATGCGATTGCCGAAATCGGCCAGCGGCATCCGCTCGAACACGACGTAAGCCGTGCCGCGATAGGCCGGCGCGTTGCCGGCGCCCTCGTGCGCCACGATCAGGCCGTCGGGAGCCTGCGTTTCGCTGCCGGTATGGATGCGGAAGTTGAGCCCGGTCGTGTCCAGCAGCTTGCCGTCGGCCCAGATGCGGCCGACGCGGGCGATCCGGCCCTCGCACAGGCCGACCGCGAAATTGGCGAAATAGGTGTAGGTCGTCACCGTCGTCGTCGGCCCGCCGAACATCCCGCCCTTGCCGCCGGCCGAGGCGCTTTCGGTGGACACCACCTCCTCCAGCGGCGTCGCCCAGATCACCTGGCCGGACAGCCGCGCGCGGCCATAGACGCGCGGGACCGGCGCGCCCTCGGTCGAAGCCATGACGTCGAGATCGGCGAGACGCGGGCCGTCCACGGCGCGGTCGCCGGGGCCGAACACCGCGCGATCGACCGCATTGCCGACCAGCGCGCCGGCGATGCGGCCGGCGATGGCGCCGACCGGCCCGAACATCGCGCCGATCGCGCCACCGGCAACCGACAGAACAAGCGCAGCCATCAGTCGAGCACTCCGGGAAACGAGAAAGCGTAAGCCAGACGCCGACGCCACCACGGCGCGAGCGCCACCTCGCACACCACGGCCCCGTCATGGGCATGGATCATGGTGCCGTCAGCGGTGGCGATGGCGACGTGCTTGGCGACGTAACCGGCGCGCCAGCGGAACAGCAGCACGTCGCCGGCGGCAAACTGGTCGCGCGGCACCGGAACGAGATGGCGCAGCGCGGCCGCCGCCAGCGTCTCCTCGCCGCGCGCCTCGGCCCAGTCCGGCGCGTAAGGCGGCGGCAGTTCCGGCTCCGCCCCGACACAGGCGCGCCACACGCCGCGCACCAGCCCGAGGCAATCGCAGCCGACGCCTTTCACCGACGCCTGATGGCGATAGCGCGTGCCGATCCATTCGCGCGCCTCGGCAACGATGGCGTCGCGGGTGACGGGAGTTGGCATGGGGTGCTTTCCTTCAAGTCGAGGCAAACGTGGTGAGGCGAAGGTTTGCGTCCTAGGACGCGGTGCAGCGTTCTTCACGATGCGCCGCGGAGCCGGACCGCGCCGCAACACGAAAACCGTCATGCTCCGCGAAGGCGGAGCATCCAGTACCCCCGGGGCTGGATTTCATCACACACGTCCCGGATTACTGGATCGTCCGCCGGAGCCTGTCATCGGGCCGCGCTTTGCGCGGACCCGTTGGCGGACGATGACGCCTCGTTTCCCGTCAAATGCTCCCCCGCCCGTACAGGCCGGACGCAAATGACCCATCGTCAAAGCTAGCCCTTCGATCGTCTGAGCAGCGACTCGATGTCGCCGTTCCCCGGTGTCGGATAGCTGATGACGAAATCGTTGCCGGGGATGTGCGGGAAGCCGCGGAAGTTGGCCGTGTTGGCGAAGCGGTCGCGGCAGGTCGCAAGCGTCTTGTCGCATCCCGCCGTCACCACGAAGCCATCGCCCGCGCCGATCGTCTCCGCCATCGCCTGCCACAGCGACAGCACGGCATGGCCGCCCTCGATGCTGTGCTGCTTGATCTCGACCGACGTTCCGGTGTTGGCGCCCGAGGTCCAGCTCAACCGTCCGGCGCTGAACCAGCCGGCGGCGAAGCTGTCGAGCCCCGTGGCGATGAACTGCGAGGTGGCGGTGAGCGCGGCGACCTTGCCGGTGCCGCGCCAGGCCGCCGCGGTGAGATTGACGTTGCAGCGCCCGTCGCCGAGATCGGCGGCGCAGCGCGCGGTGTAATAGCGGCCGCTCTCCTGCGACAGCCGGTCGGCAAGGCCGCGCAGTTCGGCGGTGAAGGCCGCGCCCTCGCGCCGCACCTCGCCGAGCGAGCCGCGCGCGGTGAGCACGCGCAGGCCCGGCTCGCTCCAGTCCACCAGCCAGCTTTCGACCGCCGCCGCGTCGTAGCGCCCGGCGGCAAGATCGGCCTCGGTCAGCGAACTGTCGGCCAGCGCGCCGGACACCTCCGCGCCGGTTACCGAGAGATCGAACTTGCTGGCGGCCTCGGACGCGGTGAAGCCGGTGCCGGCGCGGCAGACGACACCGCTGATGACAATGTCCTGGTCGTGATCGGTGAACCCCTGCACCGTGCCGTCGCGGCGTGTCAGCACCCAGCAATGCGCGAGTGTCGTGACGCCGGAATCGAGCTTCGCCTGCAACGCGGAAGGGATCGGACGCATGAGACGTGTCTCCAACATGACGACGTGTCATCACCGGGCTTGACCCGGTGATCCATCGTTCAAGGAAAATGATGTGAGGTTTCGATGGATGCCCGGATCAAGTCCGGGCATGACGCCCAATGCGCTTGCGACGCCTGCGTATCTTCGAGCACCGAAAGGATTAGACCTTGATTTCGACCAATGGAATCTTCGGGATCGCCCCGGCGGTAAACGCCGACAGATCGACTTCGAGATAGTCGGTATCGAAGCGCACCGGCACGTCGAAGCGGAAGCCGGCGGTGACCGCCTTGCCCGCCGCCGGAACGTGGCCGGCGCGAAACGTCACGATGCCGCTCAAAGCGTCGCAATCGAACGCCACGCCCTCCGCCACCTCGACATGATCGACGGCGACACGCACGCTGCCCGCGACCGGCTTGACGATCGGCCGCGAATACGGAGCAAAGCCCGCGCCATAGGTCTTCACCAGTTGGAAGCTCTTTGCCGTGCCGTTGCCGACGCCGATACCCTGATCGAGCGGCGAGATCGCCTCGCCGCTCAGCCCCGAGGTCCAGTCGAGCCGGTCGCGCCAGCGGAAGCCGTGAAGCTGGCCGCGCCGCTCCTCGAAGAACGCCACCACGCGCTGCAATTCGCTGAGCGTCTTGACGCCATAGCCGGCGTCGTAGCGCCGCCGCGAATGCGCCCAGCGCGCGTTGCGCTCCTCGCGCCCCGAGCCGAACGAAACGATGTCGGTGCGCCGCTCCGGCCCGCCCGCGCTTTTCAGCGCGACATCGAGCGGAAACAGCACCTCGTGAAATGCGGTCATGGCAATGTCCGTGAAAGATCACGTCTCGCGACATCCGTCGCTCGGGCCTCGGAGCCTGATAGGAAACGAGGCGTCATCGTCCGCGAAAGCGGACGATCCAGTACTCCGTGCAGGTATTAAGGAAAATCTGATTCGATATGGAGTACTGGATGCTCCGCCTTCGCGGAGCATGACGTCTTTCGTGTTGTCCATTCATTTCCCGGTCGGACTCTCAGATAACGGCTCGCGTGGAAAGCCGCCTACAAGCTCCGGTGTCCGCGCGCGACCGCGCGGGCAATCTGGCCGGTGACGTAGCTTTCCGAGCGGCGGAAGCTTTCGACGTCCGGGGTCGCGATCTGCACCGTGATGATGTTGCCGCCGCCGGTGCCGCTGACGCCCAGGCGGCCGTCGGGGCCGCGCTTCAGCGGCATGATGGCCTCGGGCCCGGCCTCGCCGGCGAGGCCGACGCCGCCGTCGAGCAGCGGAAAGTAGGTCGGCGTGCCGATCACACCGCCGGCCGCGAACGGCTTCACCGCGCCCGACGCCGCCGCCATCGCCGATGACGACGCGCTGCCGCTGATCCCGGTCAGCCCGCCGAGCAGGCTCTCGATGCCGCTGCCGAGCGCGCTGGTCAACGGCTTGAAGGCCAGTCGCACCGCGAGATCGGACAGCCGCAGCGCCAGCGACTTCAGCACGTCGTCGAACTGCTTGCCGCCGGTGATCGACGACGAGAACGCCGAGGTCATGGCGCGGGCGAAACTGTTGGCGCTCGACGCGAGATCGCGCGTCTTCAGGTTCACGCTGTCGAGCGTGCTCGCGGTGTCGAGCAGGTCAATGTCATCGGCCATCGGGCGTCTCCTTGAAATCGGGAAACTGGCGCATCAGTTCATCGAACGCGGCGCGCTCAAGCGGCGGCGCGGGGCCGGGGCCGCGCACCGCGGCCACCGCGCACGCCAGTTCGCGCGGCGTCATGCGCCAGAAATCGTCCGGCGCAAGCCGCAGCACGCCGAGCCCGAAGCCGATCGCCGCGCGCCAGGGAAAGGGTTTCATCGCGTCACCTCGTCCGCGAACGTCGCGGCGATCAGGTCGGCCGCGATCCGGACATAGGCGGTCACCCCGCCCGGCGCCGTCATCGCCGCCACCTCGTCGTCGCCGACCGCTTCGCCTGCGCCACGCAGGCCGGCGGCAATGATGCGCGTCAGATCGCGCGCGCGCATCCGCCCCGAGCCGAAACGTTCAGCAAGACCTGCAAGGTCGTCAGCGCCGAAGGCGGCTTCGAGTTCGGCGAGCGCGCCGAGCGTCAGCACCAGCGTGCGGCGGCGGCCGCCGATCTCGGCCTCGATCTCGCCGCGATGAATGTTGGGCATGAGCAACCTCCCTACATCGCGGTGAAGGTCAGCGGCCCGGCGGACTCCAGCGAGATGTCGAACGTCACCTCGCCGTTGTGCTCGCCGGAAAATTCGAGTCCCGCGATCTGGAACGCGCCCTCGATCACGCCGAAGTCCGGCACGATCGCCTGACAGGCGTTGATCGCGCCGTCGAAAAACGCCTGCCGCACCAGCGCGTCGGAGGCCGCGTCCTTGAATAGCCCGCGCCCGGAAATCGAGGCGCGCCGCACGCCCGCGCCCGCCAGCAGTTCGCGCCAGCGGTTGACCGATTCCGCGTGGGTGATATCGACCAGTTCGGCCTTGAAGGCGATCCTGCGGCTGCGCAAGCCCGCGACGGTGACGTAATTCGTTCCGTCGTGCATCTTGATCAGCAGATCCTTGCCTCTTTGCGCGCCCATGAATTTCTCCTCTAATCGGCGGGTTCGGTGACGGCGCGGAAGCGCACGATGGCGTGATAGGTGCGGCCGTCGTTCTCGCGGCGGATGTCGGCGACCGAAAAGCGCAGGTTGACGAGGCGATGATCGTGCGGCGACAGCGGCGCGTCGTCGAGCGCCTGCAACAGCGCGCCGGCGATCGCGTGCGCCTCCTTGTGGCCGCCCTGGCGCGACCAGGCGTGCAGCGTCAGCAGGTGCTCTTGCGTCGGCCCGTCGTCGCTGGAAGCGTCGCTGACGCGCGCCTCGCCCAGCGTGACATAGGGAAACACAGCAGTGCGCGGCGGCGCATCGTAGACGCGGCCGCCACCGAGCGCGGCGGCAAGGCCGGCGTCGGTGACCAGCGCGTGATGGATCGCAGCGCGCAGCGCCAGATTGGCCGGGGTCATGATGATGATCCTGAACGATTGAGAAAGCCGTCGTTCTGATGCACTCCGCGCGAGAGGATGCGCCTCAGAATCTGACCGGAAACGGGATGCCCGCCTGCGCGGGCATGACGGTCGTCGATTGCCGCCGCGTCACTCCACCCGCGTTTCCGCCTCGATCTCGATGAAGCGGCCGCCGTCGCGCTCGCGCAGCGACAGGATGCGATAGAGCCGCGCGCCGTCGCGCAGCCGGTGCTGCAAGGTCAGCACGTAGCCGCAGCGCATGACGATGCGATAGCGCACCGCCGCGCCATCGGCGTCGGCGGAGACGTCGTGGCGCGCACCGAGCGGGGCGAGCTGCGCCCACACCTTGGCGAACGTCGCGTAAGCGCGCGTCACGCCGCCCTGCCCGTCGTCGCTCTCCACCGGGGCCTCGATGACGAGCCGCCTGTTCAACGCGCCGGGATCGATCATAGCGACAGCACCCGATAGGACGCGATCATGGCGCTGACGCTGCCGGGCAGCATCGCCACGCTGGCGCCGATGGCGGCGAGCCCGCGGTTGTCGTACCAGTGCGCGACCAGCGTGCGCACCGCGTGGCGCAGCACCTCCGGCACGTCGGCGGCCGCGTCGCCGAAGCCGACCGTGACGTCGAGTTCGATGCCGGCGGCTGCCCGCCCCGGCTGCGGCAGCGACCACGCCGGCGCGACGATTGCCTCGCGCGCGCCGTCGATGACGAAGCGTCCGGTGTCGAGCGCGGCGGCGACGCCGGCGGCATTGAAGACCCGCGCGGCGCTCACCCCTTGCAGCGGCGCCAGCCGCGGCGCGATGCGGCCATCGTCCGGCCAGCGGTCGAGCGTCAGCCGCCAGGTCTGCGTCAGCAGGCCGCGCCGCGTCAGCGCCTCGACCTGCCCGCGCGCCGAGGCGATCAGGCTCGCGATCACCGCGTCGTCGTCATCGTGCTCGACGCGCAGGAAACTCTTGGCGTCCGAAACCGTCCACGGCTCGGCCGCCGGCGGCACCAGCAAGGTTGCGGGCATCGCGCCCTCCTTTTCATCGATCGCGTTGACAGGCGCGCCACGCATGGGCTTTGTCGGCGCATGAAACGATTTCAGTTGTCCATCGCGCTGGCGCTGTTCGCCGCGCTCTCGCCCGCAAGCGCCATGGTCGGCGGCGCGCCGGCCGCCGATAGCGGTCTTGCCCGCGCCGTCGTCACCGTGGTCGGCTCGCGCGGCAATTTCTGCACCGGCGCGCTGATCGCCCCGGACATCGTGCTCACCGCCGCGCATTGCGTGGCGGCGGATCCGGCCGCCAGGATCGTCGCTTATGACGCGAAGCGGCAGCCGCGGCTGCTCGACCTGCGCCGCGCCGCAACGCATCCGCAGTACAACAGCCGCGGTATCGCCGCTCACCGCGCCAGCGCCGACGTGGCGCTGATGCAGCTCACCGAGCCGATGGCGGCCAAGTCGCCGGCGCCGTTCGGCAGCCCGCGCGAGCCGATCGCGCCCGGCGCGCGCTACACCGTCGCCGGCATCGGCGTCACCACCCCCGGCGACGGCCGGAGCGGCGGCACCGTGCGCGCGGCGACACTCGCCGCCACCGGCCGCCCCGGCTCGTTGCAGATCCGCCTGGTCGATCCCGCGACCAACAACGCGCGCGGCGGGTTAGGGGCCTGCACCGGCGATTCCGGCGCGCCGGTGTTCGAGACGCAGGACGGCCGCGCGGTAATCGTCGGCGTGGTGAGCTGGTCCACCGCTGCCGGCAACGCCGCCGGCTGCGGCGGCCTCACCGGCGTCACGCCGCTGACGCGCTACCGCGACTGGATCGCGCGCACCGCGCAGGACTGGCGGGGCCGCTGAGGCGATGCGTTAAGGTTTCTTAAAGTCCCGGCGCTAGCCTTTTCGCGAATCACCGGAAGCGTCCGCATGTTCCGCCTGTTCGCCCTTGCCGCCGCCGCGACCGGCCTCGCCGTCAGCGCGCACGCCGCCGACCTGCCGGTGAACAGCCGCCTCGGCGCGATCTTCGCCGCGCCCGCGCCGCTCCACGCCGCTACGCCCCGCTTCGCGGATGACGACTACGAGACGGTGTTCGCGCCCGAGGTCGATATCCCGCCGCTGGTCAACGGCTATTACGGCAAGCCGAAATCGTTCCGCTACCGCTCGTACTACGGCACCTCGCCAAAGATCATCTTCGGCCGCCTGCCCTACGCCTGCGGCGACTACGGTTATTGCTAGAGACGAAGCGGTCGTCATCAACCGCCGGTTTCACGTCGTCAGCCGCGCTTCGGCTCGGCATCCAGCCGGTGCCTGAAGGCCGAATAAGCCTCCAGTTCATCGTCGTCCAACATATAGAAATCCGTGGCCGGATCAGGAACCGGCCGGTCGCTCTTGTGGCGCCCCACCTTTGGCGCCACAAGATCATCAAGAAACCGGCGCTCCCGCAGAAACCGCTCCCTGCCGCGAACCGGCGCCCGAAAACGAACCGGCATATGATAGATGGTGAAATACAACTCCTCATCATCTGCCATAGTCGCTACCTTTCAGGAAAAGCAGACTGGACGCGCCATCAAATATATCTGCCTCCGCCATCCCTCACTTTGGAATATAAACGCCCTCGTCAAGATTGCTGATTGACATCGCAGCATCTGTATTCTGTGGCTCGATGCCGGAATCGCGGATGTCTTCAAGGGTCTTGCGCGCCAAAGCGGGATAAAGCGCAAGAACGGCATGGGCCGCGCTCAACCGAACCTGCACGTTCGGATGCAACAACAGCGGCAACAAAGTCCTCCGCTGATCGCCGGGCATGGCCTTAAGCTCGGCCTTGACGCGCTCCATCGTCTTGTACAAGCGATTATATTTGGCGCTGTCGAGGACATAAACCGCACGATGTTGCGCGATACTGATCTCGATGAATTTCGCAACGAGGTCCTTTACGCGTGCATCATTCGGCTGAATTGGCGTCATCACTTGAGGACTCCATGCTTTCGCCGGAACCTTTTCTGACGAGCAACTTGCTCTGTTTCATCAATTCGGGATGAAGGAACCATCGTCCAATGCACGGATCATGCCTGATGCATCTCCGCATTGAGGGAGAATGCCTGAATCCCTCACCTCCTCAAGCGCTCTCCGGGCAGGTATCGGAGCAACACTCAACAGAGTATTGGCCGCCATCAATCTGACTTGCACGTTGGAATGAACAAGCAGCGGCAGCAGGGCTCGGCGCTGGTCGCCAGGCATACTCCGAAGTTCGGCCCTTATGTGCTGCATTGTTTTATACAGGCGATTGTATCTGGCAGTGTCGATGACATAAGCCGCACGATATTGCGCGATGCCGATCTCAACGAATTTCGCAACGAGATCCTTCACGCGAGCATCGTTCGGTTGAATTGATGTCATCATTTGAGGACTCCGTTGTCGCGCAGTATCTGTAGCCCCACACGCGTCTGTTCATCCCAGCTCTTGCCACAAAGATAGTCTCTCGGCGACAAGCCGTCGTACCGGTCGCTGGATTTTGAATAGTATCCATTGATATCCCGATGCCTCACGGTTGGAATCCGCACCTTATTCTCAGGACTGTCAATCATGTCATCACCAAATTGCTGTCTGTTTTGCGTGAACTGACCTACGATATGGTGATCTTCGTAACCAGCCTCACTGGGAAGTTGTGCGCGCGCCTGCAATTCCTCCAATGTCGCCGGCGGATCATTGGCCGTCTTGATCGCGTCCGTAAGCCCCTTGAGGTCATGGGCCTGATCGAGAGCTTCCATGAACGTGCCGACAGCTGGCGTATAACGCCCAACTCTGCCTATCCACCCCAACCCTCTCCCCGTCAGAACGGGGAGAGGGAGTCCGGTCATGCCGGGTCGCCCTCAGCTCTCGGCGAACTTCATCAGCTTGATGGCGTCGAAGTCCTGCACGCCGCCGCCGACCCGCTTGGTGGTGTAGAACAGCACGTAGGGTTTGGCGGAATAGGGATCGCGCAGCACCCGCACGCCGGTGCGATCGACGATGAGATAGCCGCGCAGGAAATCGCCGAACGCGATCGACAGCGAATTCGCCGCGATGTCCGGCATGTCCTCGGCCTCGACCAGCGGGAACGTCATCAGCGAGGCACGCCCGCCCGCCTGCGCCGGCGGCTGCCACAGGTAGCCGCCGCCGGCGTCCTTGAACTTGCGGATCGCGGCCTGGGTCTTGCGGTTCATGACGAAGACGCCGTTCTGGCGATAGCCCGCCTTCAGCGCGTAGATCAGGTCCACCAGCGCGTCGGAGGGGTGGGAGGCCGCGAAGCCGCTGGCCCCGCCGCTGGCGACATAACCCAGCTTGCCCCACGCCCACGAGCCGTTGGCGACGGTGTCGGATTGCAGAAAGCCCTTCGGCTTGTTGCTGCCGTCGCCGTTGACGAAGGCCGCGCCCTCCTGCGTCGCGAACGTCAGTTCGACCTCGGAGGCGATCCACTCGTCGATGTTGACGGCGGAATCGTCGAGCAGGCTCGCGGTCGCCGCCGGCATGGCGTAAAGCTCCATCGCCGGAAACGACAGCGCGTCCAGCGTCGGCGAGGTGGTCTGCGTGCGCGCATCGGTTTCGCCGACCCAGCCTGCCGCCGGCCCGGCGGTCATGAACGGCTTCTTGTAGACGCTGCCGGAAATCTCCCGCACCGCGGCGATGGCGCGGATCGGTGAGATCGCCGCAAGCCTGCGCCCGATCTCGTGTTCGAGTTCGGGCGGCACCAGATAGCCGCCGTCGGCATCGGAGCCCGCCGACATCGCCTTGGTTTCCAGCGCCCGCAGCCCGCCCGCCTCGCCGGCGCGCACATAGGCGTCGAACGCGCTCTTGTGCTCGCGCGCGCTCGCATCGGAGACGAGCCTGCCGCGTCCCTCCAGCGCCGGCCGCGCCTGGCGCAGCGCCAGCTCGTCCATCCGTCTGGTTTGCAGGTCGAGCGCGGCGTTGATACGGTCGACCTTCTCCTCCAGCAGCACGTCGGCGCGCTTGCGCTCCAGCGCTTTCAGCCGCTCGTCGTTGGCCGCCTTGAAATCCTCGAAGGTGACGCGCAGGTCGTCGTAGCTGTCACGCGCGGCGTAGGCGATGCCGGACTTGTGCTCCGGCGCGGTCTCGGTGATGTCGAAGTCCATGAGGTTCTCCTGGTGGTGATGGGTGGTGGTGCTGATGGTGAGTGAATGTGCAAGGTCCACGCCGTGTCCCGGCACGATGCCGCTGAAGCGGTTCCGGTTCTGCGAAGCGGCATCGAGGACGCCGCGTCGCGCCCGGGACACGACGCCGTTGCACGGACTGGACGCCCGGGACACGGCCTCGCTTCAACTTCGCCGCGCCATGCGCTACAACTCGCCGCAGCGAAACTCGCATCCGGGCCGTGTCATGCGCTTTCTGATTCTTGTCTGGGCTGTGCTTGCGGTGGCCGGGGCCGGCGCGGCGTGGATCGCGATGCGTCCCGACAGACGCCGTGGCGCGTGGCTCGGCATCGCGCTCGCCGCCGTGCTGCTTGGCCTGTTCTCGGCCTCGTTCGTGCTGTTCGGCAGCGCCGTCGACAAATCCTTCGTCGCGGTGGTTCAGTATTTCTTCAACTGGGGCATGGCGGCCGGCGGCGCGGCGATCTGCGTCGGCGCCATCATCGGCCTCGGGCTGGCGCTCAGGTTCAAAAGCTGAGCGGCAAATCCTGTCCCACGAGATGTCCGCGTGCGGTCAACCGCCTTGACGTTTTTCCCGTAGTTCTTTGCGAAAATCGAGCAGCTTCTCGAACTGCTCCTTTGTGATGCTATACCATTCGAGATGGTTCGGGTCTTGCTGGCGTTGTTCTTCCGGAAGATCGTCGAGTTGCGCGAGGAACTTTCGTCCGAGCCAGTACTCGCATTCATCATGCCATGACAAACGCAATTCCACGCCCTCGATATAGATTTCGACCTCGTATTTCGCCATGATCCGCGACCCTATCGATTCCGAGGAAATGCAGTTTCAACGCGATAACCTCGCGCACTGGTCCGATCAGGCACGATAACGACCCGGACACCGTAAGTCGGCCTGATATAGGGTTGCACGCGCTCGGAGGCCGCATAGGCCTCGCTGCCGGTCGGTGAGCCGAACATCGCGTCAAGGTCCTCCCGCCCCGAAAGCCCGTTGACGACTTTATCGACCTTATCCGGATTTCGTGCAATCGTTGCATTGACCAGCTTGTTCGCCGCTTCCATCGAAGGGAATGATCCCTCGCGCAATCCGTCCCCGAAATCGCCTTTGCCCTCCATGGAGGAAAGGGTCTGACGAAGGCTATTAAGCAAGGTTTGATTACTACGCCCGACATGCCTCTCGACAGCATGTCCGCCTCGCGCACGCTCTTCGAGCAAATCCACCGGACGCTTCTCAGGCCGGTACTGAACGAGTTCAACACCGCCTCCCCCGCCATCCGTCCACTGGCCGCCGTCCGGATTTCCGGCGGGCACGCGCGGCTGATCCGGATTGAATTTGCGTTGCAGCGCCGGAAACACGCTTGCCGGATCGGTGCCGGGAACGAGGAAGCGCGCCGCGTCCGGGCGCAGCCAGCGATGGGCGTCGGGCCGCAGTCAGCGATCGCGCTGCGCGGTCTCGTAAATTGAATTCACCATACCCTCCCACCTCTCCATGTACCGCGACCCGCGCCACGCGATCTCCATGTCGCGGATTCCGTTTCCACTCAGCGCAGCGTCAGGCCGAACGGCTTCGCGTCGTCAACATCGATCAGTCTTCGGGTCGGCGACGGCCAGGCATGGTCCGGGACATGGATCGTCAGGGCGACGCCGTCGCTCACGGCAACCGCGTCCGCCGGAACCTGATCGCGCTGATAAGCGCCGATCATCAGACAGGCTCCGAGCTGGCGCTCCGTATCATGCAAGCTGTCACGTTCGCTGACCTGATCCGCCCAGTTGAAGGCCACCACCCGGCCGCCCCGCTCCGAACCGCCGACCGACTTCGCAAAGGTGCGAGCGTGCCTCATCGCCGCGGCGGATATCGTGACCGAGCGCGGGTGCCTGAAATAATGGTCCTGCCTGCCGTTCATGGTCGATCTCCGAGAACACCTACAACATTGAGATTATCGAAACCTATCGAGGAGAATTCCCGGAAAGCTGTGGCCGGTCCCCTGAACACGAAACGACCGCCCTCCGGCGCAATCGTAGATGACCCAAAACGTTTTGTTGCCCAGATAGTCGGTGGTTAACGAACGAGAACCCGCAACACAAATCCTGACGACATTAGCGTAACGCGCACCCGGAACAATAGGATCAACATTCGCGTCAGAGATAGCTTCCGAAGATTCACCCCCCGTCCACTGGCCGCCGTCCGGATTTCCGGCGGGCACGCGCGGCTGATCCGGATTGAATTTGCGTTGCAGCGCCGGAAACACGCTTGCCGGATCGGTGCCGGGAACGAGGAAGCGCGCCGCGTCCGGGCGCAGCCAGCGATGGGCGTCGGGCCGCAGCCAGCGCCCCTGCCGTGCGGTCTCGTAAGCTGGATTCATCGTCGTCACCTCGCCCCCTTCACGCAACACGCTCTCGCCCCGTCCCGACGCGTCGCCGCGCGAGGCGGCGCACGGCGCAAGGCGCGGTCGTTGCCTTGACGCCGGCGATGCGCGCGCCGGCGAGCAGCGGGAAGGTGACGATGGAGATTTCCCAGAGATCGACCTGATAGAGCTTGCGGATGCGCGAGCGCGGATCGACGCGGCCGCGCACGGTGCGGTAGCCGATCGACAGCCCGTCGATCGCGTCCGCCCGCACCAGCGCCAGCAGTTCGCGGCCGCGCGCGACGTCGGGAATCAGCCGGCCGCGCGCCCACAGCCCGCGAATGTCCTCGCGCAATTCCAGCCAGATGCCGACCGGCTCGGAGGCGTCGTGCTGAAACAGCATCGGGATCTTGCGCAAGCCGCGCTGCCGCAGCGTCTGCGCGAACGCGCCGGGCATCATCATGTCGCGCGCCTGATCGATCTCGCCGAACAGGCTGGCGTAGCCTTCGATGACGCCGTCCTGCGACAGCGCCATGCGCGAGGCGGACGGCAAGGGGGCGTGCATGGACAATCTCGCGAAACGGAGTGCATGTGAATGAGAGCGGATGATCCTGCCAGCTTCAGCGCGCGCGCTTCGCGGCCTTGCGGCGCGAAGGTTTGGCACGGACGGGACGCGCGACCTTCGCCGGCGCCTTGCGCTGGATGCTGTCGAGGTGACGCAGAAACTCGCGGAACACGTTGAGATGACTGGCGCCGGATTTGGTTTCGGGCCGCAACGTCCGCATCATGCTGTGCAGCGTGTCCATCACTCGAAATCCCTGTGCTTGCCGCGGGCGCGGCGGTTGAAACGCGACAATTCGCGGATGAAATCGTCGAAGCGGCGCGAGGCGGCGGCGAGTTCGCGCAGCGCGAACACCAGCGCCCCGCTCGCCGCCATCGCCCACAGGAACAGCGCCAGATGCGCGAGATCGCCGCGCGCGATGAAGGTGTCGATCAATTCGGACATGCTATTTCCGCTGCGCGTGTCCCGGACGCATCGCAACGCGCGGTCTTCCGCGTGGTGCGATGCAGAGCCGGGACCGTCTCGACAGGACGCCGCTGGAATGGTCCCGGTTCTGCGAGGCGGCATAAGAATGCCGCGTCGCGCCCGGGACACGGCCTCACACAAAGCGCTCGCCGTCCTCGACCGGCGCGTAGCCGACCGCCTCGCGCTTTTCGTTGAGGGTGAGGAACGTCGCGTTGGTGACGCGCTCCCACAGCGCGTTGCGGTCGGCGGCCAGCGCCTCGATCCTGTCGGTGTCGATGACGAGGCGGATGCCGTCGCCGAACTGCGGCGCCAGCCACTGCGCCAGCGCCGCGCCGACGCGCGAAGCCAGCGGCAGCACGGTCTGCCGCCAGAACACGCGGTTGGCCTCCTGAAAATTCGCGTAGGTGTTGTCGCCGGGAATGCCGAGCAGCATCGGCGGCACGCCGAAGGCCAGCGCGATCTCGCGCGCGGCGGTGTGCTTGGCTTCGAGAAAGTCCATGTCCTTCGGCGACAGCGACATCGCCTTCCAGTCGAGCCCGCCTTCGAGCAGCAGCGGGCGGCCGGCATTGGCCGCGCCCTGATAGGTATCGGTGAGTTCGCGCTTCAGGCGATCGAACTGCGCGTCGGAGAGCACCGCGCCCTCGGGGCCGGCATAGACCAGCGCGCCGGATGGCCGCGCCGCGTTGTCGAGCAGCGCCTTGTTCCAGCGCGCCGCGGCGTTATGAGTGTCCACCGCCACCGCCGCCGCCTCCAGCGGCGCGAGTCCGTAGTGATCGTCGAGCGGATGGAAGAAGGTGAGATGCAGGATCGGCGGCACCCTTGACGCGAACTGATCGAACCGCACGCTGCGCCCGCCGGCGCTGTAGTCGTAGGCTTCGGCCCAGCCGTCCGCGCCCGGCACCGCCTTGATGCGGTCGGGCCGCAGCGCATAAAGCTCGCGCACCGCGTCGTCGAGCGCCACGGCTTCGACATAGGCATTGCCGGCGAGCAGCAGATGCGCCACCACCGCTTCGAGGAACGCCGCGCCGTCCTGGCGCGGATTCGGCCGCGCCAGCAGCGCTGACAGCGGATGCGCCTCGCGCTCCTGCGCGCCTTCGAACACCATGTAGCTGCACGCGGCGGCGTTCTCGGCGACGAGCCGCACCGCGCGATGCACGATGGCGTTGCCGAGATAGCCCTCGCGCGCCAGCGCCGCATAATCGCGCGGCGTCCAGCGCGCCCGCCCGGTGCGCGCAAACGCCAGCACCTGCGCGGTCCGGCTCGCCTTGGCTTCGGGCGGGCGAAACAGCGACTTCAGACGATACAGCATCGTATCTCCTCGAAATTGTCATTGCCGGGCTTGACCCGGCAATCCATCATCCTTGAATGAGCTACTGGGTCTACACCCTCGCCAGCCACGCGGGCGGAACGCTCTACGTCGGCGTCACCAACGATCTCGTTCGCCGCATTTATGAGCATCGCGAGGGATTAGCCGAAGGCTTCACGCGCAAGTACGGCGTCAAGCGGCTCGTCTATTTTGAGCCTCACGAGTCTATCCTCGCCGCCATCCAGCGCGAGAAGAACATCAAGCACTGGTCGCGTAAGTGGAAGATTGATCTGATCGTGCGCGACAATCCGGACTGGCGGGACTTGTATGACGACATCATTCGCTAACGCCCGCACACGACGCGGGCAAAATCGCCGCTCCATCCCCAACGTCATCGCCGGGCTTGACCCGGCGATCCATCCACCTTGCAAGATGGACCCGCGGGTCAAGCCCGCGGGTGACGTATGTGTTTGTGGCCAATGTCGTCTATCCCCCCTCACAGCCCGCGCACCCTTGGCGCGGCGCGGGCGGCGGTGGTGAGGGCGGTGATCGCCCACACCAGCGCGTCGAGGCGGTCGGGCGAGCGGCCCGACGACAACCCGCCGCTGCCGAAGTCGCACATTTCATCTTCCGGCCTCTAACCTGCTGATTTCGCTGGACTCAAGTTTTACTGTTTTGCGGTGTTTTACAGTCCTGTTCGCCGCTCGTTCTCGGTGCGCCGGCGCGGCGCGACATGATGGCCGCCGACGATCGCCTCGATCTGCGTCAGTTCGCGTTCGATGGCGCGGCTGACGCGCTCGATCAGCACCGCGCCCGCCGCCGGCGGCGGATCGTTCAGCCGGTCCACCGCGCTGCGCCTGGCGCGGCCGCGATGGTCGGCCGGGTTGGCCTTGGCCTCGCGCAGGCTTGCGATCTTCGCCTTGGCGACGTCGTCGCCGTCATCGACGACGAGCGGTTCGGCATCGACCAGCTTCTGCGTTTTGGCGACGGTCGTCTTGCGCTTCAGCACGCCCGCGCGTTTGGCCGTCGTGGTCGCGGCGGCGGTCTTTGGCTTCGCCTTCTTCGCGGGTGCGCGCGTCGTTCGCTTGGCGGCGGCGGCCGTCGCGCGGGCGCGCGTCGAACCCTCCGGCGTTCGTGCCGGTTTTGTCGTGCGCTTCGCCACCATGTCTGAATTGCCCCGCGCGCCCGCGTTGCCACGCGGGCGTCATCACTCGTCACGGCCGGATGGAAAATCCGGCCATCCGTCCCGGCTTCGCCGCCGCGTCCCGCCCTCGCGGCGCGCGGATGTTCCTTAACTCTGAAAGAAGACGAACCAGATGATGCCGAGAATGACGATAGCCAAGCCCGTGCTGACCACCAGCAAGGCAAGCATCGACGGTCCCGGTTCAGCCTGGCGCGCCTCGGTCGGCGTTTCGATGATCTGTCCGTGCTTCTTGGTTGCCATTGCATCCTCGCGTTGGAACCGCGTTTCGGTGCCGACCGCTCATCACGTATCGACATCGAGGCAACGCATGGCGAAGAATGATTGTTCCTGCTCAATGGGTTGAACGCGGCGCGCAAATGTCGCGCGAACGCCGCCGGAAGCCATCGCGCCATCTGTCTTGCGCGAAGGTTTGCCGTGGCCTCTCCGCCGGACCCAATTGCCGCCGGACCCAATTGTGGAGTATGGCGTGACCTTACCCGAGCAGCGTCACGCTGTCAAGGTATAAATTCCTAAATATGTCACCCGGCGCCAGGCGGTGGACTGCCGGCGCACCCGTCCTCACTCCGCCATCTCGACCGGGGGCGCGACCTCCGGGCCGGCGAGCGGGCGCTCCTCCATCATCACCATGCACAGGAAGCCGACGGTGATCAGCGCCACCGCCACGCCGAACACGTAGCGGAAGGCCGCGATCATCTCGGCGGCGGTGGCGTTGTGGAAGGCATCGGCGGCAACGCCATGGCCGGTGGCGTCGGGCGCCGCCACGCCCTGCCCCAGCGCGATCAACAGCGCCGCCGTCATCGCCGCCACCGCGAAGGACGCCATCAGCGCGCGGAAGAAATTCATCGCGCCGGTCACGGTGCCGATCTGCGGCCGCGCCACCGCGTTCTGGATCGAAACCACACTCACCGGAAACGTGGTGCCGAGCCCGAAGGCGAACGCCGACAGCACCGTCAGCAACGCCCACAGCGGCAGCGTCGTCACCATCATCACCAGCCCCATCACCACGCCGGTTCCGGTGCCGATCACGGCGGCGAGCTTGTAGCGCGGCAGCGTCGCCATCACCCGTCCCGCGGTCCACGCGCCAAGCACCGACACCGCCACCAGCGGGATCAGCGCCAGTCCGGCCTCGCTCGCGCTCAGGCCGTAGACCACGAGGTAATAGATCGGCAGATGCACCGTCAGCCCGACCACCGCGCCGACCGCGCAGCCGCCGGCAAGGATGCCGAACGGCACCACGCGGCCGCCCAAGAGCGGCAGCGGCAGGAACGGCTCGTCGATGCGCAGCGCGTGCCAGACGAACAGCGCCGCCAGCGCCACTGTTGCGCCGAGCATCGCCAGCGCCTGCGGCGACGACCACGCGATCCGCGTGCCGCCCCAGGTCAACAGCAGCGTCAGGATCACCGCTGCCGCCATCAGCAGCACGCCGCCGAGCCAGTCCACCTTGCGGCGGCGATGAAACACCGGGATCCGTTTCATGCGCGGCAGCAGCAGCGCGAGCCCGGCCGCCGCCAGCGGCAGGTTGATCCAGAAGATCATCGACCAGTGCAGGTGCTCGGCGAACACCCCGCCGAGGACCGGGCCGCCGATACCGGCCGCCACCCACACGCCGCTGAAATAGGCTTGGTACTGGCCGCGCTCGCGCGGACTCACCACGTCGGAGATGATGGTCTGGACGATCGGCATGATGCCGCCGCCGCCGAGCCCCTGAAGGCCGCGCGCCAGGATCAGCACCGTCATGCTGGGGGCCAGCGCGCACACCACCGATCCGGCGATGAACAAGCCGAGCGACAACATCAGCATCGCCTTGCGGCCGTAGATGTCGCTCAAGGTGCCGAACACCGGCGCCACCGCGGTCGAGGCCAGCAGATAGGCGGTAATGATCCACGACAGGTTGGCGGCGTCGCTGAACTGCCCGCCGATGGTCGGCAGCGCGGTGGCGACGATGGTCTGGTCCAGCGCGGCCAGGAACATCGTCAGCATCAGGCTCAACAGGATGGTGTGAACCTCGCGCTTCGTCAGCGCATCGCCGCCGCCGCTGTTGCCGTCGAGCCGGATCACCTCGTCGGCGAGCCGCCGCGCCTCCGTGTCGGACAAAGGACACACCTCACCCGATCCGCTATCCTGGGGTTCGAACCTGTTCATCGCAATTGCTGAAAGATGGCCCGGCGCTTTGGCGCCGCAGGTGCCGCACGGTCACCTCGCAACTCCTTACCGTGCCGGACGTGATCCGCCCAGCCGGTCCGGCGCATGGGTGGCGCGCGGCGCTGCATACGCCATGACGGGATCGTGAGAACGCCGTACGCGCTTTGTCAGGCCGGCCGCTTCCTCAGCCGCGCCCGTTTCGGCAGCAGCGCCGGCCAGCGCACGATGTGATCCTCCAATTCCGAATCGGGAACATCGTCCTCGCTGCCGAACACCCGCCCGCGCACCGACACCCCGGCTTCATGCACGGTATTGGGATCGCCGGAGATCAGCGGGTGCCACCAGTAGAGGTCCCGCCCCTCCGCCACCAGCTTGTAGGCGCAGCTCGGCGGCAGCCAGTTCAGGGTGCGGACGTTCTCCGGCGTCAGCCGCACGCAGTCCGCGACCTTGGCCGAACGATTGGCGTAGTCCTTGCAGCTACAGGTTCCGGCATCGAGCAGTTTGCACGAGACATGGGTGAAATAGATCTTGCCGGTGTCCTCATCCTCCAGCTTTTCCAGGCAGCAGCGCCCGCAGCCGTCGCACAGGCTTTCCCATTCGGCGCTGGTCATTTCTTCCAACGTCTTGGTTTTCCAGAAGAAACCCTCCTGAGGCGAAGGCTGCGGCGCTTTGCGGGTCATGCGATCGAAGGGTCCGTGCGGGGTTGCTCGGCATGGTGTAGAGGCAGCGCGACCCGCCGCGCAAGCGACCGGGCGTCCCGCTATCCCCGGATTTCCGGCAAGGCGCCCCCGCGCGGTTCACCCTACCGGCGGAAAAGCCAACGACACCATTGGTTTATGGTCCGCGCTCGGCTAGAAGATGGCCGCGCCGGTCCGGACGTAAAAGCGCCACGGGATTGCCGCAACATTCCCGGATGACGTGTGAGAGCGCTCAGGCCGGGCGTTCGAACGCCGCGAAGGTCAAGGGTCCCGGTGCGCCATCTGTTGCCGACCGACTGGAAACAACGAATCCGGCACGCGCTGCTGGACCTCGACGCGCGCATCGACTCCAGCGTGTTCGCATCGGGCGCGGCGAGCCGTGAACTCTACGAGCGCTACTCCGCTTTCATGGACCGCTTCTATGTCGGCCGCTGGAAGCGCTGGATCTTCATCGAGCCGTTGTCGGAAGCGGCGACGATCGGACTGGCGGGTCTGATCCTGTTACTTGCGCTCGCGGTGCCGGCGTTCCGCGAAACCGCCGACGACAACTGGCTGAAGAAATCCGATCTCGCGGTGACCTTCCTCGACCGCTACGGCAATCCGATCGGAAGTCGCGGCATCAAGCACAACGACGCGATTCCGCTGGAGGACTTTCCCGACAACCTGATCAAGGCGACGCTCGCGACCGAGGACCGCCGCTTCTACGATCACTTCGGCATCGACATCGCCGGCACCTTCCGCGCGCTGGTGACCAACGCGCAGGCCGGCGGCGTGCGGCAGGGCGGATCGTCGATCACCCAGCAGCTCGCCAAGAATTTGTTTCTCAGCAATGAGCGCACCATCGAGCGCAAGGTCAACGAAGCCTTCCTCGCCATCTGGCTGGAGACGCGGCTGACCAAGAACGAAATCCTCAAGCTCTACCTCGACCGCGCCTATATGGGCGGCGGCACCTTCGGCGTCGATGGCGCGGCGCACTTCTATTTCAACAAGTCGGTGCGCGACGTCAATCTCGCGGAAGCGGCGATGCTCGCCGGCCTGTTCAAGGCGCCGACCAAATACGCGCCGCACATCAACCTGCCGGCGGCGCGCGCCCGCGCCAACGTCGTGCTCGACAACATGGTCGAGGCCGGCTTCATGACAGAGGGCCAGGTGTTCGGCGCGCGGCGCAATCCGGCCGTCGCCGTCGACCGCCGCGACGAAAACTCCCCGAACTATTATCTCGACTGGGCCTTCGACGAGATGCGCAGGCTGGTCGACACGTTTCCGAAATCCTATAGCGAGCGCGTCTTCGTGGTGCGCACCGCGATCGACATGAACGTACAGCGCGCCGCCGAAGCCGCGGTCGAAAATCAGTTGCGCCAGTTCGGCCGCGACTATCACGCCACGCAAGCCGCGGCCGTGCTCGCCGATCTCGACGGCGGCGTGCGTGCGATGGTCGGCGGCCGCGACTACGGCGCAAGCCAGTTCAACCGCGCCACCGACGCGATGCGACAGCCCGGCTCCTCGTTCAAGCCGTATGTCTACACGACCGCGCTGCTCAACGGCTACAAGCCGAACTCGATCATCGTCGACGGCCCGGTGTGCATCGGCAACTGGTGCCCGCAGAATTACGGCCACTCCTATTCCGGCTCGGTGACGCTGACGCAGGCGATCACCCGCTCGATCAACGTCGTGCCGGTGAAGCTGTCGATCGCGCTCGGCGGCAAGGGCGGACCGAAGGCGGGCCGCGCCAAGATCGTCGAGGTCGCGCGCAAGTTCGGCATCAAGTCGCCGCTGCCGGATACGCCGTCGCTGCCGATCGGCGCCGACGAGGTCAACGTGCTCGAACATGCCGTCGCCTATGCCACCTTCCCGAACAAGGGCAAGGCGGTGACGCCGCACGCGGTTCTCGAAGTGCGCACCGGCATGGGCGAACTGGTGTGGCGCTGGGATCGCGACGGGCCGCAGCCGCGGCAGGCGATTCCGGCTTCCGTCGCCGCCGACATGGCCGGCATGATGAGTCACGTCGTCAGCGAGGGCACCGCGCGCCGCGCCGCGCTCGACGGCATTCCAACCGCGGGCAAGACCGGCACCACCAACAATTATCGCGACGCCTGGTTCGTCGGCTACACCGGCAACTTCACCTGCGCGGTGTGGTACGGCAACGACGATTACTCGCCGACCAACCGCATGACCGGCGGCTCGCTGCCGGCACAGACCTGGCACGACATCATGGTCGCCGCGCATCAGGGCGTGGAGATCAAGTCCATCGCCGGCATCGACACACCCGCCAAGCCGTCTGCGGCGAATGCGGCGGCGCTGGCCGCGCTCGACGACGACGCGCGCGCCGGTCCGCCGCCGATCCTGACGCGGCGCGGCGCGGAGATTCTGGTGCGCATCGAGAAGCTGCTGGACGAAGCCGGCAAGACCGTCGGCAAGACCTCGACCACGGAGCCCGCCGGCGCGATCACCACCGGCTCGGCGGCGGGCGTGCGCGGCATTGCGTCGATGGCGCCGGCGGAAAATCCTCCCCGCCTCCCGATGCCGAACAACTGATGCTGTCGTCCGGCATGACAATAACGATCGCGATCCCATCGTGCGGCTGATCCTGTCCTCATTGCTGGTGCTGGTTCTCGCGACCGTGGTCGGCCTCGGTGCGACCTGGACGACGGTGACTCGCGGCACCGACTTCGGCACGCTGACCATCGGCGCATGGACCGCGCGGCCGCGTGTCGGCACCACCGAGATCAATCCGTATACGCGCGCCAGCGTGGTGCGCAGCGGCGAACTGCCGCTCGGCACCGGCGACGGCATCGCCTTCATCGCCACCGCGGACGACAACAAGCGGCCGCTCGACGGCCATTGCGACGTCACCGTCGGCGGCGTGACGCCGCCGGCGCGTTTCTGGACGCTGACGCTCTACGATACCAAGGGGCGTCTGGTGGCCAACGCGCTGCAACGCTACGGCTTCACCAGCGAGGAAATCGTCCGCAATGCCGACGGCTCGTTCGCGATCCGCCTCGCCGCGCGCGCGCGATCCGGCAACTGGCTGCCGACCGGCGGCATCGAGCGCTATCAGTTGATGCTGCGACTCTACGATACGCCGGTCGGAATCGGCACGCGGACGCAACGCGACGCGCCGATGCCGACGATCACCACGGCGGGGTGCCCATGATCCGGTGGCTGGCGACGATCTTCGCAGGGCTGTTGCTCGGCGCCCTGGTGCATCTGGTCAGCGTGCTGGCGCTGCCGCGCATCGCCTCGCAGGACGCTTATTCGCGGCTCGAACGATTGACGCCGGTCAATGCGGTGAAAGCATTGCCGCTTGCCGATCCGACCAGCACGCCGCTTCCGTTCATGGATCCGGCCTTCGCCACCGCGATCTGCCGCTACGATCTTGCCAGTGGGCCGATCAAGCTCGCGGTGCCGGTGAGCCAGGCATATACGTCGGTGTCGTTCTACACTGACGGCGATATCGTCTACTACGCGATCAACGACCGCTCCGCCGGCCGCAAGGTGATCGAACTCGATCTGATGACCGAGGCGCAGCACGCCGCCCTTCCCGAGGACGAGGAGATCACCGCAGCCGACCGTCTGATCGTGGATTCGCCGACCGCAACCGGCCTCATCGTGCTCAAGGCGCTGGCGGCCGATCCCGGCCTGATGGCGCAGGCGCAAGCCTCGCTCGCCGCCGCCACCTGCAAGGTGCAGCCCGACGCGCCGGAGAAACCCGCGCGCGGCCGCTGATGTTCAGTTTTTGTTTGAGCATGAGGCGTCATTGCCGGGCTTGACCCGGCAATCCATCATTTTTCAGCAAGCATCATTTTGCAGAAAGATGGATGCGCGGATCAAGCCCGCGCATGACGACGGACGATTCCGCCAAAAGCGGAAAGACTCTAGCCTCGCGTCGTCAGCACGCGGCCCGGCACCGGCGGCGAGGTGATCGCGATGTCGTCGGCCTGCGCGGCAAGCTGCCTGATGAGACGGTCGGCATCGGCGGCTGCGCCATCCGGCGCGTGAACCACCAGCCGCTCCAGCGCCCAGCGATAGGACGAGATCCGCCGTTGCAGGCACTGGCGCACCCATTGCACGATCAGCGCGTTCTCTTCCATGCGGGCGATGGCGTCGCCGCGCTCCGCCGGCGACAGTTCGGACACGTATTTCAGGCTGGCGTGGCGTTTGCGATCGAGGCTGATCACGCGATCGGCGGTTGCGAAAAACGAATCGAACCGCGTCAGATCGTTTCGCACGTCATCCATCAACTGCGCGTAACGCGAGGCGTGCGAGCGGTGCGGCTCATCGAGCAGCAGCTTGCCGTAAGCGGTGCGGTCGAACGCGACCTTCTCGCGCCACGGTGACGGCATCGGTTCATAGTCGCCGACGACGGTCTTCCTTGCCGGGCGCGAATGCGGCGGCTCGATCAACGGATGGGCGAGATCGCGCAACAGCCGTTCGTTATCGGTGAGCTGGAATTGCGAGGCCGGCAGGCCGACGCTCGCCGTCGCCTCCACGCCGATCCATCGGTGCATGTCGTCGGTGCGGACGTCGGAGCGCGCGCGGCCAAAGTCGCCGCCGCTACAGCCGCCGAGCGCCGCCGCAAGCATCAGGCACAGCAACGGCGCGCCCGCCGGCCGCTTCCGCCACGCCATGCCGGTCATGGAAACGCTCCGATGCGATTCAGGAGCGCGCGCGACGACGGCGACGACGCCCCGGCGCGGTTCCCTCGTCCGGGCTGTTTCCGTTGGTTTCCTCTGCCGCGCGCTCGATCCGCACCACCGGAAGGATCAGCACGGCGCCCGTGGTTCCGGATCGGGCCATGTCCGCCGCCGGACCACACCGGCGCGACGCCGCTTCGACCGGAAAATGAATCACAATGCCCATTTCGCTCTCCTGTCGCCCCACCAGAACAGGCTGGCCACGTCGTCTCATTAATATCCGTCATGGTTAACCGCTCGTTAAAACCACCGGGCTAGACTCCCGCTATCGAGTTCCCCGGTAAAGCGTTCACGCGATATGACGACGACACCTCCTCTGCTCTCCGGCCTCGACGGCCTGATGACGCTCTCCCGGCGCGAGGGTGTCGATATCCGCCCGACGCTGCTGCGGGTGCTGACCGATATTTACGTTCAGACGACATCGCATACCGATGACGAGGAGCGTCAGTTCGTCGAACTGGCGACGCGCCTGATCGATCAAGTGGACGACGCGACGCGCGCGGCGGTTCGCGCCCGGCTCGCCATCTATCCGCACACGCCGGCCGCGATTGCCCACAGGCTCGGGATTCATCCGGCGACGGCGCAGCAACCGCCGCCCCGCGCCCGCGCCATCGAACCGGAGCCGCCGCGCGATGCGGGCGACGCCGGCGAGCGCACGACCGAGACATCGCCAACGCCGGCGCTCATGATGCTGCCGGACGATGCGGCCGAGATCAGCGAGTTGTTCTTCGCAGCCGATTCAAGCAAGCGCACGGCGATCCTGTTTCATCTTGCGGACTCGCCGCTCAGGGCCGCGCCGCGCATCGCGGCGGCGCGCGCAAGGCAGGCGATCGAAACGCTGGAGATGGCGGCGTTCGTCGCCGATGCCGAAAACTTCACGCTCGAACTGGGCGAGGCGCTGCTGTTGCCGTCGCGGATCGCGGCGCGCGTGGTGCAGGACGGCGGCGGCGAGCCGCTCGCCTGCGCGCTCAAAGCGCTGGGCATGAGCAGCGAGGCGTTCCAGCGCGTGCTGCTGTTTCTCGACCCCGAGATCGGCGCATCGGTCACAACGGTCTATCGGCTGTCGCGGCTCTACGACAGGCTGAGCGAGCACACGGCACGGGTTCTGCTCGCGGCATGGCAAGGGGCGGCGATGCCGACGGCACGCGCGAAGTATCGGCCAATGCTGCATGACGACGAGCGCCATCGCGCGCGCGCGAGCCAGCCGGTGGCGCGGCTAGAGGCGTCGCACGCGGCCCCCGACACGATCCGGCGGACAGGCGCTTCCCGTGCAATCGACGAGTGAGGCTCCGCTCGCGTCAGGTTTTCGCCAGATCGAGGAAATGGCGGCCCGACTTGTCCTCGATCTCGACGATCCAGACATCGGGATCGAACCGCACTTCCTTGGCGATGCGGTCCTCGACCGCCCGCTCGTCCACCGGCGCGGGCGAGGTGGGCACGAACATGCGCTCCACCGGATGCCTGTCGTCATAGGCGGTCTGCGGCGCCGGCGTGAACAGCCAGGCGTGGCCGTCGAGCAGCGCCAGCTTCACGAACACCGCGCCCGCTTCTTCGGCGCCGCGCCGGCGCACCGCGCCGAAGATTCCCTCGGTCTGGCAGCGACGCAGATAGGCGGCGACCCAGATGGCTGATTTCAATCTCATGCGGTCACGATAAGCCGGCGGCGGCGCGGACGCCAGATCAGTCGATCCCCTGGCCGGTCACCGCGCTCAGTTCGCGCACCAGCCGCGTCGAGATCTGCCCGGTCACCGGCAGCTTGCGTTCGCGCTCGAACTTCTGGATGGCCGCCTGGGTGTCCGGCCCCAGCGTGCCGGTCGGCTTCAACTGGCCGTAGCCGTATCGGGTCAGCGCGCGCTGGACGTTCGCGGTCCGCTGCGTCGAGGTGATAAGGTCGCCGAGCGGATCGTGGTGCGCAGCCGCTCGCGCGGCAGCGACGGGCTTCGCCGGGCGAGGCGACGCATCGATGCTTTTCGTCTCGGTCGGACCGGGATCGGCGACGGCCGCTTCCGTGCGACTGATCGCGGCTTCGCTCGGCCGCGGCCGTGGCAAGGGGCTGACAGACAACAGAGCCGCGGTCTCGGCCGGCGCGGCCAGCGGAACGGCCACCGTCTTGCCGAACATCGGCGAGGGATGACGCCCCGCTTGCAGGAACAGCGCGTTGACCACGATGGCGAGCACCGCCGCGACCGCGAGCGCCGCCGCGAGCGTGTCCTTCGGGCTGTACAGCAGCACCCGCATCACGATGCCCCGCTCCGCTTTCGACGGACGTTTGGCATCAACGGCAACGGCGTTACGACGGCGGCTGCGGCCGCCGCCGGCGGCAATCACTTTAGGCACTTTTCTTCATCCGATTGATCGACCATCCCCGGCGCGGCGCCGGTGTCAGCGTCGCGACATTGTCCGTCACCGGCGCCGGTGACGGTGCCGGCGTCAAGGGCAGCGTGACGGTGACGGTGGTGCCCTCGTCCAGCTTGCTTTGCAACGAAAACGCGCCGCCATGCAGCGCGACCAGACTCTTGACGATCGACAGGCCAAGACCGGTGCCTTCATAGCGGCGCTGATAGGTCGTGCCGGCCTGAAAGAACGGGTCGCCGATCCGTTGCAGATCATCGCTGCCGATCCCGACGCCGGTGTCGCTGACGCGCAGAACGAAATGCCCGCGCTCGACCTGCGCCGACACCGACACGGTGCCGCCGCGCTCGGTGAACTTGATGGCGTTGGAGACCAGATTGAGCACGATCTGCTTGAAGGCGCGCGGATCGCCGACGATCTGCGGCAGCCCTTCCGGCGCGACCGTCACAAGGTCGATGCCGTTGTCGCGCGCTTTCAGCGCCAACAGATTGCAGCAGCCGATCAGTGCCGGCTGCGGCGCGAACGGCTCCGGCGAAATCTCGAAGGTGCCCGACTCCATCTTCGACATATCGAGGATGCCGTTGACCACCGACAGCAGGTGCTGACCGGAATCGTTGATGAGCTGGGCGTATTCCCTGCGGCGCGACGCATCGATCTGCATCTCGTCCTCATGCACGATCATCTCGGAAAAGCCGATGATGGCGTTGAGCGGCGTGCGCAGTTCGTGACTCATGGTGGCAAGGAAGCGGCTCTTGGTGGCGTCGGCGCGCTCCGCGGCGGCGCGCGCCATCTCAAGGGCGTATTCCTGATGCTTGCGGTCGGTGATATCGCGCATCACCGCGACTACACCGGCTTCGTGCCGTGTCGTATCGTCGTCCGCACCCCCGTCCCGCGCATCCGGCTCCAGCGGACGGCAACGCATTTCGATCCAGACGAACTCCGTCGTATCGGGGTGATCGCGCCGGACACGGAACGCGACATCGCAGGCGCGGCCGCCACGCGCGGCGTCCGACAGCGCCGTCAGATAAGCGGGACGGTCGGCGACATGGACGCGGTCGAACAGGCCGTGCCCGATCAGTTCCGAAGCGGTGACGCCCAGCAGTTTTTCTGCCGCGGGCGAAATGAACTCCACCGCCCCGTCGAGGCGATGACGGGAGATCACGTCGCTCATGTGGCGCGCCAGCAGACGGTAACGATCTTCCTCGACATTGAGCAGCGACGCGCTGGTCTGCGCCAGCGACTGCGCGCCAAGCGCCAGGCCGGCGGCGTAGAGCGTCGCCGCGGCAATGCCGAACCCGATCAACAGGCCGCGCGCCGCGGGATCGACGACGGGTCCCGGCAGAGCCTCGAAATGAGTCATGCCCGCCAGCAGCGCCGCCGCCATCAGCGCCAGGATCGCGGCAAAGACAACCACCCGGCGCGACGCCGACAGCACCGCTTCGAGCGGGGCGACAATCAGCCAGACCGCGGCGAACGATCCGATGCCGCCGGTCGCGATCGCAAGCGTGGTGGCTAGCCCCACCAGTACGACCGACGACAGCACATGCGCCAGTTCAAAGCGGCCGGTCCGCGACAGGAAGTAGGACATCAGGATCGGCACGATCAGCCACGCGAATCCCGTAACCTCGGTCAGCGTCGGCGCTCCGCGCAGCGCCAGATACACCGGAAAAGCCGCAAGCGCGACCAGGCTGCCGATCAGCCGCGGCGCCATGAAGGCGCGGTGCCGCGCGCAGGTCAGTTCGTCGCGGCGCGCCGACGGATGCAGCAATTCGTCGAGACAACCTTTGATGATGGTCGATACTGTCACGTTCATGCGTTTCGGCTGTGCCCGCCTCGGCTGACGGGCCGGAACGCCCCCTCTTTGGTTGCGCCACCGTGTCAGAGCGAGCTTAAGCGAACGCTAAGGGCGCGCGCGGCGCGCCCAAACGCGACGCCGCGAGGCGCGTTTACCGAGGCTTGCGGCGCTCATTCGGCGCGCATGGTGAACGAGCCGTTTCCAAATCGCGCCCGCTATGGTTTCGAAAGTGTAGACGTCATGCCGCCGAATACGTGCGCGCCGCGAATGTCCTGGCCCGCGCCATCAATCGAAAATTTACGGCAAATCGAATCGCTCAAATTTTCTGCAAATTTTCCGACAACTGCACCAACCGCAAACACCGCGGATTTAGCGGCGGCTGGTATGGAATGCGCAGATTGCGAAATCCAATCGCAACGGGGGCGCGTAAACAGACGGGGACGCGAGATGTTTTTCCTGCTTCGCATGGCATTCTGGCTCGGGCTGGTGCTCGTGCTGCTGCCGAGGGACGCCACACCCGATTCCAACAAGCTGCCGCAGGTCGGCGCGAGCGAGGCGATCTCGGCCGCGACCGCCGCGGTCAGCGACATGACCCAGTTCTGCACCCGCCAGCCGGCGGCCTGCGAGGTCGGCGGCCACGCCGCGGCCGTCATCGGCCACCGCGCCCAGGACGGCGCGCGCAAGCTCTATCGCATCATCACCGACCAGCGCGCGTCGGATCAGACCGGCTCGACCGGCACCGAGCCTTGGGCCCACGGCCCCGCCGGTCTGTCAGCCGACACGCTGACCACCGAGGACCTTCGCGCCGACTGGCGGCTGCCGAGTTGAACGGCGATCAACTCAGCTTCGCGGTTTATCGCGTTTTTTGCGTGAATTATCGCTTTCGGCCCGCCGCGTCACTATGTAAGAGCATAGGCGACTAGAGCCATTTCCGTTCCGATAGAATCGGAACGGGGCTCTAAATTCTTGTTTTGACGCGTTTTCTTTACGCGAACCGGCCGTCGCCGGGCCGAAGCCGGCTATGGCCGGCGAAGGCCGGTATCCATCCTCGGGTCAAGCCCGAGGACATGCTTCGCTTGAAAACGCTCTAACGTGAGCGGCCATGACGATCAATATCGACGAGATTCGCGACAACTTCGCGCTGTTGGACGAGTGGGACGACCGTTACCGGTACGTCATCGAGCTCGGCCGTACGCTTGAGCCGATGCCGGAGGCGGAACACTCGGCAGAAAACAAAGTCAACGGCTGCACCAGCCAGGTCTGGCTGTCGCGCCGCATTGAGCGCGGCGACGACGGTCACATCATCCTGCGCTATCGCGGCGACAGCGATGCCCATATCGTCCGCGGCCTGATCGCGATCCTGCTCAGCCTCTACGGCAACCGTACCCCGCAGCAGATCCTCGCGAACGACGCCCTCGCGGTGTTCGACGAACTCGGGTTCCGCGAGCACCTTACGCCGCAACGGTCGAACGGATTGCGCGCCATGGTGGAACGCATCCGCAACGACGCCCGCGAGAACCTCGCGGCAGCCTCGTGAACGAACTTAACCGCTGGTGAACGCCGCACCGTCCGCGAGCCAAGTGCGCAGACGCGCGCCGGGACCACCCTGCCCGCGCGGTTCCAATCCGTAGTGCCGCGCCAGCCGGCTCAGCGCCAGTTGCAGAACCACCTTGGCTGAGCGCGTCGGCCAGCCGCGCTCGTGCTCGACATCCTCAAGGCCGCGCAGAAAGCAGCAGACATCGAGCAGCACGCCGGCAAATTCAGGCCCGCACGCTTCCAACGCCAGCCGCACCCGCTGCCGCGAGGCGATAATCACGTCCGTCATCTCGCCCGCCCCGCCACCGGAACCGCCACGCCCGACCGGCGCGGCCCAACTCGATGTCACGCGCGGTGTGAGATGGGCGCGGGTGAAGTCCGCCCGCAATTTTTCGCCGGCGACGAACTGGACGGGATCGATCATGGCGCGGCCGTCGCGGCCCTTGCGTCGCGCCAGCCACGCCAGCGGGCTTTCGCTGTCGTTGACCACGACGCGCGCGAAGCCTGTCTCAGTCATGATTTCGTGCGTCGAAAGATCGAGGTGCTGCGCCCGGAACGCATCGATCTCCGGCTGCGGTGTCCGCCCGGTTCGGTGGCGCGGATTGCGCCGGCGCTGACGCGCCGCCCCGCTCATCGCCGCCCCTCCGGCGACCGCGAACAGCGCGACCGTCGCGAATAGCCCTCGCCCGCGCCGCCCGGCAGCCCCCGGCACGCGCGCTCCAGCGCCGCAAGCCGCCTGTCGAGCCGATCGTCGTCGCGGCCGTCCTCGACGACGCGGCAGGCATGAGCGACGGTCGTGCGATCGCGATGGAACATGCGGCCGATCGCGGCGAAGGTCTGGGCGAAACCGACGTGGGCAAGATACATCGCCACCTGCCGGGCGAAGGCGACACGCGGCGCGCCGCGGGTCGGCGCCAACAACGCGCGTGGATCGATGCCGAAATCGCGCGCCACGCATCGCGTGATCGTCTCAAGGATACTCTCGGGCTGAGGGATGCGTTCGGCGGATACGATCCGCGCGGGGCGCGGCGGGGTTTCGGGATCACGGGAAACAGGCCGGTTCATAAGATACTTTTCCTAGGATTATTTTCTTATATCCTAGCAGAAACTTCTGAGCCGGGGATAGCGATCAGGCGA